>JAFAQY010000118.1 GCA_019261985.1 Bryobacterales bacterium | reverse complement strand
GGAACGCCGCCGGGCTTGCAAAGACGTATTCCACTAAGGCGCTCTTCCCGTCATCGCTCAGCTGCATCTGAAACCGATAAGACCCGAGTGCGCGCCGGGTGTCATGGCGCCGCTTCCGGCAGCTGCGGCCGGAGCCGGGACGAACATCGGTCGCGCCGAATCGCCCGGCTTTCCCGCGGACGTCAATGGCGTAACCGCCCAAACGCGGTGATACGCCATGGCTGGCGATACACGCTGGGGACTGATAACGCCTTGATTTTGAGCGCGTAATGGTACTCCTAGGACTCCGATCAGGCTAATTACACTGACAAAGGATTTGCGCATTGTCAAGCAGTATCACCGTATTGATTAAACGAGATCAAGTACAAATTCGGAGCAAATCTTTGACAATAAGATGGTGGATTTGCCTGGCCGTACTATTTGAAAAAGAGTGGAGATAGTTCCTCAAGGGTGGAAATCCAGCGGAGGAGTTTTCTGCGGTGCCAACGGGATAAACTCTAATTACACGCCCATGCTGCGCGTTTTTGGAGCGGTCGCAGCTAGAGCTCGGCTAGAGCTCGCCACCCAACGTGTTCTAAAACATCACTTCAAAGTCGCCGCGGTATCGGCGGTGATAATTCCCGAAAAAGATGCCGTATTGCGGATCTTCTATATTGGCGTGAACGGCGAGGGCGTTGAAGTGATTTGTCAGATTGAAACCGGTGACCGAAAAACGCGCGGTGTATTTGGTGTTGATCTTCACATCCTTTGAAACGCGCGCGTCCGCGGAAAACACGTCGGGGTAGCGCCTGCTATACGGCGTTCCCACATAATCTCCCAGCGCGTCCACGCTGGCGTAGCGCTGGCCAGAGCGGAACTCCGCCATCGGCAACACTTGCATGGCCCAGGGGAGGTTCACTCGCCCCCAGGCCAGCAACCGGTTCGGAAGCTCGCCGGGAAGGTGGGCATAGAGGTTGGGGCGGATCAGGGGAAGTGGAAAATTTCCCAGGAAACCGCTGAACTCGTTCAGGTCGCCTTGGGCCCGGCTGCGAACATACGAGACAAAAAGCTGCTGGCCTTTCTTCCATTGAAATCGCGCCATGAGTTCTATTTGCCGGTAGAGCGAACGCCCTCCGCCCGCGAGCATGTAACGCTGGTTGGTTTCGAGCTGAGGATCTAGGACCACCAACCCCGCCGACCGGTTATTCGTGATGGCCGCGCGGAGCTGAAGCATGCGCGAAACGCGATGTTCGAGCTGTGCGTTCCAGGTGGCGCTGCGCGGCGCGAAGCTGCCAGCGACATGCTGGTTGTGCACCAAAATCCCCGCCGGAGGCGAGCCGCCGAGTACGTTCGGCGGAGTGATCACGTCCACCACGCTGCCATCCGGCGCGTAATCGATCATCGTCCGCTGGGGCAAATGTCCGAAGGTGTAAACGCTTAAAGGGACGCGGTCGAAGAACATCCCATAGCCGGCGCGCATCACCGTGCGTCCGTTGGAGAACGGAGTCCACGCGAAGCCCGCGCGCGGCGAGATACGGACGCTGCTGGAAATGCTCTGGCCGTCGATTCTTCCGCCGATATCTACGGCCACCCGGGGCGTGAGGATCCATTGATCCTGCGCAAACAACGACGTGGCCAAATCGTGTATGCGGTAACGCGTGGCGTCGGAAAATTCGAAGCGGCGCAGCAGCAGACCGGCGGAATCGAGAATATCGATGGATCGTGCGGTGGTTAGGCCGGTGTTCGTTAACTGCATCGCCGAAATACCGAATTTGAACGTGTGAATGCCCGCGCCATGCAACTGGCCCGGCGACCAGGCTTCGAGCAATTCGGTCCGCCCTGCATCGCGGTTTTGATTGCTAAAGTAATTTCCGCTGTTTCCGAGCGGCGTGAGGATCATATCCAGCGGCCCCTGCGACCCAACCCGCGCATCGAAGCGCTGAATGGAAAGCACGCTGGACAACGTCCCTTCGCCGATCGCTAACTCATCGCGGACGATGCCCACATAATTGTGCTGCGCGTAATTCGGCGTAACCGGTTGGGGATTGAAATAGTCGGGATGGATGAAGTTTGTGTGCTGTTGCGCGAACTGAAATGATCCGGTGAGTACTTGAGTTTTCGAAACAATGTAATCGAATTGCGTGAGCGAGTTGATGTACTCCTGCTTGGATTCGTTGTATGGCCAAGGCAGCGTGCGGCTGGAGTCCTTATTAAATGCGTACTGAATCGCCTCCATTACGAACAGCCGATCCTTAAGCACCGGGCCGCTGAAGGCGCTGCGGGGTGTCTCGTTCCGAAGACCGCGAAGATGCCAGCTACGGACGCGAAAGTCGGGAAAAGGATCGTTCAGCTCGGAATGCCACATGTTGCCGCCGCGCCGCGTTTCCACAGCGACCACGCCGGTGGTGAAACTTCCGTACTGCGGAAGGAAGGGCGTGTTCAGCACCGCAACAGTATCCACGCTGTCGATGGGGACTGTTTGACCGAACGTTCCCGTAGCGGGGTCGGTGACGTCGGCCTGGTTCACGACCAAGGCTCCGCGGTGCTCACCGGCGGCATCGATGTTCAGACCTCCGCCCGGGGCACGAGTAATTCCAGGGGCCAGCGGAAGCGTTTCGGCGACAATCGCGGGCCGGAATGGGAGTTCGCGGACATCCCGTGGCGGAAGATCGATGGAATGCGACGATCCTGCTTCGAGCGGCGATATCGTCTCGTGGACTTCCGCGGTGTCATGCACCACTGAAGGAATTAGCGTGAGTTCGATTAAGGTGCTCGCCGCTGTGATCTGAAGGGCGTTGTTGGCGACCTCATGAAAGCCTTGTTTCGCGGCGTCGATCGACCAACTTCCGCACGCGAGATTCGGAAATTCGGCGTTGCCGTTGCTGTCGGTATTTCGGATGGAGGCCGCCGCCGAATCTTGGGCCAGCCGAATTTCGACGCCCGCAACAGGCATGCCGCTAGAATCCCGGACCTGAACGCGAACGCCCTCAACGACGCACGTCTGCCCCGCTGCGAGTCCGGCGGCGAGTAACCCGAGTAGGGCTGTCCTGCACCAAGCCCTCATAACCGAGCCCGGAGGCTCCTTTCGTCGATCGCCTGCTGCGTCGCATCAGGCGATCATCATTATGTCAAACAGCATACGACGGGGTACGCCAATTGTCTAGTGGGGAAGGTGGAGCAGGCTTGAGCCTGCAACGGGTGCTTCAGCACCCGCCGCGCGCCGAGGCTGAAACCCCGTTCCGTTGGATTGTTCGAGCCCATGTTGTTCGAGCCTATTGACACTTATACCCAATCGCGATAGCATCCCTGAACAGTTGTGGTCGCGAGTTCCGCCATCGCGGCCTCGCAGTCGAATGGTCAAGGGGGAAAATGCGATTCTTCCGCTGTTTCGCGGTTGTTCTTCTCGTCAGCGCCGGTCTTGCCTGGGCTCAATCAACGGCGCAAATTCAAGGAACAGTTCGGGACGCCTCGGGTGGCGCGGTGCCGGGCGCCGAGGTCAAGGCTACCCAGACCGAAACCGGCGTTTCGCGAAGCACCACCACGGGTGCGGATGGCGGTTACGTGCTTTCGAACCTCGCCATCGGGCCATATACGCTTGAGGTCACCAAGGAAGGCTTTTCGAAGTACGCGCAGACCGGAATCGTGCTCGCGGTCGCCGACAGCCCGACTGTCGATGTGCCGATGAAGGTCGGCTCGCTTAGCGAACAGGTGCAAGTGGAGGCGAATGCCGCGCTGGTGGAGACCCAAAACTCCGGCGTCAGCAGCATCATGGAAAATCAGCGCATTCTGGATCTGCCGTTAAACGGGCGGAACCCTTCCGATTTGATCCAGCTTGCCGGAGCCGCCGTCGCGCCGGGACCGGCGTTTAACGCTTCCAGCCGCAGTTTCCAGGGCGTCCTCGGCGGGCAAGGCTATTCCGTTGCGGGCGGGCAGACCTCGGGCGTTACTTACGTGCTGGACGGCTCCCTACACAATAATCCTTTCGACAATTTAAACCTGCCTCTTCCCTTCCCTGATGCGCTCCAGGAGTTCAAGCTCGAAACCAGCGCCTTAATGGCGGAGAACGGGATTCACTCCGGAGCAACCGTCAACGCGGTCACGAAGTCCGGAACGAACGCCTTCCATGGCGATGTGTTTGAGTTCATCCGCAACAACATCTTTAATGCAACCAACCCGGCGCCAAACACGGCGAAGGGGCCTGACGGCAAAAGGCTCACCGACGGATTGAAGCGGAATCAGTTCGGCGGCACGCTCGGAGGTCCGATCCTAAAGAACAAATTATTCTTCTTCACCGGTTTTCAGGAAACCGTTACGCGCCAGAACCCAGCCTCGTCTTTCGCCTTCGTCCCGACCGCGCAGATGCTTGCAGGCGACTGGACGACGTTCGCATCGACGCAATGCCAGGTTGTTCCGCTTACGCTCAAATCTCCATTCGTCGGCAACAAGATTTCGCCGGCGCTTTATGACCCCGCGTCACTGAAGATCCTCACCTATTTGCCGCAGACCAACGACCCATGCGGCAAGGTCAGCTTTATTTCGCCCATCCACCAGAACGAATATCAGGTTTTGGGCAAAGTCGATTATCAAATCACCGCCAAGAACGCATTATTCGGCCGCTATATAGCGACCACGCTGGAGCAAACGCCACCATACGAATTATTGAAGAACGTGCTCAACACCACCACCGGCGGCCGCGATAACCTGGCGCAAACTGTAACGGTAGGGGACACTCATTTGATCAGTCCTACCACCGTTAATTCCTTCCATCTGGCAATGAACCGGACCGCAATTCATCGCACGAATGCGCCGTTTTTCGGCGCCAACGATGTCGGAATCAACGTATACAACTACGTTCCCGACTTCTTTATTCTGGCGATCACCGGAGGATTTAGCACGGGCAGCGGCATCGAGGTCAATTCCATCTTCCATACAACGCTTTGGGAATTGGGGAACGAGCTGAGCATGGTGAAAGGCTCGCATCAGTTCTCGTTCGGCGGCAATACTTCGCTCTGGAACTCGGCCTCCTACGCCAACGTTCGATCGTCGCCGAACTTTTCATTCGACGGATCGCAGACCGGCGCGGGCTTGGGCGACTTCATGCTGGGGAAACTGGCGCTCCTGGACCAGGCCACGCCCAATACGGTGTTCGACCGCCAATGGTATTTGGGCCTCTACGCGCAGGACACCTGGAAAGCGATGAAGCGGCTAACGATTAATCTGGGCCTTCGTTGGGAGCCGTTCTTCCCGCAAATCATTACCAACGGCGCGATCTATAACTTCAGCCTTCAGCGGTTCACGCAAGGCGTCGTGAGCCAGACCTATCCGAATGCGCCTCCCGGCCTATATTTCCCGGGCGACCCCGGTTTTCCCGATAAATCCGGCCACAACATGCAATTCAAGAATTTCGGGCCGCGGGTGGGATTGGCTTGGGATCCATTCGGTGACAGCAAGACATCCATCCGTGCCGCCTATGGTTTGTTCTATGACTTCGTAAATGGACAGTTTTATTTCAATACGACGGTCGCTCCGCCTTTTGGCGATGAGATTAAGCTGAACTTTCCCGCTGGAGGCTTCCGCGATCCTTGGGCAGGGCAGCCTGGCGGAAATCCGTATCCAATTTACAGCCATAATCTGTTCACGCCCTACGCTCCGTACATAACGCTGTCGTCCTACGATATGCCGTCGACCCGGATGCACTCCTGGAACTTGAGTATTCAACGGCAGATTTCCCAGAACTGGCTGGTATCGGCAAACTACGTTGGAAACGAGACGGAGCATTTGTGGACTTCGACGCAGGAAAATCAGCCCGTGTTTTTGGGCTTGGGCGCGTGCACTCTCGGCGGCGTGACATATCCAACCTGCTCGACCACCGCCAATTACAATCAACGACGCCAACTCAGCTTGATTAATCCAACCGCTGCGTCTTTACTCGGCTATGTAGATGTCTTCGATCCTGGCGGAACGCAAAGTTATAACGGCTTGATCCTTGGCGTCCAGCACCGGTATGCCCGCGGCCTGACGATCAGCGGAAATTACACCTGGTCCCGCTGCATCGGCGATTACAGCCAAGGTTTTACGACGCCCAATCCCGGCACCGGTTACCAAGTCCCCACGAATCGCCGGTTCGATCGCGGCAACTGCGCCTTCGACCGGCGCCAGAATTTCAATCTGTCGGCCTCGTATCAGATCCCGCGTTTTGAGCAACGTTTTGTTCGAATGGCGGTTTCCGACTGGAGGATCTCGCCGATTTTCCGGTACATCACGGGTCAGGCGCTAACGATCACAACGGGAGTGGATCGTAATCTTGCGGACAACACGGCAACCCAGCGGCCTAATCAAACCTTGCCCGACGTGTACGCGGGCGGATTCCTGAATTACCTCAACCCAGCGGCGTTTCAGCAGCCCGCGCTGGGGACATTAGGCAATATGGGCACGTACGCAGTTTATGGCCCCGGTATGTTCGAAATCGATGCAGGTCTGGCTCGGGTGTTTCCGATCCGGGAGCAGATAAGGATGGAAATTCGAGCCGAGGCGTTCAATCTGCCGAACTTTTATCTCAGAGGCAATCCTGGTACACTCCTGAGCGCCACTTCAACATTTGGTCAGATTACGACCGCGCTAAACCCGCGCGTGCTGCAATTCGCGGCCAAAATCACGTTTTGAAATTTTGCGCGCGAAGCAAACGCTGTCATTTTTTAGGAGCGGCGGTGTAGTCCTTTTCGGGGACCTCGTCGAACCAGGTGACCATTCCGCGGGTCACGTTGTACTGAATGCATTCTTTATCGGGCGCTGCGCCGTGCCAGTGGACTACGCCCGGGGGAGCGTAGATGGTGTCGCCCGCGTGCAGCTCGACTACGGGACCGCCCTTGACTTGAGTGCGCGCCACGCCTTGCTCGACCAGGATGATTTGACCGCGCTCATGGCTGTGCCATTTTGTTCGCGCGCCTGGGGCGAAGCGGAAATGGGCGATGTTACCCTCCGAGCCTTCTTCGACACGCGTGACCGTGCCGGTGAAATTCGAATTTTGCTGAGCGCGGACGCTCCACAGACTAGAGACAGCGAAAGCCGCGAAGAACGCCAACAGCCCCGGCAACGCGGCTCGAAACCGCGGCATCCTGCCCCACTTGGTTTGCAGCATCCCTGTATCTTAACAATTACCGGGCTTCCGCTTCCGCCCACTCGCGCTCCAGCATACGCGAGTATTCGCCGGAGGCGTAGATCTCGAAACTGAATCCGAGCTTTTCAATGCGAGTGAACGGAGACAACGACTGGCGGCAGGCGAAAATCTGATCGGCGTAGCGGTAATACGTACGGATAAAGTCGGCGGAAAGAGAAGAACGTTCCGGTGCTTCCGCAAACAGCACGTTCAAGCCGAGCGCACGGATAAAGATCGAGCGATAATCCGCAACTCCCCAGCGCCGCAGTTTCACCCGGACAGGTTCCGGGGAGTGGTTTACCAGCAACTCTGCAAAGCTCTGTTGGCGAATGTCGCGGTTTCGCAACTCAGGATCGCGTTCGACGCATTCCATGCACTGATCGATCCAACGCAGCAAGTCCTTGCCGACATAATAGAGCATCAGGATTTCCGAATAACGGCCCTCAAGCAGGGTGCGGTCCAGATCTTCCGTGGTGCGGTCGCCGCAAGGCAGCAAGCCCTGCAGCATCAAGCTCGCGCGCGAGCTTTCAACGAGTTTGTCAGGCCCTCCGCAAGTGGCGAAAGGGTGCAGAATTAGCGGTGGTAACGTACGAGAACTCATGCTCTGTGGCTATAGCCACAGTATGCCACCTTATCGGCGCTCGGTGAGCAGTACTTTAGCTTCAATCGTCTGGGACCCTCGTAATACTTTCACCGTCACCAGATCGCCGGGCTTGTGTGCACGCAGAGCATAAGTGAAATCGTAGAGGTTTCCGATGTCCTTTCCATCGAATTCGATTAAGATATCTCCCGCCTTGAGACCCGCCTTAGCCGCGGGTGTGCCATCGCGAACATCCGCGAAACGGACGCCTTTGGGCGGCTCGTCGAAATCGGGAATGCTTCCGAAATTCGGCCCGTACCCGGACCCGCCGCTGCCGCCGGTCGCGCTCGAGGTCTCTTGCTCGGCCAGGCGCACAAATTGCGGACGCCCTGGGTCGTTCGCCAATCTCGTGACTACTTCTCCCACATAGCCGAGCAGCTTTACCGCGTCCGGACCGTCGATCTTATCGGCCGTGTCGCTTGGCTTGTGATAATCGGCGTGCAGGCCGGAGAAGAAAAACAGCACCGGCACCTGCTTCAGTGTGAACTCCATGTGGTCGCTGCCGCCATAGCCGAGCTTTTCCGAAAGATCCAGATGCAATCCCTCGGGCGGTTTTACGTCCTCAATGAGCTTGCCCAGGGTTGAGCCTGTCCCAGTGCCGTTCACGTAAACCTTGCCGTCGCGAATCCGGCCGATCATGTCCATATTGATCATGGCGACGGCATCGTTGAGGGGCAGGATGGGGTGATTCACGTAATACTGGCTTCCGAGCAGTCCTTCCTCTTCGCCTGCGTACGTCATAAACAAAATGCCGCGTTTTTGTTGCGGCTGCTGGGAGAACCAGCGGGCCAGCTCAATAACGCCCGCGGTGCCGGACGCATTGTCATCCGCTCCGGGATGGATCTTGCCGATTTGCGACGGAGCAAGCGAGTGCTCATCCCCCAGCCCAAGATGATCGTAATGCGCCCCGACGACCACGTATTCGCCGGTTTCGCCGGGCATATATGCGGCGACGTTGTGGACCGTTTTCGTATCGTGCTTGATATCTACGTACAGATCGAGTTTCAGATGGCTGAGCGTGAACGATCGCGGCTGTAAATCCTTGTCAATTCCGGTTTCGAGCTCGCGCAGATCGCGCCCTTCGGCTTTGATCCATGCGGCGGCGTCCGAGTACTTCACCTGAATGAAGAAGATCCCGGCGTCGTTCGGCCCCTCGGCGCGTCCGAACGGGATGAGTTTGTCGGAATCGCCGGCATGCGCCGCCATATCGTTCACCAAGATCACGCCGCGCGCGCCATGTTGCTTGGCGTTCGAAGCCTTCATGGCGAACACAGAGTGGCTGGTGAGTTCCTTGCCGTTGAAGACGCTCTTGTCGTCCGATTCCTGCGGCTCGTGGCGGAGAATCAGGACGATCTTGTCGCGGACATCGATACCGGCATAATCGTCGTAGTGCAGATCCGTGGCGGTTATGCCGTAGCCGGCAAAGACCACTTCGCTCGCGAGCTTTCCGGAGGAGGAAAAGCTGACCGGCGAGTAATCGCGGCCCAGCGCCAGATCCGCCCTTTTTCCGGAGTCTTCGATCTTCAAGTGGTTATCGGGCCCGAGGCGGGCGTTGATGGTGACGTTGAAGGGCTGCAAATAGGCTTTCCCATCGGCGGGCTTGATGCCGAACGATTTGAACTGATTTGCGATATAGTTCGCGGCGGTCTCGAGCTCCGGTGACCCGGTATAGCGGCCTTTCAGCGCGGGAGAGGCGAGGTAACCAACTTCGGCAAGATAATTTTGCGAGGCAATCGGCGCGGGCGGCGCGGCCGCAAATCCAAGCGCCGCGGCGAACAACCAGGCTGAAAGCATGTGGGGCAGGATGCCATCCTGCGCGCGATTGCCAATCGCGCTGGCCGGCCGGTCCCAGCAACTCCTAGCCTGCTGTGCAACCCACCGGGCCTTTCCTACTTGCCGATGGTCGGGATTTCGACGGTGCAGCACTTCTCTGCCTCCTGGGCCGCTTTGCCTTGATGGTCGATTTCGAGCGTGATTAATTGTTGCAGTGTGGGCCATTGCGCCATTTGATCCACCAGCTTGCGGCCGTTCAGGAACAGCGTCGGGGTGGCGTCGACACCGATCGATTGCCCCATCTGCTGCGTGCGATTGACTTCCGCTTCAGTGGCTTTGCTATCCACGCAGCGGCCGAGTTGCACCGAGTCCACGCCGTTCTTGCCCGCCCATTCCATCAGCTTGGCGTTGAAGTTGTCGGGCTTGATTTCAGTCTGCTGATCGTAAATCCAATCGTGGTACTTCCAAAACACATCCGAGCTTTGACGGAGAACACAGCGCCCGGCGATCGAGGCCGGCCGGGCCCAAGGATGGATCGAATCCAGCGGAAAATCCATGAAATAGACGCGGACCTTGCCGGGGAAGGCCGCGGGAATCTGCTGGCGCAGAGTGCTCGCTTCCGCCTTGCAATAGGGGCACTCAAAGTCGCCGAATACCAGAAGCTTCACCGGCGATTTATCATCGCCGTTGTAGTTAGGTTGCCCCTCTGTTTTCAGCGTGTCCAGGGCCTTTTGGAACGGGCTCTTGGCGAGGTCGTAAACGTCGCCCTTGAAGACCTTTGTGCCGTCGTCCGAAACGTAATAGGTCAGATCCAGCGTAGCCGCCTTGTAAGAAAGGTGCGCGACCACGGTGTTGAATCCAGGCATGCCGGTCATCGGCTTCGGGTCGTCCAGCTTGACGCTCACGTCCGGCACCCAAAGCTCGAGATAGCGCAGATAAGCCTCGAGCTTAGCCTTGTCCACAGTGGGCGCTTTCGGAGCCGGCGGGCGCGACTGCGCAAGCGCTGTAAGGCACAAGAGAGAGCACGCAAGAAATTTCATTTTTGGACCTTGGTCTCATTGTCGCATTGCATGGCTCTGACCGCTACGCCGGCGGCACGGCCCCGCGGCGTGGGATGCGGGCGCGCGAGCGTTTTGCTAAGCACGCGGTTCCACCACATGATTACCCCGGTGACGGCGAGCACGGCTGGGGAAAGGCCCAGGATCGTCCAAACCACCTTCGTGACTGGATTGAATCGGCCGAAGTGCAGGCGGGTAACCCAGTAGCGGACATGCACGTTCAGAAGCGAATCGAGAATGCCGGGAAAGCAAAACACCACACCCGATATCCCCCAAATTAAGACAAATGCGACGCACCAGAACCCGGCGGAGCTATGCAGGTCCCAGTTAAATCGCGCAAAACGCGTGTTTCTCTGAATCGTCATGGAGCGGCGCCAATTCTTCACACCCGGCCACCAGACCACGGCTCCCGTGAGCGCGAGCAACGTAACGAGCGCCGATCCTATGCCGTTGATAGTGCGCCCCCTCCATCCAAACAGCAAGTTGTCGTGAAGATTCGTAAGCCAGCCCAGAGCGTGATCGATGGCGGACGGCGCCTCTTGTTCGCGGCTCAACGCCTGGCCAGTTTCTGCCGTGATGAGCCGCTGCTCCAGCCGGCTCGCCTGGAGATCTTTACGGAAAACGATTGCGCTGCCGGATATGCTGATGACGCATACGTAGACGGCGATCGCGAGACCGGTCCAAAGGTGGATTTGAAAAACGGCTTTGCGAAGCCAAACGGTCTGCGGGCGATGGAGTAGGCGGCGCCAAATCACTGTTCAGGCAGTACCCGGCTGCGCTGCGCTCTAATTCGACGGATTGGGTGCGTCGCGCTTTACAGGCTTTCCGTAAACCTCAATCCAGGCGACGTCCGAGTAGCCGCCGGTGCCGTGGCCGCTACCTGGCGTCAAATCCGCAAAACCGATCTCATCGACTTTGCTCAGATCGACTTTGTCCAGCAGATTGCCCTTGGTCTGCACTTTAGGCATATCGAGCTTGAGCCATCGAACTTCGGCCAAATAAAATTCGCTCTCATGGTAATCGAAGGTATTTGCATCGAAATGGTCGCCGATGAGCCACGTTCCATCGGCGAGCTTCAAAACCGGACGGATTTCGTGAAAGCCGGAAGTCTTCGCATACCAGCGAATTTTCGCCTTGCCGGTCAGATCCACATAACTGTCTTTATGACTCAGTGTGAGCGCGCAAGACGACTCGCAGAGTCCGTTCCAGATATGAGGAACATTACCCTCGTTCGTGATATGAAAATCTTCTTTGCCTTGGCCATACATATGTAATTTCAGGTCTGGGTTCAACACGAAGTCCTGAGTTACCGGCACATTGCCGGAAAAGTCTTTCCAGGTTTCCTTGAAAAACAGTGGCGGCGGTTGAGGCGCGGGCCCTCTGCCACCACGGCCCGCGGGCGGCTGGGCAAGGGCGGCGATTGCGGCGATGAAAACGAGCCAAGTGAAGGTGAATGGTCTCATAAAGCCTCCATTAGATGTTACAGAAAATGCGCGTCCGCTGCCTATTTCCCGTCTTTGCGCGTGGCTGCCGCCCCGGATGTCGCTCGAAATTGTTTAAGAATCCTCTCCGCGTACAACGCCCCCGCCGCGGTCTCCTCATGCTTGAAAAACGCGTAAACATCGCGGCCGCCTTCGAGCAAACCGCGCACGCGTTCGCCGATTTGCGCGAGATCGGAGTCCGAATATTCGGGTTTGCGCAGGCGGGCGTGGACGAATCCAGCCGTCAGCACATGCGGGATTTCCAGCTTGTCGGATTCCGCCAGGCATAACGAGGCGCCATGTTTTTCGAGAAGCCTGTAGACTTCATCCACGAGCCAGGTTTTGTTGCGGAACTCGAAGGCGCAGCGCACGTCTTGCGGGAGCTTCTCGAGAAATGCGGCCAGCGTCGGGATATCGGCGTTGAAATTCGGAGGCAATTGGAACAAGACCGGTCCCAGGCGGCGCGTTGTGCGCAACGGGTCGATCGCTCGAAAGAATACGTCCGTGAATTCGGATTCCTTCAGCCGCAGCATGTGAGTGATCCGCATATGCGCCTTCAGCGCGAATACAAATCCCTCAGGCGTCGCCGCGACCCAGCTTTCGAGCGTCGATGCCGAAGGGAGGCGGCGGAACGTGTAATTGATTTCGACCGCGTTCAGCCGGGTCGCATAGTACTTCAGGAAGTCTTTTTGAGGCACTTTGGGCGGGTAAAAGTCCGGCTTCCAGGACGGATACGCGAATCCCGAAGTTCCGATAAATAGAGAGGCCATTTATCGCAGGCTACACTGAAAGCAATGGCGCCGGGAATGGCAGGCTTGGGACATGGCGATCGGCGCGCCGGTCCTGCGCGGGCGCAGGATACCTCCAAAGCGCCCAAACGTCCCAGTTCCGAACGATTACGCGAGCTGTGGCCCGATCTCCGCGAAATGGTCCTGCCCCGGCGCAAAATCTTTGCGCTCGGGTTCGTGTTGATGGTGATCAACCGCGTTTGCGGGCTGGTCTTACCGACTTCGACGAAGTATCTCATCGACAATGTCATCGGCAAGCATCAGGCGCAGTTGTTGATGCCGCTGGTCGGCGCCGTCCTCGCCGCAACGCTCGTGCAGGGTGTGACTTCCTTTTCTCTGACGCAACTGCTTTCGAAAGCCGCCCAGAGGCTTATTGCGGAGTTGCGTCAAAAAGTCCAGCGCCATATCGGAATGCTCCCGGTCTCCTACTACGACGCAAACAAGAGCGGCGTTCTGGTGGCGCGCATCATGAGCGATGTCGAGGGCATCCGCAATCTGCTAGGCACCGGGTTGGTCGATTTCGTGGGCGGCATCCTCACCGCTTTGATTGCGCTCGTATTGCTGATGCGAATCAGCCCCGTAATGACCAGCATTACGGCGCTTTTCGTCATTGCGTTCTCGTTTGCGCTCAGGAGCGCGTTTAAGAACATCCGGCCGATCTTTCGCGAGCGGGGCAAAATTAATGCCGAGGTAACCGGCCGGTTGACGGAATCTCTCGGCGGCGTACGGGTGGTTAAGGGATATCATGCGGAGGAGCGCGAAGCCGAAGTCTTTGCGGGCGGCGTGAAACGTTTGCTCGATAACGTGATTCGATCTCTTACCGCGGTTTCGCTGATGAGTCTTTCGGCCACCGTTCTCATCGGAATCGTCGGCGCGGTTGTCTCCTACATAGGCACGCGCGAAATCTATGCCGGCCGCATGACGCTCGGGGATCTGATGATGTTCGTCGCATACCTCACTTTCCTTACGGCTCCGGTGTTCCAGGTAGTGGGAATCGGGACGCAATTGAGCGAAGCTTTTGCCGGCCTGGAGCGCACGCGCGAGGTTTTGCGGGAGCGGCGGGAAGACCTAGATCAAGGGCGAACGGTGCAGCTCGGTTCGATTAGGGGCGAAGTGGATTTCTCGCACGTCGGCTTTTCCTATGAACAAGGCAAACAGGTCTTGTTCGATGTCAGCTTCCGCGCCGCTCCCGGGACGGTGACGGCGCTGGTGGGCCCGTCGGGTTCGGGAAAATCGACGATTATCAGTCTGGTCGCGGCATTTCACACGCCCGGCGAGGGACTGATCACCGTCGATGGATTCGATCTTTCGACTGTGCGGTTGGATTCCTATCGGACGCAGTTGGGCGTGGTGCTCCAGGATACTTTTCTCTTCGACGGAACCATCGAGGAAAACATTGCCTTTGCCCGGCCGGGCGCGACGAAAGAGCAGATCCTTGAAGCTTGCCGCATCGCCCGCGTGGACGAATTTGCCGAAACGTTTGAGAAGAAGTACGACACGATTGTTGGCGAGCGCGGAGTAAAGCTTTCCGGCGGCCAGCGGCAGCGCGTCTCCATCGCGCGCGCCATTCTTGCCGATCCGCGCATTCTGATCCTCGACGAAGCCACCTCCAGCCTGGACTCTGAATCCGAGGCGTTGATTCAGGAAGGCCTAAAGTACCTGATGGCGGGCCGCACCACCTTCGTCATCGCCCATCGTCTTTCGACGATCCGGCGCGCCGATCAGATTCTGGTTGTCGAAAACGGCCGCATCGTCGAGCGCGGCACGCACGAGCAGCTTTATGCGTTGGGCGGGCGCTATTGGGATCTCTATACGCGACAGCATGGCCTGGAAGCGAATCTGTTCCTTGCCCCAGGCGAGGGCGACAAGGTGGAAGAGGGATCCACCGGCGGCGCGGCCAGGGAATCTAACGCGCTTGGAGAAGCGATGCGCCTAGTTCGCGGCGGGCGCTGAGCGGCACAGGGCCGGAGCGGTAAAGCGGTTAATCCGGGGAGCCGCCCTGTGCGGCCGCGACAGGCTCCGTTGCGCCGCGGTTTTCTGAGGACGCGGACGCGGCGGCCAGAATGCAGATATCCTTAAGGTTCCGGTAATCCTCCGCGTAGTCCAGGCCGAACCCCACCACAAACTCATCGGGGATCTTGAATCCGACGTAATCGACGTGCACCGGGCGCTGGCGGCGCTCGGGTTTATCCAGCAGCGTGGCGATGCGCAACGATTTCGGACGCCGCTGCTGGAACACCTGCATCAAATAGCTGAGCGTCACGCCGCTGTCGACGATATCCTCCACAACGATCACGTCCTGGCCCTCAACCGATACGTCGAGATCCTTCGTCAAGCGCACTTCGCCTGAAGTGCTTTTCCCCTTGCCATAGCTTGAAATTCCCACGAATTCCAGGCGCGCCGGGGTGTTCATCGCTCGCGCCAGGTCCGACAGGAAGAAGCAGGCGCCTTTCAAGATGCCGACCAGATACACCGGTCCCTGTGGATAATCCGAATCGATCTGCGCTCCCAATTCACGAATGCGGGCCTGTATCCGATCCGACGACAGCAACACTTCAAGCGAGGACATGATGGACCGATTGTAGTACGATACGAGCAGGAGAGCTAAAATAAAGCTGGCGCGCGCGAAAAAACTTCAAGAACCCGAGCCCATGTGGCTCGCCGCCGCGCACGCCGCCGATTCCAAGCAGGCTAAGGAAATACGCGTCCTGGACCTGCGAGATATCACCTCTTTCGCCGACTACTTCGTCATCTGCAGCGGAGCAAACGCGCGCCAGATTCAGGCCATCGCCGACGAAGTGCAATTGCGTCTGAAGAAACTGGGCGAGCATGCCCACAGCATCGAGGGCTATGAGAATGCGGAGTGGGTGTTGATGGATTATGGCGACTACCTGATCCACATCTTTTCGGAGAAGGCGCGGACGTACTACGATCTGGAGCGCCTGTGGAGGGATGCGAAGGTAGTGGATTTCGTGGAGACGTAGCGGAGCGCTTTAAGCAGGCTTACGTTCAGCGCTGCCTCAGGATATTCCCAACATCCCGGCTCGCGTGCAGGACAGCAATCACGTTGATCGGATCGCTCGGCTGATAGATGATTAGATACGAATGTATTCGCCAGAAGAGCACGTCGCGGCTCGTCAGGTCCGTCCGCCTGTGGCCGATTCGCGGACTGCGAGCCAGCTTATCCATCTCGGCGTGAATTTCAGTAGCGACGCGTTAGGCGGCAACGATGCTGTCCTCAGCAATATAGTCGAAGATCTCGGTGAGGTCCGCAGCCGCTTCCACCGTTAGGCGGAGCTTCCTCAACCCGGGTGCCGGAGTTCCTCTCCCCGAAGCCGAAGTTGTTCGAAGAACTCATCAGCGTCGATCATCTCGCCGCTTTCAACTTGGGCCAATCCACGAGCAATCTTTGCGTCGATGAATTCCCGGCTGTATTCCTCGCCGAGGTCGCGCGCAACCAGGTAATGGTAAATCGCTTTATCGAGAAATTCACTCGGGCCAGTTGAGCGCCCTGATTTGATCTCGTTTTCAATAGCCTTTTCTACTTCAGGCCTCAAAGTTATATGCATCAACGATTCTCGCCTACATTCATAATTATACGTTCATTTGTGCACAGTAGCAGGTCCCTAGCACCCAACACCTTTGTGGGAATCGCGCCCTCGGAGCGGCTCGGACCAGAATCCGCCGGAATACACAGAGGCTTCGCGATTGAACAGCGATTTGAAAAAGTGACGGAACGGCAGTTTTACTACGCGGATGCGTCGCGATTAAATAGTGATTTGAAGAATTGCCGGAGCTGTAAATGCCGGCCCGGGCACCGCGGCCAGGGAGCAAAGCTGAGCACGTTGTTAGACCGCTGCACCCATAGGCCGAGTTCGTCCGAATTCGGATAGGTGAGGTCGAAAACCACGCCATCGCCGCAATAGTCCACGTGATCTATCTGAAACGCGCCTGCGTTGGCGTACCGGCTCCCGGGGCCCCAATCCTCGGTGAACTTATCCGGCGGGTAGTACTTGCACGGCGTGTCCTGGGTGCAACCCCACAGCGCATAGGCCTGTTGATAGCGTTGATGCTGAAGATCGTCCAGAAACTGTTTGACGGTATGTTCCTGGCTACGGGTGCGCAGGCTGTAGTAGGCCGTTGCGCCGATTACCGCTACCAGCAGCGTACCCAGAATCACGCGTTTCAGCAGCGCTGAGCGGCGATATTGCCGCTCGGCTTGATCTTCGTAAGCGTTCAGGAACCCGCTCATGAACTTACTTCAGCGGGTAAGCCTTATCGTACGCGACAGTGGCGTCGGCGGTGATTTCAACCGCGGTTTTGAAGTAGAACGCGGCGGCGGAAGTAACCACCACATCGATTCCTTTTTCGTCCGCCAATTTTTTCACCACCTCGTACATGCGGGTTTGCGCGCGCATCAATATGTCGTTACGGTCGGCGGTGACCTCTTCCTGAAGGTCCTGATTCAGCCGGTCCGCCTGGCGCTGAAGCTGCTGGCCGCGCGCTTCGGCATCGGCCGAGGCGGCGGGGCTAAGCTTGCCGGATTGCAATTGCGATTGAAGGTCCTGCATCTCCCGCTGAATTTTTTCAAGCTGGTCCTGCTTCGGCTTGTACTTCAGCGGCAGGTCGACCATGGCTTTCTTCATCTCGGCCGTATCCAGCATGGCCTTTTCGAGGTTGATGACACCGACCTTCGTTTGAGCCGCGGCCGTGGAACTGAACGCAACCGCCACGGCGCACACTGCAAGAACGGGGAGCAGAGGCAAGCGAAACATGACTATTTAGAGACGACTCCTTTTTTTTGTAAACTATTCTAACAATCCACGCGCCGAGTGATCCGCCCGCTCGCATGGGCGGCCGTCAATCACCGGGTGCAAATTCGCCTGATGCGAAACGCTACTTCTTCGCAGGCGCGGTTTCCTGAGCCAACCGCACCCTGGCGCTCTCAAGCTTATTTTTGGTTTTCGAGACCTCGGCCGGGTCAAGATCGGCCGGGGCGCCCGTCTCCCATTCCTTTAGCGAAATCTGCCACTGCGCCATCGCTTCACGTACCTTGCCTTGGCGCATCAACGCTTCCGCCAGATGATCGTGCACAGTGGGATCGTGCGGCGTCTTCTGAACCGCGCGACGCAACTGATTCTCCGCGTCATCCAGCCTGCCGAGCCGGAAGTAAATCCACCCCAAGCTGTCGATATAGGCGCCATTCTCCGGCTCTTTATCGACGGCCTTCGTAATGTAATCCAAAGCTTCCTGAAGGCGAAGGTTGCGGTCGGCCAACATGTAGCCCAGATAGTTCAAAGCGCCGGCATTGTTCGGGTCCATTTCCAAAACTTTGCGGAATTGCTGTTCGGCGAGATCGACCTTCTTCATCCGCTCATACATGGCGCCGCGCTGGAACGTAATCGTAAGCCGGTCATCGCCCGTCTGCGCCAGTTTTTCGGCTTGGTCCAGCGCCTTGCCCATGTCGTCGAATTTCTTCGCCTTGTCATAGACCGACGCCAGCGTCAGGTACGCCTCGCGGTCCTCTTTGCCTCCAAGCAGCTTCTTTGCCTCGGACACCGCTTGATCGGTTTTCCCCATGTCGGCCAGCAACGTTGCCCTGGTCGCGTGCAGATCGCGATCGTCGGGCGATTTTTTCAGAGCCGCGTCCAGTTCCTGTTGTGCTTTTGCGAATTCATGCGCTTCGCGGTAAGTCTCAACGATGGCGATGGTCGTGGCCGTGGCGCGTTCGGGATTCGCTTCGGCGGCCTGCCGCAATGCGTCCACCGCGAGCTCGGTCTGATCCGCATCCCGATATAGCGCGGAAAGCTGCATCAGCAATTGCGCGCGGGTTTGGCGTTCAGCGGCGTTGTAATTCCGCTTCTGCATGCTAGCCAGGAGGTCTTTAAGGGTCTGGATGGCGTCCGGCGTCTTTCCCTCCGCTTGAAGAATGAAGACGTCGTTCAAGCGGACCTCCGGATTCGTTGCATCGATCGCGCGGGCCTTATCGGCGGCTTCGTGCGCTTTCGGAAAATCTTTTAGCTGACGATAAATCTGAGAGATTCGCAGATATGATTGCGCGTCGTTCGGGTCCTCGGCTACTAGTTCCTGGTAGGTTTGCAAAGCATCCTTGTAGCGCTCGGCGCGGAGCTGATACTCGGCCATCGTCTTCTTGATTTCGCCGGCATTCGGAGGATTCAGGCTAAGGACCTGATTCAGGGCATCGGCCGCCGGACCGTATTGATGCATTTGCTCGTAGGAGCCGGCCAGCGCCTGCAAACTCCGCTGAGACGGATGCGTAGCAGCGAGCTTTTTCAGCAGATCGGTCGCTTTTTCGGTGTCCCCGAGGTCCGAATAGACCAGCGCCAGCCCGGTCAGCGCGTCTTCGCTATCGGGATCCAGCGCCATCGCTTTCTCGTAGGCGTTGCGCGACTCCACCGAATTCATCGCAATCTTCTGTAGACGGCCCAGCATCACCCAGGAATCGATGTCCTTGGGCGCCAGCGCAACGATCTTCTGATATTCCTCAATGGCCCGCCGCAGCATGGTTTCATCCAAGCGGTTTTGGGGCCCGGAAGAAATTTGACCTGTGTAGATTTTCGCCAGCAGCCGCAACGCGTTCAGATCGTTCGGATTCTGTTTCAGCGCCTCCTCGGCGTCGTTTTGCGCCTCGCGGGCGCGCCCGGTCTGGATGTAAAAGTCGGAGAGTTCCTCGCCGATGGCGGGAGCCGCCGGATCGGCCTTCATCGCCAATTTATAGTTGTCAATGGCTTTCGAGACATACTCGCGATTGCCGGTCTGCCCCGCCAAGTCGGCGTACATATGGGCGACGGTGTAGTAGTAGTAGGCAGAAGCGCGATCCGTTTGCGGCGCAGCGGTGTTCTGTCCCCAGGCAACGGCGCCGAAGAGCGCCAATACTGCGACGAGTCTTTTGTGCATTCGAGTGTCTCGTTTCTCCGACGTTTAGCGTGGTCGGACCGTTCCAGTTTCAGTATATAAGCTTCGAAAAACGGTTGTATGCGGGCTAGCAGGGTGCGCGTCGAGAGCCGCGATTCAACGGGAAATCGCGCCGCAATTGCGTGCGGCGGTGAACGCGGTTCTTGAGGGACGGCACGCGCCTAACGGCACTTTGAATTTTCCCTCAAACCTCTTCGCCCCAGCCCTCCAGAACCGATTTCACCTTGCCGGTGAACTGATCCCCCAGCGCTCCGTCGATTAAACGATGATCGAACGTCAGAGCGAGATAGCAAGTCGAGCGGATCGCGATCGCGTCGTCCACCACCACCGGCTCCTTTACCACACTGCCCACGCCTAGAATGGCAACTTGCGGCTGATTGATCACCGGCGTCGCGAACAGACTGCCGAAGCTGCCGAAATTCGTGATCGAGAACGTTCCGCCTTGCACTTCCTCGGGCTTAAGCTGCCGCGAGCGGGCGCGTGCCGCAAGATCCACAATATGGCGTTGTAAGCCGACGATGTTTTTTTCGTCCGCATTGCGAATCACGGGAACGATCAGCCCGTTTTCGAGCGCCACCGCCATGCCGACATTGATATCGCGGTGATAGATGATATTCGTGCCATCAATGGATGCATTCACAATCGGATACTGACGCAGCGCCGCCGTTGCCGCGCGCATAACGAACGGCAGAAACGTCAAGCCGAAGCCGTACTGCGCCTGGAATTCGCGCTTCATTTTATCGCGCAGCTTCGCGATTTTCGTCATGTCCACTTTGTGTACTGTGGTGACGTGCGCCGAGGTTCGCTTGCTGAACACCATGTGCTCGGCGATGCGCTGCCGCATGATGCTCATCGGCTCAACGCGCAACGCGGGCGCCGCGCCGGGCATTTGAACCGGCTCGCGGGAGATTTCGCGCGCGGGCGGCGGCACTTCTACGGGTTGCGGAATGGTCGCGACTTCCGCGGGTCGTGCGGCGGGCGGAGGCGGTGAAGGGGGAGCAGCAGCCGCCCGCGGAGGCGCGGGTGCGGCCTGCGGAGCGGATGGCGCAGCCATATACGCTTCCAGATCGTGCTTGGTGATGCGGCCGCCGGCGCCGGTTCCGCGAACCTTGCTCAAATCGATATTGTTTTCGCGCGCCATTTTGCGGACCAGCGGCGACAACGGACCCGTAGTTTCGTCCGCGGGCGCTGCCGCAGGTTGTGGAGGCGGAGCAGCCGCTGCCGTTGCCGGAGCAGCGGCGGGCGGCGGAGCAGTTGCCGGAGGAGCAGGAGCGGGCGCCGCGGATCGCGCGGGCGCAGAGGCGTTCGGAGCCGCGGCAGCCCCCATGCCGTCCTGAATCCGGCCGACCACGGCGTTGATCGCCACGGTCTGGCCCTCCTGGACCACTACCTCCGCTAACGTGCCCGAACTCGGCGAAGGTATTTCCGTATCCACTTTGTCGGTTGAAATTTCAAACAGCGGCTCATCGCGCTCAACGTGCTCGCCCGGCTGCTTCAACCACTTCGTCAACATTCCTTCGACAATACTTTCCCCCATTTGGGGCATAACGACATCGATCATAATTTCTCCAGTGATGCACACGTTGCAACGTGCGCGACTGTGCGCTCAAACACATGCCCGAAGCTTCGCCCCAGGGCCGTTATAACCGCCTCGCGTTTCGCCCCCGACCTCATTTCACGCATCGAGGTGACAGGCTTCGTCAAACCGCACGGTACGATGTACCGGAAATAACTCAAATCCGGGTCGACGTTCAGGGCAAAGCCATGCGAAGTAACCCAACGGCTAATGTGAACGCCAATCGCGGCAATCTTGGCGGGGCCGCCCGGCGCCGAAACCCAAACGCCAGTAGCGCCTTCCAACCGGCTTCCACGCAGGCCGAACTCGCCGAGCGCTAGAATCAATACCTCTTCGAGCGCGCGAATGTACGCTACGACGTCGCGTTTCCATTCTCGCAAATCGAAGATCGGGTACCCGACGACTTGGCCCGGACCGTGATAAGTGACGTCGCCGCCGCGGTCCGTCTGATGGAACTCAATGCCCGCCCGCGCCAGCAACTCCGGCGCGGCGAGCAGATTTTCGTTGTGCCCGTTGCGGCCCATGGTCACCACGGGAGGATGCTCGACGATGAGAAATTGATCGGGAATTTCACCCCGCTTGCGGCGCTCGACCAAATCGCGCTGGATTTCAAACGCCTCGGCATATCGAATGCGGCCGAGATCATGAAGCTCAATGTAGGGCAGGCTTGAGCCTGCGGCGGGCTTCAGCCCGCCAACCTGAATGGCGGACTCAAGTCCGCCGCAGGCTGAAGCCCGCCCCACGAATTCGTCACGCATTAATCGCCTGCCCGTACATGGCGTTGAACGCCTCACCCATGGCTTCATAGATGGTCGGGTGCGCATGAATCGTGTGGATCAGCGTATCCACTGTGGATTCGGACTCCATCGCGAGAACGCCTTCGCCGATCAGCTCGAAAGCTTCGGGGCCGATGATATGCACGCCCAGAATCTCTCCGTACTTTTCATCAGCTACGATCTTAACGAAGCCGTCGTGCCGTCCGAGGATCGACGCTTTGCTATTCGCCATAAACGGGAATTTGCCGACCTTCACCTTATGGCCTTGCGCGCGCGCCTGCGCCTCGGTGAGCCCGACGCTGCCGATGCCCGGCTCCGTGTAGGTGGCGCTGGGGATCCGGTTTTTGTTTACAGGAATCGCGGGTTTGCCCGCGATATGGGCAATCGCGACCATTCCTTCCGCCGTCGCCACATGCGCTAGTTGCGGAGTTCCGGCGACGATATCTCCTATCGCATAAATGCCCGGCTCGGCGGTGCGCTGGTACGGGTCCACTTTGACGAACCCTCGATCCAGTTCCACGCGGGTGCCTTCCAGTCCGATGTTGTCGGTGTTCGGCTTGCGTCCAATCGCGACCAGGAGCGCGTCGGCTTCCACATTTTCCGTGTTGCCGTTTTCAAGCGCCACTTGGAAGCACACGCCTTTATCGCACACCTTGACGTCGCTTGCTCGCGCGCCGGTCTCAACGCGAATGCCGCCCTTTTTGAACAAACGCGCGAGTTCTTTCGAAACCTCTTCGTCCTCGATGGGCACGATGCGCGGCAATATCTCGAAAATGGAGACCTTGCTGCCGAAACGCGAAAAGCAGGACGCGAACTCCACGCCCACCGCCCCCGCCCCGAGAACGGCAAGGTGTTTCGGAATTTCAGGAAGATCCAGGATTTCGATATTGGTTAAGATGCGTCGTGCATCGGGCTTTAGGCCAGGGAGCATGCGCGCTTCGGAGCCGGTGGCCAGCACGATGCTTCGCGTTTCCAGCATCTGCTTCGCGCCATCTTGCGTGGTTACTTCTACCTTACCCGGACCAGCCAAACGCCCATAGCCTTTGATCCAGTCGACCCTGTTTTTCTTCATCAGAAATTCGACGCCTTTGGCGTGTTTGGCGACGATTCCGTTCTTGCGTTGCAGAACCAGCGGAAAGTCGAGGCGCGGATTATCGCAATGAATCCCGTCCTCTTCCGGGTGCAGAAAGCGCTCCCACACGTCGGCGGCGTGGAGGAACGCCTTTGTAGGAATGCAGCCTACATGGAGGCAGGTGCCTCCCAGTTTGGGGTCTTTTTCGATTATGGCGGTTTTCAGGCCATACTGGCCCGCCCGAACCGCCGCCGAATATCCACCGGGGCCGCTCCCGATGACGATCACGTCGTATGTCATTTTTTGGGTGGTTTCTAGTGCTTTTATTTTCAGTTTAACCCGTGGCGCGATCCCAACCTGCTAAGCTGTTGCGCCTACTTCGATTACTGCTTCATGCTCTACCGGAAAATTCACGCTGCGCGCTATGAAGCACAGCTTGTGAGCCTGGGCGTGCAGTGCGTCCGCCGCCGCGCGCCGGCCGGCATCCGAAATCGTGACGTGCGGTCTTAAAACCACGCGAGTGAATTCGCCGGAGCCGTCTGCGTGCGTGGCCATCTCACCCTCTGCTTCATCGCGGTACTGCGTCACGACAATGCCATGGTCCGCGCACACATGAAGATAGGAGAGCAGGTGACAAGCCGAAAGCGCCGCAACCAGGAGTTCTTCCGGGTTATAGCGCGCGGCATCGCCTCGAAAATGCGGATCCGCCGAACCCAGCAGCGCGCCGTACTTACCCGCGCCGGTGTGCTCATGATTCCGGCCATAGGCGCGATAGCTGCTGGTGCCTGTGCCGAGGTTTCCGGTCCAGGTTGTCGTGATCTTGTATCGATGTTCGTTGGCCATACACTCATGATGCCCCATCGGGACGGCGCGACTTAAAATGAAGTGTGGCGTCCTCGAAGCCCTCCCTGCTGCCGCAACTCGGTATCGTTAGCGCGACCGCGCTGGTGGTTTCCAATATGATCGGAACGGGGATTTTCACAACCACCGGATTTTTGGCCGGGCAGCTTGGCACGCCGCGGCTGGTGCTCTGGAGCTGGGTGGTGGGCGCGATTGCCGCCTTCCTCGGGGCCGTTTGTTATTCCGAACTGGGCATGAACTTCCCAAGCTCCGGGGGCGAGTATGTTTACCTCACCAAGGCCTTCGGTCCCACGTGGGGCTTTATGACGGGTTGGGTGTCGTTCTTCGCGGGCTTCTCGGCACCGATCGCCGCCGCGGCTTTGGCGTTTTCCAGTTACCTCGGGCACTTCGATCCGCGCTTCCGAACCGAAAACGCCCGAATTTTGGCGGGCTCGGGCGAGTGGACCTTGCAGTTCGGTTGGCCGCAAGTTGCCGCGTGTACGCTTGTGGCTGTGTTTACGATCCTCAATGTAGTCGGCTTGCAGCGCGCCGCTCGCGTGCAGAATGTGTTAACCGCCGTTAAAGTGGCGGTGCTGCTTGCGTTCGTCGGTCTGGCGTTTGCCGTGGGTCATGGTGACACCGCCAATTTTTCACAAACCGCGGTCCGCGACGTTCCCACGCCGTTAGCAGCGCAGTTCGCGATCAGTCTCTTCTGGATTTACGTCGCCTACAGCGGATGGAACGCCGCGACGTATGTCGCCGAAGAGCTGCGCCAGCCCGCGCGCACGCTGCCGTTCGCGCTGGCCATAGGAACGGCGATCGTCGCTGTCCTTTATATAGCGCTGAATGTTGTTTTCATTTACAGCGCCCCGCTCGCGGATTTGAAAGGCAGGCTAGCGGTGGGGGCCTTCGCCGCTTCGCGTTTGTTTGGTTCGCAAGTGGCGGGAACGTTCAGCGCGCTGATGGCATTGTCTCTCATGGCGACGGTAAACGCCATGGTGACCATTGGCCCGCGGGTATACTACGCCATGGCCAAAAACGGCGCCTTCCCGAGCGCCGCCGCGCGCGTGCATCCGAAATGGCATACGCCGGTAGTGGCGATCGTGGCACAGGCCATCTGCACCATGCTGCTAACCATGACGCCTTTTCCGCAACTGGTGGTCTACATCGGCTTCACCCTGAATGTTTTCGCCGTAATGAGCGTGGCGTCTCTGTTCAAGCTCCGCCGCCGTCCCGGATGGCAAAAGCTTCGCATCGTAAGCTTCTGTTATCCGCTAATTCCGTCTCTGTTCCTCGCAGTAGGTGTGTGGATGATTTTCTACGGCGTGCAGCTAAAGCCCTACATTTCGCTCGCCGCCGTTGTGACGGTCGCCACGGGCGCATTGTTTTACCACGCCCGCTGGCGGCCGCGCCCCGAGCCGATCTCGCCAGTCGAGACTTACTCCCGGCGCCCGGGTCCAGTATAATGACGTTAGTTGGCGCTATCGTCTAACGGTTAGGACGGAGCCCTCTCAAGGCTTAAATACGGGTTCGATTCCCGTTAGCGCTACCAATTTCCATAGACTCACCGCCATTTTGATCACACCTGATCCCGCATTCCCGGGCAGCGCCCCTTAGACACCGGTTTTCAAATCCGCATTCTGCGAAAGGGGGCGTCCACCCGCAACGGCCGAGACTACAGGCTCGGCTCCCCGGCGACAGCCAGGAGCGTAGCACCCGGTCCGCGCAGCGGATTCGCTCGAAAACCAATCAGTAGTGTTCCGGTGATACGATTGTCAATTCCAGTACAGGGACGAAGATGCGAGGACGGTTGTTTGCCGCATTGTCGCTGGCTGTCTTTTGTGGGCTCGCAGCAGCCCAGGAAACGCGCAACGCCTGCAGGACGTGCGCAAAATCTACGTCGATACGTTCGGCAGTGGAGACAGCGCGGACGTTATCAGAAGCAAGCTCGTCACACGACTTGTCAGAGCAGGGCGCTTCGAGGTGGTGCAGTCCGCCGAGCATGCGGATGCGTCCTGACGGGCGCGAGCCAGGTTTCCAACACCTCGCACTATTCGGCGAATGCTGCCGGTCAATACGCCAGCGCCTCGGGCGGAACGCGCTACCACACGACTGCGGGCGTTCAGCTCATAAGCAAGGATCAAAGGATTTTGTGGGCGGACGAGTTCGAGTCTGGCCGATCACATCGTCAATGACCTGCTGAAGGCAATCTCGAAGGAAGAAAAGCCGAAATAGTTGGAGCGAGGTTATTGAAAAATGGAATACACGCCGCAAAAATTCTCGACCGAAGACCTGGTACCGGCCTGAAAAGACGGTTCGCTGAAAATCAATGAGGAGTAACAGCGCGGGGCTTCCTGGACGCAGCCGCAGATGCAGGGTCTGATTGACTCCATTTTCCGGCAATACCCGATCCCGCCGATCTTCCTGCATCGGATCCGTTCGCGAGGCCGGGGCGGCCAGGAGTCCACCCGGTACAAAATCGTAGATGGCCAACAGCGTATTCGCGCACTGGCCGATTTCCACTCGGACAAATTTCCGCTTCTTGAAGCATCCGACAAGAAGATGCGTTTGACGACGCGGAAAAGCAGACCATCTTCGAACGCGCCCAGGGAAAATGTCAAATCTGCCGCGAGGCTGTCGATCCGTCCGATGCCGAGTACGATCACGTCCCGGTGCCGCACACGCTGGGCGGCAAGATCGTCATCGAAAACGGCCGCCTCGTTCACTCGGCCTGCCATCCGCGCGGCCCGGTGCAGGCCAAGGCTGCGGCCGAGGAAGGCTGACCGGAGGCCGGGAACGCTGAGGATAGTTAAGTCCATGGACTTAAGGTCATCATCGGTGATTCGATGGTTCGGGTGGTCCGAAAACGGGATGAGGCGATCAAGCGGGCGTTCGGCCAGCGGATGCGCGAGCTGCGCACAGAAAGGCCTCTCCCAGGAAGCGCTCGCCCTCGCCTGCGATCTCGACCGCACCCACATCGGCGGTATCGAACGCGGCGAGCCGAACGTAAGCCTCGTCAATATTCAGAAAATCGCGACTGCGCTGTGCGTGGCCTTCCGGGAGCTTTTCTGATGGCCGGAGGCAAGCAGTGAAGATCGTCCAGGAGGAGACACTCCTCTCCTGCGGCGATTTATGGGAAGTCCCCCGGCTGGAAGAAAACCCGAGCCGGCCTGCATAAGGCGATCCGCGAAGTGGATTGGCCGCGCGGCTCCGGGACCTTCACGATATATCCCGAGCTTGGGAAAAAGCGCGGCGACGGAAACGGCGTGCCGATTAAGCTGGGCCTCATGGAAAAGCTGGAGCGGCGAGGAATGTTCCGCAAGACTACCTACCGTGAAGAACTGAACTCGTGAGTAGGACCCACGGATGCGTCCAGCCGGATTTCGAACCCCAAAGCACGCCGGTTCGTTCCCTGACAGCTGGCCGAACATGTCAGTAGCTACCGGCTTCATCAATGAATACACTAAGCGGATCGGCTGATTTGACCTCAATCTGGAAGGAGGTTAGTCGTACGGAAAAGCCCCCCGACGTGAAGGCTCGCCCCCAGTCGTCTGGCTGAGCCTGGCCCACATCGTGTGCTAGTCCCAATAAGGACGCGAACCGTAATAGCTGTACACCTTCGAACCCCAGGAGGGGTTGCCCATGTCCGGCCAATTATCTTTATCGAAACCAGGTGCGTTTTCGAGCGCCTGTTTGTCGATGTTTAAGATAAAACGCTTGTTATCTTCATCCAGGGATAACCGGTCCCAGGGAATGGCGAACAATTTGTCTCCCATTCCCAGAAAGCCCCCGAAGGAAAGCACGGCATAAGCGATTCTGCCGGTGGGAGTGTCGATCATAATATCGTGAAGTTTACCAAGGTCCTCGCCTTGGTTGTTGACCACGGAATCCCCCGTTAGGGTGGAAGCGCTCATCACTCGACGGTATCGTTTTCCGCCGTCGGGTCGCTGGGCGCCGGGGGTATATTCATCGGCGAACGAGCCAACTTTTCTTTCCATAAAATTACTCCAGAATAGAACTGCGGGGACCGGTTCGCGAATTGTCGAACGAAGTATCGAACCGCCCCTCCTGGAGGATGCTAGCCGAAAAACGTTGTTACGGCTTAATGTTTTAACGCCCGGGCGGCAAAGTTGCGGCCCGGGCGTTCATTCAAGCTCGTCTCATTACGTTAGCCAGCAGCGAAACCACGAAGAGGATCAGAAACACGAAAAAGAGGATCTTCGCAATTCCGGCCGCGGCGAAAGCTACGCCGCCGAAGCCGAGAAACGCCGCTATCAACGCAACGACGAAGAATACGATTGCCCAGTACAACATAAGGCCTCCTGCCTAGGACTCTTGCACGTTTGGTGCACATCCTGGTAAGTACTATGTTTTCAAGCGGGTAAGATCCGGGCCGGGCGCTTGGGCGACGGAAAACTTTTCCGGCTTGGGAATGATTGCTTTGGCGGGCTTGCAGGGACTCAACGATCAATCTCAACGATTAATATTAGTCTTAACGATTAATATTGGAGACTTCACGTAACTACAAGCGGGCTGAAGGCCCGCCGCAGACTAAAGCCTGCCCCACCGTTCGGCAATGGCCGATTACGGGCATACCATGATAAACTGCGTAATGGTTAGAGAGAAAAGAACTTCATGAGCGTCGCTCAAGCCTGGGACGCCGATAAGGCACGCACTCGGATTACGGAATTGGAGGGGCTCCCCGGCGCGCTCCTACCCATTTTGCATTCGCTGCAAGAGGAGTTCGGGTACATAGATGAAGCGGCCATCGCGCTCATTGCGGATGCGCTGAACATCTCCAAAGCCGAAGTCCATGGCACTATCAGCTTTTATCACGATTTCCGGCATTCGCCGCCCGGGCGCCATACCTTGAAAATCTGCCGCGCGGAGTCATGCCAGTCGATGGGTTGCGATAAGTTGATCTCTCATGTGGAAAACCGGTTGGGCGCGAAGCTTGGCCAGACCACCGAAGACGGCAGCTTTACGGCCGAACAGGTTTTCTGTCTGGGTCTGTGCGCGCTTTCTCCGGCTGTGATGCTGGATGGCAAGCCGTACGGAAGAGTTACGGCGGACGTCGCGGATTCGCTGATTGACGGCGCGCGGAGGCGGATGTGAGCACCAGGATATACGTTCCCTGCGACGCCGCCGCGCTTGCCATGGGCGCAGACGTGGTGGCGCGCGCCATCGAGACTCAGATCGCGGCGCGGCGCCTGGATGCGGAAGTCGTGCGCAACGGCTCGCGCGGCATGTTCTGGCTGGAGCCGCTGGTCGAAGTCGATACCCCGAAAGGACGCGTCGGGTATGGCAGGGTAATTCCGGAAGCCGTAGAAGGCATGTTCGATCGCAATTTGATCGAGGGCGGCGCGCATCCGCTGTGTATAGGGCTTACTGAAGAACACCCGTATCTGAAAAAGCAGGAGCGGCTGACGTTCGCGCGTTGCGGCATCACCGATCCGCTGTCGATTGACGATTACAAGGCGCACAACGGTTACCGCGGCCTTCAGCGCGCGCTCAATATGAGCGCTTCGGGGATTGTGGATGAAGTGCTCAACTCCGGTTTGCGCGGGCGCGGCGGCGCCGGCTTCCCGACCGGCATAAAGTGGCGCACCGTTTTGAACACCGCGGCGGATCAAAAATATATCGTCTGCAATGCCGATGAGGGCGATAGCGGCACCTACGCCGATCGCATGATCATGGAAGGCGATCCGTTCGTGCTGATCGAGGGGATGACTATCGCTGGAATCGCTGTGGGCGCGACGATGGGCTATATCTACATCCGCTCCGAGTATCCGCACGCGGTCCGCACCATGCGGCGCGCCATTGAGATCGCGCGGGCGAACGGATATCTTGGCACGAACGTTTGTGGAACCGGCAAGAGCTTCGATTTAGACGTCCGGATGGGCGCAGGAGCATATATCTGCGGCGAGGAAACCTCGCTGCTCGAAAGCCTGGAAGGCAAGCGCGGCCAGATCCGGCCGAAGCCCCCGCTGCCGGCGATCCAAGGCCTTTTCGGCAAGCCGACAGTGATGAACAACGTGATCTCGCTTGCGACGGTTCCGATCATTCTGGATAAGGGCGCGGAGTTCTACCGCGATTTCGGAATGGGCAGATCGCGCGGTACGCTGACCATCCAGCTTGCGGGAAATATTAAGTACGGCGGGCTGGTGGAGAAGGCATTCGGGATCACCCTGCGCGAAGCCATTTACGATTTCGGCGGCGGAACGGCCACAGGCAGGCCGTTACGGGCGGTTCAGGTCGGCGGGCCGCTGGGCGCCTATTTCCCGGAATCGTTGCTCGACACTCCCCTCGATTATGAGAAATTCGCGGAGTTGAAAGGCTTGGTCGGCCACGGCGGAATCGTGGTGTTCGACGATACCGTCGATTTGGCTAAGCAGGCGCGTTTTGCGATGGAGTTCTGCGCCATTGAAAGCTGCGGAAAGTGCACGCCCTGCCGCGTCGGCTCGACACGCGGCGTGGAAGTAATCGATCGCATCATTGCGAACGAAGACCGGACCAAGAATCTCGAATTGCTCGACGATTTATGCGAGCTGCTGCTGGATGGATCGCTGTGCGCGCTGGGCGGGCTGACGCCGTACCCGGTGCTGAGCGCCGTCCGGTATTTTCCGGAAGATTTTTCTAAGCCGGCATCTCTGCCGGTTGCTTCTCTATCGGCCCAGGAAAAACAGCCATGGCACTAATACAAGAAGTCGACTACGGTACGCCGGCGCGCACTGCCGGACAAACGTTCACGCTCGAAATCGACGGCAAACCGGTAACGGTTCCCGCCGGAACCTCATTGATGCGCGCCGCGGTGGAGGCGGGCGTTCAGGTCCCTAAGCTCTGCGCCACCGATAGCGTCGAGGCGTTCGGGTCCTGCCGCTTGTGTCTGGTCGAGGTCGAAGGGCGGCGCGGCACTCCCGCATCCTGCACCACTTTGGCGGAGCCAGGCATGAAAGTACGGACGCAATCGCCAAAGCTCGCGAAGCTGCGGCGCGGCGTGATGGAATTGTACATCTCCGACCATCCGCTGGATTGCCTCACGTGCGCGGCCAACGGCAACTGCGAGCTGCAAGACATGGCGGGCGTAGTCGGACTGCGCGAAGTCCGCTACGGAATGGACGGCGCGAATCATTTTAAGACCCCCGAAAAGATCGACGGCTCGAACCCTTACTTTCAGTTCGAGCCGGCGAAGTGCATCGTTTGTTCGCGCTGCGTGCGGGCGTGCGAAGAAGTGCAAGGGACATTCGCCCTCACGATCGAGGGCCGCGGGTTTGCCTCGAAAGTTTCTCCGGGTGGGACACAATTTTTAGAATCCGAGTGCGTTTCCTGCGGCGCGTGCGTCCAGGCGTGTCCCACCGCGACGCTGATCGAAAAGAGCGTTGTGGAAAAGGGCCAGGGCGAGCACAGTGTGATTACCACCTGCGCGTATTGCGGTGTCGGGTGCACGTTCAAGGCGGAGATGCAGGGCAATGAAGTGGTCCGCATGCTGCCTTATAAAGACGGGAAGGCGAACCACGGCCATTCCTGCGTGAAGGGCCGCTTCGCGTGGGGCTACGCCACGCATAAGGATCGCATTCTGAACCCGATGATCCGGTCCAAAATTACGGACCCATGGAAGGAAGTCTCCTGGGACGAAGCCATTGATTACACCGCTGGCGAGTTCAAGCGCATCCAGGCCAAGTACGGGCGCGAATCTATCGGTGGAATTAGTTCGTCGCGCTGCACCAATGAAGAAACATACCTCGTTCAGAAAATGATCCGCGCCGCTTTCGGCAACAACAACACCGATACCTGCGCGCGCGTGTGCCATTCGCCGACGGGCTACGGGTTAAAGAACACCTTCGGCACTTCGGCCGGCACTCAGGACTTCGATTCCGTCGAGCAGGCGGATGTGATTATGGTGATCGGCGCGAATCCAACGGATGCGCACCCGGTCTTCGCCTCGCACATGAAGGCGCGGTTGCGCCAGGGAGCGAAATTAATCGTCATCGATCCGCGCCGCATCGATCTGGTGCGGTCGGCGCATGTCCAGGCGGATTATCATCTGGCGCTTCAGCCGGGAAGCAACGTCGCGATGGCCAATGCGCTCGCGCACGTGATCGTTACCGAAGGCCTGCTGAACGAAGAGTTCGTCAAAGAACGGTGCGACTTGGTGGAGTTCGAAAAGTGGCGCAAGTTCGTCGCGGAAGAGCGTAACTCGCCCGAAGCGATGGAGCAATTCACCGGCGTGCCGGCCGCTGAGGTTCGCGGCGCAGCGCGTCTGTACGCGAAGGGCCCGAACTCGGCCATCTACTACGGCCTCGGCGTCACCGAACACAGCCAAGGGTCGACGATGGTAATGTGCATGGCTAATCTTGCGATGGCGACCGGCAACATCGGCCGGCGCGGCGTGGGCGTGAATCCGCTGCGGGGGCAGAACAACGTGCAAGGCTCGTGCGACATGGGCTCATTCCCGCACGAGTTCACCGGCTACCGGCATGTCTCGGATAAAGCTGTTCGCGAGTCGTTCGAGCAGGACTGGGGCGTGCCGCTCTCCGATGAGCCCGGCCTTCGAATCAAAAACATGATCGATGCCGCCGTGGACGGCACCTTCAAGGGCATCTACATTCAGGGCGAGGACATCATCCAGTCCGACCCGAACACAAAGCATATGACCGCCGGCCTGTCCGCCATGGAGTGCGTGGTGGTGCAGGACCTTTTCTTGAACGAGACCGCGAGCTACGCGCACGTGTTCCTGCCGGGCTCTTCGTTCCTTGAAAAAGACGGGACCTTCACCAATGCCGAGCGGCGCTTGGGCCGCGTACGGAAGGCGATTCCGCCGATGCAGGGCTTGGGCGATTGGGAAATCACGATGAAGCTCTCGAACGCCATGGGTTATCCGATGAATTATTCGCACCCGTCGGAGATCATGGACGAGATCGCGCGCCTGACGCCGACTTTCGCGGGCGTAACCTTCGACAAGATCGACCGGCTGGGCAGCGTGACGTGGCCCTGCAACGACAAGGCTCCGGAAGGGACGCCGATCATGCACATCGGCCAGTTCGTGCGCGGAAAAGGACGCTTCTTGATTACGGAATTTGTGCCGACGGATGAGCGGACCTCGCGGAAGTTCCCGCTGATTCTGACCACGGGCCGAATCTTGACTCAATACAACGTGGGCGCGCAGACGGCTCGCACGGAAAACAACGTGTGGCATCCCGAAGACATTCTCGAAATTCATGCGCACGACGCTGAGGAGCGCGGGATTAAGGAAGGCGATCGCGTTTCGCTAACCAGCCGCGCGGGCGAGACCACTTTGCACGCGCACATCAGCGAGCGCATGCAACCCGGCGTGGTCTACACGACATTCCACCACGGCTTCACGGGAGCGAACGTGGTTACGACCGAGTTCTCCGATTGGGCCACCGACTGCCCCGAGTACAAAGTGACCGCGGTACAGGTTGCGCCGGCGAGGCGGATTTCCGAGTGGCAGGAGCAATACCTGGAGACCCGTAAACAGACCACGCAGGTCCAGAACGCGTAACGCAGTTCGTATCACATGAGGAACGACAATATGGTTCACATGGCGAACCAGATCGCCCTGTTTTTTGCAGGCTACCCGCACGACGAAGCCGTCGCGGGGGTCACCAAGCACATCAAAGATTTCTGGGAGCGCCGGATGCGGGATCAGATCAAGCAATACGTGGCCGAGGGCGGCGGCGGACTGCATGAACTGGCACTGGAGGCGGTAAAGCGGCTGACGTAACGCGCCTTCGCGCGCGGGATCTCGCCGCTGGACCGAACAATTCTCAACGCTGCGCGCTTACTTTTCGCGGTGAGACCGGGACGAAAGTCGCGGCATGACGAGCTTGCTTGCGCGGGTGAACTATCGTGACCGTGCTCGCTTGCGGCCCCTTTTCGCCCTCTTCTTCGGCAACATCCACCTCCGTCCCAATGCGCAGGCGGGGGAACTTGCCGTCCAGGACGCTCGCCGCGTTGAAGTAGATTTCGCGGCCATCTATGGTTTCAAGAAAACCGTAATTCTCATCCGGGAATAGCTCGCTGACCCTTGCGGGGGCGATAGAATCCTTGGGCTTCACCTCGCGCCTGCGCCGCCGCGCATAGTTCTGCAGACTTCGCCTGATTTCGGCGAAGGCGTCGTGAATCGCGCGCCGGGGATCTTTTTGAGAGAGGACCGCCCTGGCCTCTGCGCGCGAGCGTTCCTCTTTGTTGTCACGTAACGTGCTATGCAGGCTCGGCGTGTGTTTGACGATCAGTTCATCGCCGGGCACACTTAGATCGATACGCACGTGAAAGAGCTTACTTGACGCGGCGCGTTGCGGACGCTCTACGATCACGCGGCAGCTAACGATCCGGTCATAGAACCGTTCGAGCTTCGCCGCTTGCGTGCGAATGTAGTCCTCAAGTTCACGTGAGTGCGGAAATTCCCGAAAAGTGACTTGCAGCAACAAAGCAATTCTCCCCCAGCACTACGCTGGATGACATCCGGCCGCCTGCCGTTTCGAGTTCGGCCGCAAATGATTCCCGCCGTAGGGCTGCGCAAAATTGACATGCGCAGCTGGATGCGTTTATCTGAAATACTCCTCACCCGGTGTGCATCACCCAAAGGACGCCTATGCTTTGGCCATTCGTGGTGTACTTCGCCATCGTCATCGCGTTGGCGGCGGCGTTGCTGGTGGTTTCGCGGCTCCTTGGCGAGAGGCATTTACAGCCAGCTACTGGCGCGCCGTACGAAGCCGGCATTCTTTCGGAAGGGTCCGCGCACGTCCGCCTTTTAGCGCGCTTTTATTTGGTTGCGGTGTTCTTCGTGATCTTCGACCTTGAAGCAGCATTTATCTTCGCCTGGGCCGTGGCGGCACGCGAAGTGGGCTGGCAGGGATATTGGGAGATGGTTGTCTTCGTGGGCGTGCTGATACTCGCGCTGATTTACCTGTGGAGGATCGGAGCGCTGGAGTGGTCGCCTGACGAGCTACGCAAGCGCGCAGGGAAGCGATAATGCCCTGGACACTGACGAAGCCGGACGTAACCGGGCTTGTGCAGGTCGGCGAGAACGAGCCGCTGGAGCACACGGTCCGGCGCAACGTGATCCTGACGCGACTGCAGGACCTGCTCGCGTGGGGGCGCAAGAATTCCATGTGGCCGTTCAATTTCGGGCTTTCTTGCTGCTACGTCGAGATGGCCACCAGCCTTACGAGCAAATATGATCTTGCGCGCTTCGGCGCCGAAGTGATCCGCGGCACGCCGCGCGAGGCGGATCTGATGGTGATCGCCGGGACGGTGTTCATCAAGATGGCTCCGGTGATTCAACGATTGTATGAGCAGATGATGGCGCCGCGGTGGGTAATCTCGATGGGATCCTGCGCGAACTCCGGCGGCATGTATGACATCTACAGTGTCGTGCAGGGCGTGGATAAATTCCTGCCGGTGGATGTGTATGTGCCGGGATGCCCGCCGCGTCCGGACGCATTCCTGGAAGGCGTGCTGTTATTGCAAAAGGCAGTAGGAACGGAGCGGCGTCCGCTGAGCTGGGCGGTGGGACCGCAAAACACGCAGCGCGCGCCCCTGCCATCCTTGCGTGATTTAAAGCGCCCGGGCCGCCGGACGGCGACCGTATTAAGGGAGCCGGATTCCGTATGATCGCGGCTTTGTCCGTAACCGATGAAATCCAGGACCGTTTCGGCAACATTGTCTCCGCGCAGACAACGCGGGATCACATTCCTACGCTTTGGACCTCGCGAGACCGCATTCCCGAACTGCTTCGATTCCTGAAAGAAGACATCGGCCAGCCCTACCGCATGCTATACGATCTGACTGCGATTGACGAGCGCATGCGCACTCATCGCGACGGCCAGCCCGCGAGCGATTACACGGTGGTGTATCAACTGTTTTCGTTCGATCGCAATTCCTACATTCGGATCAAGACCGGGTTGACCGAAGATCGCCTCTCGCTGCCCACGGTCACGCGCATTTGGCCGAACGCAAACTGGTACGAGCGGGAAGTATGGGATATGTTCGGCATCGTGTTCGACGGGCATCCTCACCTGGAACGCATTTTGATGCCGAAGACCTGGAACGGCCATCCGCTGCGTAAGGACCATCCCGCGCGAGCGACTGAAATGGGGCCGTATGAGCTTCCTGAATGGAAGGAGTCCGCCGAGCAGGAGGCGCTTCGCTTCCGCCCCGAAGAATGGGGCCTGACTCGTACCCGCGACGAAGAGGATTTCATGTTTCTGAACGTCGGGCCGCAGCATCCCGGCACGCATGGAGTTATACGAATCGTGCTGCAACTGAACGGCGAAGAAATTCTGGATGCGGTACCGGAGATCGGGTTTCACCATCGCGGGGCGGAAAAGATGGGAGAACGCCAGACCTGGCACACCTACATTCCGTACACCGATCGCGTCGATTACCTTGCCGGAGTGACGAATAATCTGGCGTATTTGACGGCAGTGGAGACGCTCGCCGGAATCCACGTTCCGCCACGCGGGCAAACCATTCGCGTGATGTTGACCGAGCTGTTTCGTATCATCAACCACCTGGTTTGGTACGGCACGTTTGCGCAAGATCTCGGCCAACTTTCGCCGGTGTTCTATACCTTTAACGATCGCGAGCGGGCCTTCGCCATCATCGAGGCAGTCTGCGGCGCGCGCATGCACCCGAACTGGTTCCGCATCGGGGGTGTTTCCGACGATCTACCCAAAGGCTGGGACCGGCTGATCCGCGATTTCCTGAACTACCTGCCGAAGCGCCTGGACGAGTACGACACCGAAGTCATGCAGAATTCGATTTTTCAGGGGCGGACCAAAGGCATTGGCGGCCTCACCGTGGAAGAGGCAATCGACTGGGGCGTGACCGGCCCCAATCTGCGCGCGTGCGGCTTGGCGTGGGATTTTCGCAAGAAGCAGCCCTATTCCGGCTACGAACAATTCGATTTCGATATTCCGATGGGCCGCACAGGCGATTGCTACGATCGCGCCGTGGTACGCGTCGAGGAGATGCGGCAAAGCTTGCGAATCATCGAGCAGTGCATGAATAACATGCCGGGAGGACCGCACAAAGCCGAGCATCACCTTACTACGCCGCCGCTAAAACCCCGGACCATGCACGATATCGAGACGCTGATCACGCATTTCTTAGGAGTGAGCTGGGGGCCGGTACTCCCGCCGGGCGAAGCACTTGGCGCGATCGAGGCGACCAAGGGAAACAACGGCTATTACCTGGTGAGCGATGGCGCCACTTACTCTTACCGCACTCGAATTCGGACGCCATCGTTCCCGCACATGCAAACCTTGCCTTTTTTGTGCCGCGGCCTGATGGTTCCGGATTTGTTGGCGATTCTGGGCAGTCTGGATTTTGTGTTGGCGGATATTGATCGCTGAGGTTTCGATGTTAACGGCCGAAGAGATCGGGGAGATCGAACACGAGGCCAAAAATTATCCGGTGCGCAGCGCGGTTACGATCGATGCGCTCCAGATCGTTCAGCGCCATCGCGGGTGGGTTTCCGACGAAGCCATTCAGGACCTTGCGAACCATCTGGGAGTGAGTAAGGCGGATTTGGATTCTGTTGCCAGTTTTTACAACCTGATTTACCGGCATCGCGTCGGCCGCCACGTGATCCACCTGTGCGACAGCGTTAGTTGCTGGGTTATGGGCTACCGTCAGGTTCGAGAAGAATTGGAAAAACAGCTCGGCATCGATTTTGGGGGAACGACTGCGGACTCACGTTTCACCTTTCTGCCGGTTGTGTGTCTCGGCTGCTGCGATCACGCGCCTGCGATGCTGATCGACGGCGATCTGCACACGGACCTCAGCCCGGGCTCAATTGCCAACACTCTCGAGAGATACCTCTAATGCTTGCCATCGAGAAGCCGCTGACAGGCAATATGCGCGGCGACGGATCGCCCGTCGATATCGACGCGTACGAGGCGGGCGGAGGCTACCAGGCGCTACGAAAGATCCTCCACGGCATGGAGCCAAAGCAGGTGACGCAGGAAATCAAAAGCGCTAATCTCCGCGGCCGCGGTGGCGCGGGATTTTCTACCGGCACCAAATGGTCTTTCGTTCCGCTCGGACCGGATGTGCCCAATCCGACTTATCTGGTTTGCAATGCGGACGAAATGGAGCCCGGCACATTCAAAGATCGGCTGCTGATGGAGCGCGATCCTCACCAACTGATCGAAGGCATGATCGTTGCCTGTTATGCGATTGAGGGCGATGTCGCCTACATTTTTCTACGGAATGAGTACCGGCTCTGCGCGGAGCGGATTTCACGCGCTCTTGCGGAAGCCTACGATCGAAACTATCTCGGGAAAAATATTCTCGGCTCGGGCTTCAACCTGGAAATGCGTCTTCATATCAGCGCCGGCCGGTACATGTGCGGAGAGGAGAGCGGGCTGCTGAATGCGCTCGAAGGCAAGCGCGCGAATCCACGGCTGAAGCCGCCCTATCCAACCACCGCGGGACTCTTCGGCAAGCCGACCGTAGTGAATAACGTTGAGACCCTGTGTTGCGTGCCGCACATCATCAATCACGGAGCGGAGTGGTTCCGAGCGCTGAGCCATAGCGATGACGGCGGAACAAAATTATACGGCGTGAGCGGTAAGGTGAAGCGCCCCGGCCTTTGGGAATTGCCGATGGGCACTCCGGTTCGCGAAATTCTCGAAGATCACGCGGGCGGAATGCGCGATGGGCTGAAACTCCGTGGCTTAGTGCCAGGAGGGGCCTCGACGGAGTTCATCACCGACGCCGATCTGGATCTGCCGATGGACTTCAAAGGCCTGGCCAAAGCCGGAAGCCGCATGGGAACCGGAACCATGATTGTGCTCGACGATAATACCTGCCCGGTTGGTATGACGTGGAACCTGATGCAATTCTTCGCGCGGGAATCCTGCGGCTGGTGTACGCCATGCTGGAGCGGCCTGGGCTGGGCGGAGCGATTGCTTGCCGCTATGGAGGACGGAAATGGCGAGCAGGGAGATATCGAAAAACTGGAGCAACTGGCGAAGTGGTGGTCGCCGGGAAATACATTTTGCGCGCTCGCGCCTGGGGCGGCCGAGCCACTGCAAAGCGCGCTGAAGCATTTTCGCGACGACTTCGAGCGACACATCCGGGAAGGTCATTGCCCGCACCACTAAGACGCATGGCGACGGTTTACATCGACAATAAGCCCTACCCGGTGAACCCGCAAGAAAATCTTTTGCATCAGTGCCTGTCGCTGGGGTTCAACCTTCCTTACTTCTGCTGGCATCCGGCTCTGGGATCGGTGGGAGCGTGCCGCCAATGCGCCGTAAAGCACTTCAAGGACGAGCACGATACGCAGGGAAAAATCGTTATGGCGTGCGTGACCGCGGCCGTGGATGGAACGCGCATCTCTATTGACGATCCCGAAGCCGCCTCGTTCCGAGCCGGCGTCATCGAAGGGTTGATGTTGAATCATCCGCACGATTGTCCGGTGTGCGACGAAGGCGGCGAATGCCATTTGCAGGACATGACGGTGATGACGGGACTTGCCCATCGCCGGTACCGTTTCGAAAAGCGCACATTTCGCAACCAGGATCTGGGTCCGCTAGTGAATCACGAAATGAACCGCTGCATCCAGTGCTACCGCTGCGTCCGCTTTTACCGCGACTACGCGGGCGGCAAGGATCTCAACTCTTTCTCGCTCCACGACACCGTCTTCTTCGGACGAGAAAGGGACGGAGTGTTGGAAAGCGAGTTCGCCGGAAATTTAGTGGAAGTGTGCCCGACGGGTGTTTTCACGGACAAAACGCTGAAGCAGCACTACACGCGCAAATGGGACCAGTTATTCGCACCGTCTGTTTGCGTGCATTGCGGGACGGGTTGCAATACGAGCGTGGGCGAGCGCTACGGCACGGTGCGGCGAACCGTGAACCGGTACAACCACGAAGTAAACGGCTATTTTCTCTGCGATCGCGGCCGGTTCGGCTACGAGTTTGTGAATAGCGAGCGCCGGATTCGCGAACCGCGTCTGCGCGGGGAGCCAGCCGCGCCTGAGACGGCCATCGAACATCTGCGAAGGGCAGTGGCACATGGCGGCGCCGTCGGGATTGGCTCGCCGCGGGCCTCTCTCGAATCCAATTTTGCCCTGCGCAGTCTTGTTGGTGCGGGCCGATTTTTCTGCGGCATCGCGGATGGCGAAGCCAGCCTGATTCGACTGATGCTGGACATTTTACGAACCAAGCCTGTGCGCGTGCCCACGCTGCAGGAGATTGAATTAAGCGATGCGGTGCTGGTTTTGGGCGAGGACGTGGCAAATACGGCGCCCAGGATCGCGCTGAGCCTGCGCCAGTCGGTTCGCCAGAGTTCGTTCGATATCGCGAATAAACTAAAAATTCCGTTGTGGCTGGATAACGGAGTTCGTGACGCGGCGCAGGATCGGCGCTCGCCTCTGTTTGTCCTGGCGACTCAGGCGACCCGGATCGATGAGATCGCGACGGAAACGTTTCGGGCCGCGCCGGACGATCTAGCGCGTGTTGGTTTTGAGATCGGTAAAAGCGTTATAGGGCCGGATTCAGGCGCCGGGGGGATTGGTTGTGACCTTGTAAATGAGATCTCGACCGCGCTTAAGAACGCAAAACGGCCGCTCGTGATCTCCGGGTCTAGCTGCGGGAGCGCTGCGGTCATCCAGGCCGCGGCTAATATCGCGCAGGCTTACGGTGCGGCTCTGTACTACACCTTGCCTGAATGCAACACCATAGGCGCCGCATTAATGGGCGGCGGATCGCTGACTTCGGCCTTCGACCTTATCCGCAATGGTTACGCAGACACGCTGATTGTTCTCGAAAACGATCTGTATCGTCGTGCGCCGCGCGCCGAAGTCGACCCGCTCCTCGAAAAGGTTCCCCACCTGATTGTCCTCGATTCCCTGGTCAATGATACGTCCGCAAAGGCCGAGCTACTTCTTCCCGCCGCAACTTTCGCCGAATCCGATGGAACCTTCGTCAGCAGCGAAGGCCGCGCGCAGCGATTTTTTCAGGCCTTCGTTCCCGGCGATCCAATCCGGGAGAGTTGGCGCTGGCTGACAGACGAATCATGGACACGCCTGGACGATGTTCTGGCTGCGCTGGCGCGAGAAATTCCCGAACTGGGGCGCGCCCGTGACGCGGCGCCCTCCGCGGCATTTCGCATGGCCGGAGCCAAAATTCCGCGTGCGCCGCATCGCTATAGCGGACGAACCGCAATGTTGGCGAACATCACGGTTTCAGAGCCCAAGCCGCCCGACGATCCCGACTCGCCGCTTTCGTTTTCTATGGAAGGGACCGAAGACAAACCGCCCGGGCCTCTGATTCCCTTCTTTTGGTCCCCCGGGTGGAATTCAATTCAAGCCACCAACTTTTATCAAAAGGAAGTGGCCGGTCCGCTACGTGGCGGCGATCCCGGAGTCCGGCTCATCGAACCCGGGCAGTCGAACGGAAAATCGTATTTCAGCGAGATTCCCGAGCCGTTTTCGCCTCGGCAGGGCGAGTGGCTGATGATCCCGATCAACCATATCTTCGGCTCGGATGAGCTGAGTCTTTCGGCGCCGGCCATCGCCGAGTTAGCGCCGGGTCCTTATGTGGCGATCGGAAGCAATGGTTTCGCGCATGAGTCCGAGGTGAGCGTAACCATCGCGGATGAAACCTTCCGCTTGCCCGTGCGAATCCGGCCCGAGCTTCCCGCGGGCATCGCGGGCCTTTCTTATGGCATTCCTCCGGTTGTCGGAATCCGCTTACCCCAGTTCGGAAAAATCGAGAAGATCTCATGACCAGCCCGCATCCAATCTGGTCGGTGCTCGGGATTTTGATCGTGGCGTTGACGATCGCCGCCGGGCTGATCTGGGTCGAGCGCAGATTGCTCGCGCTATGGCAGGACCGCTATGGGCCGAACCGTGTCGGGCCGTTCGGCTTGCTGCAAGTGCTGGCGGACACGATCAAAATCCTCGCCAAGGAAGATTGGGTTCCTCCTTTTGCCGATAAGCCGGTGTTTGTTTTGGCCCCGGCGATCGTGCTGATCACCGTTTTGATGTCTTTCGCGGTAATTCCGGTTGCGCCCGGAATCATCGTCAGCGATCTGAACATCGGCCTGCTTTTCTTTTTGGGGATGTCCTCTTTGGGCGTTTACAGCATCGTCCTGGCGGGCTGGTCCTCGGACAATAAATACGCTTTATTGGGCGGAATGCGCGGAGCCGCTCAGATGCTCAGCTATGAAGTATTCATGGGCTTATCGCTGATGGGCGTGGTTGCGCTAGCTGGGTCCTTTAGCCTGGTGCAAATCGTTGAAGCGCAGCGAAACCTCTGGTACGTGGTCCCGCAATTTGCCGGATTCGTTCTGTTCGTGATCGCGGGACTGGCCGAAACGCGGCGCCTTCCATTCGACCTCGCGGAAGCCGAAAGCGAGCTTATCGCCGGCTTTCACGCTGAATATTCCGGAATGAAATTCGGGCTGTTTTTCGTTGGCGAATACCTGGGTGTGACGCTGATCTCCGCCATGATCACAGTCCTGTTCTTCGGAGGCTGGCACGGGCCGGTTTTGCCGCCGCTTGTGTGGTTTTTGATAAAGACGTTTTTCTTTATTGCATTTTTTGTTCTCATGCGCGCCGCGCTGCCGCGGCCGCGTTTCGATCAACTGATGGCGTTCGGCTGGAAGGTCATGTTGCCGATTGCGCTATTGAACGTACTGGTTACCGGCGCGGTCAAGCTCGCTTGGAGCAGGTAAATGTTCAGCATCCTCCGCACAACCGGGCGCGTGTTTTTGCACATGTTCCATCGCCGCGTTACGGTTCAATATCCGGAACAAAAGCCGTATCTCGCGCCACGGTATCGCGGCCGCATAATTCTCTCGCGCGATCCCGATGGCGGCGAGCGCTGTGTCGCCTGTTATCTATGCGCCGTCGCCTGCCCGGTCGATTGCATCGCGCTCCAAGCGACGGAGGATGAAACCGGGCGCCGCTATCCCGAATTCTTTCGGATCAATTTTTCGCGCTGTATTTTCTGCGGCTACTGCGAAGAAGCATGCCCGACCTATGCGATTCAGTTGACGCCGGATTTTGAGATGGGCGAATTTCACCGCGAAAACCTGGTCTACGAGAAGGAGGACCTTTTGATAAACGGCCCCGGCAAGTACCCCGGCTATAACTTTTGGAACGTGGCGGGCGTGAAGATCGGAGGCAAGGACAAGGGCGAGGCCGAACTGGAGGCTCCGCCGGTGGACGTTCAAAGCTTAATGCCGTGATGTCTTGATGCTGAGGTTTTCATGGATGCCGCATTTTACATTGCTAGCGTAGTCGCAATCGGCGCGACGGTCCTCACGATCACGCGAACCAATGCCGTGCATGCGCTGTTGTATCTGATCCTGTCGCTACTCGCGGTGGCGGTTGCGTTTTACACAATGGGGGCGCCCTTCATCGCCGCGCTGGAGGTCATCATCTACGCGGGCGCGATTATGGTCTTGTTCATTTTCATCGTGATGATGCTCAATCTTGGCGAACGCGCCGCGGCGCTGGAACGGCGCTGGCGCACGCCGGGGATGTGGCGGGGACCGGCGATTCTGGCCGGTCTGCTTTTGATCGAGGTCGCGTATCTGTTGTTACGCGCCGGGAACGCCACAGGCGCGGCACAAGCGGTCGAACCGAAGCAGGTGGCCATGGCTTTGTTCGGACCTTATTTGATAGGCGTCGAATTATCGTCGATTCTGCTCTTAGCCGGAATGATCGGAGCCTATCATCTGGGCATGCGAAAAATCGAAGAAATGCGAGAGGAACATGGAACCCATATCGATGAGGGACGGGTTGTTGCTAGCGGCGATCTTGTTCACGCTGGGGCTGATCGGGCTGATCGCGCGCCGTAATCTCGTGTTCGTTTTAATGTCGCTCGAGATCATGCTGAACGCCGCGGGAGTGGCGTTTATCGCGGCCGGCGCGCGGTGGGGCCAGCCCGATGGCCAGATCATGTTCCTATTCATTCTGGCGATGGCCGCGGCCGAAGTCTCCGTCGGGCTGGCATTGGTTTTGCAACTGTATCATCGCTTCAAAACTCTCGATGACGAGGCGCCCAGCGAAATGAGAGGATGACGTGCTGGAACTCCTATGGCTGATCCCGGCGATTCCGTTCGCGAGCGCTCTGGTGCTGTCGGTTTTCGGCCCGCGGTTCTCGCGCAGGGGTGTCGCGGTGATGGGCGCGGGATCGATCGCCGCGGCGGCGGTGATCGCGATGTTAGTGGCCGTAGGCTTTCTGCGCTCAGGATCAAGCACGTATACGCAAGTCCTCTGGAAATGGATCCGGGTCGACGGATTTGAGCCCGAGATCGGTTTGCATCTCGATGCACTGTCGCTGGTGATGGTCCTGGTGGTCACCTTCGTCGGATTTTTTATTCACCTTTATTCCACTGAATTCATGGCTGAAGACGAAGACTACAGCCGGTTCTTCGCGTACATGAATCTGTTCGTCGGATCGATGATAACGCTGCTGCTGGCCGACAATCTCCTGCTGCTGTATCTCGGATGGGAAGGCGTGGGGCTGTGCAGCTATCTGCTGATCGGATTCTGGTATCGCGATCCGGAAAATGGGTTAGCGGCACGCAAGGCGTTCATTGTGACGCGCGTGGGCGATACGGCCATGTCTATCGCATTGCTGCTGCTATTTACCAGACTCGGCACGCTGAATATTCAGGAACTGATGCAGCGTGCGTCTCAAAACTGGCCCGTAGGATCTTCCGTGGCCACCTTGGCCGCGTTTCTGCTGCTCGGTGGAGCGGTTGGGAAATCGGCGCAGCTTCCGCTGCAGGTCTGGCTGCCGGATGCCATGGCCGGCCCCACGCCTACCAGTGCTTTGATCCACGCAGCCACGATGGTTACCGCCGGAGTTTATCTGATCGCAAGGACGCATGTTCTTTTTCAACTCGCGCCGGCTGCGCAGCTGGCGGTGGCTGTCGTCGGTGCGGCAACGCTGCTCCTGGCCGGATGCAGCGCGCTGGTTCAGTACGATCTCAAACGAGCTTTGGCTTACTCAACGATCAGCCAGATCGGTTACATGTTCCTCGCCTTAGGCGTGGGCGCCTGGACTGCGGCGATTTTTCACTTCCTGACTCATGCGTTCTTCAAAGCGCTGTTGTTCCTCTGCGCAGGGGTAGTGATTGAGGCGCTTGGCGGCGAACACGACATCTTTCGCATGGGTGGCCTGCGGCACCGGCTTCCGCTGACATTCTGGGCCTTTTTCTTAGCGGGCTGCTCCATGTCCGGTTTGCCCCTAATCACCGCCGGATATTTCAGCAAGGACCTGATCATCTGGGGCGCGCTCGCCGCGGAGCATGGCCACGCCGCGCTGTGGTGGGCCGGAGCCGCCGGCGCCGTTTTAACCGCTCTGTACACATTCCGGCTTATTTTCGTCGTCTTCTTTGGCGACATCCGGACGCCCGTGATTAGAACGCCCGGCCTCGCGATGACCATTCCGCTTGCCGTGCTCGGGATCGGCGCCGTGCTGGCAGGCTACCTGAAGAATCCTCTTATCTCATATCTCACGTCCGCACTGCCGCCAACCGATACGCGGCAGCGGGGCTTCATGACCGAAGACATGTCTCGAGCCGCGCTCGCTTTCGCCTTCGCCATCGGGGTCTATTTCGCGTATCTGTTATACCGCCGCTCCCCAGAGTTGGCGGAGAGGGTTGTCGCGACTACCGGGGGCCGTAAAGTCCGTGCCTGGTGGTTTTCCGATTGGGGCTTCGATTGGCTTTACGACCGCGCATTTGTACGGCCGTTTGTCTGGATTGCAAATATCAACCGGGGGGATTTTATTGACGGTTTCTATTCCGGCATCGCCCGAGCCGCCGATTCGCTCTACCGCGACTTGAGCCTTACGGAAACCGGGCGGGTTCGCTGGTATGCCGCTGCAATTCTGGCGGGGACGGTGGTATTTGCCGCGCTGGCGCTGTGGCTATGATTCTGGTCTGGCTCATCGCGATTTTGATTTTCGCCGGAGCGGTAGCGCCGCTCGCCGCGCGCTGGAACCCGCGGGCGCCCAGGTGGATCGCGCTCATCGCCACGCTCCTTGATTTGGGTCTGACGCTCGGGATTTGGGCCCAAGGCGGAGACGGCTCAACGCGCTGGATCAAGCAGGTCGACTGGCCGTGGCTTCCCGCCTTCGGAATTCATCTTCATCTCGCAGTCGACGGCCTCAGTCTGCTGCTGCTGATGCTCACGTTTTTCCTCGGAGCCATAGCGGTGCTGGCGTCATGGACAGAAATCCAGAGCAGCATCGGGTTCTTCCATCTGAATCTGCTCTGGGTTCTGGCGGGCATCGCAGGAGTTTTCGTCGCGCTGGATTTGTTTGTCTTTTATTTCGCCTGGGAACTGATGCTGATCCCGATGTATTTCCTGATCGCGATCTGGGGCCATGAGCGAAGGCAATATGCGTCCGTCAAGTTCTTCCTGTTCACTCAGCTCAGCGGCTTGCTGATGCTGGCGGCGATTCTGGCGCTTTACTTCGCGCACGGTCAAGCGACGGGCGTCTACACGTTCGATTATTTGCAACTGCTCGGCACTCCGTTATCGCGGCAAGCGGAGTTCTGGATCATGCTCGGCTTTGTGGCCGCGTTCGCGGTGAAACTTCCCGTAGTGCCGTTTCACACCTGGCTTCCCGATGCCCATTCCGAAGCCTCCACCGCGGGAAGTGTAATACTCGCCGGACTGCTGCTTAAAACCGGAGCCTATGGGTTCCTGCGATTCGTGATCCCACTTTTTCCGAACGCCGCGCACGAGATAACTCCTGTCGCGCTTGCGCTCGCCACGTTAGGAATTCTTTACGGCGCTGTCATGGCCTTTGCGCAAACTGATCTGAAGCGGCTCGTCGCCTATACAAGCGTGAGCCACCTCGGATTCGTCCTGCTGGGGATCTTCGCCTGGAATCCGCTTGCGCTTCAGGGCGCGGTGATGACCATGATCTGCCACGGCTTCAGCACGGGAGCGCTTTTCGTCCTCGCCGGCGCCTTACAGGAGCGAATTCACACGCGCGACCTAAGCCAAATGGGCGGACTCTGGAACACCGCGCCGCGCTTGAGCGGAGCCGGACTCTTCTTCGCGCTGGCATCCTTGGGGCTGCCCGGGCTCGGCGATTTCGTCGGTGAAATCCTGGTATTGCTCGGAGTCTTCCGCGTCAGCACCGGCGCGGCAGTCGCCGCCGCCATTGGAGTCCTCGCGGCGACTTTCTACGCCCTCCGCATGGTCCAGCGCGCATTCCATGGGGAAAATGTGCACCACTGGAGAATTCCGGATTTGACCCCGCGCGAAGGGGCCGCGATTGCGTTAATGATGGCCGTGCTGCTGTGGCTGGGCCTCTATCCCCAGCCGGTATTCAACACGTTCCGGCCGGCGATGGACTGGCTCCAGCAGCAAGTGAACACGATTGTTATGAGGTGAAATGCACCGCGTCGAGATCGCCGCCCTCCTGCCGATAACCATCACGACTCTGACGGCGCTTGCCGTCATGATAGGAATCGCGATTAAGCGCAGCCACACACAAGCGTTTATTGGGACAGTGGTTGGATTGGCGATAGCTTTTGCCTCGGTGATTCTTGCTGGTGGAGTTCCGCGTCAGGTGACGCCGCTCCTGATGATCGATCATTATGCGTCGATCTTTATGGGCCTGATCATCGTCTCCGCGGCCGGATCGGCGCTCCTCGCCTACAGATATTTCGAGCTTCGCGATACCCAGCCCGAGGAATTCTATTTGTTATTGCTGCTTGCGACGGTTGGAGCCGAGATCCTCGCCTGCAGCGCTCATTTCGCGTCGTTTTTTCTGGGGCTAGAGATCCTGAGCATTTCGCTGTACGCGATGATCGGCTACCTGAAAGAACGAAGGCATCCACTAGAAGCCGCGATCAAATACCTGATTTTGGCCGCGGCTTCGTCCGCCTTTCTTCTTTTTGGAATGGCCTTGGTGTACGCCGATTCCGGCACGATGGAGTTCGCTCGAATCACACGCGCCGAAACGGATACCTGGTACCCGCTGATGACCACGCTCGGGACCACGCTGATCTTCACAGGCGTTGCATTTAAGCTGGCGCTGGTTCCTTTCCATCTTTGGACTCCGGATGTGTACGAGGGCGCGCCCGCTCCGGTGACTGCGTTCATCGCGACGGTATCGAAGGCCGCGGTCTTCGCGGTGCTGCTGCGTTACTACAATTCGTCCGCCGGCGAGCACGCTTTTTTTGTAATCCTCTCCGTGATCGCGGTCGCATCCATACTTGTGGGTAATCTATTGGCACTCCGGCAGACGAATGTCAAACGCATTCTGGCGTACTCTTCGATCTCGCATCTCGGGTACGTGCTGATCGCGCTGCTTGCCGGGAGGGATACGGGCAATCAGGCCGTGGTGTTCTATCTCATCGCATATTCGATGACGATTCTCGCGGCCTTTGCTACCGTTACGGCATTGTCGGGCGCGGGCCGCGATGCGGATGAAATCGACGATTACGGCGGCTTGTTCTGGCGCCGGCCGCTGATTGGGAGCATATTCACCATAGCCTTGCTGTCGCTCGCGGGAATGCCGGCAACCGCGGGATTTATTGGAAAGTTCTACCTGATTGCCGCGGGCGCGGCGACGGAGCAGTGGCTGCTGATATTCGTTCTGATCGTCGGAAGCGCGATAGGGCTCTTCTACTATTTACGAATTATCGAGGCTATGTTTTCAGCGGCTCAGCCGGTGGCTCCGGTTTTGAGGCCTATATCTGTCGCCGAAGGTGCTGTCCTGGTTACGCTCGCTGTCATCGTGCTTTGGGTGGGGATATATCCTCAGCCGATTCTTGCGGTTCTTGCGCGGAGATGAGAGTTCATTGAGACAGTTTGTGAATGGGCATGGTGGGGCAGGTTGCTTAACCTGCGGCGGGTTGCTAACCCGCCTGGCGACGTTTGTACCAACGCCGACCAGCGCGATTGGCAATCGCGCGCAGGATGGCATCCTGCCCCACAAAGCTTAATTGCAGAACTTCACTTAACCGGCAAAAGCCTGCCCCACAAAGGCGCCAGATTTCTGTGCAAATAGGTACTTACCCGCCCGCCCGGCGGCGCCTTGCCGGCTTTGCTTCTTCTGCCGGCGACTCCGCCGTTGCTGACGCTACCGGCTTCTTCGCCATCGCCAGGCTCGCCTTCAACGCCTCCATGATGTCGACCACTTTGGCTTCCTTCGGCTCCGGTGGGGCGATCACTTCCTGGCCTTTCTTTTTGGCTTCGATCATCTGGAGCAGATTGTCGCGATAGTCGTCCTTATATTTGTCGGGTTCAAACTCCGCCACCATGGCTTCGATGAGGCTCGTCGCCATCGCGAGTTCCTTTTCTTTCACTAAGCTCAGGTCCGTGCGGAACTCATCCACCTTCCGGATTTCGTGGCTGTAGAACATCGTATGGAGCAGCACGCCGTTTTTTCCCGGGCGCAGGATGACGACGTGCTCCCGGTTATGCATCGCGATCTTGGCGACGCCGTAGTAGCCGGTTTTCCGCAGCGCGTCGAACAGGAGCGCGTACGCTTTCTCGCCGGCTTCGTCCGGCGCCAAATAATAGGAAGTCTCCAGATAGATGGGATCCACTTCATCCGCCTTCACAAATTCCTGGATCTCCATGGTTTTCGCGGTGGCGGGCGCAACTTTTTTGACCTCTTCGTCCTCAATCACCACGTAGCGGTCCTTTTCGTACTCGTAACCCTTGACGATTTCGCTGCGCGGAATGGGCTTGTCCTCGGCGGCGCAGTAGACCACTTGCCTGATGCGCGAGTTGTCCGCCTTATGCAACTGGTTGAAGCTGATGCTCTCGCCGCGCGCGGCGCTATACAATCGGACAGGGATTGAAACGAGTCCGAACGTAAGATGCCCTTTCCAAACGGTGGATGCCATCCGATCACCTCACGCCCCTATGTTATCGCAAACATTCTATTTGGGTTTTGTCGTATAACGGCAGAGGGCGACTGCGGCACTCTGAGTTTCTGAGGAGCTTGTGTCACTTAAGAAATATTCCGAAAAGCGCCATTTCGACCGCACGCCGGAGCCGGAGGCCGGCAAACCGCACAAACACTCCGGCGCTTTGCAGTACTGCGTACAGCGGCACCACGCCACACGTCTGCATTACGATTTCCGCCTGGAAGCAGGCGGGGCGCTCAAATCCTGGGCGGTTCCCAAGGGTCCTACTCTGGACCCAGGCGAAAAGCGGCTGGCGATGATGGTGGAGGATCATCCACTCGAATACGGCGGCTTTGAAGGCGTGATCCCCAAGGGCAACTACGGCGCGGGAAGCGTCATGTTATGGGACCGCGGCACTTATGAGCTGCTCGACGACGCTTCCGCGGACGAGCAGCTTGCGCGGGGAGACTTCAAATTCCATTTAAATGGCGAAAAGCTCCGCGGCGATTTCGCTTTAGTGCGAATGAAGCGAGGCAAGGGTAACGAGTGGCTGCTGCTCAAGAAAAAAGATCAGTTCGCTCAGCCGGGCTGGGATGTCGAAGATCAGGCGTACAGCGTGCTTAGCGGACGCACCCAGGAGGAGATTGCGCAGCAGTTAGCCCCCTTGGCAGAAGGCAAAAAACAATCGCCTGCCGCGCGGGCACACCACAAAGACCGCTCGTCCGACCCGCTACCGCTGAAAGGCACTGCCGATCCGATGCCCAAAAACATCTCGCCAATGCTCGCGCAAATCGGCAGAGGCGACCCGCCGGCGGGCGACGAATGGATGTATGAGATTAAATGGGACGGCGTCCGCGCGATCTGCTACGTCGATAATGGCAAGCTCCGGATGATATCGCGCAACGGCAACTTAATCGACCGTCAATACCCTGAGTTGTCCGTTTTGCCGCATCATGTGAAAGCCCGGCAGGCCATCCTGGATGGCGAAATCGCCGCCCTGGATGAACGCGGTATCCCGAGTTTCGAGCGCCTGCAACGCCGCATCACGGTGGCAGACGCGAGCGCGATCGCAACTCTTTCGCGCCATTATCCGGTGGTGCTATATGTCTTCGATCTTCTCTATGTCGAGGGACGCGACCTCCGCGGAACACCGCTGATGGAGCGCAAACGGCTGCTGAAAGAAATCCTCGAACCCGACAATATTATTCGCTATTCCGAGCACTTCACGGGCAACGGGCCGCAGCTGCTTGAAGCGGTAAAGCGGCAGGGCATCGAAGGCATCATCGGGAAGCGAGCGTCCAGCCTTTACGAGCCGCGCCGAACATCGGATTGGGTCAAATACAAAAATACCAATTCGGATTCATTCGTCCTATGCGGATTCACCAAGGGCGAACGCGAATATTTCGGGGCGCTGGTTTTAGGGATCTACGATCGCGGAAAACTCAAATGGGCCGGCAATGTCGGTACGGGCTTCGATCACAAGACCATCAAAGCGATCTACGAAAAACTGGCGCCGCTGGCGACCCCGGCATGTACTTTGGAACCCGAAAAGTTGCTGCCGAAAGAGGCTGCGGTCACGTGGACGCGGCCGGAACTGGTCTGCGAAGTCAGGTATTTGAATTGGACGGAAGATGGCCGGCTTCGCGCTCCGGTGTGGATGGGGTTTCGGCCGGATGTCGACCCCACGGAGTGCGTGCGGAACTCTACCGCGGACGATAAAAACGGATCTTCCGCGGGACAACTCCTCGACCCGAATGCCGAGGAGCAGATTCTGACGATTGGCCGCCATCGCCTGAAGTTCACGAACCTGAATAAGATCTTCTATCCAAAAGACGGCTACAAGAAACGGGACCTCCTGAACTACTACGACGCGGTGGCGCCGCTGATCGTGCCGCATCTTAAGGACCGGCCGCTTTCGCTCAAGCGCTATCCGAACGGCATCGACGAGCCGTTCTTCTTTCAAAAGGAAGTCGCCCCGAGCTTCCCGAAATGGCTGCGAATGGAGTTGGCCGACGATGGCATCCGCTACGTTATCGGCGAGGATCGCGCAACGCTTCTATTCCTGGTGAACCTGGGCTGTATCGACCACAATCCCTGGATGAGCCGCATGGGTAGCCTGGACAATCCCGATTACATCCTGTTCGATCTGGACGCGCAAGAATGCGGCTTCGCAAAGATTGTGGAAGCGGCTCTGCTGGTCCGCCGGAGATTGGAGCAAGCCGAACTGGAAGGTTACCCGAAGACGACGGGGGGCGATGGCATGCACGTTATTGTGCCGCTGGAGCCGCGATATACCTACGAGCAGGCGCGCTCTTTCGCCGAGCTGATTTCCATACTCGTGGCGCGGGAGCGGCCGGACTTGTTCACTACTCCGCGGTCGGTATCGCGGCGCGAAAAAGGGAAGGTCTATTTCGATTGGGCGCAGGTCGGCAAGAGCAAAACCATTTCAGCGCCTTATGTGGTACGAGCCTATCCGGGAGGCCCAGTTGCTACGCCGCTATCCTGGCCCGAAGTCACGCCGAAGCTCCACCCGGAACAGTTCCACATCGGGAACGCGCTCGCGCGTTTCGAGCGCGTTGGCGATCTCTTTGAAGGAGTTTTGAACAATCCGCAGAAACTGGAGCGCGCGGTGGAAAAACTTTCCGAGGGCGCGTAATACATCCATTTCGACGGCTCGTCTAATGTAGGCAAGCGCACTGGACGCGGCGGCCTCCACTCGTTAAAAACAACGCTGCCGTCGCGTTCAGTTGCGCGCTACTCGAAAGGCGAGATTCGAATGATCAAGGCACTAATAGCGTTTTCCATTTGTTTCTGCGGGCTGGTATCGGCTCAGCAGGCTCAGTCACCTTCTCAAACCGCACCGCGTCCTCGAGGAGGACCCGGAGGCCGCGGATTGTGGCTGGACGGTCCTGGAGGGATTGCGAATCCAAGAGCGGAACAGCGCTTGACCCAAGCGCTGAACTTGAACGCCGCACAACAGAGCACCGCGCACACCGCCATCGAAGAAGCAAAGGTGATCCTGAAGGGAGCGGCCCAGCAGGAGCGCGATTTGCGAACGCAGCTTGGCGCCGCTGTTAAGACGGGCGATGAGGCAGGAATCGAGCGCATTAGCCAGAATCTAGCGGCTTTGCATCAGCAGCGGACCTCTACCGAAGCCAAGGCACTGGCGAAAATCTATGGATCGCTGACCGCCGACCAGAAAACGTTGATGGATCGTGCGCTGAACCGCTCATTAGGATCTCCCGGAGCAGGCGCGCGTGGTCCCAGGCCGCCCCGCGGCGCGCAACCCCCTAATGCGCCGCAAGCCGCACAGCAATAAGCTGACCCCACTTGCCGAATTCACCTGTGCGATCATCGATAACGAGAGTTCCGCAGGAGGGATCTAGTGCGATTTAGACTCACGGTTTTGTTTGCCACTATGGCGGGATTGCTGAGCGCGGCTGATTCGGACGCCGCCAAACGCCTGGCTGCGGCCACTTCCTCTTTCAAAGAGGTTATGGACACGCCGGACAAGTCGATCCCGCAAACGCTGCTGGAAAAGGCCCAGTGTATCGTTGTCATTCCTGGGGAGAAGGCCGGCGGCTTTATCGTTGGAGTCAAGTATGGGCGAGGTTTTGCCGCTTGCCGTAAGAAAGATGGCGTGGGCTGGTCGGCTCCCGCTGCTATGCGGATCGAAGGCGGCAGCTTTGGCTTTCAGATTGGAGGCAATGAAACTGACGTTTTCATGCTGATCATGAACCAAAAAGGCATGGACCGCCTGCTTTCCACCAAGTTCACTATCGGTGGCGACGCCACCGCTGCCGCGGGTCCAGTAGGCCGCTCCACGCAGGCCGAAACCGATGCCGCGTTAACCGCGGAAATCCTGACGTGGTCGCGATCGCGTGGTTTATTCGCGGGCGTGTCGTTGAACGGTTCCACGCTTCGCGAAGATGCGGGCTGGAATAAAGAGCTCTATGGCAAAGATATTAAGAACCGCGACATTGTCACCGGAGATACCGCGCCTCCAGCGGCAGCCTCCGATTTCCTGGCTGAGCTGAATAAATATTCGAGTCGCAAGTAAAGCGCCGCGGGCAAGGCTTTGGCCTGCCATTCTTGACACTGTGAAAAAACCGACGACCCAAACCGGGCCGTCTCGCTCCACCGAAAAGCATCGGACCGGCCTCTGTTAGACTCATGTAATCAATGACTTTCGGAAAGATCGGTCAAGCACTAACCGCGATAGAAATCTTTGATTTAGTGCGCGAAGATCTCGCCCAGGCGGAGCGGGAAATCGGACTTGAGTCGGTGGCTTCCGTCGATGCGATCACTTATATCGGCCAATATTTGCAATCCGGCGGCGGCAAGCGGCTCCGGCCAATCCTGGTTTTGTTGTGCGGGCGTTTGTTCGGCGAATCGAATCCCAGTCTGATCCGCATGGCGGCGGTTGTGGAGATGATTCACACCGCGACGCTGGTGCATGATGACGTGATCGACCTGGCGAAGACGCGGCGAGGCCGGCCGTCGATCAACATCGTTTGGGGGAATCACACGTCCGTTCTCGCGGGCGATTGGCTTTACATGCAGGCGTTTCAGATCGCGCTGCGCGAGCGAAATTTCCCCATCCTCGATCTGCTGATAAATCTCACCCAAATGATGGTGGAGGGCGAGCTGCTGCAGTTGGAGCGCATCGGCAAAATCGGCGTTACCGAAGCCGATTACATGGAGCTGGTCGACCGCAAGACGGCGAGCCTTTTTTCCGCTTGCGCGCGCCTGGGCGCCCTGGCGCAGGGCGCGAAAGAATCGGCCGAGGCGGGGTTGGGCGAATATGCCTGGAACCTGGGCATCGCTTTCCAGCTAATCGACGATGTGCTTGATTTTACGTCTCGCGAGAAGATTCTCGGCAAGCCGGTGGGTAACGACCTTCGCGAGGGTAAGGTGACGCTGCCCTTGATTTACTCGATGGAAGAGGCCACGCCGGAGGAACGAGGGCTGGTCGAAACGGTGCTCGCGGACGGCAACTACGACCAGGTTCCGTTCGGAAAGATTCTGCAGATTCTACACCGGCATAACGGCATTGAGCGCGCGCAGCAGCGCGCTCAGGCTTTCACCGAGAAGGCGCGCGAGATTATCGCCGGGTTTCCCGATTCGCCGTACCAGCGGGCGTTGATGGCCGTGACGGACCTGGTGACCGAGCGGGACCGCTAGGAGCCGCGCCGAGCGCGTCATCCACGGACACGCGATTTACTTCCAGCGTCTGCCCAAGCACCTGATCCAACGCCACGCGCGCCCGGCTATAACCGCCGAGCGCCGCGACTTCGGCATACTGCGCCGCGGCCAGGCTGCGCGCCGCCGCAACGACGTTCTCGATCGCCGATCCTCCCAGCAAAAACTGCTGCTGTTCCTTATCGAGCAACTGCTCCTCTAAGACTCGCGTGGCGACAGCCTGCGAATAGCGCGCGCGGGCTTGCCGCAGCGCGATCATCTGATTCGAAATATCCACCACCAATTGGTTCTGATTCCGGCGCTCTATCAAATCGCCCTGGCTGAGCTGTAACTGATCGATGCCGTAATCCGCCTGCGCGACATGATTCTTGAATGGCGCCGAGAACAGTAACGTGCCTTGCCTGCCGGTGAAGTCGCCTGTGAAGGTTTGCGCGAATGCCGTTCCTAGCCCTCCGACGATTTGCGGGTTCGGAGCCGCGCCGGCGGCTGGATTCGGGGTACCCGCCAAGCCTCGGGCGGACGCGGCGGCGGCAGCCTGAAGGGAAGGCAGAATGCCATTCGCGGTTCCCTCCGCGGAAATACGCTGACTCTCATCTCCGATTTTGGCCAGCGCCACGTCCGGGCGGAGAGCCATCGCTTTCATCACCAGTTCGCGCAACGACGGGAGATCGTCGGATTCCGGTACTTGGATACGGTCCAATGGCACGATTTCCGCTTCATCCAGCGCCAGATCGGCGAGTCCATTCCGGCTGAGAGCGTCCTTTAACAGAACTTCGCGCTGAAGCACGTTGGCTTCGGCAATGGCCACCTCCTGACGCCGCGAAGAAAACTCGGTCTGCGCGCGGAAAACTTCGAAGCCGGCGATTTCTCCCAGTTGAATCCGGGCCTTGGTGTCATCCAGAAACTTCTGCGCGATCTCAAGCGTCCCCTGCTTCGCCTTCAGATCCTCGCCCGCAATGACCAGATCCCAATAGAGGTTCGCGATATTCGCAACCAGGGCGAGCAACTGCGCGCGAAAGGTTTCGCGCGCTGCTCCGATTTGACCCTGGGCCACGCGGATAAACCGGCTGTTGACTCCCGTGCCGAACCCATTGAGCAGGCTGTGGCGCACATAAACCTGCGCGATCGGAGCCCACGACGGATTGATCACATCGTTGGGACTGTTTTCATTCAGATACGACATGTTCATCGAGACCTGAGCGAATCCGCCGGAAACAAGACCCTCTTGCACAAACGAATTGAAACGGCTCGTGACGTCGACAAGGGCAGTGGTCTGGCTCAGGATTGCATTGGGCTGAGGATACGTGAGATGAGCCCAGGCGCTGGTATTTTGCGCGACGGTATCGAGGTTGGGAGTAATGGGGCCAACCTGCGAGATTTGGGTATTAGTGTTGCCGCCGCCTCCGCTCGCGTTGCCGGAGGAAAGACCCGCGCTTTGTATGGCTCCATTGATTCCTTGACCCGCTGTGATTTGGTTGACAAAAGTGTTGCCATTGGGGACGCCCTTGAGTGGGCCGCCCGCTTGCTGGCGCTGGAAGTTCCATTCGGCCGCGAGCGGCCCGTAGCGGTCGATTTCCAGATCGAGATTGTTTTCGATGGCCAATCCGATGGCGTCCTGGAGGGTAAGGTAGAGCTTGCCGGCGCGAATAAGGCCGTACAGCCTGTCTGAGTTGGTGGTCCGGGAGGGAGGCACGGTCGGAGCTTGATAGGGGCGCCAAAACACGGAGCTTTTCGGCCGCTCCACGAACGGCTGCTGGGCGAATAATGCGGGCACGAGACAGGCGAGTAGGGCGGGTTGCCAACCCGCGCGCGATTGCCAATCGCGCGTTCGAATCTTCGTAACGCCCGGCCAGGCGGGTTGGCAATCCGTGGCGGGTTTGGCAACCCGCCCCACACGCTGCGACCTCATTGCTTCGTCCTCCCATCCTGTACTGCCGGCGGGATCGCGGACGGCCGCGCAACCTGGCCTGCCTGTGCCTCCGCTACAGAAATTCCGTTTACTTCAAGCGTTCGCCCGATTGCCTGATCGAATGCAATCTTCGCGTGCGTGTAGTTCGCCATCGCTTGCACTTCGCTGCTCTGAAATCCCGCGAGATCCCGCTGCGCCTGAATCACTGCCGCCGGAGTGGACTCGCCGAATTTAAACCGGTTCTGCTCGGCCTCCAGAGTTTGCTCGGCGAGCACTCTTGTGGCCACGGCCGTTTCATAACGCGCTCGAGCCTGCTGCAACCCGATGACGACATTTCTCACCTCCACGCGCACCTGACTCATCGCGCGCTGGAGCTGCAATTCGTTCTGCCGCAATTGGAGCTGGTCGGCGACGTAGTCCGCCTGCGGGGCGCGGTTACGGAATGGAATGCTGAGCGAGAATCCGGCGGAATAGTTGGGATAATGCCGTTGAAAGATCTGACCGAGCAGGGTTCCGAAGCCGCCGACGATGGCGGGGTCGGGAACATTTCCGGGGATGATGTTGAGCGCGTTCGCGGCGCCTGTCAGACCGTTATTCGACACGTCGACAAATGCGGAAAGATTCGGCAGCAGCGCATTTTTCGTGCCGATGGCTCCGATTTTGCTGCTTTCCAGGTTAATCTTAGTTTTCTCGATTTCGGGCCGGTGAGCCAGCGCGTAGTCGACTAGTTCGGGGGTGGGCCGCAAGTCGTCCTCTTTCTCCGGAACCATGATTGTGTCCAGTGTGACGATGTGGACCTCATCCATCCGCGCGCTTGCGATGCCTGTCCGGCTGAGGGCGTTCTTTAGGACGATCTCTTGCTGCGCGACGTTGGTTTGTGCGATCAGGAGGTCTTCCTTACTGGCCGAGACCTGCGCCGCGGCGCGGGTCACTTCGATGCCCGGAAGAGTGCCGAGTTCCGCTTGCTTCTGATTGTCTTCGAAAAGCTTTTGCGCCGTTTCCAGAGCGTCCTGTTTGATGCGGACGTCGTCATTGAAACTCACCAGGTCCCAATACAGATTCAGGACCGCGGACACCGTAGTGACTACCTGCTGCTGAAATTGCAGGTCGGTGACCTTGAGATTGTTCTTCGCAACCCGAATGTAGCGGTTGTTGACCGCCGCGCCCCAGCCCTGCAGCAGGTTTTGGTTTACGTATAGCTCCAGCGTGCCCTGGGTAAAGGGATTGAGGACGTTCGCCGGGCTGTTGAGCGAAGTGTGCGAGCCGTAAAAATTCAATTGCGCCAATGTGCCCGTAACGAACGACTGCGCGTAGGAAATCTGGAAAGCTTGCGTGTTGGTAATCAGCGCCGGAACCAGGCTGAGAGCGGTGACCGATAACGGCGTGGTCTGATGCGCGAAACTGACACCTGCGAAGAGGTTGGGATCGAGAGACGGGGGTGGGGTTCCGATGGAAGTAACGATGCCCGCGCCGGAACTGATGGCGCCGGTGTCGGATAATCCGACGGCGTTGACGCTTACGCCGGCAAGGCTGACACTTTGCGGCCCGGGCAGGATGTTGACGCCCACATTGCGCAACGGAGCGCCCCCCTCGGCTCGCCGCAACACTTCCTGCTGCAAGAATGGTCCGTACCGCTGAATGGCGATATCGATATTGTTTTCGAGCGCCAGCGCGATGACATCGCGGACCGAGAGGTACAGGTTGCCGCCGCGGATGAGCTGTTCGAGGCGCGGGGAATCGGTCAGTTGGGCCGGCCCGACGTTCCGCCGCTCGATGTGAAACGGGCGAAGGAGAGGCCCAACCAGGCGCCTGGGGGGCGGCTCTTGGACGGAGATTTCCGCCGCCTGAGATATCACTGACAGTATGGCGATCGTCACAAGGATTCGATTCATAACTAGCGGGGATGCGCAATTTCAGTTCCAGTAAACCGGGTGGGGCAGGATGCGATCCTGCGCGCGATTGCCAATCGCGCTGGGCCGCTTTAGTTAAAGACGCGCACAGGCGGGTTAGCAACCCGCCGCAGGTTGGGCAACCTGCCCCACTGTCCGCTTTCGTCAAAAGCTGTCCGCTTTTGCGGACATGCGGTATAGGTAGAATGTAGGCAACAAAATTATGAGTACCACCACGCTTGTTTCCGTTGAGGAGTATCTCCGCCGGACGGGGAAGCCGAACTGCGAGTATATCGACGGAGTGCTGTACCCGAAACCAATGGCCACCACACTCCATGCTTTGACGCAAGTCACGATTTGTCCGCTAATGCGAAGCCAGGGCGTATATCCCCTCTCGGAACTGACCTTGCGAGTCCGGTCGGAGAAATTCCTGGTGCCCGACGTCGCAGTTGCGCGCGAGATCGAGCTACCCTACCCAGCTAGGCCAGTCTTGTTGTGCATCGAAATTCTTTTCCCCGAAGACCGCCTAGGCAGCACATTCGCGAAATGCGAGGATTATCACAACTGGGGCGTGCCCTACTGCTGGGTGATCGATCCCGAAAAGAGAACGGCTTGGGAGTACCACAAAGGCGGAGAGCCGGTGCACATCGATCGCGGAGGGGCGCTGAATACGGGCGAGCTGGTGCTTCGCTTGAACGAGCTATTCGCGGATTTTCCGTCCGAAAGATAACCTATGCCATTTGCCACGATTCCAGAGGCCATTGAAGAGATCCGCGCCGGGCACATGCTCATCGTGGTCGACGACGAGGACCGGGAGAATGAAGGCGATCTCACCATGGCCGCCGAATTCGTCACGCCCGAGGCGATCAATTTCATGGCGTTGCACGGGCGAGGGCTGATCTGCCTCGCGCTCGCGCCGGAGCGCTGCGATGCCCTTCATTTGCCGCTGGTTTCGCCGATGAACACATCCCGCTTCGGAACTGCTTTCTGCGAATCGATCGATGCTGCCGAAGGTGTCACCACGGGCATTTCCGCCGCCGACCGCGCGCACACCATCCGTACCGCGATGCGCTCGAATTGCCGGCCGCGCGACCTTGCCCGCCCCGGGCACGTGTTTCCGTTGCGCGCGCGCGAGGGCGGTGTTTTGGTGAGGGCCGGGCAGACCGAAGCCGCGGTGGATCTGACGGGGCTGGCGAAATTGCAACCCGGCGGCGTGATCTGCGAAATCATGAACGAAGACGGCACGATGGCGCGTGTCCCGCAGCTTGCGAAATTTTGCGAAAAACACGGCCTGAAGATGATTTCTGTAGCGACCCTGATACGCTACCGTCACCGCACGGAGCGTTTCCTGGAGCGCCGCGGCGAAGGCTGCGTCCGCACTGAATTCGGCGATTTCAAAACCATCACCTTCGTTAGCACCATCGATGGCGAGCAGCACATGGCGCTGGTGCGGGGAGAAATCGCGGGTAAGGAAAACGTGCTGGTGCGGATGCATGCCCGCTGCGTGGCCGGGGATGTCTTCGGCTCGACCGAGTGCGATTGCCATACCGCGCTCGAAGCATCGCTGGAACAAATCGCCCAGGAGGGTTCGGGCGTCTTGGTCTATTTGCACGAAACCGGAATGGGCGAGCGGAAACACTCGCCGCGCAGCGACCAGCGGCCGATTCAGGAAAGCGGAATTGGCGCGCAGATTCTCGCGGATCTCGGCCTCACCACGATTCGCCTGCTGACCAATCATCCGCGCAAAGTCGTGGGGCTGGATGCATTCGGAATCGAGATCACCGGCTCAACGCCGCTTACAAGTTCAATGACATCTTCAGCGGAAAATGTTGCGAATCAGGAATAGCAGGTTCGCCGGGCGCTCGGCGAGCCGGCGCATGAAATAGGCATACCAAGCCGTTCCATACGGCACATACAGCCGCACTCGGTAGCCCTGATCCACGAGACGCTTCTGTAAGTCGCGGCGGATGCCATACAGCATTTGAAATTCGAACCGGTCCTTAGGCAGCCCGCGCTCTCGAGCGTAGCGGAGCGCTTCTCCCTGAATCCGCTCGTCATGCGTTGCCAGGGCAGGATAGGTCCCGTTATCGAGCAACATCTTCATCAACGTGAGATACGTCCGGTCCACGTCGGCCTTTGCGGCGAACGCTGCCGTGTGCGGCTCAAGGTAAGCTCCCTTGCACAGCCGCACGGGAATATGAAGACTGTTCAGGAATTTGATATCGTCCGCGCTACGGAACAGATAGGCCTGGATTACAGCCCGCACGCAACCGCACTCCTCAGCGACTTGCTCGACGATTTTCAACGTTCGATCGGTGTAGGCCGTGGATTCCATGTCGATCTCTACCCGCGTTCCGGCCGCGCTGGCCCGGCGCGCGAGCGCGCGGACATTTTCCAGGCAAGACTCTTCCGAAAAATCGAGCCCCATTTGGGTTAGCTTTAGCGAAATTGTCGCTGGAAGGCCTCGCGCGGAGATCTGATCCAGCGCCTGCATGTAGGCGTCGCGGGCCGCGCCGCCTTCCTCAACCGAAGTTACGTTTTCACCCAAGTGATCGACGGAGGAAAGGTAGCCGGCGTTAGCCAGCCGGGCGCAAACCTTTAGCTCGTCTTCCAAGGTCTCGCCCGCGACGAAGCGGTGCGTAAATTTCCGGAAGACCGGCGAAGTCTCCATCCATCTCCGAACCCAGGCCTGGCGGGAGAGGGAAAGGAGAAGTTCGCGCGTCATGCTCATTCGGACAAGCTTGCGCTCGGCCTAGGGTTTCAGAACTGTTTTCGCCACGGACTGATTTTCAAGCTCGTCGGAGACGCGAACGGCAACGGTAGTTTCGGCGTTAGGCCGCGGCACTGCGATGCGATATTCGTGCTCGGTAGAGTCCGTGAGGCGCGTGGTCGGTTCGACGACCACCCAATCGCCGCCATTCACCGAGTACTCCGCCTTGCCCAGCGTGCTGAGGGCATCCTTGGCCCGGAATTGAATGGTCATTTCGTTGGTTCCGAGCACAGAGCAGCACGTAATCTCCGGTGGAGTATTATCGATCACAAACCAGTCGCTCTCGCGCGAAGAGGTGAGGGCTTGGTCTGGAGGGTTCGAAGGCGCATCGGACGCCGTTACGCGAACAATGTACTTGCCGTCCGGAAATGCCGTGGCATCCCAACTGAAGTAATGCTCGCGGATATTGTCTCGCAGCAGCTTCCATCCGGTCTCATTGACGCCGCGAATCTCCACTTTAAACTGCAGCGTATCGCCGTTATCGTCGCTAGCGAGCCACCGTACGCCGGCCCATCCCTTGGACCAGTTCATCGCGGGTGAATTCGCGCCGCTAGACGCGCTGGAAGCGGAGTTGGACGGTTGCTTGCGTCCTAGCGCCGGCAAGGTCAAATTTGCCGGGCTGGAAGAGGCGTTTGAAGCGGTGGCCGGCGCCGGGAACTTGTAGTTGAAGGGCGTGGTTTCTATTTCCTCGATTACGGGCGCGACGTTCTTCATCTGGTATGCCACCGCGATTTCATCTGTCCAGGCGCTGCCCGAGAGAGTCAGCCGGTATTGGAGGAAGCGCGCCGAAGGTGAGGCCACGCGGCCGGAATTGAGCTTTTCCCACGCGCTCCAGTTTTGCTGAGGACGGCTTACATTGCCGCTGCGCGTCTCGATGGTTAGCCCAGCCTGCGGTTCCGGATCCGCCGTGATGCGGCCCCAGTAGGTGAAAGCGCCGGCATCGAGCACGTCGCTTTCGAAAGTTCCGGACGTTTCCGTTCGTGGACCGATGGAAAACATCTTTCCGATGTTCCCGGTCAGCGCGTAAACAGTTCCGTCGGGCGCAGTCATCAGTCCGGTGACTTGCGTTGACGAAAGCGTTACCAGCCGGGTGTATGAATAATCGGAATCCAGCCGGTAAATATAGCCGTGATTTCCGGTGCCCACGACCGGCTTGCCCTGCCCGTCAAACGCTAGCGCATACACCAGCTCCTGGGCGTTGCTCCAGACCTTGCGCGGATAACCATCGCTTTGAATACGGTAAATCTCGGAGCCGCCCGTAATCGCCTGTTGCGCGGCGGCCGGTGGAGGCAGCGCTCCAGGCCGGGCTGGGGCGCCGGTGACCGTTATCGCACCCCCGAGCGCGGAAGCTGTTGCCGGCGCGGGTGAAGGAAGCTGAGTGGACGCCGGGGGTGGAGTGGCTTGCTTGTTACCAATCCCGGCGGCATAAATCGTATCGTCGGGCGCGACTGCGACGGCCGTGATTTCACGTTTGGGGGCCTGATAGAGAACGAATCCCTGGCCGGCCGGCGAAACCCGAATAATCAGCCCGCTCGGGTCGGTGCCGACGATCAGGTTGCCCTTCGAATCGATCGCCAAAGACCTGGCGTGCGCTTCTTCGGTTCGGAAGAAGACGGACCCGGAGCCGGAAGGGCTCACCTTGTGAATTTCGCCTTGATCGCCCGTCGCTACGAAGAGATTTCCCGATTTGTCAAACGCAAGGCCCCAGATGTATTTCGCTTTGGGATCGTAGAACACCTCCGGCTTGGAGGAGCCGTCGATGCGATAGATCTTGCCGTCCGGAGAAGTAGCGGCATATACCCGGTCACGGCTGTCGACAGCAATCGCCTGGATGGAAATCCCATCCAATTCAGCAACCGTTTTGATCGTCCCTTGGCGATCGACCGACAGCAGCTTGACCTGCGAGGAGCCTAACCCGCCCCCGCCAACATAAATGTCGCCCTTGGAGTCCCGCGCAACTGCCCAAAGAAACGCCGCGGAGGCGTCGAGGACTTCTTTCACCGCCGGGGCGAGGCAAAGTTTGCCTTCACTCGATAAAGACAGATTCTTGAGGGCGCCTTTTTCGAAGTCGTCCATTCCAGCCTGTTGCCAGGTATTGGTTTCGACGGCGAAGGCGGAAATGCAAAAGGATAGCGGGAGGAGGGGTACAAACCAGCGCATGGCTATACCACCATCATCGCGCATGCATGGAGGCAGGCGATCGGTGATATCGTCCGCCGATTTCTGGGATAACTTCTCTCCGGCCATTTCTACGACTCCCTGCCGAAGTCGGATGGCAGGACGTTGTGGCGCAAGTCGGCGCCGTTCGCGATTCGATCCTCCTGAAGAACGCGCGCAAACCGCCGTCTTCGCGAACAACTACGGCAAAGCCGGCGCCATCGATTTATATGACCCGGCGCACGGATTACCAGCAGTGATCAGCGGCCCCACGGCGGTTACGATGCGTAATGCAGCAACGAATCTACGTCGTAGGCCGCTAGCTTGTTTCTGCCGCTTAAGAAATCTAGCTCGATCACAAAACCTAGGCCGGCTACGACGCCGCCCAATTTTTCTACCAGCTTTGCCGCCGCCGACGCGGTTCCCCCGGTTGCTAACACGTCATCGACGATTAGAACCTTTTGCCCCGGCTCAACGGCGTCGATGTGGATCTCTACGGAATCGGTGCCGTATTCGAGCGCATATTCCACCCGCTCCGTAGCGGCGGGGAGCTTCTTCGGTTTGCGGATGGGCACAAAGCCCGCGTTCAGAGCATAGGCAAGCGCCGGAGCGAAAATAAATCCGCGCGCTTCGATGCCCGCCACCGTGCGAACGCCCTTGCCGGAATAGTGGCGGGCAAGGGCGTCGATAATCGCGTGCAGGCCTCCGGGATCTTTAAGCAGGGTCGTGATGTCGTAAAAATTAATGCCGGGTTTGGGGAAATCCGGCACTTCGCGGATGAGGGTCTTGAGATGATCCATTGCGTGAAGGAATTTTCGATTTTAGCGCATGCGGCGAGAAACAATCACAATCTGAACATCCTTGGCCAACTCAACCACTCGCTTCACCAGGTTGCGCGAGATCAGGGGCAGCACCCATTTGGACTCCAGGGGTTGCGCTAAAAAAATTTGCGTGATTTCGTTGCGGTGCGCAAAATCCACCAGCGCGCGCGCGACGTCATCGCCTTCGATGATGCGCGTCTCGATGTGCAGATTACGCGCGAAGTTCAGGTGCTTCTCGAACGCTTCGCGCTCTTTTTGACTAAGACCGCTCAAATCGCCCGCCGGCTGCACGGCGACGGCGAAGCATTCCGCGCTCAAGAAGTCGCTGACGCGCCGGGCGCGGCGAATGAGCATGGCCGTTTCCGGGTCCTCCGTGATCAGCACCAGGATCTTATGCAACCGCCCGCTTAGCGGTTGCTGCGCCGGACTTGCCGCGCCGGCATCGCCGAGCCGGTGCTCTACTTCATACGCGGCCTGGCGGAGCGCCAGTTCCCGCAAGGCAACCAAAGTCTGCTCGCGGAAAAAGTTCTGCATTGCCTGGTCGGCTTTTTCCTTGCCATAAACAACTCCGCGCTGCAGGCGATGCAGCAGGGCGCGCGGCGTCACGTCGGTCATCACCACTTCGTCGGCCTGCTGCACCACCCAGTCCGGAATGGTTTCGCGGACGCGCACCCCAGAGATATGCCAGACCTGGTCGTTCAGGCTCTCCAGGTGCTGAATGTTCATGGTAGTGAGGACATCGACGCCTTCTTCCAGCAGCACCTGAACGTCCTGCCAGCGCTTTTCACGGTTGCACCCGGGGATGTTGGTGTGTGGAAACTCGTCCACCAGGCAGACTTGGGGATGCCGCGCGACGATGGCTGCCGTATCCATCTCCTCGAACACCGATCCGCGGTAATCCACCTCTTTTCGAGGCACGATTTCCAGGCCCTCGCTTTTGGCGATGGTATCCTTGCGCCCGTGCGGCTCGAAATAGCCTATTACGACGTCCACGCCCTGGGCTTTTAGGACGTGGCCTTCCTCGAGCATGGAGTAGGTTTTCCCCACGCCCGCCGCGTAGCCCATAAAAATCTTAAGGCGGCCGCGATGACGCTCGGGATTGCGGCGCAGGCCCGGCGCGGCGGATGCCGAGTTTTGAAGCTCGCTTTGCCCAGCCGCGCCAGGCTCCGTTGCGCCGGTTGTTTCCGAAGTTCTCTCCACCATGCCTTACTGAGGAAAGACGCGGATATCCATACCGCGCGAGCGGGCAATCAGCGCGTCCACTGGATTACCCCATACGCGCGACCGCAGCCCGGATCGTTGACTATGACCGACAAAAAGCTGCGTGACGCCGTGCGTGTTCGCGAAATCGAGGATGGCGGCGGAGGGGCTTTCGCCATGCAGAATTTCAATTCGGGCGCCCGCGCGCCGCGCTTCCTCTAATCGCTGATCGAGAGCCGCCCGGTCCGCGGGCGACAAGTTTGGCTGATCTACGTATGCGACCGTCAGCTCCGCATGAAACCGCTCCGCGACAGTTCGCGCGGTTTCGAGCATTTCGGCCAAGTTGGATCGCGGCGTAATACACACGAGAATACGCTCATGCGCCCCAAATTGCTGATGTATGCCGTGTTCTTCGAGATAAGCGTTAAGCTGCTGGTCAACGACATCGGCGGCGAGCACCAGGGTCATTTCGCGGAGCTTGGATAACCGCTGCTGGCGGTTCCGCGCGTCGAATGCGCCGGCGGGCGATCGCTCAATCGGTTCTACGAGCGGCGCATCGACGATCTCAATCTCGCTAGCGCTTTGAATGAAATGGATAGGAACGGTTTGCGTTACGGTTTTTCCGGTAAGCGCTTCGATTTGCGGAGCCAACTCGGCTACGTACTGAATATTGATGGATGCGACGACTTTGATCCCGGCGTTCAGAATATCGGTGACATCCTGCCAGCGTGTCGGGTTGCGCGCTCCCGGTGGATTGTCGTATGCGAGCCCATCGATAAAGCAGACCATGGGATGCCTGCGAACGATGGCGTTTACATCTACGGCGACGCCGCCGTCGATCGACATGAGCGGGATAACTTCGAGCTTTCTTAAAATCGGCTCCACTTCGGAAGGAACCTTCGGTTGCATCGCGCCCACAATCACGTCCTGGCCGCGCTCGCGGCGGCGGCGCGCCTCATCGAGGAGGCGATGGGTCTTTCCAACACCCGATGCATAGCCAAGAATGATCTTCAGGTGACCCTGCTGGGTAGCAGCGGCCTCCTCGGCTTGGCATTCCCTCAAGAATTCTTCGGGCGTTTTGCGCCGTTTTTCGAGCGGCATCCGGTTTCTAATTCAATCGTCTCACGTGATATTGGCCGTCACTGAGTTCGCGATTTTCCCGGCCGTTCTCATCCGGCACCACCACCGGCGCGCGGCCACGACCGACCAAATCGCTTCCACTACGCCGAAGGGCCATGCCCCTTGGAGAAAGCCATACACCGATGCCATGACATACGCTATTCCAAACGCAAGGGTGAACCAGTGGCTGTGTTCGTCAAGCGCGTAAGAAAGCAGCATGGCAACCACGGCGGCCAGACCGAATAGCGTAAGCGAACTCATGGCGTGAGTCCCGTGTGGGGCGGGTCTCCGGACCCGCGTGGAGCGGGTTGCCAAGCGCCTGTGAGTTTTTCGCTGAGCCGTCCAGCGCGGTTGGCAACCGCGCGCCGGATGGCATCCGGCCCCACAGGGGGCATTGCGGGGCTTTGATGGTTGGGAGGGATGCGCCGCTGGAAGAATAAGCGCAATTTTCGTCCGTTACCGGCGAGCGAGTTCCCGATCCAGCGCCAGGTTCAGCTTCAGCACGTTCACGCGAGGCTCGCCAAGAATGCCCAACTCCGGAGGCTCGGTAAACTGCGCTACTAAGCGGTTGATTTGATCTAACGACGCGCCGCGGGCCTTGGCTACACGGGCGGATTGCAGTTGCGCGGACTCCGGGCTGATGTGCGGGTCCAGCCCGGACGCCGATGCGGTGACGGCGTCGGCGGGGATGGGCGCACGGGGTGTGAACACTAGCGGCGCCTTTTCGTCGTTAAAGGCTTTAATCAGCTTCACGTCGTCGAGGTCACCGTTGGCAGTCTTGAATCGATCTAGAGGCACGGAGGATTCGTAGGGGACATCGTTGTCGACACAGTAATGGACTATCCGCAGGCTGATGCCATCGAAATCGACCACCTCGTTTTTCTTGTCGTCCATCTTGGTAGTGCCGCGGATCAGTTTGGCGCTGGTCGGCCCCAGGTTTGAGCCGCCGCTGGCGGTTGCATCGTACCCGCTGCCGGCGACCGACGGCCGCGGATGGAAGTATTCGGGCTTTGTAAAGTTCTGGGCGATTATTTCCGAGCCGATGACCTTATCGCCCTGTGTAATCAGACTGCCGTTTGCCTGGCGCGGGAAAAGCAAACGGCAGAGGCCCGTCATGGCGAGGGGATAAATAATACCTAACACCACCGTCATGAACAGCTTGATTCGAAGTCCGGGAAGGATTTGTTGCCACATACTCGATATCTCTCGCTCTACGCCAGATGAAACAGCACCAGTAATTGATCGATGAGCCAGATGCCGGGGAAGGGGGCGACGATGCCGCCCACACCGTAAATCAGCAGATTGCGCCGCAGCAGGCTTGCGGCATCCAGGGGACGGTATTTGACGCCGCGCAACGCCAGAGGAACCAGAGCGATGATGATCAGCGCATTGAAAATGACCGCTGCCAGCACCGCGCTTTGCGGCGTGTGCAGGCCCATGATATTGAGCTTGCCGAGCGCCGGATAGAGCGTCATGAACATCGCGGGAATGATGGCGAAGTATTTGGCGACGTCGTTGGCGATGGAGAACGTGGTGAGCGCGCCTCGCGTGATCAGCAACTGCTTGCCGATGGCAACTACTTCAATGAGCTTGGTCGGGTTGCTGTCGAGATCCACCATATTGCCCGCTTCCTTCGCAGCCATGGTTCCGGTATTCATCGCCAGGCCTACATCCGCTTGCGCCAGCGCGGGCGCGTCATTGGTGCCGTCGCCGGTCATCGCCACAAGCCGTCCGGCGGCTTGTTCCTTCTTGATGTATTCGAGCTTGTCCTTGGGCGTGGCTTGCGCGAGGAAATCGTCGACACCGGCTTCGGCGGCGATCGCGGCGGCCGTCAGGGGGTTGTCGCCGGTAATCATGACGCTGCGAATGCCCATGCGCCGAAGCTGCGCGATGCGCTCATTCATTCCGCCCTTGACGATGTCTTTGAGGTGCACGATGCCCAGCAATCGGCGTCCGTCGGCGACCGCCAGCGGCGTTCCGCCGCTGCGGGCAATGCGATCGCTCATGTCCTGGAAATAGCCGGGCACTTCGCCGCCGCGTTCGATTACGAATTTGCAAATTGCCTCGGTCGCGCCTTTCCGCAACTGGCGTCCTTCGAAATCCACGCCGCTCATGCGCGTGTAAGCGGAGAAGGGGATGAAATTGGCCTCTCCTTCGGGGATATGGCGTCCGCGCAGGCCATATTTTTCTTTTACGAGAACTACGATCGAGCGCCCTTCCGGCGTTTCGTCGGCGAGGCTCGATAACTGAGCGGCGTCGGCCAGTTCTTCGCCGGCAACGCCGTTGATCGGGAGGATTTCGACTGCCTGACGATTGCCGAGAGTGATGGTTCCGGTCTTATCCAAAAGCAGCGAATTAACGTCACCGGCCGCTTCTACGGCTTTACCGCTCATCGCCAGCACGTTGTGCTGCATCACACGGTCCATTCCGGCGATTCCGATCGCCGACAGCAGGCCGCCGATGGTGGTGGGGATCAAACACACGAGCAGCGATACCAGGACGGCCACGCCCGGCACGGCGCCCGATCCCGCTTGCGCGACGCTGAAGACCGAATAGGGTTGCAGCGTGACCACGGCCAACAAAAAGATCAGCGTCAATCCGGCGATCAGAATGTTGAGCGCGATTTCGTTCGGCGTCTTCTGCCGCTCGGCGCCTTCGACCAAAGCGATCATGCGATCGAGAAAAGTCTCGCCGGGATTGGAGGTGACGCGAATGCGGATACGATCCGAGAGGACCTTTGTCCCGCCGGTTACGGCGCTGCGGTCGCCGCCGGATTCGCGAATCACCGGGGCGCTCTCGCCGGTGATTACGGATTCGTCCACGGTCGCGATGCCGTCGATCACTTCGCCGTCGCCGGGAATCAGATCGCCGGCATCGCAGACCACCACGTCGTCTATGCGCAGCTCGGATCCGGGGACCTGCTCGATTTTGCCGCCGGATCTTAGGCACTTCGCGATTACGTCGGTCTTGGTTTTACGAAGACTGTCGGCTTGCGCCTTGCCGCGTGCCTCCGCCATCGCTTCGGCGAAGTTCGCAAACAACACCGTGAACCACAGCCAAAGCGCGATCTGCACGCCAAACTTCACGCCTTCGGCTCCGGTGAAGATATCGCGGATTACGAAAACCGTGGTTAGCGCCGCCCCCACCTCGACCACGAACATGACCGGGTTCTTCATCAACGTCAGCGGGTTCAACTTGGCGAAGGACGCCGCCGTCGCGCGACGCACGATTTCCGGGTCGAAGAGCGGGCGCGCCCGCGCCAGTTTTTTCGGCAGAAGCGACGTGGGGTCTTCCTGGGACGTCTTCAATACCGGTTCTGAGGGAGTAGTTGTCGTCGCCATTTCATCAACTCCAGAGCTGAGTCACGGGGATCATGGAAAACAGTTTTCCGCTTTGCATCAGGAAATGCTCGACAATCGGTCCCAGCGAAAGCGCAGGGAAGAATGTCAGCGCGCCCACCAGGATCACGGTCCCCACCAAGAGGCCGACGAATAGCGGGCCATGCGTGGGGAACGTACCCGCCGTGACCGGAATCTTCTTCTTCGCCGCCAAGCTGCCCGCGGCCGCAAGCAGCGGGATCAAGAACAAGAACCGGCCGATGATCATGGCGAGTCCAAGCGTCAGGTTGTACCAGGGCGTGTTGGTATTCAGTCCCGCGAAAGCGCTGCCGTTATTTGCGGTCGCGCTCACGTACGCATAGAGAATCTCGCTTAAGCCGTGCGGACCGCTGTTATTGATGTTGGCGGCCGCCGCGCCCGGAGGATTCCAATAGCCCTTCGCATGGAAGTCAGCAACCATGCTGATTGCGCTAAACACCAGGATGCTGAACGCAGTGGCAATGATCGCGAGCATAGCCATTTTGACTTCCTTCTGCTCGATCTTCTTGCCGAGATATTCGGGAGTGCGGCCGACCATGAGCCCCGCAATGAAGACGGCGATGATGCAGTAAAGCAAGATGCCGTAGAGACCGGCGCCGACGCCTCCAAAGATCACTTCTCCGGTCATCATGTTGAACATCGGAACCAGGCCGCCGAGCGCGGTAAAGCTGTCGTGCCAGCTATTGATCGCGCCGCAGCTAGCGTCCGTTGTTACGGTAGCAAAGAGCGCCGAGTTCGCGATACCGAAGCGAAGCTCCTTGCCCTCCATATTGCCGCCCGGCTGGCCAGCGGATGCCTGGTTCTGAATACCCAGCCCGGTCAGGTTGGGGTTGCCGGCCTGCTCATAGTGATACGCGACGAACACGCCGATCAGGAACATCGCGGAGAACGCCGCGAAAATCGCCCATCCCTGTCGCGTGTCACCGACCATCTTTCCGAACGTATAGGTAAGCGCGCCGGGGATGAGGAAGATCAAAACCATCGCCAGCAGGTTGCTCAGCGGCGTCGGGTTTTCGAAAGGATGCGCGGCGTTCGCATTGAAAAATCCGCCGCCATTGGTGCCGAGCTGCTTAATCGCCTCCTGCGAAGCGACTGGCCCTTGCGCGATCACCTGCTTCGCACCTTCAACGGTGGTCAGCGTGGTGTACGGTTTCAAATTCTGGATCACGCCTTGAGAGCAGTACAGTAATGCGGCGATTACCGCCAGAGGCAATAGCACGTAAACAGTGGCGCGGGTCACGTCCACCCAAAAGTTGCCGACCGTACGCTTTTCCTGGCGTGTAAACCCGCGAATGAGCGCAATCGCGATGGCGATGCCCGCGGCCGCGGACGCGAAATTCTGGACCGTCAGCACCGACATCTGCACGAAATAACTCAGGGTGGATTCGCCCGTGTAGGATTGCCAGTTTGTGTTCGTAACAAAGCTCGCGGCAGTATTGAAGGCCAGATCCGGGCTCACCTGCGCTGCCCCGAATCCCTGTGGATTAAACGGCAGGTACCCCTGCAGCCGCTGAATCGCATACGTCAGCAAGAATCCGAAGACGCTAAAGCTCAACAAGGCGGCCGTATACTGCGTCCACCGCTGCTCGACGTCCTCGCGAACGCCAATCGCTTTATAGGTGAGCACTTCCAGCCAGCGTAGAAGCGGGTGCAGGAATGTACGCTCGCCATTGAACACGTTCGCCATGAATCCTCCCAGCGGCTTGGCGCACGCGAGGATAATGGCGAGAAAGATAAATATTTGCAATATCCCGACGCTAGTCATGGCGATCTCTCAGAATCGTTCCGGCTTCAAAAGCGCGTAAATGAGATACGCGAAGATGGCGAGCGATGCAATGCCGGCAATGATGTAATCCATTTTTCCTCCTCGAAAAGACTAGAGTGTGTCGCACGCCTTGGTGAACCCCCAACACAAAAGCAGGGCTACGCAGCCTAGCGCCACATAAAACAAATCGGACATGCAGGGTTACCTCGTCTCCGTGAAAATCACTTCGTGACCGGCTTTACGCAACTGCCGCGCGAGTTTCTTTTCCGGGGTCGGCCACCATTTGCTCTCGCCGCCGATCACCACGAGCGAGTGGGGCTTAAGCACCGAATTCAGCGTCGCCAGCCCGTCCCGGCAAAGATAAAGATTGACCTTGGTCTCCACTGCGCTGTTGTTGGCCATAACGTGCAGCCGCCGCTCATTCCAATCCAGGAGCACAGGCGGGCTCTCGAGTGGGAGATGATAAGGAACAACCTGCGGAACCAGGAGCGTTATGCGGGCGTCCAGCCGCTGTGCCAGCGTTCCGGCGGCTTTCAGCGCCGCCAACGTCGAATCGACCGATGTGAATACTACCGAGATGTTTAGCTTCGATTCCGGCGCTTCAGTAGCCGATTGCCGCGGTCGCTGAGGCGCGGAATGAACGAACCGTTCCATCGCGAGTGCCATGTCGTTCGCTCCTCCCACATCCCGAGCTTATTTCTAAGTACGTTAAGAAGTCATAGAGAAGGCATGAAAAAGGTATAAAGATCCCATCGCTCGACCACCCGAACGGATGGTCTGCCCTTATTGAGCGATTGCACCCGCGGACGCGGCGTTGCACTGAAAAAAATGGCAATTCCACGGTCCAAGATCCACATAAAGGCCTTCGCCTTGCATTTCATCGCCGTTGCGCTGGTAAACCGCTCCCGAAAGAGCATCCGTCAACACCCATGTCGATGCGCCCCAAGTCACGCGAACACGCGCTTGGGCCTGCCGGCCGCTGAGATTGACGACAATTAAGCGTCGCTGCTGTCCGTAAATCCAAGTCCAAGCGAGAATGTTTTGGAAGCTCTGGTTATCGGGCCAGCCGGCGCGCTCGCAGAGGCTCCATTCGCCCTGCCGGAAGATGGGGCTGTCGATCGCATGCAGAAGCTTCGCGTAAAACGCCTGGAGATCCGCATCGTGTGGCTCTACGGGACGGCGGCCCAGAAAAACCGGGAGCCTCACCTTTCGCCCTTCGAACTGCCCCTCATAGTAGAGCCGCGCTCCGGGCAGCGTGGACATGATGACCGCAGCGGCGCGTTCTTTTCCCGGCGAAAATGTTGCCGCCGCGCGGGGCTCGTCATGGTTTTCGATGAACCGCAGCAGCTTGTTCTGATACGCCGGATCGGCGCATAAATGCCATCGCACGCTTTGCGGACTATCGTGTTCCATCCGGTCCAGCAGGCGCTTGTCGTAGCAGTAATCGAATCCCTGCTGTTGCAGTTCCCACTCCATGTCCCAGTAGGCTTCAGCGATGAATCGGAACTCCGGGTGAGCGGTTTTCGCCGCCTTGATAAGACCGGGCCAGTATTCGGTGGCCGGACGTTCGCCCGCGCGGCCGCCCCACGTGCGCTCGAAAATCGAGTTGAGCAGCAGCATCGACATATCGCAGCGAATGGCATCGCATTGCCGGGCAATGCTGTCAATTGTCTCCGCGACCGCTTGGCGCAGCCCGGCATTGAAACCGTTCAACTGAAGCACATCCGTCCAGGCCGGAAAATAGGGGTCGCGTCCGCAGGCAAAAACATGGCCTCCGATCGCGAGGAATGATCCTGGATCGTTCCTTAAATCGTCCTGAGTGCCCTGTATAAAGTACTCGGGATGTTCTGTGGCCCACGGATGGTCCGGCGCCACGTGGTTCGGCACGAAATCGAGGATCAATCGCATGCCGCGTTTCGCGAGTTCCGCGCGGGCAAGCGCCAGTCCCTCGGGTCCTCCTAAGTGTGGATCGACAGCGTAGCCGCGGACGCAATATGGAGATCCGACATTATCGTTAGTCCGATAATCGGGGAGCGCGCGGCGGAAATCTTCCAACAATTTCTGGTTGCGGTTCGCGACCGCGATACCGGCGGGACTCCGCTCCCACACCCCCATCAGCCATACGGCGTCAAAGCCGAAAGCGCCGATCGCGTCCCATTCGACGGCGGGCACGCGGCCGAGGTCGATCGAAGTGGCGTATTTCGCGCTGAGATCGGACAACCAAACCCAGGTGTTGATCTCATAAATCGTCGGGTAAGGAACTAGGGGCATGATGGCTCAGGGGGCACGTGACAGAATGAACCTAAAAGGTGCAAGCAGCATCCACTCTAAGATTTCATCTTCTCGCGAAACCCAGCGGGTCCACGTGTAACCTCGATTGCACTTACTGTTTTTTCCTTTCTAAAGAGGCGCTCTATCCGGAGTCGAAGCACCGGATGGCGAAAGCCACGCTTGAAACCTACATTCGCCAGTTGCTCGAATGCCACACCGGGCCGGAGGTCACGGTGGCCTGGCAGGGAGGCGAGCCAACGCTGATGGGTTTGGATTTTTTCAGGAAATCCGTCGAGTTCGTGGAAAAATATCGCCGCCCCGGACAGCAGATCGAATACACCTTCCAAACGAATGGCGTTCTATTGAACGATGAGTGGTGCGCGTTTCTGAAGCAGCACGATTTTCTTGCCGGTCTCAGCGTGGATGGGCCGAGAGAGATTCATGACCGTTATCGCGTGAACAAAGGCGGCGAGGGCACGTTTGAACAAGTGATGCGCGGATGGGAACTTCTTCGCAGGCATGACGTGAAGGTAAACATTCTTTGCACCGTTCACGCGGCCAATCAAGATCGCGGCCGCAAGGTGTACCGTTTCTTTCGCGATGATCTTCGCGTCCGCCACATGCAGTTCATCCCGATCGTGGAACGTTCAACGGCGGACCTGTTGCCGCTGGCGAATCTCGGTTGGAGCGAAAGGCCGGGCGGCAAACGGCTGCTGTACACTCAATCGGGATCGGCGGTCACGGAGCGGACGGTTCATCCCGAAAGATATGGACGCTTTCTGGTCGATATCTTCGAGGAATGGGTGCGGCGCGATGTCGGCGAAGTCTTCGTTCAGCTTTTCGATGTGACTCTGAACTCGTACTTCGGCCGCAGCACGCTGTGCATTCACGCGCCTACGTGCGGAAACAGCCTGGCGCTCGAGCACAACGGCGATCTTTATTCCTGCGATCACTACGTTGAGCCTGGCTTTCGCTTGGGGAATATTCACGAAACTCACATGAGCGAGTTGATCGCGTCGCGTCGGCAACGGCAATTCGGGCGCGACAAATTGGACCGGCTGACGAAGCAGTGCCGCGAGTGCGAGGTTCTGGCGCTGTGCAACGGCGGATGTCCCAAGGACCGCTTTGTTCCATCGCGCGACGGCGAGATCGAACATAACTACCTGTGCGCCGGCCTGTATCATTTCTTCACGCATACGCGTCCGGCGATGCGGGCGATGGCGAGTTTGATTCAGCAAGGCCGCCCGGCAAATGAGGTGATGCCATTGATCGCCGCGGAAGATGCAAAGCGCGGGAGGAACGATCCGTGCCCGTGCGCGAGCGGGAAAAAGTGGAAGCAGTGCCACGGCGCTTGAAATTGGTAGGACAAGCTTCAGCTTGTCCATTGGTGGTTAAAGACAAGCTTCAGCTTGTCCAATGACCAACGGCACGCTTCAGCTTGTCCAGCACACCAAAGGGCAAGCTGAAGCTGCGCACCGATCAAAAGGGCAAGCTGAAGCTTGCCCTACTGGCGCGTGTTATACTTCGCGCGATATGGAAACGCGAATCATCGTTTTTGGGTTGGCTGCCGCTGGATTCTTGCTCCACGCGCAAGACGGAGCCAAGCTTTACAGCGAATCCTGCGCGATGTGCCACGATGGCGGCGAAGGGCGCGCTCCCGCGCGCGATGCGCTGCGGTCGATGACGCCGGAACGGGTTCTGGCGGCGCTGGAAACCGGACCCATGATTTCGATGGCCGTTCGCCGCTCCGCCGCTGAGCGGCGCGCGATCGCCGAGTACGTGACGGGCAAATCGTTTTCGGCGAAGCTCGATGTGGGTCCGAAGCCCGAAGCGATGTGCAAAGGCGAAAGCGCTTTCGATCCCGCCGCCGCGCCAGGGTGGAACGCTTGGGGAGTTAACACTTCGAACACTCGCTTTCAGTCGGCCGCCGGCGCGGGTATTACGGGGGCGCAGGCGCCGCGGCTAAAGGTGAAATGGGCTTTTGGCTTCCCGGGCGATTTGCAGGCTTACGCTCAACCGGTGGTGATGGGCGGGCGCGTTTTTACAGGAAGCCAGGGCGGGAAAGTCTATTCACTCAGCGCCGCCACGGGCTGTGTTTACTGGTATTTCGAAACCGCCGCGGGTGTGCGCGCCGCAATCAGCATCGGCCGCCTGCCGCGCGGCTATACGGCGTTCTTCGGCGATCAGTCCGCGAACGTTTATGCGGTGGATGCCGCCACAGGCGCGCTCGTCTGGAAGACCAAGGCGGACGATTTTCCGGTGGCGCGCGTGACCGGGTCGCCAACGTTCTACAACGGGCGATTGTATGTGCCGGTCGCCTCGGGCGAAGAAGCCGCGGGATCCGTGCCCGATTACGAATGCTGCCGGTTTCGCGGCAACCTGGTCGCGCTTGACGCCGCGACGGGCAAGCAAATCTGGAAAACGTATGCCGTCGACGAGCCGAAGCGCACGAAGAAGAACAAAAACGGCACGCAGCTTTGGGGGCCATCCGGCGCGCCTATTTGGAGCAGCCCCGCCATCGACCCGCAACGCAATGCGGTTTACGTCACCACCGGCGATAACTACAGCGATCCTGCAACGCGGATGAGCGACGCCTTCATCGCGATGGATCTGAACAGTGGAAAGATTCTGTGGTCGCGGCAAATGACCGCGGCTGACGCCTACACCTCGGCGTGCCGTCTGCCGGATAAAACCAACTGCCCGGACTCGAACGGCCCCGATCTCGATTTCAGCTCTTCACCGATTCTGGTGACGCTGGCGAACGGAAAGCGGGCACTGGTTGCCGGCCAGAAGTCGGGAGTGGTGCACGCCATCGATCCAGATCAGCAGGGCGAGGTGCTCTGGCAAGTCCGCATCGGCAAAGGTGGAACGATGGGCGGAGTGCAGTGGGGCTCGGCTACCGACGGCTCGAACGTGTACGTCGCCTTGTCGGACATTGGCCGAATCATGCTGACTTACAGTCAAAATACCGATGCCGATCCGAAGCAGGGCGGCGGCATGTTCGCTTTGCGCCTCAGCGACGGCAAGCAGGTATGGCACACGCCGCCTGCAAGCTGTGGAAACAAGCCGCGGTGTAGTCCGGCGCAATCGGCTGCCGTGAGCGCGATTCCCGGCGTGGCGTTTTCCGGCTCCGTGGACGGGCATCTGCGCGCGTACTCGGTGGCGGATGGCAAGGTGATTTGGGACTTCGATACCGCGCAGTCATATAAGACCGTAAACGGCGTGGAAGCGCGCGGAGGATCTCTCGATGGACCCGGCCCCGCGATCGCGGGAGGCATGCTGTTTCTAAGCTCCGGGTACCCAACCGCCGGAGGAATGCCGGGCAATGTTTTGCTTGCATTCTCGGTAGATGGAAAATAGACACAGGGTCTGAATTAAAAGCCCACTTGCGCTAGATGCATCATTTGCGCGACACTAGCAAGTTTTCCACGTTAGTTTTCGCAAAATGCGGGTCAGAATCCTATATCACGACCACTGCTTCGATGGCGCCGCCTCTGCCGCCTTCTTTAGCCGCTTCCTGGAAGCGAAATTCCACCCCGACGCCCAGTTTGAATATACGGGCTTGGCTCACAAGGCTTCTCAATTATTCGAGCCCAGCCTTTTTGACGGCGATGTGAATGCCATCGTCGATTTCAAGTACTCCACGGACCCGCACCTTACGTGGTGGTTCGATCACCATCAGAGCGCGTTCCTGACACCGGAAGACGCGGAGCATTTCCGGCGGGACAACAGCGGGCGCAAGATGTACGACCCGACATTCCGGTCCTGTACAATGTACATCGCCACGATTGCGCGCGAGCGCTTCGGTTTCGAGGCTCACGATCTTTCCGAATTGGTGAAGTGGGCCGATATAGTCGATGGCGCGCAGTACGCGAGCGCGGAGGAAGCTGTGAATCTGGTAGCTCCGGCGATGCGTTTGACGCTGGTGATAGAAGGCGCGCGCGGCTCCGAAACCGTCCAAAAGATCATCCGCATGATGCGGCATAACACGTTGGAGGAGATCGCCGGCGATCCCGAAACCCTAAAGATCTATCAGCCGCTGTACGAGCGCCATTTGCGCTCGGTGGACATCATCCGGCAGCAGGCGCAATGCCGCGACGGAGTAATTTATTTCGATCTGGTGGGCCAGGATCTGGAAGGCTACAACAAATTCATCCCGTACTATCTGTTCCCGGACTCGGTATATACCGTATCCGTGAGCACATCGAGTTTCCGGACCAAGGTGTCGGTGGGCTCGAATCCATGGTCGCGCAGGCCCGTCGAATATAACCTGGCTTCGATTTGCGAGCGCTACGGCGGCGGCGGACATCCGCGCGTGGGCGCGATCAGTTTTGAGATCGGCGCAGTGGACCAGGCCCGGCAGGCCGCGCGCGAAATCGCGGAGGAGCTGCGTGGTGACCACTGACACGCGCTCCAGGTGGTGGCCGCCGCTTCCGCTGAGCGAATGGCAAGACACGTATCGCACGCTCCACATGTGGACGCAGATTGTGGGGAAGGTCCGCATGGCCAATACTCCGGCCGTGAATCACTGGTGGCATGTGGCGTTGTACGTGAATTCGCGAGGCCTAACCACGGGGCCGATACCGCACGGCGGCGGCGTGTTCGAAATCGAATTCGATTTTCAGAGACACGCGTTAGATTTCAGCGCGAGCGACGGCCGGAATTTGTCGCGCCCTCTAAAGCCGGAGAGCGTGGCGGAGTTTTACTCGGGCGTGATGGATAGTCTGGCATGGCTTGGGATTTCGACGACCATTAATCCCAAGCCACAGGAAGTTCCCGACCCGGTGTTGTTCCAAGAGGATTCGAAAAACCGTTCCTATGACGGCGAGTACGCGAACCGGTTCTGGAGAATCCTGGTATCGAGCGCGAACGTGCTGCAAAAGTTTCGCGGCAAGTTCATGGGGAAATATAGTCCGGTGCATTTCTTTTGGGGCAGCTTCGATCTGGCGTGCTCGCGCTTTTCGGGCCGGCTTGCCCCGCCGAGGAAAGGCGCGATTAGCGGGCCGGCGTACTCGCACGAGGTGTGCAGCGCGGGCTTTTGGCCTGGCGCGGGATTCGACGGCCCGGCGTATTATTCCTATACTGTTCCAACGCCGCCCGGCCTGGATCAGGAACGCGTGCGGCCGGCGGCGGCCGGCTGGAATAAAAAGTTATCGGAGTTCATCCTGATGTACGATGACGTGCGCAACGCGAGCTCGCCCGAGGAGGCGCTTTACGCATTTGTCGAGAGCACGTATGAAGCGGGCGCGCGGCTTGGGAAGTGGGACCGCGCGGCGCTGGAAATTTGAAGTACGTGGGATGTGATCCTGCGCGCGATTGCCGATCGCGCCGGGCGATTGTGTGGAAATGGCGGCCGGAGCCTGCCCCAGCGGGCTGTACGCCTGGTTCTGCAGTTAGGCACCAGGCGTTGTCGACTGCGGGCAGCACTGCTTTAAATATTGGTGTGCGGCCTTATACCGCTGCCGCGAGCACTTCGTTCGGGTCCGGCTTGCCGCGGCGCGCGAACCGGATCTTGCCATCCGGGCCGATCACGTAAACCATGCGGCGCGGCACGAAGCTGCGGGTGTGGTACGCTTCGCCGGCCTTCTGGCCCTCATCCACTAATAGAGGAAACGGAAAGTTGTATCGATTCCGAAAGCTCGCATGCTTGGATGCTCCCGCAGGATTCACCCCGAATATCGCCGCGTTCTTCGCCAGGGCGCGTGGCCACTGATCGCGAAATTCGCAGAGTTGCTTCGTGCACACTGTCGTATCGTCGGCGGGGTAGAACACCAGGACAACATTCTTGCCGCGCAGCGCGGACAGAGTGACTCGATTGCCGTCTTGGTCGGTGAGGCTGAAGTCAGGCGCGACGTCTCCCACCTGAAGCGGTTTCGCGAAGAGCCAACTCAGCATTCCTTCCACTTTACAATTTGATTTGCGCCCCTTCGAGCCGCTCTTCCGTAATCCCCACCTGGCCACCATCGCGGGAAATTTTTGGTCGCGCCCCGATAGCGAAGGCCGCTGGCCGAGCGAAACTCTGCTGGTCCGCACTGAGCCTGAGGTTCAGATTCTGCTCCGCTTTCAGCGCCCCGCGGGCAAGCCGAAAGGCGAAATCGTGCTGATCCATGGATTGGAAGGCTCAAGCGATGCCGGGTATGCGCGCAGCATGGCACATGCCGCCTTGACTCGCGGCTATTCGGTGGTGCGCTTTAATATGCGCAGTTGCGGAGGTACCGAACACCTGGCGCTTTCGAATTATCACGCGGGCCAAACCTCGGACTTGCTGGCGGTGCTGCGGCAGCGCGTTCCCGCGGGCGGGCCTGTCTTTCTCGTCGGTTATTCTCTTGGCGGAAACGTCGTATTGAAGCTGGCAGGCGAGCTCCAAACCCAAGCCAGGGAACTGATCTCCGGGGTGTGCGGAGTCTCCGTTCCCATCGATCTGGCCGCCTGCGCGGCCGCGCTGGAACAGCCTCGAAACAGGATTTATCAAGACCGCTTCCTTAATCGCTTGAAGGAGCGAATCCGCAGGCGGTACGCCCAAGCGCCGCATCTCTACACTATCGAGCACCTGCCCAAAATCCGCACCATCGTCGATTTCGATAACTTCTACACGGCTAAGCTTTTCGGCTTCGGCACCGCCGCCAATTATTTCCACACTCAATCCTCAAATCAGTTCCTGGAGCGAATCGCCATACCGGCATTGATCGTACAGGCCAAAGACGACCCGCTGGTTCCGTTCTCCGCCTTCGAGCACCCGGCGTTCTCCCGTAATCCGAATTTGGAACTTGTCGCCGCGGAGCATGGTGGCCATTTGGGGTTTATTTCGCGCCGCCGGCCGCGCTTTTGGCTCGATGAAGTAATCATGAGTTGGGTGGAAAACGTTCGGAACAAACTGCCATCGGCCAGCGTATCCTGAAATCAGGTGAAATCCTCCCGAGCATCTTTCTTTGAAGCCGCGGCTGTCGCGCTGGATTCGCTGCGAACCAGCAAGCTTCGCAGCTTTTTAACACTGCTGGGCATAATTCTGTCCACCACCACCCTTATCGCGGTAATGGCCGTGATCCATGGTATGGATGTCTACGTCGCCCAGACTGCTTCCACCATGGGCAACGACGGTTTCAGCATCTTACGGGTAGCATTCACCGGCCCTCGCGACCCCAAGCGGTTCATTCAAGCGCAAAGAACCAACCCGGATCTCAGGCGCGAAGAATACGCTTTTCTGAAGGATCGGGCCAGGCTGATCCGCGAGTTCAGTATTTCGGCGAACCGCGGCGTGAAGGTCACATACGCGGGCGACTATCTCGACGGCGTGCTCTGCACGGGCATTACCTCCAATGGCGCGCTGCTGACGAACACGCAAATCGCGACTGGCCGCTTTTTCACCGACACTGAAGACCAACGCAGGTTAAACGTGGTTCTCATCGGCTCCGATCTGAAGGACCGCTTCTTCCCGAATGTCGATCCGGTCGGCAAAATCATTGCGGTAGACGGACTCCCGTTCGAGGTGATCGGAGTTGGCAGGCCCAAAGGGAGCGTATTCGGGCAGTCGCAAGATAACTACATTTCCATACCGGTCGAGACGTATTTCAAGATCTACGGCGACAAAAAGGATATCCGTTACAACTTTGCAGCCATTGACCGCGACCATCTTCACGAAGCCGAGGATGAAATAACCGCGCTGATTCGCGCGTTTCGCCATCTGCGGCCCGGACAGGACGACAACTTCGGCCTCCAATCCTCCGATTCGCTGGTTTCCACCTGGGATCAACTCACCGGGGCAATTGCGAGCGCCGCTGTCGGCATAGTAAGCGTTTTTATGGTGGTGGGCGGCGTAGTCATCATGAATATTATGCTCGCGGTAGTGACGGAGCGGACCCGCGAAATCGGCGTTCGTAAGAGCGTCGGCGCGCGCCGGCAAGACATTCTGAATCAGTTCCTGGTGGAATCGTCGATGCTGGCCGGCATGGGTGGGTTTATAGGCGTAGCTATCGCCTGGCTGGTCGCGGTTGCCGTGCGAAACTTCACTCCGGTACCCATGGAAGTGCCGTTGAACGCGGTTCTGATCGGGGTCTCGCTCTCCGCGATTGTCGGCCTTTTCTTTGGCATTTACCCGGCGCGAAGGGCCGCGCGCCTGGATCCGATCGTTGCTCTGCGAGCGGAGAGCTGACCCATGAAACTGCTGATTGAAGTTATTAAGCTGGCGCTCGACACAGTGCGGCAAAACAAAGTGCGCTCATTTCTGACTGTGCTCGGGGTGATTATTGGTACCGGCACCATCATCGCGGTGGGCTCAATCCTGGCCGGGCTTGATGGAGCGGTCACCGGCGCGATCCGCAGCATGGGCACGAACACAGTCATTGTGTTCAAGATGCAGCTTATGGGCGGCTTCGGCGGACGCACGCCGGAGGAACGCAACCGCAAGCCTCTGACTTACGAAGACGGCCTGGCGATTGCCGCGCGGTGTCCTTCCGTCGAGCGAGTGAGTCCGTATCTGCTGCCGCCCAACATGGGATTCACGCAGGCGCGGTACAAAGGCAACACCTATTACGGCCCGCAGATCGCGGGAACCTTCGAAGGCTACGCGGCTTCCTACAACGCGGACATGCGTGAGGGCCGGTTCTTCACCGACAATGAGGGCGATCACCGCCTCCCGGTCGCCGTGATCGGGGAAGACGTGTACAAGGCGCTGTTCGGAGAGGAGAACGCGATCGGCAAAACCATCAACGTGGCCGGCCAGGAGGTGCAAGTCATCGGCGTCATGAACCGCCCAGCGACGGCCATTCCAGGCCAGGATGACAATCGTATCCTGGTGCCGTATTTCACCATGCGCAAGCTCTTTCCGACGGCGCAGGAAAACTTGCTGATGGTGATGGCCAAAGAAGGTAAGATTGCGACGGCGATGGATGAACTGCGCGTAGTATTGCGGCAGCAGCGGCACGTTCCCTTCGATAAGCCCGATAACTTCTTCATCTCGACGGCGGAGCAGATGGTGGATCAGTTCCGCTCTGTCACGTCGATCATCGCTCTGGTGATGGTGGTGCTGAGTTCCATTGGATTGTTGGTCGGCGGCATCGGCGTGATGAACATCATGCTGGTCTCGGTAACGGAGCGGACGCGCGAAATCGGAGTTCGCAAAGCCATCGGCGCGCGCCGGTCGGATATCATCTTGCAGTTCCTCTCGGAAGCCGTGGTGCTGACCGGCTTTGGCGGCCTGATCGGGATGCTGTTCGGCTGGGGCGTTTCGCGCCTGGTTCGGGTGGCGCTGCCAACCCTGCCCACCATGGTTCCGCTATGGGCAGCAGGCTTGGGTATTGCGGTTAGTGTAGGGATCGGCGTATTCTTCGGGATTTGGCCGGCCAGCAAGGCCGCGCGATTGGACCCGGTGGAAGCGCTGCGGTATGAGTAGGGCGACTGCGGCACTGCTCGTGTACGCCCTTGGGTCGGGCTCTATCTCTTATTCTGTTTCGCCAAAGCGACGTTCGACGAAAAGGGACAACGGGTACGCGGGCGGGAATGGTGGGCGCGATTTCTTTGTCTGGTGCCGTGGCTGTTTTTCTAACCGGACTGAAAACATATCCGAGCGCGAAATGATCGCCGATGCGTGTTACCCGTGCGGCGTTGCCGAGATTGCCGCGGAGGTAGGCTACGAATCGAAAGCGGCCTTCAATCGCGGCGCGAGTTCGGACAGCGTCCCCGGCGCTTTCGCGCCGGCCCGCTGTGGGGCGGGCTTTAGCCGGGCTTTAGCCCGCCCGAGCGGTTACGGCAGCCAGGCATCGTCTTCAACGCAGCGCACTCGAGTGATCGCGAGCTGAACCGTTGCAGGCGTTCACGTTTCGCGCACCCGCGAAGGGCGACATTGCGGCTCACAGATCCTGCAGCACCTTCTCAAGCTGCGATTATCGACAAGCGCCGTTCTCGACCACAATAAGCGCCCCTGGACCGCCCTTTGGAGTGCCCGTCCCGGACGGAAGACGTGCTTTAGGCGCCCTTACGCGGTCCGCATCGATTCCGATTTATCCGCCCCCGCGATCGCAGCTTGGGCTGCGGCCAAGCGCGCGATCGGCACCCGGTAGGGAGAGCACGATACGTAATTCATCCCCACACGGTAGCAGTACTCGACCGAACTCGGGTCGCCGCCATGCTCGCCGCAGATGCCGATATCGAGATCGTTGCGAACGCCGCGGCCGAGCTTGATTGCGGTCTCTATCAGCTTGCCGACGCCTTCCTGGTCGATGCTCTGGAAAGGGTCGGCTTTGAAGATTTTCAAGTTTTGATATTCGCCGGAGAACTTCGTGTAGTCGTCCCGGGAGAGGCCCATCGTCGTTTGTGTCAGGTCGTTGGTGCCAAAGCTGAAGAACTCGGCCTGCTGCGCGATCTGATCGGCGAGCAGCGCCGCGCGCGGGATCTCGATCATGGTGCCGACCAGGTAATGAAGATCATTCATCTTTTCCTTATCGAGCACTTCCTTCGCGACACGCGTCACGATCGCCTTCTGATTCTCCAGCTCGCCTTCGCTGCCGACCAGCGGAATCATCACTTCGGGAATCACCTTCTTGCCCTTCTTCGCTACCTGCACGGCGGCTTCGAAAATGGCGCGCGCCTGCATTTCGGTAATTTCTGGGTAAGTGATGCCGAGCCGGCACCCGCGGTGGCCCAGCATCGGGTTGAACTCGTGCAGCTCTTCGACGCGCTTCAGTAGCTCGGGCAAGCCCTTCTTCAGGTCCCCGGCCTTCATATTGTACTTTTCCGCTAGTTCCTTTTTGCCGCCGCCGCCCAGATGCGGAAAGCGCGCGATGTCCACCATCAGCTCTTCCCGTTTGGGCAGGAATTCATGTAATGGCGGATCCAGCGTGCGGATCACCACAGGGAAGCCGTCCATGGCCTCGAACAGACCCGCAAAGTCTTTGCGCTGCATCGGCAGGAGCTTCTGCAGCGCCTTCCTGCGGTCCTTCTCCTCGCGAGCGAGAATCATCGCCTGCATATGAGGAATTCGGTCGGCGGCAAAGAACATGTGCTCGGTGCGGCACAATCCAATGCCTTCCGCGCCGAACAGGCGCGCGGCTTTCGCATCGCGAGGGATGTCCGCGTTCGCGCGCACGCCGAAAGTGCCGCAGAACTCATCCGCCCATTGCATGAATTTTCCAAAGTGCCCGGAATGCGGGTCGGGTTCAATGGTCGGGACCTGTCCCGCGTACACGGCGCCGGTCGTGCCGTCGATCGAAATCCAATCGCCCTGCTTTACCACGCGTGATTTGACGGTGAATTTCTGTCCGCGTTCGTCGATTGAGATCGAACCCGCCCCCACGATACAGGGCCGCCCCATGCCGCGGGCCACCACCGCCGCGTGGCTCGATTTTCCGCCAACCGCCGTCAGAATGCCCTTCGCGACGTCCATGCCGTGAATATCGTCCGGTGTAGTTTCCTTCCGGACCAGAATTACCGGGCCGCCCTTGCTCATCTCCACCGCTTCTTCCGCGGTGAATACCGCGCGGCCCACCGCCGCGCCCGGCGACGCGTCGATGCCCTTGGCAATGGGCTCTAGCTTACTTATTTCTTTCGGATCAAAACGCGGATGCAAAAGCTGATCCAGCTGCTGCGGCTGCACTCGCAGCACAGCTTCCTTTTTGTCGATCAGGCCTTCGGCGACCATGTCGACCGCCGCGCGGACAGCGGCGGGGCCGGTGCGCTTGCCATTGCGCGTTTGCAGCATGTACAGCTTGCCTTCTTCGATCGTGAACTCGAAATCCTGCACGTCGCGATAGTGCTTTTCCAGCCGCTCGGTAATTTCGCGAAGCTGCGAATAAGCTTCGGGCATGATGTCTCGGAGTTGGGAAATCGGCTGCGGCGTGCGAATACCCGCCACCACATCCTCGCCCTGAGCGTTCACGAGGAACTCGCCGTAAAAAACTTTCTCGCCGGTGGCGGGATCGCGCGTGAATCCCACGCCCGTTGCGGATTTATCGCCGGTGTTGCCGAAGACCATTGCCTGCACGTTCGCCGCGGTCCCGATCTCATCCGGAATCTTTTCCATCTTGCGGTAATACGCCGCCTTCGGATTCCACCACGAATTGAACACCGCGCCGATGGCCATGGCGAGCTGTTGTCGCGGGTCCTGCGGAAATGGTTTTCCGGTTTCCTTCTGCACCACTTTCTTGTATTCGGCGATGATCGCCTGCAGGTCCGCGGCTGTGAGATCGGTATCCTGCTTCGCCTTTACCTTGTCCTTGCGCTGATCGAAGATGTGGTCGAACTTGGCCATACCGATGTTCTGCGCGACTTCCCCAAACATTTGGATGAAGCGGCGGTACGAATCGTAAGCGAAACGCGGGTTGCCGCTGCGGGAGGCAAGTCCTTCCACGCTCTTATCGTTCAGGCCAAGGTTCAGAATCGTGTTCATCATGCCCGGCATGGAGAACTTCGCTCCCGATCGCACGCTGACCAGCAGCGGATTTTGCGGATCGCCGAGCCGCTTGCCCGAATCGGATTCCAACTTGCCGAGCGCCTGCTCGATCTGTTGTTTGATTTCGTCCGGCACCTTATTGCCGTTCTGAAAATAAACGTTGCAGACTTCGGTGGAGATAGTGAAGCCGGGGGGAACGGGGATGTTCGCGCGGCTCATCTCGGCCAGGCCGGAGCCTTTTCCGCCGAGGATGTCTTTCATTTTTCCGTCTCCGTCGGCCGTGCCGCCGCCGAAGTTATAAACGTATTTGCTCATTTCATATCTCCTGAAGTAACGATTTCTGAGAAGTCCGCGATCGTCGAGAACTCCCTGAGCAGGGTGCTCAAAAGCGTGAGCCGGTTCGTGCGCACGTTTGGATCTTGCGCGTTCACCAGAACTTTATCGAAAAACAGATCCACTTGAGGCCGAAAGGTTGCGATTGCGACCAAGCGCTTGAAATAATCGGTTTCGCCGGCGCGCACGAAACCGGATAGCCGATCCGCGAGATCGCGTTCCGGGCCCGCTTCCAACAGCTCAGATTTCACAGCCGCGCCGTTCGCGTGAAATTCGGCCTGCTTCAAAATATTACGGATTCGCTTGCAGCTTGCAGCGAGTGGCTCGAAGTTCTCCGTTGGCCGGATCGCGGCAAGCGCGGCGAGGCGGTCCTGAACGTCGGCAAGAGTGCCGGTGCCGGCCGCGAACACCGCATTCACTTCGTCGTATTTGTAACCGCGGACTTCGCGGAAATAATACTGCATCCGTTCGAGCAAAAATTCCCGCAGCGCACCCGAGAACAGCTCATCGAGCCTATATTCCAGCCTCGCTTCGGCCAGGATTTTCACCACGCCTTGAGCGGCGCGGCGCAGAGCGAAAGGATCCTTGGAGCCTGTCGGCGCCAGCCCCACCGCGAAGCATCCGCGAAGTGTATCCAGCTTATCCGCGAGTGCGACGATTTGACCCTCCGCCGTGGCGGGAATCGAATCCTCCATGCTCACCGGTTGATAGTGTTCGTAAATCGCTCGCCAGACCGGCTCCGCTTCCCCTTGTGCCTTCGCATACAGCCCGCCGACGATGCCTTGCAGATCCGTGAACTCCTTGACCATTTCCGTGGTCAAGTCGCATTTGCACAGCAGCGCTGCACGCTGCGCGTGCTCATTGCCTCCCAATTCCTTCACCAGCGCGGCGACTCGCTCCGTCTTTTCTTTGTACGAACCGAGCTTCGCCTGAAATGTGACGTGCGCCAGATCCTCGATTCGGTCAGCGAGCTTTTTCTGTTGATCGACATCCCAGAAGAAGCGGGCGTCGTTAAAACGCGCGCGCAGGACTCGTTCGTTGCCTTTCTTTACTAAGCCCTCGGGATCCCCGCTCGTGTTCATCACAGCCACGAAATGCGGCGCCAACACGCCGGGCCCTGATTCCACGGCGAAATATTTTTGATGATGCTTCATCACCGTCGTAAGCACTTCGGCGGGCAGTTCGAGGTAGCCGCGATCGAAATCGCCGCGAATAGCGGTTGGGTACTCGGTAGTATAAGTCAGCGTTTCGAGCAGATCGGGATCGATCTTTGCCCCGAGTTGCACGGCTTCCGTCACGATCTTTTCGCGCCGTTGGTGGGCGGAGAGTATGACGAAGTTTTTTCGAAGCTCGCTTTCGTAATTGGCCGTAGTCACCGGGATGGAAGACGAGCCGAGAATACGGTGCCCTTGGGTTAGGTTGCCGCTCTTGACGCCCGCGATTTCGAACGGAATGACGTCACCGCCAAGCAGCGCGACGATCCAGCGGATGGGCCGGATAAAACGGGGGCCGGCTTTTCCCCCGGTCCAGTACATCGTCTTCGGCCAATAGATGTTTCGAATTAGATCCGGGATCAATTCAACAAGGACTTCAATGAAAGGCCGGCCCGGCACGACTTCGCGGTACTGGAAATATGGGCCTTTAGCCGTTTCCACCTGCCGTAGCTGGTCGACGCTAACTCCGTACTTCTTTGCAAAGCCCTGTACGGCATTCTGACCCGCTGACACTGGCGGCCCTTGGTGTTCAAAGACGTCGTCCGCTTGCCTCTCAGGAAGATCAGCAAGTACTACCAGCCTCCGCGGAGTGGCTTCAACCTGAGCGCCAGTCCAAGGCGAGCCGGTGGCCGGAATGTCCTCCACGGCCCTTGGAATCATCCAGTGCGGGATTTCTTCTGTACCGATTTCAAGCAGGAAATTCACGCGGCGGCCTCCTCCGGCTCCTGCGCTAGTTGCTGCTGCTCCATCCACAGCCGCGCCGTCCCCACCGCCAAATCGCGCACGCGCTTAATCACGCCCACCCGCTCGGTGACCGAAATCGCTCCACGGGCATCCAGCAGATTAAACACGTGAGAGCACTTCAGCACCTGGTCGTAAGCGGGCAGGACCGGAAACCGCTGCTTGTCCGGATACTTCTCGTACGCCTTCAAAAGTTCCTTGCATTCGGCCTCATACTCCGACAGCAGCCGCCACAGCCGGTCCACATTCGCCATTTCGAAGTTGTAAATGGAAAACTGTAATTCGTCGGCAAACCGCACGTCCGCGTATTTAAAGCCCGGCGCCCACTCGATTTCGTACACGCTGTCGACGCCTTGCAGGAACGCCACGATGCGCTCCAGTCCATAGGTGATCTCCGCGGGAACCAGATCCAGATCCAATCCGCCGCACTGCTGGAAATACGTGAATTGCGTAATCTCCAGGCCGTCCAGCATCACTTGCCATCCGATGCCCCAAGCGCCAAGCGTCGGCGACTCCCAGTTGTCCTCTTCGAACTTGATGTCGTGCTTCGATAGATCGATGCCGATCGCCGCCAGGCTGCCCAAATATTGGTCGAGCACGTCCTCCGGCGAAGGCTTCAGAATCACCTGCAACTGCTGGTGTTTATAAAGACGATTCGGGTTTTCGCCGTAGCGGCCATCCGCGGGACGGCGGCTCGGCTGCACGTAGGCCACACGATACGGCTTGGGCCCGAGCACGCGCAAAAATGTCTCCGGGCACATGGTTCCCGCGCCCACTTCCACGTCATAGGGTTCTTGAATGATCGCGCCGCGATCGGCCCAGTAGCGCTTCAATTTGAAAACGGTGTCTTGAAAGGTGTCCATAGCAGTTGGACAAGCTTAAGCTTGTCCTACAGCGCCTCCAGCAAAGGCACAGTTAAGAATCTTCTTTCTACGTGATGTTCCATCGTCCGCACCAGCTGCCGCCGCAGATCCGAGGCAGTCGCCTTGCTCCATACGCGCGGTGACAGCGATTTCAGCGGAGTTTTAAACATCTCTTCCGCGATCTCGGCCGACTCGTGGCTCACCCGCAGCTCCGGGAACACCCCCGCCAGCCGGACGGCCCACAGGCTGAAATAGGCCACCCCGCTCCACACCTCGCCGCCTGAGCGCAAATGGTCCAGCACGGACGCAAGCAGGCGAAAAAATCTTTCGTTCGGTTCGTGCGGCGGAAGCAACTGTTCTGTGATCTCCGTAAAATAATCCAGCGCGACTGCTCTTGAGTAATCGGACTGCAAACCGAATTGCGATTCCACCAGTTCGCAGCCCGACAGGTTAACCAACTCGGCGTTTTCTCGCTCAAAGTAGGCCATCCGGACGTGGGACAGCCGCTCCAGGCCGGAGCCGAAGGGACTCTTAGGCCGCCGCGCGCGTCGCGCTACTCCTCGCAATTTCCCTTGATCGCGGGTAAAAAAGCTGACGATCAAGTCCGCCTCCCGGAAGGGATAAGTGCGCAGGACGAACGTCTCGCTGACCCGCGCGGGCATAGAATCGGCGCAATTACTACGTTAACACGCGGAGCAGTTGCAGCCGAGAGAATTGTCCGGAACCAGATGATCTTGAAAGGGGTTGATTCCAACACAAGATGATCCTGAAAATATGAGAGGGCGAGACGATCGGCAGCCGGATGCAAATACGCATGCAGAAGCAGAGGTGCTCACCCAAGACCAGATCCGCGAATTTCTCCGAGTTTGCCGCAGGTGACGCGGTTAATCCGCAAGTACCGCCCGGGCGGAGTGGTGGCCGCCAAGGCGTATCGGTGGAGGCGCTTTCCGAGCAAGTACACACGGCGGCATATTGAGCTGTTGGCGGAGGTGGGTCGAGCCCACGGCTGGTTCAGCGGGCCGGCCACGGTGCGCATTTTGAAGCGCGAGCGCGAGCAGTTCGGCAAGGCCGAATACGCGCGCCTGGCGAAGATCTCGGTCGGCGCATCTGTACAACTTACGGCGGAGCATACGCGACCGAAAAGTGGCCGCCGAGTGGAAGTCGACACCGCCCAGCGGGATCAGCATCGGTGAGCATCATCTTGTATTGGAAACGGAACCCGATTTCAGGATCATTCTTGAATTAGAAAATGCTGCGTCAGCGCGTGCCCCAAGAAGGCCCGCACTTCCGCTAATTCCTCATCGCAAACGATGTGTGGGCGACCCTTATAAATCCGAAGAATGACTTCTGCGCCAAGCTTTTCCAGAACACGCGCACTCTCACGAGTATTACTCTCTGGAATCCATTCATCGGCGTCGCTGCCGGTCAGGAAAACCCGGACGCCGTGCAGCGACTTATCGCCGGCTGTGCGCCAAGCCGTTCCTGGAGGACCCATGAGGCCTCCGGTCAACACGATCAACATCCGGCAACAGCCCGGATGCCGCAACCCATACTCTAAAGCGATGCACGCCCCTTGCGAGAAGCCGGCGACTGCGAGTTTCTCCGGCGCCAAGCGGCCGTCCTCGCTTGCCTCGATCAACGCCTCATGGCACAAGTCAACGGCCTGAGTGAGGTAGGGCTCGTTCGATTCCACCGGGTCCCAGAAGCGGTTGGGGTACCAGCTTCGAATGTCACCGCCTGGAACAATCCAGCGAATGCCTTCCAGGTGACCGAGGCGGGCCGCGAGGTCGACTTTGCCTTCTGGCGTAATGCCGCGGCCGTGCAACAGCACGCCGGCCAGGCGAGCCTCTCCTCGACGCCGTCCAACCTCAAGTAAATAGGACAAGCTAGCGCTTGCTTACTTTTGATCCCCGCTCACGAACACAGCCTTGCGCCGCGAGGGTCCGCCATCGCCCGCTGTTTCGGCAGCCGGCTGGGCTCCGGGAACGGCTGACGGAACTGTCACGTGTTCCACCTTCAACGGGAAATTCGATTCCGGAATCGTGATGGGCTCCAGCATGGCGACGATCTCGGCGCGCTTTTCCTCGAACCATGGCGGCAATAGAAGCTGTTCGCCAAGCTGATCGGCGGGTTCGTCGCGCGCGAAGCCGCCTTCCGCGGTTGCCGCGCATTCCACCAAAACACCGCCGGGACAGCGGCAGTAAATCGAATGGAAATAGTTGCGGTCCTTTATCTCCGAGCAGTCCGTGTAACCCAGTTCTTCGTAAATGGCTTTCTGTTCGGTCAAGCCCTGATCGCTGGGAATATTCAATGCAACGTGGTGCGCGGTGCCCGCGCCGAAGGTCCAGCTTCCGGATGGGCGCTGCGGCTCATGCACGAACTCGATGGTTCGCGCGGCGCCACCTTCGCCGATCTCCATTCGGATGTAGTTGCCTTCCTGGCCCGTCTTCCGGAATCCGAAGCAATCCGAGAAGAAGCGCTCCGTCTCGGCAACTTCGCGTAATGACAAAACGGGGCTAAAGAAGCCGCCCGTCCCGACATCGGAAGTAACTTCCCCGGCGCTCCACGGCTTGCGGTCATCCTTTGCTTCAATCACTTCCAGTTGCAACCCCGACGGGTGAGTGAAGCGAATGAACTTCTGGCCGAATCGCTCCTGTATTCCGGTATTCGGAATTTTGTTGCGATCCAGATGCTCCTTCCAGAATTTAGTCGCGCCGTTGGGAATCGTGTAGGCGGTAGCTTGAATCTGGCCCGAGCCGGGGCGGCCCTTCACCCGGTTATACGGGAATGTCGTATAAACGGAGCCGGGCTCGGCGTTCGCATTCGCATAATAAAGATGATAATGAGCATAGCGGCCGTCAAAAAGAATGGTCTGCTTGATCAGGCGCAGTCCGAACACCTGGGTAAGAAAATCGACGTCCTCCTGGGCGCCCCCCGCACATACGGTGATGTGGTGGAGCCCGGTTACTAGGGACATGGTGCGTTACCTCCGCGTGGAATTATAGCAAACGCCTTTCACTGCGCTGCCGCCCAAACCATCGCGGCGCCCGTGCTCTGGCATGCGATTGCCCATTCCTACGGAGGGATTCCGGGGCATTATTTCCGAGCATCTTCACACAAGGCTCCATCCCCGTGTCAAGTCATTTCTCCTGGTTACCGAACGCTACCCGCCGAGTCATCAAGGAAGTTACCGAATGAGGGCGCGTGGTCCGACGATGTCTACGCTCATCCGAGTTACGCACCTGGCGGAGTAATTCTATGGATCTGCTTCATTAATGCAACTGGGTTGATGGAATCGTATTGGCGTTGCAGTTGCCGGCGGGCAGGACCGCTGAGCTGACCGGAGTCGAGGAGCCGCGGTGGGGAGTCGCGGCCACATCATAGCGGCGCTGGAGTTTGCTTTCCACGCGGGTCTTGCTCTCTAGTCGCCTCACCGGTTGTACGAAGTTTCTGGAGCATCTTCACACCCCTGATTAACTCGATTGACACTTTGCATGCAAGCGGTATACAATTACAACCGATTGTGTTTCAGGGTCCCTCGAAGGATCTAGACCAGCGTCTCTAAAACGCTGTCTTTCTCATTGTTTGGAGGTTACATGCGCTCCTTGTGTGCAGCAGCTTGCCTTGTCGCTATTGTGTTTCCGGTGTTCGGCCAAACCGATCGCGGCACCATTACAGGCACGATTACCGACCCGGCAGGCGCGGTTGTAGCCAATGCCGCGGTAGAGGCGAAGAATGTCGGAACCGGCGCAGTATATTCGGCCGCCAGCTCGGGAACGGGCAACTATACCATCGCGCAACTTCCTGTCGGCAGTTACGATCTCACGGTAACGGTGATGGGGTTCAAAAAATTCGTGCGAACCGGCTTGGTTGTAGAGGTTGCGGGTACGCTCAGAGTCGACCCGAAGCTTGAGGTCGGCGCTTCGACAGAGAGCATCACTGTGACCGAAGCCGCGCCGCTATTGAAGACGGAAGGCGGCGAGGTGAGCTATAACATCGCTACCACGTCACTCGACGATTTGCCAATTCTTACGTTGAGCGGAGCGCCATACGGTTTTGGTAACACCAGCGGCCTAGGCAACATTCGCAATCCGTTGGCTTCGGTGGACCTGCTGCCGGGCACGCACTTCTCAACCGACAACACAATGCGCATCAACGGCATGCCTTCCAGTTCGCAAACCATCAACGTCGAAGGCCAGGATGCGAGCAACGGACTTTGGAAGCAGATCACCCAAATCAATCAGGCCGGGGCGGACGCGATTCAGGAAGTCGCCATCCAAACCAGTAATTTCGCGGCCGAGTATGGCCAAGCGGGCGGCGGCTACTTCAACTATACGATGAAATCCGGCACCAACCAGCTCCATGGCAGCGCTTACGATTATTTCGTGAACGAAGCGCTGAATGCCGGGCTGCCTTTTACGGACGCCGGTACGGTTAGCGCCAACAAAGCGGGGCAGCATATTCGCAATGCGCTGAGGCAGAACGATTACGGGTTCACATTCGGTGGTCCGATCGTTATTCCGAAGGTCTACAACGGCCACGATCGAACGTTTTTCTTTTTTAACTTCGAGCAGTTCCGCCAATCCAACGTCAACACCAACACGATTGCGATCGTTCCCACCGCGGCCGAGCGGCAGGGAAACTTCGCCGCGGATGAAGCGGCGTTTCTCGGTTGCCACGGTCCGGATCCCGCCGGGACGCTGATTTGCCCAAATCAGATCTTCGATCCCGCCACGCGCCGCCTGGTTAACGGCGCCGTGGTCGCGGATCCCTTCCCTGGAAACGCCATTCCCGCGAACCGCATGGATCCTACGGCCCTGATTATCCAGGGCATGTTCCCGCAGCCCAACACGCCGGGACTCTTCAACTACACGGCGCCGGCTTACTCGGACTTCCGCCATACGTCGATTCCTTCGCTCAAAATCGACCAGGTGGTAAGCGCCAGGATGAAAATCGCAGGATACTATTCGGCGACATATACCAGCTCGCCGCAGACGAACGGATTTCCGCAACCCTTCAGTACGTTGATCCCGCAGACTTCGCTGGCGCAGACTGTCCGCATTAACCTGGACGAGACGCTCACCCCGACGCTGCTGCTGCATTTCGGCGCCGGCTTGCTGCATACATCGAACCCGCAGGTTGGGCCGTTTTACGATCAGGCCGCGAACAATCTTTTCCCCCAAGGGGCTCCGTTCCCCGGAAAGAATTTTCCTTATTTGTCGGGTCTGGATGCGTCCAGTTTCCTCCCCGCCGGATTCAGCGGAGGCGGCGGGTTTCCAACCAGCAACACGGGATCCTTCTTCGAAGCGCCCGGGCAGTATGACATTAAGCCGACCTTTAACGCTAGCGCCACATGGGTGAAAGGGAACCACACATTCAAGCTGGGCGCATCCGCCCTGTTCGAAGGTCTTCCCACATTAACCACCAGCCGCGCGCAGGGCGAATTCGAATTTTCACAAATTGAAACGGCCAATCCGTGGCAACTCGGCCAGCCGTTTCAGAATACGGCGGGCAGCGGATTCGGCTACGCCAGCTTTCTGCTCGGCGCGGCCGACGGTCTGCAGGTGGGCGTGCCGGCGGATTCGCGCCTGGGCATGCACTCGTTTGCGCTTTACCTTCAAGACAGTTGGAAGGTGAACCGCAAGTTGACGCTGGATCTCGGCCTGCGCTGGGATTACGCCTCGTTGTGGCATGAGCAATATGGCCGAATGCAGAACGCGGCATTTGGATTACCGAATACGCTGCTGGGAGGCCGCTTGGGTACGGTCCAATATGAGGCCACGTGCCATTGCACCTTCGCGCCCGGATACCCGTACTCGATTGGGCCTCATCTTGGCGTTGCATATCAGATCACGCCGAAAACCGTGTTCCGGGCGGGCGGAGCGATTTCCTATGCCGCTGCCGCGGACAATGCGGGACTGAACGTCAGCGTTCCGGATTTCCTGACGCTCGGGACGCCCGCTTACGGGTTGCCGGCAGCGATCTTAAAGGCTGGAGACCCATACGCTCCAGGGAACGTGTATGGAAACCCCGTGCTGACGTGGCCTAACACGTTCTTGAATGGGCCGAATTTCCCGGCGGCGACGGCTTCGGGAGTGATTCCGCCTGGCTCCCCGTTTATTTCGATTTCACCGAACTCGGCGCGTCTGCCACGAACCTTTCAGTGGAGCATCGGGTTCCAACGGGAGCTGACCCGCAATCTCGTGGTAGAGGCCGCCTATGTCGGCAATCGCGGCGACTGGTGGACCGCGCCTCTGCTTTCGGGCCTCAACTATAACGCGCTTACTCCGCAGCAGCTCACGTCGCAATACGGGTTGAACGTCGCGAACCCGGCGGATGCGGCGCTCCTCAATACGCCCATCAGCTCGCCTGCGGTCATCCAGCGGTTCCCGTACTTGGCGAACCCGAACAGTGTTTATCCCGGATTTCCATCGGCCGAGCCTCTGATCGCCGCGCTGGTGCCGTATCCGCAGTGGTTTGGAGGAATCCCGCCGTTTCTGGGTCCCCCGCTGGGTAAAACCTGGTATGACTCGCTTCAGATCAAGGCCACCAAGCGGTTTTCGCACGGATTGACGGCGAATGTGGCGTACACGTGGGAAAAAGAGCTGACCAACGGCGTCAACTCGAATACCTCTTATTTGACACCCGATGCGCCCCTGATTAACGACGTGTTCAACCTTGGGCTGGCCAAGCAGCTTTCTGGATTCGATCTTCCGCAAACACTAACGATCGCGTTTAATTACACGACACCGAAGTTTAGCGCCGATTCCAAGGCGCTGAAGGCATTATCGTGGCTCGTGCGCGACTGGAGTTATAGCGGCCTGCTGCGTTATCAGAGCGGCGTTCTGATTCGAACTCCTCCGTCCAATAACAATTTGCTGGCAAACCTTGGCCGCGGGCCGGCGAACAACCCGGCGCTTTGGGGCGGCGGCACGACATTCTACAACCGCGTGCCCGGCCAGCCGTTGTTCCTGGTGGATCCGAACTCCCACTTCGATCCCACCACGCAGCTCGTGCTGAATCCGAACGCCTGGGTGGACGCCGCACCCGGACAGTTCGGCGCCTCGGCGCCCTATTACAACGATTTCCGCTGGCAGCGCCAACCGGCTGAGAGCATGGGCTTCGGCCGAATCTTCCCATTCGGGAAAGAGGGACGTTTCAGGCTGCAAATCCGGGCTGAGTTTCAGAACGTGTTCAATCGCCTTGTTTATTCACTGCCGGCGGATGCAGTCGGGATCTTCGGGCTGCCATCCACGAACCCGGCGACCCCGACCGCGCGAGGCAACAGCTTCGCTGGCGCGAACGGCCTTCTCTCGGGTGGTTTCGGGTATGTCAACTGGGTGAACGGCGCTGGGGCAACGCCGAGGTCGGGCCAGATCGTGGCGCGGTTCCAGTTCTAATCGCAGGGGGGCTCTGCCGCTCGATTCTCGTTTTTGTTCAGGTCATCCCCCCCGCGCATTATCTAACGATTTCGTTCGGCGTCGCGCTTTACACACCGTTGGCCTCGCGGTTTACTGCACTTAGGCAAAGCCGTGTGGTGGCGCATCCGGAATAATCCTCCCTTCCCAGGCTCACGGCCCGGGAGTATCGTGGAGTGTTCGGCAGGAGATGAATTATGCTCCGATACAAGGGATTCTATATATCGATCCTGGCTTCCGCGCTGGCTTCGTTTTTTCTCGCCGCAGCCTCTGGTCAGGAAAACGGAGGGGCTAATGGCAAGCAGAAGGGTAAGCAAGGTCCGCCGGCCCCAACTCCCACGATTCTGAAAAATTACCAGCCGGTGACCGCCGAACGCTTGTTGAAGCCGGAAGACGGCAACTGGCTCATGATCCGCCGAACTTACGACGGCTGGGGCTACAGCCCGCTCGATCAAATCACTCCGTGGAATGTCGCGCGCCTGCGGCCCGTGTGGGGAGCGGCCACCGGCGAAGGACGGGCCCATGAGTCTGCGCCGGTTGTGAACAACGGAGTGCTGTTCATCACCACGCCCTACAACCAGGTAATCGCTTTTAATGGCGTTACCGGCGATATCCTTTGGCGCTATCGCCGGCCCCGGCCGCAGGGATCGATCGTTCCGCACGAAGTGAATCGCGGGGTCGCGTTATACGGGGACAAAGTTTATTTTGCGGCCGGCGAAGCCGTCCTGGTGGCTCTCGATGCCAGAACCGGCACGGAAGTTTGGACCACCAGCGTTGCCGACAACAAAGCCGGGTACTACATCACTCTCGCTCCGCTGGTAGCGAACGGCAAAGTGATGGTCGGAGCATCGGGGGGCGAATATGGAATCCGCGGATTCGTCGCGGCTTTCGATGCGGAAACGGGTAAGGAACAATGGCGCGCTTTCATGGTGCCCGCTCCCGGAGAACCAGGCAGCGAAACGTGGCCCCAGGGCGATCAGTGGAAGACCGGCGGCGCTTCCGTATGGGTTACCGGAAACTACGATCCGGAGACCAATCTCGCGTTTTTCGGCACCGGCAACGGCGGTCCTACCATCGGCGATAACCGCCCCGGGGACAATCTCTATACGGCGTCGACCGTCGCGCTCGACGTCGCCACGGGCGCCATCAAAGGCTATCATCAGTATCATCCGAACGATTCCTGGGATTACGACGAGGTCTCGCCGCCTCTTCTGATCGACTACCAGCGCAACGCGCGCACGATCAAGGGCCTGATTGACGTCGCGCGAGACGGCTATCTGTGGTTCCTGGAGCGCAGCGCCGGGCCTATCAAATTTATCGAAGGCAAACCTTACGTATTTAACAACGTTATCCGCGGCGTGGATCCTGTTACGGGGCGTCCCGACATCGACCCTGCGCATAAACCCGGCACCAACGCGCCGGCTGAATTCTGTCCGGGCGTTCACGGCGGAAAGACCTGGCCGCCCGCCGCCTATAGTCCGAAAACGCGCATGATCTATATTCCCGCGAACAATAACATCTGTGGGCACAACGGAGGCGCGCCCAACGTCACCTACACGCCGGGGAGGGCTTTCGTCGGCATTCAGGGCGGATTTCCGCCGTTGATCGTGCCCGGCGCCGATCATTTCGGCGAAGTTCAGGCGTGGAATGTCGATACCGGAGAAAAAGTCTGGACGCACAACTATGCGAGATCGCCCAACTGGGGCTCGATGCTGGTCACCGGGGGTGGACTGGTGTTCAGCGGGGGAACCGCCGATCGCAAATTCCACGCCTTCGACGCATCCACCGGGAAGCTGCTATGGGAATTTCCGCTGAGCTCCGGCGTCGAGGCGCCGCCGACTTCTTTCTCGGTGAACGGCAAGCAATACATCGCCGTGCTCGCAGGGTGGGGCCAGGATGCCGGCGGCGAGGTGAACACGCTAGCCCGCTTGTTCCCCGGCGAGGTTCCCGCGATGCCGGACGGCGGCTCAGTATGGGTGTTCGCGCTTGACGATAAATAGAAAACCGTCAAGGATCGGGGTGCTTCCGCTTTTGTGTGGCCCGATGTAAGATACGACGCATGACCAGCCGTCTTGAAACACGCACTCGAACTCGAATCATTCTCGCTTTTGCTGCCGTGCTCGCTGGCACTTTCATCTTGTTGGCGCAAGCTCCGGAGACGGCCGGTGGTAATATCAAGGGCAAATCGAAGGCCGGTCCGCCGGGCGCGAACCACCCGGAGCGGCTTCAGGCTCTCATTATTACCGGCCAAAACCCTCACGATTGGCGTGGAACGACTGCTTCGCTGCGCAAGACGTTAGAAGAAACTCTGAAGTTCGAGGTGCGCGTGGTGGAAGAGTTCCGCGGCGGCACACCCGAAATGCTCAAGCCCTATGGCTTGGTGATCGTGAACTATTACGACGGTGCGCGTCCGGAAAACCGTTGGGGAGAACGCGCCGACAATGCGCTTGCCGATTTTGTCCGTTCCGGTAAGGGCTTGGTCTTGTATCACCTGTCGTTAGGCGCCTTCGACGGCTGGACGGACTACGAAAAAATGTCGGGCGGCAACTGGCGCCCCAATAAAGGTCATCATTCGGCGCAGCACGATTTCGCTCTGGATATCAAGGACCCCGAGCACCCTATTACAAAAGGAGTGAAATCGCCGCTGAGGGTTCAACACGATGAGCTGTTCGCCAACCTGAAATGGCAGCCGGAAGGATCGTTCCACCTGCTGGCCACGGCCTATGACGATCACGCCTTGTACAACGGCCGCTCGACGCAGCCAATCCCCGGGGCGGGCGCGGATGAGCCGATTTTGTGGACGACCCAGTTCGGAATGGGGCGCGTATTCGTGACGGCACTGGGCCACGACCCTATGGATACGGAGAACCCAGCGTTCAAAATAACGTTCGCGCGAGGCGCGGAATGGGCGGCCTCCGGCCAAGTTACGATCCCGATTCCGGCGGAGCCGGCAAAGTAGGCGCTGTCCTTTTAACGTAGCTGGCGGCGGAGTTTGATTATAATAACGTCCATGCGAAAATTCCTGGCGCCTGTCGCCGCCTCCCTACTGGCCGGCGCGCTCATGCTCCATTCGCAGGCGCCCGATGGTGCGACACCCGCCGGCAAGAACGGCAGCGATGCTGTAGCAGCAAACCTCGTCAACACGGTCTGCTCGTCATGTCACACGCTCGAACGTGTCAATAACAAGAAGGCGGATAGCGACGCATGGACTACCACAGTCACTCGCATGAAGGAGAAGGGCGCCGATTTGACGGATGAGCAGGTTCCCCTAGTTGTCCATTATCTGGTCAGCAATGCGGGAACTCTCACGGTGACCGCTTCCAATGGCGCTAAGGGCAAGGGTGGCGGTAAAGGCAAGGGTAAGGGCGGCGCCGGGTTTACCCCTAAGAATCTCAAGGTGCTCAATGCACTGAATCTACCGAGCGACATGCAAAGTTTCGTGCAAGGGTTGGGCCTTCTGGATAAAGGGACTTGCAGCTACTGCCACGTCGACGACAAGTCCTCCGATGAAAAGATGCAAAAGGTGATCGCACGCAATATGATCATCATGATGCGTGAAATCAACATGGCATTCGCGGACGGCAAGGAGCACGTCACGTGCTACACCTGCCACCGAGGCAGCCCGACACCGGCGACAACGCCGTAGCTTTGGCGATGCCGCGGTGTACTCGGGATGACCTGCGAGAACCGCTGGGGAAACCAAAAGACCCAAGCAGAGGCAACGTGAAATGCGGCTCGCTTCGATCCGGTTGATCTTGGCGTTCGTCTGCGGCGTTGCCCCGGGCCTGCTTGCGGCGGACCGGGTCTTCACCCCCTTTGCAAGCGCGAAACCGGTCTTGGATAAGGCGGGCGACCAACTGCCGGCTCAGCTTAGAAACCCAACCGAAGCCAAGTGGAGCGCCTGGAGCCGGCAGCGGGACAAAGCCATCCGAGCGCGACTTCAGCAGGGCGATTTGGATTCCATGGTGAATCTTCTGTTCTATGGGACATCCTTCACGAAACAGCCACGCATTAGGATTGAAAGCTTCAGCGAAGCTTCGAGAGCCGGCATTCTGCGGGCTCGTGTGGACGATCTGATTGCGGGAATGCGGAACCCAGGAGACAACGAGCGCCTCACTTTTCTGAACGGACTTCTACGAAGCCAGGGGATTGATCCGAGCGCGCCCGGCGATTCCGGCCTGTTCATCTACAACAACGTCATGCGAGTGATTCAAGAGATGCAGACGTTGTCGAAGCGCGGCGAGGAAGCCAAGCGCCTTACCAAGCCGGATGGGACTCCCGATGAAGCAGCGCTTTTTAGCTGGCGAGCGGGGCTGTTACGCGATCGAGGGGTCTCGCTCGATACCAGCATTTTTCCGAATTTTTCGATTGAGCAAGCGTTGCGCGATCTGAAGAATCGCGGTGTGCTGCGCGAAGGCGAGGTGGCTCGCGTGGCCGTGATCGGGCCGGGCCTCGATTTTAGCGACAAGAACGAGGCATTTAGCTACGACTATTATCCGCAGCAAACTCTCCAACCCTTTGCGCTATACGATTCGCTCCTCCGGCTGGGTCTGGCCAGAGCCAACGTGGTATCCATGTCGATTTTCGACATCAGCTCAAGAGTGATCGACCATATTCAGCGCGCTCGCGGACGCGCCAGGATGGGCGAAAGCTATGTCCTTCAGTTGCCTCGCGGCGTCGCGGATCCCTGGCCGGCAGATCTCACCGCTTATTGGCGTTCACTGGGCGACCGGGTGGGAACGGAGGTTGCGCCGATCCGGCCGCCTGGGATTTTTCAACTGATTAACGGCGGGCAAGGGCTGGAAACGCGAGCGGTGCGAATCCGTCCGGACGTGGTGCTAACGTGTGAGCCAGTGGACCTAAATATTGTCCTCGAGCGCATCAATCTCAACGAGGCGGACAAGTTCGACCTGATCGTGGGCACCAACATCTTCATCTATTACGACGCATTCGAACGGTCGCTGGCGCTTGAAAACGCCGGCGCCATCCTGAAGCGCGGGGGCCTGTTGCTGACGAACGACCAGTTGCCTGAGGTTCCCGCCGGGTCGATGCGGCAGGCAGGCGTGATCGACGTGCAATACGATCACGACGCCGTGGGTTGGTATCGCAAGCGATAGGGCCGGCTCTAGAAAACGAAGCGAGCGACGATCTGGCCCGTCCGCGGGGTTAAGGCCGCGCCGGTAGTTGTCATAAAGCCGAAGCCTGAAGCGTAACCGCCGGTGCTGGCACTGCACGCGCCTGTGGGGCCGGCGACCCCCGACAAGAAACAGGTCGTCGTCGCCAACGGATTACTCGAACTGGGGGCGGGAAATACGGTCCGGTTAAAGATGTTTATGAACTCCGCCCGAACACTTAGATTCATTGACTCGCGGAACCGGAACGTGCGTCCCACGTTGAAGTTCTCGGTAGGGTGCCGCTGAGCCCGGTAGTCGCTGTAATACGCCGGCGATGTTCCCCACGTGCCGGGAGCCGGATCTGTCCACGCGGCCGGATTCAGCACCAGAGTCTTGGTCGGATCGAAGCAGTGGCAGTTGAGATCCTGGAGAAATAGCGGTTGCCCAGGAACCCGATTAAAATACGACGCTGTTTCGAACGTATAACTGTTCAGCAGAGTTTGCGCGGCGGGAACCGCGATCGGCGTGCCGCTCGAGTAGATGAGAAGGGCTCCCATTTGCCAGTCTCTCAAGACGGAAGAAACGATCCTGTTCCTGCTGAAGGAAGGCGCGGGCACAATGTAGGTGAAGTTGATATTGCTGACCAACGGGCGATCGGCGCTCGAGAGGTACTTGTCTTGAGACCGATTGAAAGGATCGTTCTCCGTTCCCTCGATGCCGTTTTGGAGCGTCTTCGACCAGGTAAAGGCGTACGTGGCGCTCAGGCCGCGTGAGAACCGTTTGGTCACTTTTACTTGCAAGGAGTCGTACCAATTATCGCCCAACGGGGCCCATAGCGGCGGCGGCGCGGTAGAGAACTGCGGATACGGCCGCAGGGCCTGCGCGACCGTTGCCGTGAGCGGGAAATTCGAGTACGGCAGCTTGTTCTGGAACGGGCCGGCAGCCGCGCTGCCGATCGGAGAGGTCAGTATTGTCCGCGCGGACGCTTGGGTGATGTCGAGCCCGTCGACTAACAGGGCCTGCGGGGTGTTCGCGTTGTAATTGACCCCCCCGGCGGTCGGCCACCACATCCCGCGGTTGCCCACAAAGGCGGCTTCCGCCACCAGATTCCGGACGATCTCGCGCTGCACGCCGACGCTCCATTGATACGACCGGCTGGGGCGCCCGGCGTTCTTATCCATCCATTGCAAGACAGGCGCTCCGGGCGTTCCCGGAATGGCGACAACGGGGTAATGGCTTGGATCAAAGTTGGGGAACGCAATCTGAGAATAGGTCAGCGGAATGCCGGCGGCCAAAGTCATGGCCGGTTGGCCAATAGCGGGGGAAAAATTCTGATTGTTGGATAGAATATTCCGCGCCGTTATGCCGGTGTCGGGCGTACCGTTGTAAAGCAGGGCTGCTCCCCCGCGGAGCACGGTTTTCGAATTCAACTGATAGGCGACTCCCAGCCGCGGCCCAAAACCATACGGGTAGTTGCGGGCAAATGTGCAATGGCAGGTTGCTCCGTAGGTGACGCCCCCGTGACGTCCGCCATCTCCCGTATTCGGTACCGTGGGGTCGAAGCTCCCAAAACGGCCATGCTCCTCTACCGAAGCGGTGGAAAAATCGTAGCGCAGCCCATAGTCGAGGGTAAGCTTGCGCGTGATCTTCCAACTATCCTGCGCGTAGAATCCCAACTGGTTTTTCCCGAGTTTGCCAACAGCGGGTGCTGAAACGTTGTAGTTATCCACCAGGCCCAGCAGGAAACTGGCATACGGAAGCCCAACGGAGTTGCCGGCGACGGTGGTGCCGTTGGGGAGGTAGGGCAGACCGGTTTCCGCCCCGCTGAACCCGAACACACCGTCGGTGTTTATGCGATTGTAATTGGGGTATCCTTCGATGGACGCTTCACTGCCGAATTTATAGGTGTGGTTGTTCTTGACCCAGGTGAGGTTGGCGACGAAGTTGGTTTTTTCTTCCATCGAGAGTTGCTCTCCATCAATGCCGCTGCTGACTCCCAGGTTACTCACGCCGCCGGTGTTGTTAGCCCCCGCCAAGCCTGTGAATGCCGGAAATTCCAACGGCGTAAATGGCCCCTTTAATCCGAGAGCCGCGGTGGGATCGTAACCGGTGACCGCGGCGGGCGCGGAGAGCGAGCTTTTCACGAACGCCCCACCCAAATGCAGGAGCAGAGTGGGTTTGAGGGTCTGGTCGTAGTTGAGGCGATTG
>JAFAQY010000057.1 GCA_019261985.1 Bryobacterales bacterium | reverse complement strand
CGGATCTGCTCCCGGGTGAGCTGTTCGGCATTCTGCATCTGCACCTGCATCCGGCCGCAGCATGCCTACCTCGCTCCTCCCAGTTTCATGCTCATCTTGCATTGGAAACAAGTCCGATTTCATGCTCATCTTGCATTGGATAATTCTCCGCCGACGCTCGAGTAGCGAGTGCGATATACTAACGCCTTACTCGCAAGGGCACATGCAGGATTTCCCTTCGCGGGGTAGTACCCGCCAGGAATTTCTCGATTCTCACGCGGCATCTGGTCGCACAGGCACGATCATCCTGGGCGACGGTTCTCGCACCGGACTGATCTTTGTTCCCGGAGGTCTGGTCGCACAGATCGCTAAACAAGCAGCCTCGCACGCGCGCGGTGCTTTGAGCCATGAAAAAGAAGTTGGCGGACTGCTCATCGGCCCGAAACCGGATGGCAACGATCTGCTGATTGAGGAAGCGGTCCCGATTGACGTCGAATATTCCTTCAGTCCTTCATTGCCGCTATCGTTCGCCGCATTTGATCGCGTAAAAGCGGCTATCGCAGCCGCTCAGCGGGACGACGCCAAAACTATATTGGGCCTGTATCGCGTCCGGGCCGCCAGCGACGGGGACCTTTCTCAGGCCGATTTCGAAGTCCTCGATGCGATCCGCGCATCGCATACTTCGCTTTTGAATATCCGGTCATGCTTGGTGATCGAAGCTGCAGTTCACCCTGAGCTGCAATTGCGAATTCTAATCCATAACGGCACCGCCTGGGAAAACAACCAGCAGATTACGCTTAATTTGGAGTCCGAGGGCGCCGGAACCGACCTAGATGCCGTTCCGGCGGCTCCTATTTCTTTGGAAAGAGCTAAGCCCGCAAGTCCCAGTGAACCGGCTTTTGGCGCCGTCGGGTCCCCTATCCAAGCCAATTCACGAACGCTAAACTCTCCCGTTGCCGGCCGATCGCTGCGGACTGCAACGGTGCTGTTTATCGCAGGTGTTTTGCTCGCGAGCGCGGCCGTAGTTTTCCGGTGGGTCGACCTGCGCCGTAGTTCGGCGGACGCGACCCGGCAAGACTCGCCCGCCGCGCTTCGCACCGGGTTTTCGGCGAATCCGGACGGTTCATCGTGGAAACTTACCTGGAATAGCGCTGCGGTATTAGCAATGAATCCGACAGGGGCAACCCTGTTTATTCAGGATGGCGGGGACGAGCAGGATGTACCACTTACCATGGCGGATCTTTCCGGCGGAACGATCTACTACAGTGCGAAAAGCGGAGAGTTGGCGTTCCGTCTTCAAGTACGGCGAAACGGTGCTTCCGTCGCTGAGGAGAGGGTTCGCGTGCTGGACAAAATCAAGTCAATCGCCCGAACTCCGCAGCAGACACAACTGTCGAACGACAGTACCTACTTGCTGCCAGGATCTCAGAGGATGGCAGGGCGAGCGCAGTTTGAAGCGAGTTCGGCCAGCGAGAATCCGGCAACTCCGTCCGAAGCGGATCGTAGGCTGAGTGCAACTGCCACCCGCAAATTCATTCCACCGAAGTCCGTATCCGCTCCCCCTCCATCGAACCCAATTTTAGGCGCCGCTGGGCCGATATCCGCGACCGCTCTGCCTGTATCTCCAGCGGTGTCTACCAGTTTCGCTGCTCCGCCACCCCCGCCCGCTGCCACGGCGGCCCCACCCCCGCCCGCTGCCACGATTGCGGCTTCACCTGCCGCGCCGGCGACCTCGCAGCCTCAATCTGTTTCGCCAGTTGTGCCCGTCGCGGGGACGCCTCCACAATACAACTTCCAGGCGCCGAGACCCGTGAAGCAGGTGCAACCTGTAGCGCCCCCGGACGCGCGAGCCGCCGGAGGTACTCAGATCACTGTGGTCGTTTCGATAGATGCAAAAGGGAAGGTTTTAAAGGCCACCCCGACCGGGCGCGTTGAGGACTTCTACTTGTTCGGCGTTGCCATTAGGGCGGCACGCTTGTGGGAATTCGAGCCCGCGCGACTGAACGGGAAAGCGGTTCCTAGCGAAATAAGCCTGATATTCCGCTTTTAGGCCGCCTAAACCGGGCATTGCTGAAGGCCCTCGCGCACTTTCCGAGCCGACGATTTCCCCACTACACCGGCCAGTTCCTCTTCCGTGGCCGCGCGCACGCGCTCAAGGCTGCCGAAGTTTTGCAGAAGCTTGTGAACCGTCCTTTCGCCCACACCCTGAATCTGCACCAGTTCACTGCGCAGCCGATTCGCATTTCGGCGCGTACGATGAAACGTCACAGCGAAACGGTGCGCCTCATCGCGCACCATCTGAACCAGGTGCAGCACGGGAGAGAATTTATCCAAGACGATCGGCTCGTCCTCTTGCCCGTACACGTAGATCCATTCCTCGCGCTTGGCAATCGATGCTAGAGGCTGATCGGTAATCCCGAGCGCTTCGAGCGCTTCCGCCGCCGCGTGGAGTTGGCCGAGACCGCCATCCACCAGCACGAGCCCCGGCCTCGGCGCGCCTTCCGCTTGCAGCTTTCCGTAGCGGCGGGTGATCACCTCGCGCATGGATGCGAAATCGTCGTTGCCTTCCACCGTCCGAATGATGAATTTCCGGTAATCGGACTTCTTCATGCGGCCGCCTTCCCACACCACCATGCTAGCGACGGTGTCCGTTCCCTGAATGTGGGAAATATCGAAACACTCTATGCGGTTGGGAGCTGTTTCCAATCCCAGAGCTTCCTGCAAGGCCGTCTGAATCGCCAGCGACGTCGGCTTCAGCACGCGGAAGCGCTGCTCAAAGCTGTGCTGCGCGTTGGATTCCACCAGCGCGAGCATAGCTTTTTTCTGCCCGCGCTGCGGCGTGTGGATTTCCACCTTGCGTCCGCGCCTTTCCGTCAGCGCTTCTTCGAGCACGTCGCAATCTTCGAACTCGACGGGGACATGGATGAATGCGGGAATATAGGGCTCGTTCAAATAGATTTGTTTCAATAGCGCCGAAAAGAACTCCGGCGGATCGAATTCCGTCCGATCCTCCCAGAAGAATTCGCGCCGGTCGACGATGTGGCCGTGGCGCAGGTGGAAAAGGTTTACCGCGACCAGCGGCGGCTCGGCGTAATACGCGAGAATATCGGTGTCGCTGCCCTCCGCGGCCGCCATCTTTTGCTTTTCGCCGAGCTCCTCTACCGTGCGCAGCAGGTTGAGCAGGGCCTCGGCCTCCTCGTAGCGTGTGGCCGCGCTGGCCGTCTCGATCCGCGCCTTCAGTTCTTGTGCGAGATCCTTGTGCCGCCCCTCCAAAAACAGACGGACGCGGTGCACGGCCGCTTGATAATTCTCATCCGTCGTCAGGCCCTCCACACATGGGCCAAGGCAGCGATGAAGGTGATATTGCAAGCACGGGTGCGAGTGTTTTCGCCCCAGGTCCACGTTACAGGAAGGCACCCCAAAATAACGATGAATGAAATGCGCCAGGCGGTGGGCTAGATTGCCCGGGAAGTATGGGCCGTAATACGTGGAACCGTCTTTTTTTAACCGGCGCGTGACGTACACGCGCGGGTAGCGCTCGGCGGTGAGCTTAATGTACGGGTATGTTTTATCGTCCCGCAGAAGGATGTTGAAGCGCGGCTTCCATTGCTTGATGAGATTGTTCTCAAGCGCGAGCGCCTCTTTGTTGTTGTCGACCTGGATGAAGTCTATCTGGCGCGCGTCATGGATCAGCGTTCCGGTTTTCGAATCGCTGAGGCGCTCCTCGGAAAAGTAGCTGCGAACCCGATTGCGCAGATTCTTCGCCTTGCCCACGTATAAAACCGTCCCGTGGGCGTCTTTGTAGAGGTAGACTCCGGGAAACGGCGGAAGCTCGGCCGCTCTATCGCGAAGATCGGGGTAGGACATGCTTTAGCTTGTCCGAGCGGACAGCGGACTCCTCAAATGTTCGCGGCACAACGAAGCCCGACGCGCCAGACCGGCCTGGCTTCGGAAAACCGCGAGGGCCGCTCCGGCCCTGTACCGCTTTATACTTTAATTGTGGCACGTGCGCTGCTAACCGCGTTCTTATTGAGCGCGACGCTATACGCGCAAGAGCCCGGGCCGCCTGCGCCGCAAGCGCCGAAACCCGAGGATCTACCGGAAGAGGACCAGACGCTCAAGCCCAAGGAATATGCGCTGAACCCGCTTGAGTCGGCGAAGAATGTCAACGTCGGCAACCAATATTTCAAGAAAGGAAATTATCGGGCGGCTGCGAATCGCTACAAGGAGGCGACGCTCTGGGACCCCGGGTCCGCCGAGGCGTTTGTGAAGTTGGGCGAAGCTCTGGAGCGGGTGCACGATTTCCCCGCCGCGCGGCAAGCCTATACGAAGTATTTGGAAATTGCCAAAGACGCCAAGGACGCCGACGCGATCCAAAAACGGATGGCCAAATGGCCGAAGCCGGCGTCCGCAAAATGATCCTTATCCATGACCGGGAAAATCAATGACCGACAAAATAGTCGTTTTTAGTACGTGTGACTCGGCGGAAGAAGCCGCGACTTTGGCGCGGCACCTGGTGGAGCAGCGCGTGGCGGCATGCGTCAACATCGTTCCGGCAGTGCGCAGCATTTACCGTTGGAAGGATCAACTGGAAGATGCCGCGGAATGGCTGCTGGTAATTAAATCCCGCCGGGATTTGATGCCCGCCTTGCGCGCCGAAATCGCGAAAAGGCATTCTTACGAAGTCCCCGAGCTTTTGGCTTTGCCGGTAGTGGACGGCTCGGAGAGCTACTTGGAGTGGCTCGACCGTGAACTCGGAACAGCGGAGACACCGGCATAGATCTGGCCAATTGGCGCAGCCTTGACACGCCGCGCTTGTGACAGGATAAAAGCGTGAGATACATCCGGCTGTCCGCTCTGAGTGTTCTGATTGCGTGCCCGGCATTTCCACAGGCCGCGGCGCCTGGTTTGCGCGAGCTTAGCGCTTCGTTTGAATCGCTGGCCGCGCGGGTTCGTCCCGCTGTAGTTCAAATTTTCTCCACCGGGTACGCCGCCGCCGAAGAAAATAATGAAGGCGCCAATACCGGCAACTTGCTCACTCGGCAGACCGCGACCGGCTCCGGTGTAATCCTCACGCCAGACGGTTACATCGTTACCAATAATCACGTGATCGAGGGCGCTCGAAAAATCGAAGTGAAGCTGGCCATGCGCGATCCCGGCCACTCGCAGGAAATGAGGCTGCCCGCGAAAGTGGTTGGAGCCGACCGGCAAACCGATCTCGCGGTCGTTAAAATCGAGCGGGACGGACTGCCCACTCTGCCGCTCGGCGATTCCAACGCGCTGCGTCAAGGACAAGTGGTAATGGCTTTCGGCAACCCGCTCGGGTTGGAGGGATCGGCGTCGACGGGAATCATCAGCTCCACGTCGCGCCGCGTAAAGCAGGACGACCCGCGGGCTTATATCCAGACCGACGCACCCATCAATCCGGGGAACAGCGGAGGTCCGCTAGTGGATACCGAAGGCAGAGTCGTCGGCATTAACACCTTCATCATCACTCAATCGGGCGGCAGCGAAGGCATCGGCTTCTCCGTGCCCAGCAATACCGTCAAGATGATCTACGATCAGATACGCAAAGACGGGCATGTGCATCGCGGGCATATCGGCATCAGCGTTCAAACCGTTAATTCGATTCTTGCCAAGGGTTTGGGGCTTTCACAGGATTGGGGCGCTGTTGTAAGCGATCTCGAGCACGGCGGTCCCGCGGAAGTGGCCGGGATTAAGATCGGCGACATCATTGAAAGCGTAAACGGGAAGGAAATGGAAGATGCCGGACACCTGGAAGAGGCGATTTTTAACCTGGGGATGGCCGGGAGCGCCAATCTGAACGTGATCCGCGAGGGTATGCCGCTCCGCGTCACCGTCACTGTTCATGAAACCGAGGACGATCCCGAGCGCTTTGCCGACATGGTCGATCCGCAGAATAATCTGGTACCCCAATTGGGCATTCTGGCCATCGAATTAAATGACAATTTGACGTCGATGCTGACCGATCTTCGTCACGGTTACGGCTTGGTGGTCGCGGCTCGCTCGCCGTCCCCTCCCTACACGGGAGCGAGTTTGGAGCTCGGCGATGTGATCTATGAAATCAACCATTCCCCTACGCTTACCGTCAAGTTCCTGCGGGAAAAACTCAATCAGATGAAGGCCGGCGATGCGGTGGTCCTGCAGGTAGAGCGCGACGGCAAACTGATGTATGTTCCGCTGGAGCTCGATTGATGTGGCTGGTTCTGATACTGGGCGGCGCGCTGTTCGCACAAACTCCGAAAACCGAAACCAGGCGGCCGGGCGGCCCGGCTGCGCCTGCGCGCACGGAATTTCCGCTGGAACTGGTGCGTGTCACAGGCAACCGGCAGATTCCCGCTGAGCGGATTTCCGCTGCCACGGGCTTGACGATCGGCAAGACGGTGCGGAAGGCCGACTTCGACGCGGCGCGTCAGCGGTTGCTCGCCACGGGCGCTTTTGAAAATGTCGGTTACGAATACAAACCCTCCGCCGATGCGAAGGGATACGATGTGGTGTTCGAAGTTGCCGAGGCGCACGAGCTTTTTCCTTTCCGCTTTGAAGATCTGCCCGCGCCGGAGGCAAAATTGCGCGAAGCGGTGCATCAAGCGGAGCCGCTTTTCGGCGATCGGATTCCCGCCAGCGCGCCCATGCTTTCCCGGTATGTGAAGGCCATTGAAACAGCCTTGGCGGCAGATGGAAATACCGATTTTCAAGTCTCGGGAAAAGTAAACGCCGAAGCGCCCGGCGATCTGGCCGTTTTGTTCCGTCCCGCGGGAGCGCGGCCCAACGTAGCGGAGGTGCGCTTCGCGGGCAACAAGGCTGTTCCTACTACACTGCTGCTGCGAACCATTAACGAAGTGGCAATCGGCATTCCATATACCGAAGCCGCAATTCGCCAGCGCCTGGAAGCGGGCATCCGCCGCGTTTACGAAGCGCGCGGCTATATCCGCGTTTCGTTTCCGGCGATCACCACAGAAAAGGCCGCTAAGGTGGACGGATTGATTGTCACCGTCACAGTAGATGAGGGAGCGGTTTATGGCCTCGGCGCGGTGCGGTTCACAGGCGCCCCTGCCGGAGAGGCGGCAGGAATCGAGCGAACGGCGGACTTCAAGAAAACCGATGCGGTGAACTTCGACGAAATCGATGCGGGCCTGGAGCGCGTATACAAGCGCCTCCGCGGCACTGGCTACCTGCACGCGACCGGGAAGGCCGCGCGCAACATTCACGAGGACACCCACACTGTCGACCTCGCGGTGGCGCTCGACCCAGGACCGCGCTTTTTATTCGGCAAACTCGATATCCAGGGTCTCGACATCATCACCGAGCCGGCTATCCGAAAGATGTGGGGGTCGATGGAGGGCAAGCCATTTAATCCCGAATTTCCGGATGCTTTTTTGGCGCGAGTGCGAGATGAAGGCATTTTAGACAATCTGGGCAAGACTCGTTCCGAGACTCACGTCGATGAGACGGCAAAGACGGTGGACGTAACGCTTTTCTTTGGCGGTGCGGGACCCCAAGAAAAAAAACGGCCTCGCGAACAAGCGCTGGCCCCAGGTCCTCCCCCAGATATCTGGTAATCGAGAAACAATCCGAGCGGCCCGAGCCTCCATATAAAGGAGGTTGGAAAAATACCTGATGAAACGTCTCTTTTTAGGAACTATTGTTTCTGGACTTGTGCTCTTCGCTACTCCGGGATTTGCTCAGGACCGCGAACAGGGCCGGGAGGGCCGCTACGAAAACCGCGATGAGGGCTACTACAAAGGTCACCTGTTCGATCGAGTCCGCGAGGATGTCGAACGCGTGGAGGCGAATACGCATGCGTTCAGCGCGGATGAGTTCAGGCTCACCCGTGTAAAACAAGAGTTGAACGAAATGCACCAGAGCGCGGCCAACGGGCGGATCGAAGAGCGCCGGCTCGACGACGTAATCACCGCCATTGAGAAGGTAATCGCGGACAACCGCATGCCCGAGCGCGACCGTATGATGCTGCAGGAGGACGTGCGCCATCTGCGGGCCTACAAGGAGCACAACGAGCGCTATTACCCGAGAGGCTAATTTCGTTTAAATCAACGGCGCGCGGGAAACCGTGCGCCGTTTTCTGTGTGCCGAGCATGTTCGACAGCTCGAAGGTGAAAGTCCTTTTCACAACCTGATGGAGGTGAAGTGATAGCGAAGCGCAAGGGCGCTCCGGCGACGGAGGGTCTGAAAGAAGCGTGGAGCAAACGCACGAGCGATGTACAAGAACCGGATCAGAGGCATACGGTGCCGGGCGAGCGGGCATATGATCGCGAAGCCCATATCCATCAAGGGCACTGGTTGTAAATCCGGCGGTTGCGTGTGGAAGGCGGTCGAGCTTACCTCGGGAGATCTGCCGTTTGTCCCGGAATCGGGACTGAGGGTGGAGCGATCCATCCTGACCGGGCGGCAGAAGTCAGCAGCGGGCGTAGTAGTCCGGCGACGGATGAAGGCCCAAACGGTCCTGCGAAACCAGGTTGATGGGAGTGGCAAGTAAGCGGCGCGACTCATGGGCGACAAGCGGCAGAAGAACCAGCTAGTGTTGGCCTTCCTGGCGGGGGATAGGGGTGAAGCCCCAAGGACTGCCGAGGAAGGGACCGAATCGCTCGCGGCGGAGCGCGGGACCGAAAGCCCGGCCATTGGCGAACAGTTAATGGAAGAGGTCT
>JAFAQY010000103.1 GCA_019261985.1 Bryobacterales bacterium | reverse complement strand
TGGGTGACTCCCGAAAGTCGGCTCGCGAAGTTTCTGTCTTCGCGGCTCTTCTGTTTTAACGCAGGATTTTCGGGGTCACCAAATGGCGAGGCAGTCAGACCTCCGTCAGTGCTCTTCTATTACGTGCATAATTTAGGTGCCAAGCCGTCTGGCCCTCTTTTCGCAGGTGCTCATATGCGATCGAAAATCTCCGAATAGCTTTGGACCGCAGCATCATACGCGGAATCTTATAATAGTGATTTCTATGTTCTTTCGCCGTGAAAAGCCGCATCAGTCGACCTTCGAAGAGCGCATCGCTAATTTGAAACAGTTTGGTTTTACAACCCAGTCCGCGCCGGCAGGCCAGGTGCTGGTCACGCGCAAAGGGTTTGGCGCGCTGGTGGAGCACAAGGGCGAGGGGAACTTAAAACTCGGCAAGGCGGGGCTGATCGCCGGCGCCGAAATTGCCGAACTGGTCAACGCGGGATACCAGCAGTTTTTCGTGGCTCCATCCGGCCGTGAGCTGCCCGCGCTGGCCTCGCAACTCAAAGCCCTTCACGATTTCGATGAAGATCTACGCGAGGGGCTGGGCCTGACCAGCTTGTACAATCTTTCGCTAGGCACCACTTCCGGCGAACATCTCTATGACCGCGTGGAAGACCGCGATGAGCACAGCCGCGTTCGGCCCTGGGAGAAAAAATCCGCAGCGGGCGTGTAAGCTCCACTCATCGTACGGCCGCGGTGGTCCTCGCGGGCTATTGCGCTTTCCTTCAGCTCTGGGCTACGCAGCCGCTGCTGCCGCTTCTCCGTAAAATTTTCGACGCCAGCGAAATTGGCGTCAGTCTCACTGTCACAATCCCCAGCTTGGGTGTCGCGCTATCCGCGCCGTTTGCCGGCTTTCTCGCAGACAGGTTCGGACGAAGACGAGTGATCGTTTGGTCGGCTTTCTTGTTGGGACTTTCCGCGTTGGCCACCGCAACGGCGAATTCGCTCGCGCAGCTTCTGTTCTGGCGATTTTGGCAAGGCGTGTTCACGCCGGGCGTTTTCGCGGTAACCGTCGCCTACATTAATGACGAATGGAGGGAATCCGGAGCCGGCCGGACAGTCGCCGCCTATGTCTCGGGCACGGTTTCGGGAGGATTTTCGTGTCGCGTAATATCCGGCTTCGTAGCCGCGCACGGGCCGTGGCAGCGAGTCTTCGTCGTGCTCGGCGCCCTCAATTTGCTTCTGGCGGCGGCGATTTGGGCTTGGCTTCCCGAGGAAAGCCATCCTCATGCTGCCCGGCACGGCTGGCTTACCGCGCTCTCTTCCCATTTGCGAAACCGTCAATTACTAGCGGCATGCCTGGTGGGCTTTTGCGTCTTATTTTCGCTGGTCGGCGCGTTTACGTATGTCACTTTTTATCTCGCGGCCCCGCCGTTCGGATTGCAGCCGGCTGCTCTGGGCTCGATTTTTTTCGTCTATCTCGTCGGAGTCGTTGTGACGCCGGTCGCCGGGCGCGCGATCGACCGTTATGGTCATCGTTCGGCGCTATCGGCGGCAATTGCCCTGAGCACCGCCGGCGTTGCGTTGACGCTGATTCCGCAATTGTGGATCGTTGCCGCCGGACTCGCCGTCTGCTGCACCGGCGTATTCATCGCGCAGGCATCGTCGAGTGCATTTGTCGGGACCACCGTCGCAACTAACCGCGCGCTCGCCATCGGTATGTATTCCACCTTTTATTACCTCGGCGGAAGCGCCGGCGGCTACGTGCCTGGGTTGTTTTACTCGCGGGGAGGATGGCTGGATTGCGCCGCGTTCATTGCGGCTGTCCAGGTATTGACCATATTAATGGCTTTGGCGTTCTGGAAAGCGAAGGCTACGGCACATCATGCTGATGATGCGAGAAGTATTTCCGCTTGATATCCGGCCAGAATTCCTTCATCACTTGAGAAACCGCATCCGTAGCGAGCGCCGTCAGAAGCCGGTCGAGGTTGTCGCTCAGTTTCCGCTCGCCTGGGTAATAAGCGTTGCCGATACCTGCCGAAATTGAGTTCCCGAGCACTTCCGAAAAGTTAAACGTATTCCGCCCGCTGTCGGTCTTGGCTACGAAAATACGCGAAGCCGCATAGCCGGTCCGATACCAAACGCCGCCGCGCGAAGGGCCGATCCGAAAATACCTTGGGTCCTCGTGGAACAGAATCGGCAGCAGGCCCTCGGTCATGTAGTTGCCGGTGAATTGATCGCCGTAAGCCGTCCCATACCGGTGCAGGTAACCCTTGAAGCCCTGCCCGAAATCGGAATGCTGGTTCATGAGTTGAGCCAAGCCCGCGAAGCCCCCGCCCAAAAGAAACAACGGATAATCCACCGTGTCTTTCGTCGCAATCATGAACTTCTGTTTCGGCGTAATCGGCGAGAACGGAGTGTTGTCGTCGGCAGTGCGGTAATTCGGAAGAACTCCAAACACCCGCTTATCCGGGGCCACTTCATCGCCCGGCGCCGGTTCCTGCGGAGCTTGCGCGGGCCTGATGGCCGCGGGAATCGCCGGCTCATCCGGACCGCCCGCGGGCGAATCTTGAGAAAAAAGCGGAGCGCCCGAAACCAGCAGCAGGGCGCACCCCAAGCGCGAGACGAGTCCGGAGGATGATAAGACCATTGGTGTAAATGACGGCTATGACTTCGTAGGGGTTTCCCGCTGAGCTCCGAATATAGACGACGAGACGATTTCTGCTAAAATTTGACTATAACTTCTCGGTGAGGTGCGAGAGTGGTTGAATCGGGCGGTCTCGAAAACCGTTGAACCTTCACGGGTTCCGTGGGTTCGAATCCCACCCTCACCGCCACAGTAACTTGCAAAATCTTAACGTCTTCCGGTCCGCCGCTTGTAAGCAGGCATTGAACAACGCTGTCCTACTTCAGAACTCTCGCACCGTCAAGATCAGCGAAATACCGATACCGCCGAAGATGTAACCCTGCCATTCTCGCGCTCCGTTTACGAGGGGCAGGTCCGCTTGATCGATCACGAGATGATCCATCAATCTCTCATAAGAAGCACTCAGGCAACGGGCTCTCCAAACCAAAAGTTAGCGCGTCTGTTAGCTCTCTTGGCACTGATCTCCCACCCAGGCCACGTATGCATCCCGTCGGATCAACACCGCAGCCGGAGCAGCGACGGTTCCTAATGCCGGGAGCTCCCGCGCACCATCATACTGGTGTCGGTCCACTGGAGGCCGATTTACCCACTGCGCGACGTCGGTGCGGGGCCGGGCTCACCGAAGTTGGAGTACCACATGGGAATCGTGCAGCCGAGTGTACCTGATTGCGAGCAGATGCCGCCGACCCGGAAACTCATCCCACGCTGTGCCGAGTTCGTCCCAAAATACCTGACTCCGCCGCTCGAGCCGATGATAATGGAGTCATGCGATTCTGTATCGTACTGCTGCTCACCACATTTCTCAGCGCCGCTGACCCCCGCGGCCCCATCACGCCCGAAAATGTCAGCCAGCTAAAACTGGCATGGACGTACGATACCGGCGAGTCGCCCCACGTTTTCTGGCACAAGGAATCGCATTTCGAAACCACGCCGGCTTATGCCGAGGGCAAGCTCTACATTTCGACCCCCGCCGGCCTTGTCATCGCGCTCGACGCCGCCACCGGACGCGAGATATGGAAGCACGATCTGCACGTGTTCCGCGATGGCGATTTCAGCGAGCCCACCACGCGCGGCGTCACACTGGCCGGTAAGGTGCTTTACGCAGCCACCACCGAAGCGCGTCTCGTTTGTCTCAGCCGCGACACGGGAGAGCCGTGCCCCGGATTCGGTTCGTCCGGTGAAGTCGATCTGCGCGCGGGTCTCCGCCGCAAGCCGGAATACTTGGGCGAATACGGCGTGAGTTCGCCGCCGGCTATCTATAAGGATCTGGTCATCGTCGGCTCCTACGTGGCGGACAACAGCCGCGCCAAAATGGCTTCCGGCGAAGTTCGCGCCTTCGATGCCAAAACCGGCGCCTTGCGCTGGACGTTTCATCCGTTACCCGCCGATTCGCCCGCGGGCGCCGCGAACACCTGGTCTGTCATCACCGTCGATCAAGAGAACGGTCTGGTCTTTCTACCGACCGGCAGTGCGAGTCCCGATTACTACGGCGGCCTCCGTCCGGGCGACAATCGCGACGCCGATTCCATCGTTGCCTTGAAAGGCGCCACCGGAGCAGTCGTCTGGCGCTTTCAAACCGTACACCACGATCTTTGGGACTACGATGTCGCTTCTCCGGCTCTACTCTTTCCCGGAAAAGACGGCCCGGCCGTCGCGGCTGGATCGAAGACCGGTCATCTCTTCCTCTTCGATCGGCTTACCGGTAAGCCCCTGTTCCCTATCGAAGAGCGCCCCGTTCCGCGGAGCGATACGCCCGGCGAAGCCGCTTCGCCCACGCAGCCGTTCCCCACGCTGCCGCCGGCATTGGTTCCACAACGCATCACCGAAAAAGACTTGTGGGGACCGACGCCGCAAGCCCTCGAAGCCTGCAAAGCCGTGTTTCATTCCTTGCGTAACGAAGGCATATTTACGCCCCCCACCGCGCAGGGAAGTTTGATCGTTCCCGGCAATATCGGCGGCCTGCAGTGGGGCGGCATGGTCTTCGATCCGGTCCGCCGCCTGCTGATCGGGCCCGTGAATCGCACCGTCGCCCTGGTGCGGCTCATTCAGCAGGCGGATTTCAGAGCGGCGAAGAAAGAACATCCCGATCGCGAAACCACCGAGCAGACAGGCGCGCCCTACGCCATGCAGAGGGGCTGGTTCGAGTCCGCCACCAACACGCCCTGCGTCGCGCCGCCCTGGGGTGAGCTGGTCGCGGTGAGTCCCGATTCGGGCAAAATCGAATGGCGCGTTCCCCTCGGCGGATTCGGTCCCGACCCGGATCATCCCTATCCCGGTTCGCCAAACCTCGGGGGTCCAGCCGTCACCTCCACGGGCCTCATCTTCATCGGCGCCTCGCTTGACCACCACATCCGCGCTTTCGAAACCGCGCACGGCCGCGAGGTGTGGAGCGCCGAACTGCCCACTAGCGCCCGCGCCACGCCGCTCATCTACACCTTGCCCGGTGGCCGCCAAATGGTGGCCGTATCCGCCGGCGGACACGATGGCGGCGGACGTAAACTGGATTCCAAAGTGGTGGCGTTCGCCTTGTCAGACAAATGAAGCGCGTCCGTCTCTACATCTTTCTTTACTTTACAGCGGCGATGACGCTCGACGTCGTCTATCGTGCGCTCGACAAGCTGGTCTGGAATGAACCTCCCGAATGGCGCCGCCGCTTTCTGGACCAGGGCACCGGCTTTTACCTGGCGATGTTGCTGCTTCCGCTCCTGTTCCGCTTTGCCCGGCGATGGCCCTTCCGCCTGTCCCCATCCCGCGTTGGAATTTACGCGCTCGGCGCCGTGGCCTACTCTGTGGTCCATACGTCCCTCATGTGGGGCACGCGCACTATCCTGTCTCCACTTATCAGTCTGGGACCTTACGATTACGGAGCAATGCCGTTGCGCTACTTCATGGAGTTCCCCTCGCAACTGATTGGCTATGCCATGTGGATCGCTGCTTACTCGATTTACCAGAACTGGCTGCGCACCAAGGATCTCGAAAGCCAGCTCATCACAGCTCGACTGGAGAATCTGAGCCACCAGTTACAGCCGCACTTCCTCTTCAACGCATTAAACGCCGTCTCCGCAACTATGTACGAAGACCTCGGCCGGGCCGACCGCATGCTGGAGCGCATTTGCGATTTTCTCCGCTCCGCCTTGCGCCTTCCCGAATCGCCGATGGTTTCCATAACGGCCGAGCTGGCGCTTGCGCGGCAATACCTGGAAGTCATGAAGGCACGGCTCGAAGAGCGGCTGATTTTCGAAATCGACTGCGACGAATGCTCCGCGGCCGCGCGCGTCCCGGCTCTGGTACTACAGCCGCTGATCGAAAACGCCGTCGAGCACGGGCAGGACCCCGAATCCGGACAGCTCGATATCGGCATCGGCGTGGAAAGCGCCGGCGGGTGCGTCAAAATCACCATTCGGGATCACGGCCGCGGAGTTGTTTCGAGAGGTAACCGCGCCCCGTCAGAGGGGCACGGCCTCGCAAACGCGCGCAAGCGTCTTGCTACTGTCTATGGCAGCCAGGCCGCGCTGAGCCTCAGCAACCACACCGGCGGGGGCGCGATCGTCGAGATCCAACTACCCGCATGATGCGGCATTTTTCTAGTGGAGGACGAGCCCCCCGCCATGCGCAAGCTCGAACGGCTTGCGAAAACTCAGGGCGATCTCGAAATTTGCGGAACCGCCGCCATGTGCGCCGGTGCCATCGCTGGAATCACCGAAACATTGCCCGACCTGCTGCTGCTCGATATCCGCCTGCCGGACGGAACCGGCTTCGAAATCGTTCAGGCTCTGGGCGAGATCTTCGAAGCCCCGGGCGCTCCGCACACGATTTTCATTACCGCGTACGACGAACACGCCGTCAAGGCATTCGAATTCGCCGCGCTCGATTATCTGCTGAAGCCCGTGTCGCAAGAGCGATTCTCCGCCGCGATCCAGCGGGCGCGCGCGGCCTCTCCGAGACAAGCACTTCCTTGGCGAGAAGCGATGAGACAATGCGGCGCGCCTGGCGCTCACCCGTTCCGGCCAGCGTTGCCGCTTCGCCGCGAGGTAGTTCGCCGCGAGAGAGCAGAGCCTCGAGAATGTTACCTGATTGGGGCGGCAGCGCGCCCATGCGAATCTCCTCTTCGGCCCACAGCATAATGCGCGTGCGCAATCGGTCAGGCTGCAGAAGGCTTTCCATGAAATCTACTTGATCGATGCAGACGGTGAGGAAGAAGCGTGTGAATTCGGCGAGCGCTTCTTCGCTTAAGCTTCCGCGCCCGTCAAGATCGTTGCGGCGCGGCAGATCGCAATTTGCTAGAAGGATTTTGTATTGCGAGACGTTCCGCGCAAGGCCGCGCGCCACCGGCCACACGGCGCCGGTGTCCAGCGTCTCCAGCAGCACGGCATGGGACATCAGTCGCGCCACGCGGCCGTTCCCGTCCGGGAACGGGTGTATCCACAGCAGCCGGTGATGCGCAGCGGCGGTCGAAATAATCGACTCGGTTCGGCCGGCCTTCCGATACACAGCGGCGAACCGAGCCAAGAAGCGGGGTACAGCGCCAGGGCTGATGGCAATATGCCGCCCTACGCGAACATCGCGCGTGCGCAGCTCGCCGGGAGCCATGCGCACCCGCTCGCCGGTGACGGCATCTTCGGCCCACAGCAAATCCTCCGGCAAAAGTTCGCCGAATCGCCGGTGGATGTCGCACATTCCCTCGGGCGTCATCGCTTGGCCTCCGGTGAGGCCGCCCCGATCGATCCACGCCTGGACGGCGATATGCGCCTTCGCCTCCAGCTGAAGATCGCGCTTGCGCGCGTCCTTGCTGTAATCGTTCTTGAGCGCGCGCTCGATGTCGATGGGGTGGGTATCGTGCCCCTCGATGAGATTGGAGTAATAGCAGTTCATCGAACGCACCAGATCGGCAAGCGAGGTCAGCATGGAAGGGGGCAGGCTACGGCGGAGACCGGCGGACTTGCGCGTGACATCGAGGGCAAGGTCCGTGAGGGCGGGACGGTGGCGCGAACCCTCGCCGATCAGGAGTGGCTCCATCAATGATTGGTGCTCTCCCCGGTCTGCAATTTTGATGTCCGCTTCCATGTCCGCTGATTGTTGCTTATAACTTCTAAATTATCATTTAGATACACCACGGAAAGCGTAAATAGAGTGTTATGAATGTCCGGTGCAATGTCCGCTAAAAATCCGGTCGCTAGCAGGGTTGAGACGTTCTCAAGCCGTTTCTGACCGCGTCATCGTGGGCATCGTGTGCAATGGAAATCTTGGTCGGCTCGGCGTAATCAATTCTGCAAGGCCCGCCAAGAAGCGACGAATCCGCAAGACACGGAGGGGTGCAACGCGCGTAGCCACTATGAATGCCAGCCGGGAACGCTGGCATTCATGGGCATCGCGTGCAAGTTGTCAAATAACTGAGCTGTTGGAAACCAGCGAAATTTATCTCCGTATCAGATGGCCTGCGGGCTCCCGCCGGCCTTAAGCGGGTGTTGTCGCTTCTTGTAACTGCACTTCTCGTTGATCTCGTGAGGGCCCCTAAAGCCCGCCGCCGTGACCGCTCAGAAAGTGAACCGGGCGATCAGCGTCCCCTGCCGTGGCCGTTGGTACAACTGGCCGACGACCCCGTTGGCCGTGTACGATGGCTCGGCGTTAATTCCGATGGCGCCGAGCGAATAGCATCCGAATCCGCCCGTGAGTTTGCCGCCTTGCGCGGTGCACGCCAGCGGGGCGTTGGTCGCGCTGAATGGACTGGTGGTTCCTGTGGCGGGGTTGCCGAGCTGCATTCGGTTAAAGATATTGATGAACTCGGCGCGGATTTGAAGATTCAGCCGCTCGGTGAACCGGAAATTGCGGCCGATGCTGAGATTCTCCTGCGGCCGCCGCGCCTGCCGGAAATCCGAATAATACAGGCCCGGGCTGCCGACGGTCGTGGCGATCGGACCTGGCCCGAAGGTTCCGGGAGTTGGGTTGGCCCATGCCGCGGGATTCAGCACCTGATCGTTATACGGATTGATGCATCCGCAATTAAGGTCCTTCAGGAAGAGGGGTTGGCCCGTGCGCACCATCTCGCTCGCGGGTGTCTGGGGCGTGCCAAAGTTGTTGGCGGCGGTCGCGTTCGGCGGCTGCAGCGGAAGCCCGCTTCCGTAGATCAGCAGGCCGCCGATCTGCCAGTCTCGCGTTGCCGCGCTCAGGGCTTTGTTCGAGAACCATTTTTGGGTCGTATACACCAAATTCGTATTGAATTGGAAGGGCTGGTCGTTGGCCTGGATAGATTTGCCCACCGAAGCCGGGTTGAAAATGTCCTCCACGATGCGGTTCATCGATTTAGACCAGGTGAACGACGAACCGAGCTGCAGCCCGTGGCTCAAACGCTTGGTGGCGCGCAGATACAGCGCGTCATACCAGGTGGCCCCAGTCGGCGAGTTGGTGACGCCTATAGTGCTGAATTGCGGAAATGGGCGCAGCGCGTTGATCAACGTGTTGCTGGTTGAATAACCCGAGTAAGGAAGAAAATTGCCCACCCGGGCGATCACGGCGGAATTGCTGAGCTGAGAGGACAGCAACAGATTGTCGGCGGGATTGGTGTAAGGATTCAAACCCACGGCGGCAAAGGCGGCGGGTCCCACTTGGTTCAAGAGACCGAATTGTGAATTGGAATTAGAAGCGGTCGTGAGGCCCTGCCACCACACTCCGCGATTGCCTATATAGGAAGCCTCCACGACCAAGTCGCGGCTAAGTTCGCGCTGGATCCCGATCGACCACTGGTTTTGGCGCGGCGGCCGCGATGCGTTGCGGTCGAGAGAAGTGAAACCGTTATAGCCGACGATTTGGCCGAGAAGCGGAGTCTGACCCGCGCTGAAGTTCGGCCACGCCGGCTGCGGCAGCACGGAGGCGCTGCTCGCCGGAAAATACGTGTTTACTCCCGGGGGGCTGCTGTTCAGCACGTTGGCCGAGTTTTGCTGATAATCCGGAGCAAAACCGTACGCGATGCCCCAGCCGCCCCGGATCACCGTCTTCTCGTTCATCTGATACGCAAAGCCCAAACGGGGGCCCAGGGCATAAGGATAGTTGCTCACAAACGTGCAGTTGCACGTGGCCTCGAAGATCGCCGCGCCAAGACGGTTCCCCGCAGCCGGATTGGCCACCATCCCCAGATCGCCGGAGCGGCCATATTGCTCGCGCGGCGCGGTGGCGTAATCCCAACGCAGCCCGTAGTCGATGGTCAGCCTCCGAGTGGCTTTCCAGGAGTCTTGCACGAACAGGCCCCACTGTTGCTTGCCCATTCGGGCATCGTTGGGGGCGGTCTGGCTTGCCAGGTTCACTCCACCTAGCAGAAAGCTGGCGAACGGGAAACCGGTAACGGCGTTCGTGGAAAGGTTGGCGGGCAGGCCACTAATGCCGTTGCCCGTAGCTGTGCAGGCGAGCGTGCCCGTGGGATTGCCCGCGAAGCACAAAGTTACGCCCGTTGGAGGCGCGGTGATCTGGCCTTGGAACCAAACCTCGCTGCCGGCCTTGAACGTGTGCGTTCCGCGAATCCATGTCATGTTTGCATTAAAGGACGGCCGCTCCGTGTGCGTGTCGGTGTGGGCCTGAGCGTTGCCCATCTGCTGCATGCCTCCGAGCGTTCCCAGCGCGGTACTGGTTCCCGCGCCGGACGTGTTGGCTGTCGTCGAGCCGATGGTGGGGAAATTCAAGGCTCCCTGGCACCCTTGCAACCCGATCGCGGAGCATTTGAAGATTCCACCGTCGTGATTGAAAGGAGATTCGTCGAAAAAGTGAATTTGGGAAAAACCCCCGCCAAGATGCAGCAGAAGCGTGGGAGTTATGGTGCGGTCGTAATTCAGGCGCTCGGTTTGGGAGTGGATCCACGTGCCGCGCGCTTGCGAAATGCTTTCCGGCAGGCCATCGGCATTGCCGTTGGGAAACGAGAACGCGCTATCAGTTCCGGTGGTCGACCAGTAGAACGCCAGCTTATCGTTATTTCCGATGCTGTGGTCCACTTTGACGGACGGGATTTTGCTGACGCGTTGGCTAAGATTTGTCCCGGAATAGTTTCCGCTCAAGCCATTGTTGGTAGGCTGCGGCATTAGCGCCAGAATCTGCGCTGCGACGGGGTCGAAACGGCCGATCGGAATCTGGTTCTGCGGAAAAGGATCCGCGACCAGGCCGCCGGCAGTGCTCCTCCGGGTGAGTGGATCGAAAATTTCATTGGCGTAGACGTTTCGGCCCAGCGCGTCCGTCCCTATGGGAGCGGCCGAGACTCCAAAGCCGGGAGCCGCGCCGCCATTCACCGAAATTGCCGAGAAGTCGCCCTGCCGGTACGCCGCCGTGGGGACCGTATCGGCGAAGCTGAGAGCGGTGGTTTCCCGGAACATCTCGTAGCTGAAGAAGAAGAAGGTGCGGTTGTGCCCGTTGTAGAGTTTCGGAATCCACACCGGTCCGCCGATGGTGCCGCCGAAATCGTTGCGCCGGTTGCGCGGGCGGTACTTGTCACCCGCGCCGTTATTGGTGAACGGAACCGCGGCGTTTAGATCCTCGTTCACGAAATACTCGTAGCCGCTGCCGTGGAAGGCGTTGGTGCCCGATTTCATCGTGATGTTGAACAACCCGCCGCCGGCCTGCCCGAATTCCGCCGCGTAGTTGCTGGTTTGAATCGCAATTTCCTGAATCGCGTCCGCGCTGGGCTGGTTCTCCTGAAGCGCGTAACTGACTGTGTGATTGGTATTGTCCAGCCCCTCCAGCCGGTACGCCGCCGTATTGCTGGGAGAGCCGTTGACGATCATCGTGAAGTTCGGACTGTAGCTCACGCCCGGCACCGCGACCGCCGAATTGAACGGGTTCCGCAGACCCGAGCTGCCCGAGTTGGCGTTTCCGATTCCCAGCACGGGTAGGTTATCGAGCTGCGACAGCGTGATGTTCAACGCCACGTCGCCGCTTTCCGTTTTGAGAAGGGAAGCTTCCGTGGTCACGGTGATTGTTTCGCCCGTCGCGCCGATTTCGAGCTTCGGGTCCTCGCGGATGACGCTGGCCGCGGTCACCTGAATATTGCTGTGAGTGTAAGTTTTGAAACCCATCACCCGCACGGTGACTTCATAAGGTCCCACCGGCAACTGGGTGACAGTATATTCGCCGGAAGCCGTCGTGACGGTCGGATACACAACGCCGGTATCCGTATTCTTCACCTCGACGGGTGCGCCGGCCACAACCGCGCCCGCTGGATCGCTCACGATGCCCGTAATCCTGCCATTAGCCGCCTGGCCGAACAGGCCCGCGGAAACCATGACAAGCGATACCCCGAGACAAAGCAACCTCATAGACACACCCCTTCTCTGAACGTTAGAAATGCTTCTCTTGAATTTACCGACCCTGCTCCAACAAATGCTGGGGCCAATAATACTACAGAAGGACTCAGGCAGTCAAATTCGTCAGGTGGGTGGAGCGGGCTTTAGCCCGGCTTTAGCCCGCAACGGGTCCTTCAGCACCCGCGCGCTTGAACGCCATCTCGACCTGTGAATCAGGTTCCGCCGCGCGGAAATTAGCGTACAGCCCGCTGAGGGGCAGCCTTCAGGCTGCGGCGGGCTTCAGCCCGCCCGTCGGGTTACGTGTAAATCGCGGGTTAGTGCATTCTCACTCCTTTTCACTCTATTACTCAAATTGGCCATAACCTACGCGCGTACGTTTAAGCTTGCGGGGCACACTTCACGACACATACACGATGGCGCAGAGCGTAATCAGGCCGCGAAGCACCGCACACTTTACAGCAAACCATCTGGGCGCCGATGCCCGAAGCGTTATCCTTGGGTCTGGCATTCATCTCACCAAAAGATAAGGGGCGGCGTCGCAGCAGCAATGGGAGTTCAAGGGAACACGGCTGTTGGGTTCAAGCGTGGTGATCGCGTCAAGCACGAGTCAAAGTCCGACTGGGGACTCGGGGAGGTCCTCCATGATCAAGTTGGCGACAACGTCCAGGTGATCTTTGAGGACGTCGGTCTGAAGAAGTTCAACCTTCGCTTCGCGAAGTTCGTCCTCGTTAACGGTGAAGAAGCACGGTCCGATTACTTGACCGCGCTTGTCCGCCAGGCTAACAAGCCAATCAAGAAGTCGGCGCATCACCGCCCTAACCACCTATCCCTCACCTCGGCGGCCGAGAAGTTCCTTCACGAGTTCCCGCGCGGTTTCGCGGACCCCGATTATCTGGATGGGGCACGCAATGAGCGGCAGTACAAGGTGGCTGCCTGCCAGTTGCTCCGTGCCGAGCTTGGCGAGGAATTGATGCGCTCCCATCTCAAGGATGGGGCGTACGCCGAGGTTTGTGAATGTGCGCGGCGCGTGATCAACAAGACCAATCTCATCCATCATTACGAGAAGATGTGGTTGTCAAAGGGCCTGTCATCACCGGGACGGCAACAACTCTTCGCGACACAGCTATACCAGCACCTCTACGGTGAGGGTGCGGTAGCATCGCGCTTTGAGGCGTACGTGCGCATGCTCTACGACATCGGCGCTGCGAAATGGCCCATCGCCACGTACTTCTGGTTCATCAGATATCCCCGAAACGCACATGTTCGTCAAACCCGAAGTGACGAAGCATGCGGCGCTCATGGCCCGGGTGGATATCGACTACCATCCCGAAGTCACCTGGAAGACCTACGAGCGCGTCCTCGCCCTCGCGAACACCCTGCGCGAAGAACTTGCAAGCCTCGGTCGAGATGACCTCGTACCGCGAGACATGATCGATGTCCAGTCATTCATGTGGGTTGTCGGCCCCGCCTACGGACCGTAGACGAGGACGCTGGAGACGAGCGTCTTCAGCCTTGTCCTGAATGGAATCCTCAGCGCGCGGGACGGGCCGGAGACCGCCGTCGTAAGAATCCACAGCGGCAACGCGGTGCACGACGAGACGATCGCCGGCTGCTGCACGGCTACTTCGCTTCGGCGACAATGACAACATGGCTCGCGACCATCGGGTCCGCTGACGATGTGCCTGGCGGTCCCGGACTCCAGGAGTAATCGATATATGCCAATCGCCGTCACTCTGCAAGCGGTTCACCCTCGCAAGTTAGCCGCGGTGCGTCGCGAGGTCCCGCCGAGCGCCGTGGCCGCGGCGTGGGGACCCGCCCTGGGCAAGGTCTGGCCCTTCATTCGCAGCCAGCCGGGCCTGTGGACCACCGGACACAACATTTTTCTCTACCACCACTCGGCTCAGCCCGGTGCGCCGGTACTGTGCGATTTCGGTGTCGAGGTCACCCGCACATTTGAAACTTCCGGCGAAGTGTACGCCACCGAAACGCCGGCGGGCGAGGCTGCCGTCGCGGTCCACCGCGGCCCGTACAACCGCATGAATGAGGCGTATGAGGCGATAAAAAAATGGATGGCCGCGAACGGCAGAGAGTCCGCGGGCCACTCCTGGGAGATATACGGAGATCCGACGCCTGATCCGGCCGACACCGAGACGACAGTCGTGTTCCTCCTGAAGTAGCCTACGCGCGGATGCAGTCCCCTCCTCCATAGCCCCGTTAACCCGCCCATCTTCACACACATCCCCGTTCCACGCACCATCTCGCCTCCTGCCCACGCACGAAAACCAATTGAGGTATTCGATATGACCCCATCCGCCGCCCGCGCCGCCATCAACCGGCAAAACGCATCCCGCTCCACCGGCCCCGTCACTCCAGAAGGCAAACGCCGAGCCTGCCTCAACGCCCTTCGCCACGGACTCACCGGCCAAACCGTCGTCCTACCCGAAGAAGACCTCGCCGCGTATCAAAAGCACTGCGCCCAATTCCACGCCGAGCTAAATCCGAAGGGTCTGCTGGAAACCAAAGCCGTCCAGACCATCGCCGACACCTACTGGCGCCTCGACCGCATCCGCGCCATGGAAAACAATCTCTTCGCGCTTGGAGTTCAGGAGCACCCGGGGGATCTCGCCAAGGATCCCGTCATCCATTGCGCCCTAGCCCAAGCCAAATCCCTCGACACTCGCGGTGACCTGCTCGTCAAGCTAAGCCTCTACGAGCAGCGGCTCAACCGTACCCTAGAGAAAACCAAAGCGGAACTCCGCCAGCTCCAACAGGACCGTGCCGCAACCCGGGAGCAGGCCCTCGAATCCGCGGCTCAAATCTGTAACCTGAAGGAAGCACTG
>JAFAQY010000077.1 GCA_019261985.1 Bryobacterales bacterium | reverse complement strand
CAGTGCTTCCTTCAGGTTACAGATTTGAGCCGCGGATTCGAGGGCCTGCTCCCGGGTTGCGGCACGGTCCTGTTGGAGCTGGCGGAGTTCCGCTTTGGTTTTCTCTAGGGTACGGTTGAGCCGCTGCTCGTAGAGGCTTAGCTTGACTAGAAGGTCGCCGCGGGTGTCGAGGGATTTGGCCTGGGCTAGGGCGCAATGGATCACGGGGTCCGAGGTGAGCGCCACGGGATGCTCCTGAACTCCTAGCGCGAAGAGGTTGTTTTCCATGGCGCGGATGCGGTCGAGGCGCCAGTAGGTATCAGCGATGGTCTGGACGGCTTTGGTTTCCAGCAGACCTTGCGGATTTAGCTCGGTGTGGAATTGGGCGCAGTGTTTTTGATACGCGGCGAGGTCTTCTTCGGGTAGGACGACGGTTTGGCCGGTGAGTCCGTGGCGAAGGGCGTTGAGGCAGGCTCGGCGTTTGCCTTCCGGAGTCACGGGGCCAGTGGAGCGCGAGGCGTTTTGCCGGTTGATGGCGGCGCGCGTGGCGGATGGGGTCATGTCGAATACCTCAATTGCGTTTTCCTGCACGGGGAGGAGGAGAGATGGCGGATGGAACGGGATGTGTTTGAAGGTAGGCGAGTTGGCGGGTTATGGAGGAGGGGACTGCGCGACGCCGGCGAAATACTCAGGGGATTCGAAACCGCCCATTCGTCAGGCCATCGGCGACTTGCCGGGCCAGGGAGGCGGGGTCAGCGTTGTCATCGCAAATCGGCTCGACCGTCCCCTCTTCGAAGTGCGCGTAAAAATTCTTCAACATTGCATTGTCGGTAATCGCGCCCTCCTTTCGCGAGGCTGCTCGTTCTATGCAAACCTGCAAGCTCGGGCGCAACAGGACAAAATCGAACGGCACTTCCTTGAGGATCTTGCGGGCCGTGTCGACGTACGTAGGTGGTATGGAAAATCGATGAGGACGCGAAAGCCGGAGCGCGCGAATGGAATTGCCGCCGCGGTCATCGACCGCACCAGCACCGGAAAGTTATCCTGTAATCCGCAGTCTGCTCCTTTTGTGATGAACGACCATTGTGATGAACGACCAGAATGTGTCGCCCTCGATGTAGCAGAGAGGGGCGGGAAGTAATGGCAACAACGCCTTCGCCACTGACGTCTTGCCCGCTCCGATGGGGCCCGAGAGAAAGATGACGCTCACGGAGTGAGTTTGGCATAGCCCGAAGGTCGCCGACGACCGGAGGAGGCGCCGAGGGGACCTGCACCACAGCGGGCGGCATTGCGGTACACGTAACCGCTCCGGCGCGCTGAAGCCCGCCGCAGGCTCAAGCCTGCCCCACTGCGGGTTGTGCGGCAACTTCTGCAATGGGTACCAGGCGGCCAGCGCGGTTAGCAACCGCGCGCAGGATGGCATCCTGCCCCACCGAGTGGCGAGCTGCCGAAAAGTCGCTAGCGCTTGGCTGCACAATATCGAGCCATGCGAGCTAGAATGTACGCGCGGTGCAATCTCTAATCCGCGCGATGCCGCTGAAGAGAGGATTCCCTATGCCATTTGTGGATACGACTGGTCTTAAGGTTGTTGAACGACTGCCGGGGTGGAAGGGGCGCTATTTTCACTCGGCGAGCATGACGTTCGCGCATTATGAGTTTGTGGCCGGTTCGTCAATTCACGAGCACTTCCATCCCGAAGAAGAGGTTTACGAAGTGATTGAGGGTGAACTGGAAGTGACTATCGAGGGAAGGTCCCAGATCGTAAAGTCAGGCGTGGTTGCCATTGTGCCGCCGAATAGCCGCCACTCCGTCCGCGCGGTGACGGACGGTCGACTGATTGTTGTGGACCACCCTTGCCGTCCAGATTTTGGGTAGTGCTTCTTGCAGAACTCAGGCGGGCTGAAGCCCGCCGCAGGCTCAAGCCTGCCCCACTGCGGGTTGTGCGGCAACTTCTGCAATGGGTACCAGGCGGCCAGCGCGGTTAGCAACCGCGCGCAGGATGGCATCCTGCCCCACTTACTCCGGTTCGGCAGGCGCTTTCATCTGGCGGCTGGTGCGCTGATAGTGCGGGCTGTATTCCACTCCGTACGACGTCTTTACTTTGGTCCTCGCCTTTTCGTCGTAGAACGCCTGGCTGGCTTGGTGGCGGGCGGCGATCTCCTCTGGCGTGCCGTCGCGAAAGGTGATTTCTTCGCGCGGCATGAAGATTACCTGCCCGATGGGCATGCTGTGTGACGCGGAAATCGTTTCGCCCGGCTGGAGGACGTAGCGGAACTCGGAATCGTGAACGTACCAATCGGTCTCGACGCGGATTACTAGCATGGGGGCGAGGGGCCGCTCGATCATGTTGAAGATCGGAGTGTAGACCGTGTCCCAGCCCTGCGGAGTCTGGAAGTTCCAAGCTCCGCGCAGAGTTACGGCGCCTGCCGGGGTGCCCAAGTCATCCTGGGCGATGAACATACCGGGCATCAAATGTGCGATCTCACGGGTTTGCGGCGTGTCCTGGATGTGCACCTTGATTTCTCTTTTGGTGGCGCCGATCCCGCCCACCGGCAGCATATACGTCACGGTAAAAACCGGGTCCCACTTGTTCCCTTTGGCGTTCACCGAGTAGATGAACTGATATCGGCCCTCGCCCTCGTACCCGATTTGAAAGGTCTCTTTTTCAGCGAGCGGAGGATGGACCAGAAAGCCTACCGTGCTTCCGGCTTCGAGCACGGGACAGTGGCGGGCGTGCTGCGGCAGGAGCGGGCGCTGGGCCTCGCGGCGCGGCCGCAGGCCAATTCCGGGCCGGTACGGGTTGGGAAAGAGTCCTACTTCCATCACACGAATTGTCGCACCTTGGGAAACAGGCAGTCTCTTCCACCGCTGAGCGGCCTCACTCTTTTACCGCCAGGTTGGACGAGTTACGGGAACACCGAATGGCTGCGCGCGCGGTGTCCTTCTGTGCTTGCGAAATGCCGGCCGACGGGTAATGTGCGCAGTTGGGCTCCCGAATCGGGGAACGCTCACGCAACTACCAAAATGGGCCGAACGGTGGTTTGAGGCGCGTAGGTCAAGGTGATCCGAATTGGACCAGCACCGCGGCAGGCCTCACCAGGGCGGCTTAGCAACCCGCCGCAGGTTTGGCAACCTGCCCCCCGGCGGGGGGCTGTGTGCTGCAGAGAGCGGGAGGAGGAATAGGGGGGCTGCAGAAAGTGCAGGAGGATGGGGGCTGCAGAGAGTGGGAGGAGGATGGGAAGGTACGGCTTATTATGGGAGCGGGAACCGGCGGTGGGTTCGCGGGCTGCTTTTGCCGGTTTCCAGGGCAGCGGCTACCCGGGTGGACAGATTGCAGATCGCCGCAAATCCGGTTAACCGATACGACGAGAAGCCACGATCCTTATGAATCAAATCGCGGCCGTTTTTATCGTCATTGTTGTAGTTGTCGCGCTCTTCGTCTGGAACAAAATACCGGTCGTAATTGTGTCGATCGCGACACCACTGGCGCTGTACGCACTGGGGATCCTTAATTTGGGCGAGACCGTCGTCGGCTTCGGCGATGCGGCGGTGATCTTCATCGCCACGCTCTTCGTTGTTAGCGAGGGTCTGGACGCCACGGGCGTGACTGCATGGGCGGGAAGATTTTTGATTGCCAAAGCGGGCGCGAGCCGCACCCGGCTCCTGGTGATTATCATCGCGCTGGTTTCGTTGATGACAGCGCTGATCAGTGTAAATGGCGCAGTCGCGGCGCTTCTACCGATGGTGGTGGTCATCGCGATCCGGCTCAACATCCCCGCATCGAAGCTGCTTATGCCGCTGGTCTTCGGCGCGCATGCGGCATCGTTGCTGACGCTCACCGGCACACCGGTGAACGTGATCGTATCGGACGCCGCGCTGAACGCCGGCGGCCGGCCATTCGGCTACTTTGAATTCGCGCTGGTCGGCGTGCCTTTGTTATTGGGCACGATGGCGATCCTGATCCTTTTCGGCGATCGACTGCTGCCACATAGGACCAGCCCAACGATATGGCGCGATCTCAGCGAGCACGCCCGCACGCTGGTGGAAGAATATGCGCTGGAGGACGGAGTGTTCCGGCTCCGGGTGCGTCCGCACTCGCCCTATGTCGGCCTGTCGCCGTCGTCCATCGACGTGAAGGACTATCCGGGGCTGACGCTGGTGTCCGTCCAAGTCGCAGAGGAACCGTATTTCACGACGCCTTTGGTAGCGGCCGGCGATTTCGTGATTGTCAGCGGTGAAGCAAAGGCGGCTCGGAATCTGGCGGCCGACAAGATTCTGGGCTTCAGGTCGGAGCAGGCGGCTGCCGATGTGGGTGAGGCACTGGTCAACCGAAATTCAGGCCTTGGAGAGCTTGTGATTCCGCCGCGATCCGGCCTGATCGGAAGGCCGGTCTTTCCAGGGATGGTTACCAGCGGCGGCGAGCTCGTCATCCTGGCCGTGCAGCGCCGCGGTGAAAACCAGGTGGGCGAGACTGTGCTGGCGGCTGGAGACACACTGCTGCTTCAAGGCACTTGGGAGGCCCTGGACGAGGGTCTCGACGATCCCGACGTTCTGGTGGTTGACTCACCCGAGATCCTCCGGCGGCAGGCGGTTCCGTTGGGAAGGGGAGCGAAACAAGCCATCGCGGTGCTCGCCGGGATGATCATTGTGGTTGCGTTCGACCTTATGCCGGCCGTAATCGCGGGCCTGATCGCCGCCTGTCTGATGGTCCTGTTGGGAGTACTTACAGTCCAGCAAGCCTACCGCTCCATCAATTGGACGACGATCATTCTCGTCGGCGCGATGATGCCGCTCTCGACCGCAATCTCAAAAACCGGCGCGGCGCGATTGCTGGCGGACGGTGTTGTCGCAGTAGTAGGCGCGGCCGGTCCGCACGCGCTCCTCGCCGGACTGTTCGTGATAACAGCGCTTCTCGGGCAACTCATCAGTAACATGGCGACAGCGCTTATCGTTATCCCAATCGGCCTCGCGGCCGCTGCCCAGGCCGGCATCTCTCCTATGCCGGTGCTGATGAACGTGGCTGTGGCAGGCGCGGCCTCGTTTCTCACGCCGATCGCCACCCCGGTGAACCTGATAGTGAAGGGACCGGCTGGATACCATTTTGGGGATTATTGGAAACTTGGCTTACCATTGCTGGGCTGGTTCCTGCTGGTATCGACTTTTCTGGTGCCGGTGTTCTGGCGATTCTGATTGGGATGGACGCTCTCAAAGCTCCATTGCGCTCCATAGAGGAACGGCTCGGCGACGCCCCGGCGTTTTGACTCGCCGGTCTTGGATCTTGTCAGAACAGCCCGCAACCCCGAATTAGCGTGCCGCGTCTTCTGTCGTCTAATGTTTTGGATAGTGGTTTGCAGTGCCTATGCTACGCTGAAGCGTTCATGCCCGTAACTCGCGAAAAAGCGCAGCTCATGAGCGCTTCGGAGGTCGATCGGACACTGGTGCGCCTGGCGCATGAGATCCTTGAGCGCACGCACGATCTGGACCGGCTGGTCTTCATCGGCATTCGCAGGCGCGGCGTGCCGCTGGCGCAACGGCTATCGAAGAAAATCGAGAGCCTGGAGCGCCGCACGGTTCCCGTTGGAATCCTCGATATCAGTCTTTATCGCGACGACCTGTCGACTGTAAGCCACCAGCCAGTCGTAAACTCGACGGACATCCCTTTTCCGGTGGTGGGCAAGGACGTCATCCTTATGGATGATGTCCTCTATACCGGGCGCACAATTCGCTCTGCTCTGGACGCCTTGTTCGACCACGGACGGCCTGCGCGGGTGCAGCTTCTGGTGCTTATCGACCGCGGCCACCGCGAGCTTCCCATAGAAGCGCAATATGTGGGCAGGATGGTTCAGACCAGCTCGAGCGAAATTATCGAGGTGAAGTTCCAGGAAATCGACGCCATCGAAAAGGTCTTGCTGGTGGAAAGAGCCATGCAGGAGGCCTGACGTGCCGCAAGGGCTTTTAGGCATCGAGGGCTTGTCGCGCCCGGAGATTCAAGCCATCCTCGACCGCTCCCGCGATTTCCAGCCGCGCGGCGACCAACGCTTTCGAAAACTGGATCTGCTTCGCGGGCGCATGGTGGTTAACCTGTTCTTCGAAGCGTCCACGCGTACCCGCACCAGCTTCGAAATCGCAGCCCGCCGGTTGGGCGCCGATGCCGTGTCCATTACGGCGCAGGCTTCGAGTGTCTCGAAAGGGGAATCGCTGGTCGATACGCTCAACACTCTGGCAGCCATGCATCCGGATGCGATTATCATGCGCCACGCCGCATCCGGCGCGCCGCATTTCCTGCAACGCTATCTCGAAACGCCGATCATCAACGCAGGCGACGGCACGCACGAGCACCCCACGCAGGCGCTGCTGGATGCGCGCACGATTCTCGATCGCGGCCAGACGCTGGAAGGTCTGCGGGTAGCGATTATCGGCGACATCGCGCACAGCCGCGTGGCGCGATCGAATGTACATCTACTCTCGAAATTCGGCGCCCATATCGTCCTGTGCGGACCGGCATCGCTGTTGCCGCGCGAACTCGAAAATATTGCAAGCGGCGTCACGTTGACCACCGACATGAACGAAGCTATTTGTGGGGCCGATGTGATCATGATGCTGCGCGTGCAACTGGAACGCCAGCACGAGGCGGCTTTTCCCGCCAACGAATATTTTCAGTTCTACGGGCTGCGTCTGGAGCATTTGCAACTCGCCAAGCCGGAAGTTATCGTCATGCACCCCGGTCCAATAAATCGCGGCCGCGAAATCTCATCCGAAGTGGCGGATTCGCAGCGCTCGGTTATTCTCAATCAAGTGGAAAATGGAATCGCGGTGCGCATGGCGGTGCTTGAAAGCGTGCTAGGCGCGAAGAAAAATGGCAACGCTGCTCATTAAGAACGGCCGGGTAATGGACCCGGCATCCGGCCGCGATGAAATCGCCGACGTGTTGATTGAAGACGGCAAAATCCGCGGCGCCGGCAAGGATCTGGCCGTTTCCGAGGTTTCCGAGTTATTCGATGCCACGGGCCTGGTGGTCGCGCCCGGCTTCATCGACATGCATGTTCATCTTCGGGAGCCAGGCTTCGAACACGCCGAGACGATCGAAACCGGGTCGCGCGCCGCTGCCGCGGGCGGGTTCACATCCATTTGCCCAATGCCGAACACCGCGCCGGTGAACGACAACGCCACGGTGACGAGCTACATCGTCGAGAAAGCGCGCCGCCATGCAATCGTAAACGTGTTTCCAATTGGAGCGATCACGAAGGGGAGCAAAGGCGACGCGCTTGCGGAAATCGGCTCTATGCGCGAAGCGGGCGCCGTCGCGATTTCCGATGACGGCCGTCCCGTCATGAACGCGCGGGTTATGCGGCGCGCGATGGAATTTGCCCGCAGCTTCGGGATGCCCGTGATCGATCATTGTGAAGACCTGCACCTGAGCGCCGGCGGCGATATGCACGAGGGGGCGGAATCCGTCCGCCTGGGCCTCCGCGGCATTCCGGCTTGTTCGGAAGACGTAATGGTCGCGCGCGACATCTTGCTCGCGGAGGTGACCGGCGCTCGCTACCACGTCGCGCACATTTCATCCCGGCATTCGGTGGAGATGGTCGCGTTCGCCAAGGCGCGCGGTCTCGCGGTAAGCGCGGAAGCCACGCCTCATCACTTGGCGCTTTCCGACCGTGACATGCCGCCCTACGACAGCAATTACAAAATGAAGCCGCCGCTACGATCCAGTTGCGATGTTGAAGCGGTAACGCAGGGTGTCGTCAGCGGAGCGATCGACGCCATCGCCACCGACCACGCGCCCCATCCGGGCAGCGAGAAGATGCAGGAATTCGAGAACTGCCCTTTCGGCATTATCGGCCTGGAAACGGCACTCGGGATCGCGCTGGAGAAACTGGTGCATCCTGGCAAGATCGAATTGATGCGCATGGTGGAGTTGTTCACCACGGGGCCGGGCCGTATCTTAAGCATCGGTCGCGGGACCTTGGCGCCGGGCGCTCCCGCCGACGTCACCATATTTTCAGTTAATCGGGAATGGACCTACGACGTAACCAAGTCACTCTCGAAAAGCAGCAACTCGCCATTCCACAACAAAACATTTCGCGGCGGCCCGGTGGCAACGGTGGTGGGCGGTCAGATTGTCTGGCGCTGCCCATAAATATGGGATCATAAGGGCGTGAAGACCACGCTGGAGATTCCCGATCCGGTGTTTCGCAAGGCCAAGGCAAAAGCTGCCGAGCGGGGGATACCGTTGCGGCAGTTCGTGACCGAAGCCGTGGAAGAAAAGCTCGCTACTTCTCAATCGGCCGCCGCCAAACCCTGGCTTAAGGGATTCGGCTCGCTTCGGCATCTGCACGATGAGACGGTCCGTATTCAACGCCTGATCGACGAAGAATTCGAGCAGATTGAGCCTGAAGAGTGGGAATGATTATCGATACGAATTCCCTCTCGGCCATCCTTGACGGCGATGAAAGCATTAAAGCATTCCTTCCGCCAAGACCTTCAATTCCCGTCGTGGTGCTGGGCGAGTTCCGGTTTGGAGCCGCCCAATCCAGAAAACGCGAGCATTATGAGCGCTGGTTGAACCAAAACCTTCGGTACTACGATGTGCTGCCAGTGACGGAAGAGACCGCCATCTCCTACGCAGAAATCAGAGCGGAGCTAAAGCTCACAGGAAGCCCCATCCCCTCCAACGACGTCTGGATTGCGGCTCTCTGCCGCCAGCACTCGCTGCCGCTACTCAGCCGCGATCGTCACTTCGACCGGGTAAAAGATCTTCACCGCGTTGCCTGGTAGTCTTCCACCCGCGCCTTGCACTCCTCGCACGGGCAGATATTGCGCAAGTGATCGAAGGAATAAATCCCGGTGTTGTGCCCGTCGCTCCAATCGATGCGGATGGCGTAGCTCCCGACCTGCTCTACATCTCTCATCCGCAGCGTGGGCGTGTACATTTTGAACGGACTCGCCTCCTGCGCAGCCGAGTAGCTGGACTTTTGCGGAGTAGTCCCGTGCGCTCCCGTGCACGATGCGCAGGGGCATTCGTCGCGCAAGTAGGCGAGCGAATATTCGCTATGATGGCCATCCTGCCAGTCGATTTTGATTCCCTTGGATTTGGAAATCGCGATGTGCTCGGGTTCAGCGGCCATTATTACTGATTGACTCTTTCTATGTCGCGCACGCCCGGAATGCGCCGCAGCGAAGAAACAATGCGTTCAAGCTGCCGCGTGTCCTTCACCTCCACGGTCATATCGATGATGGCTCCATCCACCGCGCGCTTATCGTCCGACCGCGCTTCCAGGCTGCGAATATTGGTCTGTTCGTTAAAAAGCACCGTAGTGAGCTGGTTCAACATGCCCGGGCGATCTTCGGTATGGACCATCATCTTCACCGGGAAAGCTTGCGCGGCGGCGCGCGCCCACTCCACATCGATCTTCCGCTCGGCTTCATACATCAGGTTCTGGACGTTGCTGCAAGCCACCGAATGCACCGCGACTCCCTTGCCTCGCGTCACATAGCCGACGATTGCCTCTCCACGAATCGGATTGCAGCATTTCGCGCGATAAACCAACAGATCGTCAATGCCCTTGACCTTGATAACGAGGTCTTTCTCGGCGCCTGGGGCGACATAGGCGGGCCGGGGAGCGGCCGCCGGCTGCGCGGGCTCGGCGGGTTCAGCCAGTACTTTATCGGGAACCAGTTTTTGCAGCACCTGGCGGGCGGAGTATTTCCCATAGCCCAGCGCCGCGTGTAGATCCTCGATTTTGGAATAGCCGTATTCGGCGGCGACCGTTTCGAACTGGCTCTTCGGCACGCGCATCATCTGCACGCCCAAGCGGCGCGCCTCGCGCTCCAAGAATTTTTCGCCGATCTCGATGGCTTTGATTCGCTCGGTGGCATTGATTTCGTGCCGGATTTTGTTGCGAGCTTTGGATGTCTTGACGATCGCCAGCCAGTCTTTGCTGGGCATGTGGCCGCTCTGCGTCAGGATTTCGACGACATCGCCGTTATGCAGAGCCTGTTTGAGTTGGACGATGCGCCCGTTGACCTTCGCTCCCACGCAGCGATGGCCGACGTCGGAGTGAATAGCGTACGCGAAGTCGATCGGCGTGGCATCGCGCGGGAGCACGATCACTTTGCCACGAGGCGTAAACGTGTAGACCTCTTCCGGATATAGGTCCACCTTGAGCGTGGACATGAAATCCGCCGGGTCGCGCATATCGCGCTGCCACTCGACAAGCTGCCGCAGCCAGGCGATCCGTTGATCCTCTTCCGCCGGTCCGCGGCGCCCTTCCTTGTACTTCCAGTGCGCCGCAATTCCCTCCTCCGCGATGCGGTGCATTTCTTCGGTGCGGATCTGCACTTCGAAATGCCGCCCTCCGGGCCCCATTACGGAAGTATGCAGGGATTGATACAGATTGGGACGCGGAATGGCGATGAAATCCTTGATGCGGCCCGGAATCGGATGCCACTCATTATGAATCACGCCCAACGCCGCGTAGCAATTCTTTACCGAATCGGTAATGATGCGCACAGCAAGCAGATCGTAAACCTGATCCAACGCGATCTTCTGCCGCTTCAATTTCTGATAGACCGAATAGGCGCGCTTCACCCGCGTCTCTACACGAGCCGGAATCCCCTCGCGCGCCAAATGCCGTTCCACCGTGTGCTTAATGTCGGTGAGAAACGCCTCATTGGCCGCGTGCTGCGCCTCAAATTCTTTGAGCAATTCCGCCGAGGCTTCCGGCTCCAGAAACTTGAATGCCAGGTGTTCCAGCTCGCCGCGGATTTTGCCCATTCCCATGCGGTGCGCGATCGGCGCGTAAAGATCGAGCGTTTCCTGCGCGATGCGCAACTGCTTTTCGCGCGGCAGATGCTCCAGCGTGCGCATGTTGTGCAGGCGATCGGCGAGCTTCACCAGCACTACACGCAAATCCTCCACCATCGCCAGCAGCATCTTGCGAACGCTTTCCGCCTGCCGCTCTTCGCGCGATGCGAGCTTCAGCTTACTTAATTTCGTGACGCCGTCGACGCAACGAGCGACCTCATCGCCGAAGAGTTTGCGGATATCTTCGATTTTTGCGCTGGTATCCTCGACGACATCGTGCAGCAGCCCGGTCTGGATGCAGACGCTGTCCATGTTCATCTCGAGTAGCTGGCGCGCCACCATGAGCGGATGAATCATATACGGCTCGCCCGAGATGCGTTTCTGTCCACGATGGCGCTCGGCGGCGAACCGGTACGCCTTTTCAATCGGAGTTATGTCTTCGTTGGGGCGAAGCTCGCGGATGCGCGCCGCCAGTTCCGAATACACTTTTTCCACCGGCTCGGCGATGGGGGGCTGCGCTGGCGCGGTTGGGGCGGCTTCGGTGGAATCCAAAAGCATTCGCGATACCAGTTTAGCGAAACAGCCCCTTCGGGCCATGTCTCCGGGTTTAGTAGTAGGACTTGCACTTGACCGCCGAGGCGGGCTGAAGCCCGCCGCAGGCTGCCAGCCCGGCTGCCAGCCTGCCCCGCAGAGCAGCAGAGCCGCAACCAAAACCGGGAAGGCAGTCACCCTCTTCGCGCGAGCAGGCCGATTAGCAATCGGCCGCAGGTTGGCAACCTGCCCCACAAAATCTTCTCAGCCCGCGACGGTTTTGAAGTCTAGTAGTACAACGGCCTCGCGTTTGGAGCCGCTACTACTGCTGCGCGCGCTTGAAGAACCAGAGCCAGAAATATTGTTCGCCGACGCCGTGGAAATGGCGCGGCTCGAAGCCGCAGCGCAGGGCCAAAGCCCTGGCCTGCGCTTCCGAATACGGAACGCCGACCCATGTGTCGCCCGGATGGGTCTGCACGTTTACGTCGCCCTGCACTTGGAATTTGAACAACGCTCCGGGGCGAAGTAAGCGCCACACCTCGCGCACATAGCTTTCGATGATCTCGCGACTGGCGATGTGCTGGAACACGATCGCGGAGTAAGCAAAATCGTACTCCCGCGGCGGGATGACTGAAAGATCGCAGCCGTTGTTTTGATAAATGTGAACGCCGGGGCGGTCGGCAGTGGCGGCTCGCGCGCGCTTCACCATTTCGCCGCTCACGTCGACGGCGTGCACTTCGCCGAAAACATTGGATAGCGGCCGCGTTAGCCGCCCTGCCCCGCAGCCAATTTCAACTACACGCATTGCCGCGGGATCTTTCCCCTGACAGATGTTGGTCATGTCGGTGAGGATGTCTTCCTCGATGGCTCTCTGTCCGGATGCGAAGAATTCGTCATCGGTCCAGCTGGTTTGACTGGTATCGACGAAATAACGGGCATTTTGGCGCGCGCGGTTGTCCCAGTCGCGGCGCATTTTTTCGAGCTGCTCGTCTGTGGTTATTTTCGATGGAGTGATCTCGTTCGACATAACCCGGCGCCCGCTAATATGCCCAGCGCCATAGATTGGCGCCGACGGTAAACCCGGCGCCGACAGCAACGAACATCACCAGATCGCCCTGCTTCAGCTTCCCGGTTTCTATAGCATCGCGCGTCGCGAGAGGAATCGTGGCGGCGGTGGTGTTGCCATAGCGATCGATATTCACGACGACCTGATCCGCGCTCAAGCCTAGCTTCTCGGCCGCGGCATTAATGATGCGCAGGTTGGCCTGATGCGGAATCAGCAGCTTGATATCGCGCGCAGTCAGGCCGTTGCGGTCCAACAGATCGCGGGAGACTTCGTGCATCTTCCTGACTGCGTACTTGAATACGGCCTGGCCTTCCTGTTTCACATAGTGAAGACGCTTGGCGACAGTTTCGGCGCTGGCGGGCATACGGCTTCCTCCGGCGGGCATTTTCAGCGCATCGCCCCCGGAGCCGTCGATTTCATTCAAAAAATCGACGAAGCCTTCGCCGGGATCTCCGCGCTCCACCAGCATCGCGCCGGCGCCATCGCCGAAAAGGATGCAGGTCGCGCGGTCGGTGTAGTCAATGATGCGGGACATCGTATCCGAGCCGATCACGAGCACCTTTTTATGCGCGCCGCTCTTTACCAGCTGCGCCGCGGTTGTAAGGCCATAGATGAATCCGGAGCACGCCGCTACCAGGTCGAAACCCCACGCGCCCTTCGCGCCGATGCGGTCCTGAACCAGGCACGCCGTGGAAGGAAACATCATATCGGGAGTCACGGTGCAAAGCAGGATGGCTTCGATATCGCGGCCCGAGATCCCACGCTGGCTCAAGGCCGCGCACGCGGCCAGCACCGCCATATCGGATGTCGCCATCTCCGGCGGGGCGATATGGCGCTCACGAATTCCCACCCGCTGGAGAATCCATTCGTTCGAAGTGTCAACCATCTTCTCCAATTCACGGTTCGTTAACACTCTGGGTGGAACATAACAGCCGAGCGCTGTTATCTTGGCTCCGGGCATAAATGTCTATGTTACATTTTTGTGGAAGCCGCTTGTGCAAGGGATCGAAAGAACAGCCGAGATCTACGCACGGGTTTTCCGTGAAATGCGGCCGCGCACGCCGGTTCCGTTGATTCGAGTCGAGTTCCGGCGATACGCGAACGCCAACGCGCAGATCCGCTGGCATAACGACCTGCTGCTGGTGCGGTTGGCCGATACTCTCGAAAGCGCTCCGGAGGATGTGGCCGAAGCGCTGGCGCAGATCTTGTTATCGAAGCTGTTCCGGCGTCCGGTGCCGTCCGCCAGCAACGACCGCTATCGCCGGTATCTGAACCGGCGCGACATTCGCCGTAGCCTGGATCTGGTGCGGCAAATTCGCGGGCGGAAGCGGCTGGAACATCCACAAGGCTGCCGGTTCGATCTGGAGCAAATGTTCGAGGACCTCAACTTCCGCTACTTTCACGGCCTTATGGCGCGCCCGCGCATCGGCTGGAGTCCGAATGCCTCCCGGACTCTGCTGGGACATTACGATTCGTCGCACAATGCGATCGTTCTGAGCCGTATTTTGGACCGGCCTGACACGCCGAAAGTGGCGGTGGAGTACGTGCTCTTTCACGAGATGTTGCATTTACGTTATCCCGCCGAGCACAACGGCGCACGGCGTTGCGTGCACACGAAAGCCTTCAAGGAAGCGGAGAAGGAGTTCGAGCATCTGCGCGAAGCTAAGATGCTGCTCAGGAAATTGGAGCCGGCTTAGATGGCGCCCGGCAGGCCGCGAACACCGCTGGCCTGCGCGACCATTCTTGCGGCGATGGCCGCGCAATGTTGGGGCGCGGATTGGCTCCGCATTCGCACGCCGCACCTGGAAGTTCTGACGGATGCCGGAGAAAAAACCGGGCGGAGCGCGCTGAACCGGCTGGAGGATATTCGTCGCGTCTTGGACGCCCGGAATACGAGACCGCTTCCCCTGCGGGTTTTCGTATTCGCTAACGAAAAGGAATTTCGCGCGTACGCGGAAAACTCCATTGTCGACGGATTCTACCAGAGCGGCGTGGAGCGGGATTTTATCGTGTTGCACGCGGGAGCAAACCTGAGCCGCGAGGTCGCCCACGAATACATCCACTGGATCATGGATCGCGGCTTGCCCTTGTGGTTCGAGGAGGGCACAGCGGAGCTGTATTCGAATCTCGATTTCCAACGCGGCCAAACCATCGCCGGGGCGCCGATACCAAGGCATCTCGCCACATTGGCGTCGCAGCCCTGGTTGACCGCCGGCGAACTGCTTCGGGCAAGCAGAGCTTCGCCTTTTTACGGTGAGCAGACACTGGCCGGAGTTTTTTATGCAGAGAGCTGGGCCCTGGCGCACATGTTGAATCTGGCTCCAGGCTGGCGCGATGAAATGCCGGTGTTCGCGGCGGCGCTCGCCTCGGGCGGAGATCAAGATGAGGCTTTTCGGGCGGCGTTCGGCAAAACGATGGAACAGGCTGTGGCAGAGTTGCGGTTGTACGTGGGCAGATTGCACTCGGTGTCATTGGACGCGGCTCCGCAACTGAGTCCGGATCGCCAAACCACCGAACGGATTACGCCGATCGAAGGGATTTTGGCTCGAGCGGATCTCGCGCTGCATGTGCATAACATCGAACTAGCGCGTGCTTGGTTTGAAAACGCTGAGAAATTGCGGCCGGATTCGCCTGAAGCGGAATCAGGGTTGGGAACTCTCGCGCTCGCGGAAGGCAGGCGAGATCGGGCTAAGGCTCATTTCGAGCGGGCAATCGATATGGGAAGCAAAGACCCGGCGGCTTATTTTGAGCTTGCAATGCTGCTGCGGGAATCGGGAAGCCCGGCGCGCGTGGGCGAACTTCTGGCGCGCGCAATCACGGCCGATCCGAATTTTGGCGAAGCCCATTTCATTCTCGGAACGGAGGCCACCGACGACGGCGATTATGAGGCGGCCATCGATCATCTGCGTGCGGCGACACGCGCCATGCCGGCACGATCGTACGTTTGGTATGCGCTGGCATTCGCGCAAATGAAACTGGGTCAGATCGGCGAGGCTCGCGCGTCCGCCGCACGCGCGCTGCGAACGGCAGCGACGCCGGAGGAAGAAGGGATGGCGGCGGCGCTGTGGGAGTCAATGGCCAATTAGAGCTACTTCACGAAATCTAAAATGGCCCGCGACAGCGCACTTCCATCCTGAACGGCGCTGATGATCTCGCTTATGTGCGATTCGCCGGGAATATAAAGCACTTCTATCGAATCGAACGATCTCTTCATATCAGCGGCGAAATCCCGCGCCTGCTTCGGCAATCCAAGATAATCCCACTGGCAGTAGGTGATGAGAAAAGGCGGCATTCGCCGGGTGATAAATTCAACTGGCGATGCTTGGGCTTTGTTCCCGTCGAATTCGAATGCCGGCGTACTACGCACGTCGTAAACGCCGCTGATGCTGATGACGCCGCGGATCGCGCTTGCCGGAATTTTGTGTTTTTCGAGGTACGCATGATCGGCGGCCATTAAGGAGACGAGATGGCCGCCCGCGGAATGGCCGGCGACATAAATTCGGGTTGCGTCCGCTCCAAAATCCACGCTGTTGCGATACACCCACGCGAACGCCGCGGCGACATCTTCCATCTGCGCGGGGTGCGGATACTTCGGCATCAGCCGGTAGCTTGGGATTGCCACCGCGATCCCGCGCCGCGCAAAGTAGTAGCCGAGCGCGGCATATAGGGAACGGTCGCCCGTGCGCCACGATCCGCCATGAACAAAAACCATAGTTGCGAAATTCGTCTTGTCTTTTGGCAAATAGAGATCGAGTTTGTGCTTCTCGGCGTCTTCGGGCGAGCCCTCCGTGTAAGCAATGCCCGCGCGTAATTCGACATTCGAGGTGTCCGCCACCGGCAAGCGAATATCCGCCATGGCGCCGACGTAGATAGGATTGGATAAAATCCAAGGCCGGTCCTGCCCGCCTGCCGTAAGCCAGGCTTCCATGCGGAAGACGCCAGGATCTTTCACTGTGTAGGAGAATGCCGCTCCTTCGGTTTCTGTAAGCACCGCGCCATTCCGGATCAGCTTGATTTTCGCCTTCACCGGCAGGTACGCCTGCAACTCGGTCCGCCCCGCCAGTAGGCCAGTCGGAACTGTGTCCCCAACGTCGAAAACGCCCAGATTGTTCGCGGCAAAGAATGTGAAGCCCGTCGGATCGCAAAGCCAATCATGAGCCACGTACGCGTGACCGTGGCTGAGGGAACCGCGGATGCTTTCTTCCGTGAGATCCCGGGCTAGTATATGGGTGCTGGTGTTGCGAAATGCCGCGGAGTAAGAGATTACGGCCGGCAGCGGGCTATCGCTGAATGCGATGCCTGTAACCGGACGCGCCGCAGTCTCGCGGTCCCACTTGGCCACCGCATCGGAATCGAAGTCCGTAGCGGAACCGAGCACCTCATCCGGAAATTGCTTGAAAAGGCCGCGCAGCTTGCGCCAGCCGGATGCGTTCTGGCTGGTTTCGGTGTAGATTTCGACGCTTTGAAGATCGGGTCCGGGGAGTGGAAGAAAGAGCACGCCTTGAGCGTCGCCGGCGGCGTCTTCGGCAAACACGACTTGGTCCAGGGCATCCCGCGCTGCCTTCAACAGATCCGTTTTGGCAACGGAATGGTGGGTGAAGGCCGCTCTAAAATCGCGGTACACGCCTAAAGGGGGGCGGTTGACGCGCTGCTTCAGCCAGTCGATGCGCGCCTCATGCACGGCTTCAAGCTGGGATTCCTTCAAACGGGACGGAGGCGCGCCTGCGTTCAGCAAAGCGGACCCGAAGACCCCGAGGACGAGTACCGCCCGCATTGGTACAAGTTTATCGCGGCGAGATTGACAAGGTCCGTTGCCGCCGTGTAATATAAGTCGAAACTCTGCACGAGGTTGCGTGTGCTCGGGTAACTTCGAGCCGGAGTTCATCGCCATAAGTTTTCGGTGCAACCATCTGTTGTCGATTCCCAGGGAGGTTTTTATATGAAAGCTAAGTTGCTTGCCGTTTTGCTTGGTGGAGTTGGTCTGCTGCTCGCGTCCATGCCTGCGCTGGCGCATCATTCGTTCGCGGCCGAATACGATGCCGCAAAGCCGGTCACTCTAACCGGTACTGTCACAAAGGTCGAGTGGATGAATCCGCACGCCCGCTTTTACATCGATGTTAAGGACGACCAAGGAAAGGTCGCCAATTGGGAGTTCGAGCTGGGCAGCCCCAACGGCCTGATGCGCGCCGGTTGGACTCGCAATTCGCTGAAGCAGGGTGACACAGTGACGGTTAGCGGCTCACTGGCGAAAGACGGTTCGAACCTCGCGAATGCCCGGCAGGTCACATTGGCTGACGGCAAGAGAGTGTTCGCGGCCTCGTCTGAAAGCGAAAACAAGCAGTAATCGCCGCAAATAAATCAGGAGGTACGAGGTTTGAGACGACATATTAATACGCTGGTGACCGGTGTGGCCGTGCTCGGTGGCCTGTCGCTGCTATCGATTCCGGCCGCGGCGCAAGCTCCCGTTCAGCAGGGCGGCCCCGATTATCTCGGTGGCTGCGTTGCCGGCACGCCGGATCCACCTGCCCCAGGCGCGGCGGCGCGAGGCGGCGGTCAAGGCAATCAGGCAGCGGGACGCGGTGGTCGCGGCGCTGGCCGAGGCGCGACGGCGGCCCCGGCTCCCGCAGCCGCCCCACGCCTTCCCGATAACAAAGAAGCTTATGGGGTAAACGCGGGCAAGCCGGATTTTGGCGGCCTCGCCAAGGGGATGTGGAACGTTCCCTATATCGTCAACATGGCGACCCAAGGGCGCAATGCAGATGGGACCGCGCCCGTGGTGGTTCCGTGCAAGCCGCAAGCAGTGAAGCTCTTTCAGGAGCGGCAGGATAACAAAATGAAGGACGACCCGGAAGGCTTCTGCCTGCCGCCCGGCGTTCCGCGCATGATGTACACGCCGTATCCGACGGAAATCTTCCAGATGCCCGACCGCATCCTGTTTATCTATGAAGGCGGCGCACACGTTTGGCGCATCATCTGGATGGATGGCCGCGAGCTTCCCAAAGACCCGAATCCCACGTTCCTCGGTTATTCGGTGGGCCATTGGGAGGGGGATACGCTGGTTGTGAACTCGATCGGCTTTAATACGGAAACCTGGCTGGACGCGGCGGGGCATCCTCACGGCGAACAGTTGAAGGTCACCGAAAAGTTCACCCGGCCGAACATGAACACTCTGCGGCTGGAAGCCACCATCGACGATCCCGAGTACTACACGCAGCCCTGGACGGTGGTTACCACCGCGACTTGGCGGCCAGGTCAGGAGTTGATGGAGTATATCTGCCAGGAGAATAACCGCGACCTGGGCCACATTGGCGCGGTTCGCGGCAAGTAAAAACAGGCGGGCTGAAGCCCGGCTGAAGCCCGCCGCAGGCTCAAGCCTGGCCCACTTTGGGCTTCATCCATTTTGGTGGACGGCAGGCCCATACGAGATAGGTTCGCTAGCTGCCTACAGGCTATTCAAGGCCTGAGTAACAGGCCGCAAAAACGGAGTGCGGCGGCGTCGCTTTGCGGGCTATCTAGAAACTAAACCGCCCGACCAGCAGGCCGCTCCGTGGCGTTGCTCCGAGGCCGCCTGTCAGATTAATGAACCCGTAGCCCTGCGTGATCTGCCCGGCCGAGTTGCGAAGTACCGGCGTCGCGGGTGTGCCTGTTGGATTGGGCCAATACCAGTGATTTAAGGCATTGGTGAAATCGGCGCGAATCTGGAAATTCATTCTGCCTTCGTGGAAGCGGAAATTGCGGCCGATGCTCAAGCTCTCACTGGGATGGCGCGCGCCGCTGTAGTTCGCGTACCGCGCAGCGGCTGTTCCCCAATTCCCCGCCCCTGGATCGACCCAGGCGTTTGGATTCAACACCAGAGTCTGGCTAGGATCGTAGCAGGAATGACAGTTGATGTCCTGGGTATAAAACGGCTGACCGGCAACAGCGTTGTAGAAGGTGCTCCGGCCCGGGCCAAGCACTGTGCTGAGCTGGTTAATCGAAGCCGGGCTGGTGACCGGCAATCCGCTGCTCTCGCGAATGACCGCGCCGACCTGCCAATCGCGCACAATGTGCGAAACGACTTTGTTTTGCAGGAAGCTGGTGCTCGCCGGCTTCGGTACCGTATACGTCCCGGACCAGACGAATAGGAATGGCTGGTTATTAGCCGACAGGTACCAGTTCTGATTGTGATTGAATACGTCGTTGATCGAACCCGACGCCAGCGGATCGCCTTCGACGCCATTCTCCATTTGCTTCGCCCAAGTGAAATTCGCATTGAACTCCAACCCATGCGAGAAGCGCTTGGTCACGCTCGACTGCATCGCATCGTATTTCGTGCTCCCCAACGGTGACCAGAGATAAAGCAGGGTTGTGTATTCCGGATAAGGCAACAACGATTGCACAACGTTGAGCGTTGTCGGGAATAGCGGGTACGGCGCGACTCCGAATCCGCGCGAAACCGCAAGTGGCGAATTCACCGGCGAGTTCAGAAGCTGCCGGTCCGCCGGGTTGCTGAGACTGAGGCCGTAATGCGCCAGCGTTGCCGCAGTCAGGGTATTGTCGTTCTTGGCCGAGGTCGTCTGGAACCAAGCCCCGCGATTTCCGACATAGCCGAGTTCCACCATTAGATCTCTGCGCAGTTCGCGCTGAATGAAGACGCTCCATTGAGCCACTCGCGCCGGGCGTCCGGCGTTGCGGTCGAAGTCGTTCAGAATGTTCGAAGGCACGCCGTTGTAGGGCAACTGACCTGGATCGAAATTCGGAAACGTGATCTTATACGGCAATCCGTTCCGCAACAAATATGCCTGCGTGCCGTATTGGGGCGTTGCGTAAGGAGTGTTCGAAGCGACGGCATACGACTGATAGTTGTTAGCTGGAGTCTTCGTGTATGAAAGTCCGCCACCAACCCTCACCACGGTTTTCGGAGTTACTTGATAAGCTACGCCCAGGCGTGGCCCCCAAGCGTACGGATAATTGTGCGCGAAGGCGCAGCGGCATGTGGCTTCGAAAATCGTCCCGCCGTTGCGCCCTCCGGCGATCGGATTCGCCGTGTAATAACCGATCTCGCCTTGGCGGCCGTACTGCTCTTTCAGATAGGTCTGGAAATCGTAGCGCAAGCCGTAGTCGAGGGTCAGTTTTCGCGTGACCTTCCAGGTATCCTGCGCGAATGCTGCTTCGCCATTTCTACCGAGCCGTGTTTCATTCGGGACTGACGTGTAGCCGTTATCCGCCATTCCCAATAGGAAGCTGGCATAACCAAAGCCTGGCTGCGTTCCGCCGGTGAAGATCTGGCCTTGCGCGGCGGGAGTCGACGTTTCCACCGGCGAGAAGTTGATCCATGGAGCGGCATAGGTGTTGCTATGGTTGATGTACCCGTCCACGACCAACTCGCCGCCGAATTTGAACGTGTGATTGCTCTTGACCCACGTAAGGCTAACGTTGCCGGTGGGTTTCAAGTTTCGAATCTGGATTTGCGTAAAGGGTCCGATTTGCTGCGCGTATCCTCCGTAAGCTCCATTGGAGAGTGAAGCCGCCGAGATTGTGGGAAACACCTGCGTGGTGCCGGTGCCCGCCAAGCCGAAATATCCGAGCACATCGTATTGCGTTCCCAGCGGCGGGACTTTTTCCAGGTAGCCGGTGTCCAACAGCCCCGCGCCGAAGTGCAACAACATCGTCGGCCTCAGTGTGTAATCGAAATTCATTCGATAGGTGTAGGTGACGATATCCGTCCCTCGGGAGGATGTGATCGGAAAAGGCATTCCGTCGTTGTTTGGATTCTGAAGCGATGTGCGTCCCCAATACCCCGAAAGCTTCATCTTCGACCCGAGATTCTGATCGATCTTGAACGAGGGGACTGTCTGGCGCTTGGGGTCCGTGAACGTCACATAATAATTCTGGAAAAGATTATTGTTGGTCGGCATCGGCATCAGCGCCTGGATTTTCGCCGTCACCGGGTCGAGGTATGGCCCGCCGAAGCAGGAATTCGCGCCAAGCGGAATGGTGTTGTTCGGAAAGGGCGTACGAGTGCGAATTCCGTTCACAACTGTCGTCGAGCAGGGATCGAAGATCTGGTTGTTGTACATCTTGTTCCCGAGCTGATCCGTTCCGATGCTGGTTGTGCCCAGTACCGCCGAGAAATCGCCGTTGCGAATTGCGGGCGTCGGGACGGTTTTGATTCCCGCCGCCGTCCCGCCGTAGGTCACGATCGTTTCGCGATATTGTTCGAAATTGAAAAAGAAGAACGTTTTATCACGGCCGTTAAAGAGCTTGGGAATTCGCACCGGCCCGCCTAGAGTGAAGCCGTAATCGTTGCGGCGCTGGCGATTGCGGATGTGCTCGTTCGGGCTGCCGGGTTTTTGCGTATTCGGCGTTCCGGCATTGAACGCCTCGTTCGCCATGTAATCGTACGCACTGCCGTGATATTGGTTCGTGCCCGATTTCATCGTGGTGTTGTATACGCCTCCACCCGCTTGTCCGAACTCCGCGGCGTAGTTGCTGGTCTGTATAGAGACCTCTTGCACCGCGTCCACGCTGGGCTGCGTCCACGATTGCAAACTTGTATAGATTCCGGTTGTCGCATCTTGCCCCTCGATGCGCAGCGACTGCGTGTTATTGGGGATTCCGTTGATGCGTATCTGCGAGTCGACCGTATAACTGGAACCCGGCAGCAGATTCGTGATCATGTATGGATTGCGCAGGCCGCCCTGGCCGCCGCCAATCGTCAGCACCGGAAGATTATTGGCTTGATCGATGGTGACGTTGTGGCTCAACTCGCCGCTCTCCGTTTTGAGAAGCGGCGCTGCCTCCGTGACTGTCACGGATTCGGCATTCGAGCCGACCTGCATGGTTACGTCGACACGCACCGTCGTTGCAACGGGAATAAAAATGTTCTGCTGAACATATTTCTTGAATCCCGCCACCGTGACCGTCAATTCATATGTGCCGGTGGGCAACTCGGGGAGAACGTAATTTCCAGTCGTCGAGCTTCCCACCTCATAAGTCGCGCTTGTACCGGCGTTCTTCGCTTCCACTTTCGCCCCGGAGATGACGGCGCCGGTGGGATCGGCAATTGCGCCAGTGATGGAGCCACGATCGCTCTGCCCAAGGATCGGCAAAGCGCAGATGAGGAGAACTGCAGCGAGATAGAGACGCATTAACCAACCTCCAGAAAAAACTGGCGGCCAGTCTATCTCGGCCAAGTATGAGCGTCAAGGGAGTTACGAGCCCTATCTGCATGCAAGAGGGAGCTCCCCTGCATCCAACGGAGTCCGACGGGCTATGCAAGAAATCAGCCGCTGTCACGTATGGGTCCGCGGCTAAGTGGCGCAGGCTTTAGCCGCGGCTGAAGCCCGCCCACAGCGGGGCTAACCTCTGTTAATCAAGTACTACTGCTGTCGCGGGGGGATCGTCCACAAATACAGCTTGCGGCTAAAGTACGCTCCATCCCCGGCGCCTTCAACCTCGCCTTCCTTATCCGGCTTCCAATCGCCCATATCGAACGTATTTGAGACGACTCTTGTTCCCGGTTTCAAGTCCGCCAGCAGCTTGGGGCGGAGCCGCTGATTCACGCTGGTGAGGAGAAATAGGGTGACCACGGTCGCATCGTGGATATCGGCGGTGAACAGGTCGCCTTCCTCAAAGCGAACCCGGTCTTCGACTCCCGCCTTTTTGGCGTTCGCTCGCGCTTCCTGGATACGTTCGGGATTTATGTCGATCCCGACCCCCCGGGCGCCGAAGTCCTTAGCCGCCGCGATGACGATGCGGCCATCGCCGCAACCCAAATCGTAGACGATATCGGTGCTCTTAACGCCCGCGAGCTTCAGCATGGCAACGACGGCCGGCTCTGTCGTCGGCAAATATGGAACATCGGGCTCGCGGCGCTGCTGCTTGGTTTGCGCGATGGCGATTGCCGCCATGAAGAGAACGCCGGCGATTCCGACTCTCAAGGATTGAATTCGCACGCTGCACCTCCCGTTCAACGAACATATCGCAGCGGGCGCTGGTTGGAAAGCGCACGAACGCAAGCCCGCCGGAGCCGCGGCGACCTGAGGCGCGCGTTAAAGCGCTACCTTTGAAGAGAGAGGACCAAACAGAAGGAGAGCAACTATGTCGGTCTGGTTTGGAGCAAGCCTTCCCCCCGAATACCCGATGCCCGAGCACCCGGGTATGAAAAAGCCCGAGGCTGTTATGCCTCCGGTCCCCGTGATATACGAGACTAGCGAGGTGGAAAAAATGTCCCTGCGCGTCTACGCCGCGGTGCAATTGCGCGTTCCGGAATCGGGCATCGATTGGCTGGACAAAATGATCGAGCGGTCTCGCGAGCTGGATCGAAACCGTGCGTGAGCCAGGCGAAATCGGAGCGTGCGTCGGATGCGCCTGCTGGCTACAACGTTAACGCGGCCCCGCAGCAGAAGCGATGCTCTTCGGCCTGGCGCGCGCGAGCCTGTAGCTGAGTGGCCGGCCGTTCAGTAATGACTGACGGATGACCCGAAGCGTCCGGCCCCGGGCGACCATTAGCTCCCACGGCAGAGCGAACTTCGAGTGTTTCAGCCGCCACAGAAGCGGCGCGCCCATCAAACCGAAAATTCCCTGAAGCATACGGGACCGGGTGTTTCGCCTGGCGCGATTTATCCGCGTATGCAAATTGAGGTACCGGATGCTTCGTTCGAGTGAACGCAACGACGCGCCGCTCAGCCACGGCAGATTATTCGCGCCCAAGTCGACGCGCGCCCATTGTGCCAAAGAATCCGGGGCCCGCAAGCCGCGCTCCTCCAGCTCGGGCCAAATCGGAATGCCCGGATATGGAGTGAACAGATTCGGCGAAAAGCTCACGTTACCGTACTGCCTCGCGATGTCGCCAACCACGTGCAAGGTTTCTTCGCGGTGGCGTTTCTCTTCGCCGGGAAAACCAAAGATCAGGTTGAAAGTGACGCGAATACCGGCGCGGGCGCACTTTTCGGCCGTCTCATACATATCGGGAATATTCTGATGGGCCTTGTTCATGTGATGCAGTACTTCGGGCGATGCCGATTCTGTGCCGAAGCCGATGTAGTGAACGCCGCTTTCGGCAAGCAGCTTCACCTCCGCGTCGCTCATGCGGCACAAAAGATTGGTTGAGGCTTGAAACGTCCACTTAAAGCGTGTTCCCGAATCGCGAATGCCCTTTGCGATCGCAATAGCGCGCGGCACATCCACTAAGAAGTTGGAATCGACGAGCGCAATTTCCGTCAATCGATGCCGCACGGCCAAATCCGACATGTCTTTGACGACGCGATCGGCCTCGTAGGGGTTGAAGCGCCGGTTGTAATACACCATGTCGGTACAGTAGTTGCACGCATACGGACAACCGATACTTGTCGCGTAAGGAAGCTTGCGCTCTCCCGTCGCGCGCTCATATGCGTCGAAGTCGATGAGATCATACGCAGGCGGAGGAAGCTCGGCGAGCGATAACGCCGGCCGGTCTGTATTCTGAATTATTCGCCCATTGCGTTTAAACCAACAACCTGGCACGAGATCAGGCTGCCGGCCCTGGGCCAGCCGAAGCAAGAGTTCGACGAATGTGGCCTCGCCCTGGTGGCGCACCACAATGTCTACGAAATCTTCGCGAAGCGTTTGGCGGGTTTCCAGGGTGGGATGCCACCCGCCGAATACTACGGGGAGATCGGGACGGAGCGCCTTTACAGTCCGGCTGACCTCGATCGCATCGAGAATCATTGGTCCGGTCAGCAGCGAAACGCCGAAACAACCGCAGTCGTGAACTTCGTCGGCGATGGTTCGCCGGTAGTCGCGGTCGAGCGCTCCATCCACGACGCGAGGTTCAAATCCTGCCTGCCGCAGGGATCCGGCGAGACTAAGGAGGCCGAGAGGCGCGCCAAACAGCGGTCCGGAATACGGTGGAAGGAAGAGGATGATTTTACGAGAGCGATTCATTCATACTCCTCCAACGCTCCGGCTTCGATTCGTTCGATGGCTCGTTCGATAGCAGCGGCCTACTTTGTGTGACCAAGGTTAGCGGGGGAATAGAACGCTGCTCGTATGAAATTTGCGACCGATACAAATCAACGTTCGGCCGGTTTGCGCCGCCTGCGCGGTGGCATCTCGGCTCGCGCCCAGCGAATGATCCGATCGGCATCGGTATCGGAGAGCGAGGCCTCCGGATGTAAAAGCCGGTAGCGCGCAGGCGGCATGGCGCGAGCCGATACAACCGCTAGAATTTGGTTCAGAAGAGCAAAGCGTTGATCGGTTGTGTATTCCTCCCAATGCGAGAAATTCATATGACCTCGCGCGCGCGAGACGTCACTTTCGAGCAACCAGGAAACCGGCGCGACGAAGCTATACCACGGCCATTCTGTTTTTTCGGAATGGCAATTCCGGCACGCTCTCAGGATTACGGCTTTGGCTTCTGGATTTATAGACGAGGTTGACAATAAAGGCCGCGCTGGGTTCTGGTGTTTTACCGGACCAAACGGATGAACGAATGACGAAAGCAGAATCAGGAGGATCACCGTGAACGTGCTTATAATCACCTTGCGTGACGGGCGCATCATCGGCGGCCTCCTTGAAGGCGGGCTAAAGCCCGCCGCAGGCTGAAGCCTGCCCTACAGCGGGCTGCATACCAACCTCTGCAATGGTTGGAGCGGCGAGAGGACTGCGAAGCCGAGCAGGATCAGCCCAAGCGAATGACCATACGTGTAATCGAACGAACCGGCCACCGCAAATCCTCCCAGGCAAAGAAAAGAAGTGCGGCTTAAGAACTGTTCGTTGCGGCCCGCGGCAGCCGTATGCGCAATTCGCAGGTCATGCAAAAGAACGGCAAAGAAGACCAGCGCAGCCGCGACGACCGGCAGGCCGAATTGCGCCGCAAGCTGAACCACATTGTTATGGAGATGGCCGTGATATGCCGGAACTGGATCGCCGACCGAGAGGTATTTCGTGTAGACGCCATCTATGCGGCCTGGACCGACGCCGGTCCACGGCTTCTCTCGGACCATCCGCCATCCGACCCGCAACATTTGCAGCCGCTCGGCATTCGAATAATAATCGGGTTGCACGCTGTCGGTGATGCGCGCTCGAACTGCTTTGGGCGCGACCAAGCCGATCACGGCCGGGATCACCGGCACGGCCCATATCCACTGGGATCTGGTCCAGACGAAATGAGCTGCTAACAACAGCAGGCAGCAAATCCACAACATGCGTGTCAGGCTTACGAGAATCGCAACAGAATGTATGGCGGAGGCAGGCAGCAGCCACCAGCGGTCTTCCGGATAGAAGTGCCATAGCTGGATTAATCCCGCGAAGACCAGGATCTCTACCGTGGCATAGACCATCCAGTGATGCAGCAATCCTCCGCCGCGAAGATAAACGATCTGATCGAGGTTGCCGTTATAAAACAGCAACCGCCAAACGAACCTGACAATTAGCGCCGCGGAGCTGATGGTCGCGACAAGGATGACACCTCGCCACACCATCACGGTATCGGGCGCGGACTCCAGTGCCGGGATCAGGAGAAAAACGGCGGCGATGAGGAACAGATGCCGAATCTCACCCAATCCTGCGCGAATGTCCGGAGATCGTAGCCATATGAATATTTCGAGAACCGCCCACGGCAGCCACCACCAGAACACGCGCGGGAGGTGCATCTTTCGCGCGCGGCAGAACGCAAGCACACGCAGGAGCAGCGCGCTTGCCAACAAAGTATCGGCTAAAGCGACCGACGCCGGTACTGCGCATAACGCCAGGCCGAGACACCATTTCTCCCGCGTGTGGGTTGGGTAAGCAGGGACTTCGATTGCGACGCTCCAATCTTGGTTCCCCCGATACTCTGACGTACCGACCATCGTGGGACGCGTGGCAAGGAATGCGTTTCGAGTGAGCGTCCCACGATACAGCTTAGGAATCGTTAGGCGCTATTTCGCCACGTCTATTATTTTTTGACTTGATGCGGGGAGGATGGGGAACACGGTGGGACTATTCACAAACGTGACCGCTCTAGGCGGGCTGAAGGCCGCCGCAGGCTGAAGCCCGCCCTACAGCGGGATGAATGCTAGGTCACGGCTACGCGCCGGATTGCTGTCGCGCGTCCTGTTGACTCATCCACTTCGACTACCACCGCGTGCAACTCCGCTCCGTGGCGCGCGGCCTCCATGCGAATTGGAAGTTGGGTTAGAAAGCGGCGCAGCGCAATGTCCGTGTCGACGCCGATGATCGAGTGATACGGTCCGGTCATACCCGCGTCGGACTGGTACGCGGTGCCGTTCGGCAGAATGCGCGTATCGGCTGTGGGGACGTGAGTGTGGGTGCCGATTACGGCTGAAACGCGGCCATCCAAATACCACCCCATCGCCAGTTTCTCGCTGGTCACCTCGGCATGGAAATCCACGAAACGAACCTTGACTTCCGCCGGGAGCGCAAGCAGCAGAGCGTCCGATTTTCGGAAGGGGCAATCCAGCGAGGGCATGTATACGCGGCCCTGTAGATTCATCACCGCGCAATCGACTCCGTTGGAGGCTCGAACCGTGATCACGCCCGCGCCAGGCAGCTCGGCGGCGTAGTTCGCGGGGCGCAGCAGTCGCGGCTGCCGCGGCAGGTAATCGTAAATTTCCTTTTTGTCCCAGATGTGATTGCCGGTGGTGAGGACATCGATCCCATACCCAAAGAGCTCGTCAGCCAAAGGAGGCGTGATGCCGAAACCGCCGGCCGCGTTCTCCCCATTCGCAATCGTTAAGTGGATGTTTTCGGACGCGACGATGGCGCGCAAATGCCTGGCGACCATTGAGCGTCCGGGCGACGCAAAGATGTCGCCAATAAAAAGAAGATTTGTCAACTAGGGCGGTGTCGTTTCTAAGCCGGGTAACATGCGGCAAAAGGAGCGCACCACTACGCCGTCCTAGCTTCCGTCATTTGACCCCGAACTCAGCAGGGTGGAGTCCTCCGCGCGCCTTCAGGCTTCTCCATGGCGGGTCTTAGCCGCCGGAGCTTGCTCAACAGCACGAAATCGAGCCGGACCCCATGACATTGACTGTTGGATCAATTTTTGGAAGCCGCACACAAACGCGGCAGGAACGCTCCTTTTAGATGATAGCAATGAATGCGTGGGCGGAACATTTGGCACCGAACACATGCACCGGACACATGCACGCCGAACACTTGCGCCCGAACACATGCACGGAACACTTGCGCGATTGCCGCGGCAGCTCTGAACGCCCGGACAGCGCGATTGGCAATCGCGCGCAGGATGGCATCCTGCCCCACACGGAGCAACGGTACAATGGAACTCTAGTCTCATTCTCCACGTCCAAGAAAACGTTTATGAAGTTCCTTTTAGCGCTGGCAGTTGGCCTGCGTCTGGCCGCCCAGACCTACGTCATTTCGACCGTCGCGGGAGGCGCGCCGGCGCCCGCTGTGGCGACCGCGACGAATTTGCCTCTGGGCGGATTGGGCAGAGTGGGGTCTGACCGAGCCGGGAACGTCTACTTTACGGCTCTGAACTCGGTTTATCAGCTAAGTCCCAGCGGCGCCGTAACGCGCGTTGCGGGAAACGGGACTGCCGGATTTTCCGGCGACGGCGGACCGGCCACAAGCGCGCAGCTTAACTCGCCGCAAGGCGTGGCCGTGGATAGCGCCGGGAATATTTATATCGCGGACATGCTAAATGACCGTGTACGCGTGGTGGCCAACGGCGCTATCTCCACCTTCGCCGGAAACGGAACCTCGGGCAGCTCGGGTGATTTCGGCGACCCAACGCAAGCGCAGCTGCACCTCCCGATGGGGCTTGCATTGGACTCCTCCGGCAATCTCTATATCGCGGATTCCGCCAACAACGTAATTCGTCAGATTTCAAACGGAATCATCACCACGTTTGCGGGCAACCACATTCAGGGTTTTGCGGCTGACAACAACGCCGCGACCGTCGCGGCGTTGAGCATTCCCGTGGATCTCGCATTCGACTCGGCCGGGAATTTGTATATCGCCGATACCGGTAATGGACGCATCCGGCAGGTCAACACGTCCGGTGTGATTACGACCTTCGTGGGGGGCGGAAGCACCTATACAGAGGGCGGCATCCCCACAGCATCCATTCTGGGACAGCCGCGCGGAGTGGCGGTAGACTCCTCCGGTAATCTTTTTGTCACCGACACCGGCACCAATTACATCTACAAAGTCGCGGGTAACAAGATCACCACTTTCGCGGGCAATGGCTCTGTCGGGTTTTCGGGAGATGGCAATTCCGCAACCGGCGCGCAGATCAACCGGCCCTCCAGCGTCGTGGTCGATTCTTCGGGTAATGTCGTATTCACCGACTCACTCAATTACCGCATTCGTAAGATCACGACGTCCGGCACGATCTCGACCGTCGTAGGCAACGGGATTACGTCTTATTCCGGAGATGGCGGCGCTGCACAGAACGCGTTGTTGAGCGCGCCCGCCGGTGTTGCCGTCGCGCCCGGCGGAATCGTGTATATCGCCGACACCAATAATCAACGCATCAGAATGATTGCGGCGAATGGCACAATCTCCACGGTGGCGGGCAACGGGACTCCCGGTTTTTCCGGGGATGGAGGCGCAGCCGCCAGCGCCCAATTGTCCTTCCCGAGCGGGCTTGCAATAGACAACGCTGGAAACATATATTTTTCCGACACCGCCAGTCAGCGGGTCCGGAAAATATCGGGCGGCAATATTTCTACCGTCGCAGGCAATGGCAACTCGGGTTACGCGGGCGATGGCGGATTGGCGACAAACGCTCAGCTTAATTCGCCGATCGGGCTGGCCTTAGATGGCGCGGGAAACTTATACATTGCGGATTTCAGCAATCAGGTGGTGCGCAAAGTTACTCCGGGCGGCGGGATTTCCACGCTCGCGGGGACTGGAATCGCCGGCTATGCAGGCGACAACGGCCAAGCCGCGCAGGCGCAACTCAACGGCCCCGCGGGGGTCACGGTAGATTCTTCCGGCAACGTCTACATCGCGGATTCGGGGAATCATGTTATTCGCGAGGTGACGCCGAACGGAACCATTACCACTGTTGCCGGCAACGGCTTTGCGGCGACTTCCGGCGACGGCGGTCCTGCAACCAGCGCCTCCTTGGCGATTCCCGCTTCGGTGGTAATAGATCAACAAGGCAATCTGTTTATCGTCGATGCCAGCGCCAACCGGGTCCGCGTGGTGAACTCGGGCGGAATTATCAATACCATCGCGGGTACCGGAACGCCAGGCTACTCGGGCGACAATGGCCCGGCTTTGAACGCTCAGTTTAACAATGCTTTCGCGATAGCGCTGGACGCGTCCGGAAACCTGTATATCGCCGACCGGGCGAATAACGTAATTCGCCTGCTTCAGCCTGTTTCATCCACTCCGTCGGCTGCGGTCGTGACAAATGGCGCAAGCAATCTTACAGGTCCAATTTCCCCTGGAGAGACCGTCACCATTTATGGGAATGGGATCGGACCCTCGGATTTGGCTGTCTATCAGAGCGGCTCCGACATCCCGATGCAAACAGGCGGCACTTCGGTCAGCGTGAACGGAGTTCCAGCCCCGGTCTTGTATGCTTGGGCGAACCAGATCGGCATCCAGATTCCGTATGAGGTTACGCCCGGTAAAGGCGCGATCACGATCCAGTATGGCGGCCGACTGTCCGCTCAGCTTCCGGTTGAAGTCGCATCTGCCGCGCCCGGCCTGTTCACGCTGGACGAGACCGGCGCTGGGCAAGCTGTCGCCATGAATGAAGATGGCTCGCTTAACGCAGCGGGCAGTCCGGTTACGCAAGGGCATGTCATCTCGCTATATTTGACCGGCTACGGTTTAATCGCGCCGGTAGTCCGCGACGGCGCGCCAAACGGCCCAGGTTCCGCGACTCCGCTCCAGACTGTTACCGCGACCGTAGGCGGGCTGCAGGCGGCGGTGTCGTACGCCGGAGGCGCAAAGGGCTTGCCGGCCGGAACTATTCGCGTCGATATCCGCGTACCTTCCGGCGTCAGCGGTAGTGCGGTACCGGTGAGCGTTCAGGTTGGGAGCGCGGAAAGCCAGCAGAGCGTGACCATCGCGGTGCAATAGTGTAAGACCACTGGCACCCCGTGCAGAGTGGATATGCTGGTATTGATGCGTCGCGCGCTCAGCGGCCTGCTCGTAGCGCTTTGCGCTTTTAGCGCGCAGACACCGGTTACGGAAGAGAATTGCCGGGTTTTTCATGGAGATGGCAAACCTGCCACGCTGGACGATGTCATCGAGGCTGCCAAGCCTTTAGACGTGACATTTCTCGGCGAGAGCCATGACGATGCGGTCGCGCATTATTTGGAGGCGGAGATCCTGAGGCGCGTCGCCGGCCAGGATTGGGCGCTTTCGCTCGAAATGTTCGATCGCGACGTACAAGGAGTTGTGGACGAATATCTGAGCGGCGTGATCGAAGAGAGGGACTTGATCGCCAGCGGCCGCGCCTGGAGCAACTACCGCACCGATTACCGGCCATTGGTCGAGATCGCAAAAGAAAAGCACATGCCCGTGATCGCGGCCAACGCTCCGAAGCGATACGTGGATGTGGTGGGTAAGAAAGGACAGACGGCTTTGCTGCCCTTGAGCGGCGAGGCGAAACGGATGCTCCCACCGCTGCCATACGCACCCGCCTCGCAAGCCTATCGAGAGCGGTTCGAGCGCGAAATGAATGAGCAAATGGGCAAAGTGAAATCCGCGATTAAGTCCGCCGGCGCGGCTCCGGGGCATTCGGCGGCGCATTCGGCGGAATCGGATTACGCGCTGCAGGCGCAGAGTCTTTGGGATGCGGCGATGGCGGACTCGATTGCGCAGTTCTTGAACCAGCATCCCGGCATGCACGTGCTGCAAATTAACGGCTCCTTCCACAGCGAGTACCATCAAGGCATCCTCGAGCATCTTGAACGCTACCGGCCCGGCACGACCAGCCTAGTCGTCACCATCCTCCGCGACAAATCGTTCCCGTCTTGGAAAGAGGACATGAACGGCAAAGGCGATTTCGTGATCGTCACCGACCCGCGAGTGAAACCAAACCAGCCCAAGAAGCCCTAAGCGCGAAGTTATCCTGAGAGCATGCCTGCCGGGTTTGATGTTGACGCGTATCTCGATCGGATCGGTTACTCCGGACCGCGAACGCCGACGCTCGATCTGCTGAATGCAATACATGCGCTGCATCCGGCCGTAATCCCTTTCGAAAATCTCAATCCGCTTCTCGGATGGCCGGTTGCGCTGGATGTGGAATCGCTACATAAGAAAATGGTGGCGGGCGGGCGCGGCGGGTGGTGCTTCGAGCACAATACTCTATTTCGGAATGCGCTGGAGGCGCTCGGTTTCCCGGTGACGAGCCTGGCCGCTCGCGTACTGTGGGGCGCGCCGCCGACCAACCCTATCGGCCCGCGCAGCCACATGCTGCTTCTGGTGACCGCGGAGGGGCGGCAATATATCGCCGATGTCGGGTTTGGCGGCAATGTTTTAACCGCTCCGCTGCGCCTGGAAGCGAATGTGGCCCAGCCAACGCCGCATGAGGCGCACCGTCTGCTGCCACTGGATCACGGCTTCGTGCTCGAAGCGTGCATCAATGGGCAGTGGAGCGCGTTGTATAGATTCACGCTGGAAGCGCAGTTTCCCTCGGATTACGAGGTCTCAAATTGGTTCTTGTGCAATCATCCCGGTTCCTTCTTCCGGAACACGTTGCTAGGCGCGATCGTGAAGCCGGAGGGACGCTATGCGCTCCGCAATACCCAGCTTGCGATCCACCGCGCGGATGGAACGGAAAAGCGGGTTCTAGCCGGCGCCGATGCGCTGTGCTCCTGCCTTGAAAACGATTTCGGAATCGCGCTGCCGGAAACAACGGAACTGAAAACCGCGCTGAAAGAGGTTGTCCGGCGCGACTCCGCGCAAGCCGCGACTCAATCGTAATACTCGGGCGCGATTTTTCTCTTGCTACCGGCGGTGTAATCGTGCTGAATCCACAACTGCGCGTTATTCTTCTTCACGAAGTCTTCGATCATCGCGCGGCTCTTGGCGGTCTGGTCCTTATCGAAGTCGAAGCTTGGGATGCGCTTGTACGTGATCTCTTCGGGGTAGTGATATAAGTCGCCCGACAGCAACACGGGTCCTGTTTTGGCTAGCTTCAGGTACAGCGATTGATGACCCGGTGTGTGCCCTGGCGTGAATTTAATAACTACGGTTCCGTCGCCGAAGACGTCGTGATCCTCGCCGTTGAGCAGCAACGTTTTGCTGTTTTTTAGGGCGGCGAAGTAGGCCGGATCGCCGACCCCGCCCAGCTTTTTCTCATTCGTGGGGCGCTGAGCGAAGATCGCATCGCGGTCGCCTTTCTGCACGATCCAGGTTGAGCTTGCGAACAGGCTCGCGTTGGCCACGTGATCGCCGTGATAATGCGAAAGAGCCAGATAGGTGATGTCCGCCGGCGTATAGCCGATCGCAGCCAACTGCGGCAGCAGCGGCCGGTCGACCGTGAACGCTCCCTGCTTCTGCGGTGTCACGCCGCTCTGGAAGGCGCTGTCGGGGATTTCGCCGGTGTCCCAAATCATGGTTCCGCGCGGATGCACGATGAGGAAGCAAGGCGTGATCATGTCCGCTGTCTTCAATTCGCCCGGCTTAAAGCCCATGGAGTCGCCGTTTACGCCCGTGATCTTGCCGCAATCGAGAACATAAAGGCGCAGCGATTTCGGCGGCTCCGCTTGTTTCGCGTTCTGCGCGGCAGCGGGGATGGAAAGCAATGCGATAACCGCGGCTAGCGCGCGGTGGTTCTTGAACATGGAATCCTCCTAGGGGCGGGCTGAAGCCCGCCGCAGGCTTAAGCCTGCCCTACAACTGCAATTAGCTCCTACTTTACTTCTTTGGCTTGGCATTCCCTTTCTTGCCCAGAATGTTCTCGTCCGACCAATTCAGGATTACGTCGGCGACTTCGAGATTGTTGGAGCCATCCATCATCATATGCGTGGTGCCTTTGAAGACCGGATTGCCGATCTCATCCAGTTTGATGTATTCGGCCTTCGCGGCGCCTTGGCCCGCGGAGCGGCGCGCGTTGATTTGATTCACCGTCGTCTGGCACACTTCGCTGGTGGCGGTGTAATCGCCCTTCAGCGCCAGGTACGGAATATGGTCGAAGTCCTCCGGCTTCAACCCGCTGTTAGGCAGCGAGCAGGAACCTTCGATGGTGATCAAGCCCTTCAACATATCCAGATGGCCATGCTCTTTCAGGATGCGCGCCATATGGTGGCCCATGATGCCGGATTGCGAATGGGTTGCGACCACGGCTCCGCCGAGTTTCTCTACCAGCATCGCGAGATCCAGCGGAGTCCAGGTATTCGCGGGCGCGAGCTCCTTGGGATCGCAGGTTTGGCAAATCGATCCCGGCAGCGTCGCTTCCGCGTTGGGAACTAATTCCTTGTAATAGTTCAGCGCGTAATACTCGTTCGGCCCGGCGGGCGCGCTGCCGATGGCGCCCGATCGCGCCGCGACGGCCGGGTCCGTCGAGGTCAGCGGATACGCCGGGAAGTAGTCGTTCGTGTGCAGCGCGTCGTCATCGGGAGGATCATTGGGATCGCCATGCCGGATAAGTTTGCCCGTAAGAATGTTCGATCCCGGCGGATCCAAATGCCCGAACCACGCCGTCCACGCGCCGTTATCGGTGATGCGCTGGAAAGCCGGCAGCAGCTTAAGGGCGGCGGGGACATCGCCCGCTCGAATCGCGGCCATGGCTTCGTGGATCACCGATTCATCGAAGCCAGAGCGTCCGCGCCCGGCTTGATCCACGAGGTAGGTCGAGATCCCTTTGCGAACGAAATAGGGATACCAGCCCTCGCGGCCATCGGGCGTCGATTCCAAGCAGGCCGCCGTGTGGCTGGATCCGTGAACCATGATGACGGGAAACATTCCACGCTTCTTCACCGCCGGGATCTCGAATTGCACATACATCTGCCCGATGGTGATCTGATTCGGCAGGCTGGTATTGGGATTGTTTGGAGTGGGCGCGGAGGCGTAAGTGGTGACCTTGGGCACGCCTCCAATAAAGAAGCTGCCCTGGTCTTCGATCACCAGCGGCTTGGTCAAAGACTTCTTCGTCTTTGGCGCTTCGGTGGTAGCGGGAGCGCCGAAAGCCACTCCCGCCGCCACGGCAAGCGTCATTACAAGGCCCGCTTGAGAATGCTTCATAGTTTATTACTCCAGTGCGAAGACCATCAGCGTTCCGCCGAGATTGGTGTAGTCGGCAAGCGATGTCGTGAGGCCGACCGCGCCGAGTCCTTCTGTGCCTTTCGTTAAGCCCTCGGCCAGCCCAATGGCGGCCCATCCGCCGACGCCGGACAGGACGGCTACGTACTGCTTTCCTTTATACGTGTATGTGATCGGATTGCCGATGATTCCCGAGGGCGCGTGAAATTTGTACAGCTCTTTTCCCGTCGCCTCGTCCGCGGCCTTGAACCAGCCATCCAGCGTTCCGTAGAAGATCACATCGCCATCGGTGGTTAAAGGCCCGCTGTAGACCTGGAAGGTGTCGTCGACGGACCACTTCGTCTGCCCGCTGACCGAATCATAGGCGATGAGCCTGCCGCGCGTGTTCCCGTGGTCGGCGGGATACATGCTCAAAATGGCGCCCACGTACGGGAACCCGCCCTTGTATTTGACTCCGAACGCCTGGTAATCCATGCAAATGTGATTGGTCCCGACGTAGAAGAGCTTGGTGCGCGGGTCGTACGATGCCGGCTGATGATTCTTCGCCCCTTGCGCCGCCGGACAGATTTCCTTCACGTTCACGTCTTCGTGCGTTTCCTTGTCGGGGTTGAGCACCGGCCGCCCGGTTTTCAGATCGATTTCTTTGGCCCAATTGGTTGACGGATCGAATTTGTTCGCGCGAAGCAGCTTGCCGCTGCGGCGATCCAGCACATACGCGAAGCCATTGCGATCGAAATGCGTGATTGTCGGGACGGTCTGGCCGTCGACGGCAGTGTCTGTTAGCACGCCTTCGTTGATGCCGTCATAATCCCATTCATCGTGGGGCGTCATCTGATATGCCCACGCAGCGACGCCGGTATCGGGATTGCGCGCGAATATCGTTGTCGACCACTTGTTGTCGCCCGGCCTCTGAGTGGGGTTCCACGTGCCCGGATTTCCGCTGCCGTAGTAGAACAAATTGAGCTGCGGATCGTAGCTGTACCAGCCCCATGTAGTCCCGCCGCCGAGCTTCCACTCATCGCCGCTCCACGTCTTAAGACTTGAGTTTTGTCCTACGGGCTGGCCGGTGGCGCCGTCGAGAGTCTTTTGCGGGTCGACAAGAATATCTTGATCGGGACCGACATTGTAGGCTCGCCAGACTTGCTTGCCGGAGTTAAGATCGTAGGCCGTCATATATCCACGGACGCCGTACTCTCCGCCCGCGATCCCGACGATCACTTTGTCTTTCACGATTAATGGAGCGCTGGTCATCGTTTGACCCAGCTTCGGGTCGCCATTTGTCGCGGTCCAAAGCACGTTGCCGGTCTTGGCGTCGAGCGCGTAAAGTTTGGTGTCGAGCGCGGCGGCCAAAATCTTTCCATCCGCGTAGGCGACCCCGCGATTGACGACATCGCAGCACGCCACCGATGGCGCGAATTTGTCCTGCTCCGGCGCGAATTTCCAGACGATCTTACCCACGTCATCCAGGTTCACCGCGTAGACGTAATTGGGATACGAACTTTCGAAGTACAGCATGTTGCCGACGACCAGCGGCTGACCCTCCTGGCCGCGCAGCGTGCCTGTGGACATGGTCCATGCCATCTGCAGCTTATTTACGTTCGTTTTATCGATCTGTTTCAGCGAGCTGTGGCGGACCGCGCTATAGCTTCCGAGCGGAATGGTCCAATCGCCCGCTTCCGAGCCTCCCCCTTTTGAGTTGACGCCGGTTGAGGCGTCGGTGCCGCAGCCCGCAAGCGCGACCATCAAACACAATGTGCAACATGGCATTGACAGTTTCATCTCAACTTCTCCTTCCTTTGAGGCGCGGACTGAAGTCCGCCGCAGGCTGAAGCCTGCCCTACTCCTAATCCTGTTCCGATGGAGGCCTGCCCGTGGGCGCTAGATCCAGGCTGCGCGCCCTTACGTAGCGGTAGACCTTGATCATGTCTTCAGGGCTGATAAAGCCGGACCAACTCGGCATGCCTTTGGCGGTTTTGCCTACCATTGCGATCGATATGAAAGTCTGCTGCTTCATTCCGGAATTGAGGGATGTCCTTAGATCGGGCGCCAGTTCCCCGCCCGTGGCGTCCGTGCCATGGCAGCGATAGCAATAGGAGTTGTACAGCGCATACCCCTTGAAAATGTCTTTCGTAACCTTCGGACCCTTGCCGTCCGCGTAAATGGGAAAATCCAACTGCCGCGTGGAGCCGTCCTTCAGCTTGTACGTGTATATCTTTCCCGGCGCTTTGGCGGTGGTAGCCTGCGCGGCAAGCAGTAGCGGCGCCGCCAATATGGAAACGAAAACTCGCATCACTTCTCCTGTGCACTAAATAATTTCACGCCCGCGCGGGTGAGAACGGTTTCAATTTCCGCCCCGTGCTGCTGGATTACCGCGTCGAGCTTTGCCTTCATGGCCTGATCGCCATTGCGAACCGCCATCGACATTGGAAACGAGTACTGCTCGGGGCTGCCCAGCGTGCGCGAATTCGGAACCGGGACGGCTTCAAAGTTCGGGTAATTACGAAGAAAACCGCCGATGGAGGGTTGCCACGTAACCAGCACATCGATCTTGCCCGCCGCCAGGGCCTTCAGCATGACCGCGGGGGATTGCTCCGGGTCATCGGCGATATCAAAGCCGGTTGCCCTGGGGATCATGCCGCGGAGCTTCACGCCCTCCTCGGCCGGCGTCTCGCGCTCAAATCCGATTCGAAGGCTCTTGAGCGCGGGCGAATCCATGCTGGAAATCGAGTAGTTTTTGGCTTTCGAAAAAACGAACACGTACGAGGAAATGTAATACGGCTTGGTGGTCAGCTCTTCGCGGCTGCCGTAGGGAATGTTCATCACGACGTCGCATTTTTTCGCGTCGAGCGTGGAGGCGAGGAATTGTGGAAAGCCGCCATGGCCGCGATAACTCGCCCAGGTATAAGAGACCGTTTCGCCCAAGGCCTTCGCGACTGTTTCCGCAACTTTGTTCTCAAAGCCTTCGCCCGCCCGATTCGAGTAGGGGAGGTAATCGGGATCGGCGCAGACCCTTAGCGTATTAGCCGCGGCCCCGTTAACCGCAAGCGAGAAGATGAGAATCGCACACGGCAGAACGATTATCCGTTCCATGCTGGTCGTCCGTACGACAATACATCCGGCGCGTGTGCAAGTCAAACAGCAGGGGCCAGGGGCTAGGGCCCAGGGCCAGGGGCTAATCCGCCACACATAGACACACTTGCGAGCGACTGTTGGAATCGAACGATGTTTCGTATAGATCCCCCACGCGACTTTTGAGCTGAAAGCCCCGGGCAGTTAGAAGCAGCGGCAGCTCCTGCGGAAAGATGCTTCTTAATTCCATAGGTAGAATCCAGGCATCCGGTTTCCCGGGGGCGGAAACGTACCAACGGGCACGCGTAACTTGTGCGGCAGCATCGTAGTCATTGGTCTCTTCCACAGAAAGCGTGCCGAACAACTCTGTTTCTACCTGCATGACCGGGAAACGTTGCTGGGCTGGCCTCGCAAGTCTCGGGATATTTGGATTGAATATGTCGAACGCGAAAATGCCCCCAGGCGCCAAGTGGCGCTTAATGGCCGCGAACGTTGCCAGGATATCTTCGGTCGAATGCAGGTGCAGCAGCGAGTTGCGCGCAACGAAAATCAGCCCAAACCCGCGGCCCAGATTGAAATTGCGCATGTCGCCAAGCAAGTGCTCAACAGAGACGTTTGCCGCCGCCGCGCGCTCCCTGGCTGTATTGAGCATCGGCGCGGATAGGTCAAGCCCAACCACCGGCAATCCCGCGGCGGCAAGCGGCACTGTCAACTGGCCTGTTCCACAAGCTAATTCCAATATGCCGCCGGACGACTGCCGGGCGAGCTCCATGTAATAGGGCAAGTGTGCGCGGACCGGAAGCAGCGCGTCGTAGAGCGCGGGATGTTCGTAGAGATCGGAATTCAAGGTGGGGACCTCAGCATCGTGGGGATTTTTTATGTGTAGCAGAAACAAGTGCAGTGATGCCGGCCAGGGCCGGCCTGGAAGATATGAGCGTTTCCCGCTTCATCGGATGGCCTTTCACATCCGCGGTTGCAGCTCACCAGAGGCGCGGCTATTATCAGAGATATTCTGGTGAAAGCTTGTGACTCCGGAGCGCCGGCGACAAATCGAGGAGTTGTACCAGTCCGCTCGGGAGCGCGGGCGCAAAGCGCTTGCAAGTGCCGATCCCGACGTGCGAGCTGAAGTCGAACGAATGCTGGCGGAGGATTCCGGCGGGAAGATTCTGGACGAACCGGCAACGCTAACCGCCGTAGTAGCGCCGGGATCGCAACTGGGACCGTACCGCGTCGAAGCGCCCCTGGGCGCGGGCGGCATGGGCGAAGTCTTCCGCGCCATCGATACCCGGCTCGGCCGCGCCGTCGCCATTAAAACCTGCCGCGAACAGTTCAGCGAGCGCTTTCACCGTGAAGTCCGGGCAATCTCGTCTTTGAACCATCCCCATATCTGCACACTTTACGACGTCGGCTCACTGCCGTGCGGCGCCGCATATATCGTGACCGAGTTGGTGCAGGGCGAAACCTTGGGAGACTGGCTCAGGCATTCGCCAACGCTAGGGCGCCGCCTCGTTGTCATCGGCCAGGTGATTGAGGCGCTCGGAGCCGCTCACAAAGCGGGTATCATTCATCGCGATCTCAAGCCGGCGAACATCATGGTTCGTTTCGACGGTTACGTGAAGGTGCTGGACTTTGGGCTGGCGAAACGGATTTCGCACTCGCGTGCGCACAACGAAGAGATACTTACCGCCGGCGTAAGCATCCCCGGTCAGATTGTGGGAACGCCGGCGTACATGTCGCCGGAGCAGATTAGGGGCGAGGAAATGGACGGGCGCAGCGACCAGTTCGCGCTCGGAATCATTCTTTATGAGGCTATCGCAGGCCGGCATCCGTGGCGGCAGCGGAAATCCACCATAGACACAATGCACGCGATTCTTCATGAGGATCCACCTCCGCTTGGCCTGCCAGACGCAGGCGCAATCGAGCGCATCATCCGTCGATGCCTGGCTAAAACGCCAGAACTGCGCTTTCAGAGCATGGCCGAATTGGGAACGGCACTTCAACGGGCCGACGCGGAGACTATGTTGCCGCCTACACCGAGCGGCCCATCGATCGCGGTGCTGCCGTTCACAAACATGAGCGCGGACAAAGAGAACGAATACTTCGCCGAAGGATTAGCCGAGGAAATCATTAATGCTTTGGCGAATGTGCCGGGGATGAAGGTCGCCGCTCGTACATCCTCGTTTTATTTCAAAGGGAAGGATATTGAGTTCGGCGAAATCGGCAAAAGGCTCAATGTCGAGCACATCCTTGAGGGCAGTGTTCGCAAATCGGGCAGCCGCCTGCGGGTTACCGCACAACTCGTGAAGCTGAGCGATGGTTTTCATCTCTGGTCAGAGCGCTATGACCGCGACTTGACCGACATTTTTGTAATACAGGACGAGATTACGCCGGCCATCACGACATCCCTACGCGTCAAGCTGTCGCCAGACGCCTCACGCGTCCGGCAGTACACGCCCAATGTTCGCGCTTATGAGCTATATCTCAAGGCCCGCAATTTGTGGTTCAACGGGATGCGGCCGGAATTGCTTCCAGAGTTCAGGGGATTGCTGGACGGTGCTATCGAGCTTGACGGGCAATTCGCATTACCGCATAGTTTCCTGGGCTTGTATTACACGATGCAGGCCAATATAGGCTTCAGGCGATGGCAAGAAGTTATTCCGTTGGCCATCGCAGCCGAACAAGCAGCACTACGTGTCGATCCTTCTCTGCCGGAAGCCCATGCGCTGCTGGGTTGCTGCATCGGTCCTTGCGAGCTCGACTGGGAGAGGGCGGAGCGGCACTGGCGCCTGGCGCTGGCCAGGGAACCCGTCTCGCGCGATGTGTTGTTTTGGTATGGGAACCATCACGTTTTGCCGCTTGGCCGGATTGATGAGGCGCTGGACGCTATGGCGCGGGGACTCGGAGGAGATCCGCTAAATCTTTTGTACCGGCACCATTTCGCGCGTGGTCTCCGGCTGGCAGGCAGGGTCAAGGAAGCCGAGGCCCAACTACGGGAGGTCCTGGAAATTGATGCGGACTTTCCTCATGCCCTGGGTACGCTCGGTTCTCTATGCGCACAGCAGGGGAGGTTTGAGGAGGCGCTCACGTTAACGGAAAAGGCCCACGCCATTATTCCTTGGTCGAGCCTGACAGCTGGATTGCTGGCTGCGATGCTCGGGCGGGCCGGCGCGGAAGACAGGGCGGCCGCTTTGATTGACAAGCTCAAATCCGGCGCGGTGAACGGAGGTTCCGGCCTCACCATTTTCCATGCGGTTCGCGGGGAACTGGATCGCGCCGCCGAATGGGCAGAGAAAGCCATCGAGGAACGGGACCTGGCATTCGTCCAGAACCTCGGACCGTTTCTCCGCCCGACGCCCTGGTGGCCGGCCTTAGCACAACGCTTGAATTTGCCCCTTTGAAGCTCAACCCGCCTGAAGCCGAAGTGGAAACACCAATGCCCCCCCGGGCGCTAGCGGCAAATCGAGCAGTTGTGCCACTCTGCCCGGGAGCGCGGGCGCGAAGTGCTGGAGGATGCCGAGCTCGATCTTCGCGTGGAAGCGGCGAAGCTCGTGGCGCCGGATTCCAGCGGCAAGCTGCTGGATTCCATGCCCTGATCAGAGTGCGCTTGCTTCCGCAGCCAATTCGACCAGATTTGTTCGCACTCGTTCTCCAGCCTGCGCGCTCTTTAGCGTCGCTAGGAATTTCTTAGTGAACTCCTGTTGCAGATGGAAATCCTGTGCGGCTTGCGAACTGTAGATCTCGTAAAAAACAAACGTATTGGGGTCGTCCTTTCGCACGGTCAGGTAAAACCCGTCGACACCCGGTTCTGCCCGCACCAGCGGCAGGTATTCGCGCGCGGCTTCGACAAGCTCCGCCCGGCGCTGCGGCTGAATCTTTGCTTCAATCAGCATGATTATTTTTTCGTTCGTCATTTGCAAACTGCTCCTTTCCCTCGCCTTAGCCGTGAGACCAACCCCGCCATGACCATGGTATTAGCTCCTACGTGGAAACGGCGTATACTTTGGTGCCGTAGTTAAGGCTGGCGTACCAGTCGCCCCGGCCTTGCGGCGTCAAGTCCATGAAGTGCCAGATTGGGGCGAGCAAGTCGATGCCGCGCTCCGGAATGTCTGGGGCCATCCGAGGATGCGCTGAGTAGAAGTGACGCAAAGTGCTATCAGCGTCGCGAATGAAAACAGAAATCGTGGAGTCCTGATGCCCTTCGCGATCTTCGCTGCCGAAATCATACTTGAATGTACTGTTCCCAGCACTGAGGAGTCGCAGCTTGTCCCAGCCGCGTGCACGAGCGTGCGCGCGTAGAGCGGGGATATCGGCAGCCGCGACGACGGCAAAGTCGAGATTCTGAGCGAGGTGGTGGGCTACACCGTTGGCGCCGTCGAGCCAGGCGGTGCACATTGGGCAAGGCTTGGTCTGCCGCTTTCCGTACATCAAGTGATAGATGATGAGCGAGCGATTGGGCTTGGTGAAGAGTTCGCTGAGCCGGACGGTGCGCACCGGCGCATCGCCACCATTGAGGTCCCGCGGCCCCTCTTCAAACTGATAGTCCTGGATAGGAGCGCCCTGAGGGAGATGGCGGCGAAGCTCAGCTACGTGTTCACGCTGGCGCATTAGTTCGATCTCGGCAAGGCGAAGCTCCTCGCGCTTGGCTCGATACTCGG
>JAFAQY010000063.1 GCA_019261985.1 Bryobacterales bacterium | reverse complement strand
GGCGACTCGAGCAGAAAGCCCGCAATGCGGCTAAGCTGCGGCTCATGCCCCACCAGCATGATCTCGCCGGCGTCGTGATGCGAGCGAATTTCCTTCCATACTTGAGCGGGCGCGACTGCCGGAAGCAAAGCCTTGGTCTCCGCGATGTTCTTGGAACCTAATTCGGCTTCGGCGATCCGCGCCGTTTCCACAGCCCGGATCAGCGGGCTGGTTAAGATGAGCGCCGGCTTGATTCCAGCCTTGCGCGCGAGCCTTAATACGGCTCTTAGTTCCCGTTCACCTTCTTTCGTGAGACGCCTTTCGGCATCGGGTTTGGTCCCCTTATCTTCCGCTGTGCCATGCCTGAGAATAGAGATATTCATTCGGATTTTCCTATTTGTCGAACTTTAGAGAGCCAGTGGCGGCGTTGATCTGGTCCGAGATTGGCGTTCCAATATTCATGAAAAGCAGCCACACGCTGGCGCAGGAGCACCTCCAGCGCCGATTCTGCCTCGCGCAAGGCTTGGTCGCCACTGGGGTCGGCGATCACGTCGCGCGTTGTGGCGCAATCGTTAATACCGCCCAAGCGCTCCTGCAAATCGCGAATAGTGGCGATCCATTGCTCCCAATCCGGGCCGGCTATCGGGCCAAAGATTTCCAACGTGTATCGAATCCGTTTGCCTTGCAGACGAAAGCGGTGCATCTCGATCGGCGTGGCTTGCGCAGCGGCTGCCTGGACGCCGGCGTCCAGGAACTGCTTGCTCAACGGCGCTAAAACGCGGCGGGCGGTGGACGCAATGGTTTGATTCGGCCCTGTTTCGGCTTTAAGCCAATCTTCCCATCGCTTGGTTTTCGTTGTCGCGCTAGAACTCTCCAACAACTGCGCAAGATCGCGTTCTTTCTCGGACCGCAGTTTTTTCAAGCGGCGATCGAGAGAGCCGGGAACCGGCGCGCCGGAAACTTGCAGCACCTCGAGCGAGATGTCGCAATTGCGGACGGCCCCGCACGCGTCCATGATCTTTTTGAGCCTGCGCCGCATTTTCTTGACACGATTCCGATCCAGCAGGTGCTTGAACACGCGAAGACCTTGCGTGTACCTGCGGACGGCAACACGCAAATCATGAATGTGATCGGGATTTTTCGGATCTTTCGCTGTCTTGCGGAGTTCGGATGAAAGCTTTTTGAGGCGTTCTTGAAGGCTGGCTTCGACAAACCGGTCGAGAGTTTTTTCCGCGGTTCTCATCAGCGGGCCGTCTTAGCGGGAAAATGCGGAATACCGTTCGGAGTGAGATCGGCTGGCTGCGGAATTCGCTTGGCCCGAATGATCAACTGGCGGCCGTACACCTCGCGAAAAACTCCGGCGACCTGCGAGGCATGCCATTGCTCGATGTCTGTGTCGCCGCTGGAGAGCAGGCGAATTTCCACGGTTCGATCCTGGCTGGCGGCTTCAAGGCGGTCGATTTTTTGCTCCTGGCTTTGATCAAAAGCTACCGCGAGCCGCAATAGCGGCGCGAGCAGAACCACTGCGTTCCGATCCTCGGCGTCCATGATCTGAAAATCGGGGTGAGTGGATTGCGGCATGGATTTGCGGTGATAGCGGCAAAGGTTGGCGATAGCAAGGTGTTCGCGGTCGGAGAAGCCGGGCATATCAGTGTTGACGACGAGGTACAGCGAATGTTTATGGTGCCGCGAATCGTTGACGTAATGACCGATGTTGTATAGATACGCCGCGGCTTCGAGGATGCGGCCGCGGGCGGGCGGAAGCCTGTGTAGCGGCTCCAATGCTTCGAACAGATTGGCCGCTAGCTGGGCCACCTTGCGGGCGTGTTGCGGGTCGACGCCATAGCGGCGGCCGATGGCCCGGACCAGCCGGCGCTGGTCGGCATCGAGCTGGTTCAACCGGCGCGTGGCCAGGTCGGCAATGATGCCGTCGCGAACGCCGGCCGTCGAGTAGTAGACGCGAGGCAGGCTGAAGCTGCGCATTACCTGGTGGAGGACGGCGACGCCCGCAACGATGATTTCCGCGCGCCGGGGTCCGATACCGGTGATGCCCGTGCGGGATTCCAGATCGCGATGAGCAACTTCGGTGTAAAGCCGCTGGATTTGCGCCGCCGAAGCCAAAAATCTGTCCGCCATGTCACGCCGCGACCGCCGCACGCCGTTGGCCGCACAGACTGCGGCAGCCGCCGTCGCGGAAGTGGCGATCATTCTTTCGATGCGCGCCGCTCCCAGGCGTTTCACGGCGGCGGCGATGCGCTCTTGAATGTAGCGCTCCATGCGGCCGAGCTCGCGCGGGTCGGGCGGATCGCTTTTTAAAAACATCGCGGTGAGCCGGACGGCGCCAAGCGGCTTTGAGAATGCTTCGGCCATGTGGCCGTTTTCGCTGAAGATCAGCTCGGCGCTGCCGCCCCCAATGTCGGTGATCAGAAGACGGTGGCGCGGCTGCGGCCAGCGCGCCTGCACGCCTAGATGAATCAGGCGCGCTTCTTCAAGGCCGGAGATGACCTCCACGGGCACGCCAAGGATTTGAGCCGCCCGCGCGAGGAACTCGGCCCGGTTGGTGGCATCGCGAAGGGCGGCGGTGCCCACCGCGCGCACGGCCTGAACGTCGAGCTTGCGATACTCGCCGGCCATGCCGGCAAGAGCGTCGCATGCGAGATCCATGGCGGCGGCGTCGAGCCTGCCCTGCCGGAATACGGACTCGCCGAGGCGGACCACGCGGCGTGACGAGATCAGCTCGACAAATTCACCAGAGGGGCTGGCTTCGGCGGCCAGCATCCGGATGGAGTTGCTTCCAATATCGATCGCGGCGTATCGCGCCATAGTCGGGGCCGCCCCGCAATCGGGAAACGGTAACTCTACAATAACCCGCGCACAACGCAGCCTGACGCGGCGGGGTTTGGAATCTAAGCTTCTCCGCCAACTTTCCGCGCCGACGCTGCGCGCTAATCGTTATCATAGTTAAAGTCCAATGCCTCTGTTCCTTCCGCAACGTTTTAAGGGCCGGCTAATCGTAGTAGAAGGAATCGACGGGTCGGGCAAATCCACACAGCTTTCGCTGTTGTCTCAATGGCTGAGGCTGCGCGGTTATGCGGTCGCGTTCAGCGAATGGAATTCTTCCCCGCTGGTGCACGACACCACCAGCCGCGGCAAGAAGAAGGCGATGTTCACGCCAACCACCTTCAGCTTGATTCATGCGACCGATTTCGCCGACCGGATGGAACGCTACATCGTGCCGCTGCTTAAAGCCGGCGCGGTTGTGTGCGCAGACCGGTACGCCTATACGGCCTTTGCGCGCGACGTGGTCCGCGGAGTGGATCCGGCATGGGTCCGGAATCTGTACCGCTTCGCCGTGCAGCCGAACCTCGCCTTTTATTTCAAGGTTCCGCTGGAGGTATCGCTGGGCCGCATTCTGGGCGGCCGGAATGCGCTGAAATACTACGAAGCGGGGATGGATCTGGGACTCAGCCGGAATATTGAAGAGAGCTTCCGGCTATTTCAAGGCCGAATTCTTGTGGAATATGAGGCCATGATCGAAGAGATGGGTTTTCACGTGATCGATGCAACGAAATCCATCGAAGCTCAGCAGCGGGAGATGCGGCGGATCGTGGTGCGGGAAATCGGACGCAGGCGGCCGCCAGAGGTTCTGGGAATGGAGATACCGCTTGGCCGGGCTATCGCGTGAGCCGCTTTCGTTTTACAGGACAGCGCTGCCGGGAGTGGAGACTTCCGAACTACAAGGAAAGCTGATCGTCATCGAAGGCCCGGACGCCGTGGGCCGGAGCACGCAGATTCAACGCCTGCGGCCATGGCTGGAGGAATTGGGTCACGCCGTCCTCGATACCGGAATGGCGCGCTCCGCGCTGGCCGCGAAGGGCATCCGCCAGGCGAAGGAGGGCAACACACTCGGACCGATCACGATGACGTTGTTTTATCTGACGGACTTCGCAGACCGCCTGGAGAATGAAATCATTCCAGCGTTGCGCGCGGGGTTCGTGGTGCTGACGGACCGTTATATCTTTTCGATGATCGCTCGGGCGATCGCGCGAGGCGAGGATCGCGCCTGGATTGAGCGCACCGCTGGATTCGCGCTGGTGCCGCATTTGGTGCTTTATCTGCGAGCGGAAGTAAACGACCTGATTTCGCGCGTGGTGGTGGGCAAAGGCGCTTTCGATTTTTGGGAGAGCGGCATGGACGCACGCTTCGGACGCGATATGTGCGACAGCTTCGTCCGCTATCAGGCGCGGTTGATCCGCGTGTTCGACCGGCTTGCGGGACCATACGGGTTTGAATTGGTGGATGCAGGCCGGTCGCCGGATGAGGTCTTCGAGAGTCTGAAGGCTTCTATTTTGCGGGTGCTGAGGCCGCCGGTGGTGTCGGCGTTTCCGAAACGGGAGCGGAAGTAGTTGGCTCGACGCTTTGGCGGCTTGGCAAGCCGCCGCAGGTTTGGCAACCTGCCCCACAGCGGGCTGACAGTTCTGCCTTAGGTACTGACGGCTGACGGTTCTGCCTTGGTGCTAACGGATTACAGTTCTGCCTTAGGTACTGACGGCGGACGGTTCTGCCTTAGGTACTAACGGGATTACAGTTCTGCTTTAGGCACTAAGGGCTGCCTTAGTACTTACGGGCTCACACTGGCACTAAGCGGATTCGGACAGCATTGGTTTGCCTTCCTGGGCGACTAGGAGGTCGTGCATGTCGTTTGCATGTTCCTCTTCCTTGGTCAAAATGCCCTCCATCATTACGCGCGTGGTGGGATCTTTGTCGCCGAAGTAGCGGATCAGCTCGCGGTAGTGCTCGCAGGCAATGCGCTCGGCTACCAGATTCTCCTTGATCATCTCGACCAGGTTTGCGCCCACGCTGTATTGGGAAGCGGATCGCGTCAGCAAACCTTCGGGGTTGAAATCGGGAGTCCCGCCGAGCTGGTTGATGCGCTCGGCGACCGCGCGCATGTGCGCCTGTTCCTCTTTGGCGTGCTCGTCGAATTCCTCCTTAACGGGATCGCTCGACAGCCCCCGCGCGGCGACCGCGTTCATGGTGTACCTGAGCACACACACGATTTCGGTAGCTAAAACGGATTGCAGAATTTCGATGGTCTTCTTTAAGTCTCCCTGGTAATCCGGCGTGACGGGCCCCTGCTGAAGGCTGGCTCGGGCGCGTGCCCGCAGTTCCCGCACGTCGGTAAGGAAGGATTGCTCGCGATTCATGGACTCCTCCGGTGGTCAAAAATGGGAGATGCGGATGCCGAGTTCCTGTTACCTGAATATAGATGGATCAAGGTATCATGTGAATGATGACGAAGACGGAAGCACTCCTGAACCTTCTCTGGGTGCTGGTCTGCGTCGGCGCGCTGGGATTTAACTTCTGGCGGAGCCGCGTATCGCCGGGCATGCAGACGCGCGGCGCTCGTCTGCGCCGTACGCTTTCGGTTTTCCTGGCCGCGGTTGCGCTATTCCCGTGCATTTCCGCAAGCGACGATCGCGTGCGGCTGGGGGATCTGCAAAATGCGGCGCCCTCATCGGCGGCATTCGACAAAGCTCACCTGCAGAGCACGCTCGCTCCAATTCTCGAGGACCCGGACCACGGCCTCACGTGCGCGCCCTTGCGTCTGGCTGTCGTGGTTAGCTTTTTCGTCATGGTGCGGCCGCAAACACCCGGTCTTGCGCGATGGTCGTCCCTGAGTTCGCTCGGCCGCGCACCGCCTATGCGACTGGCATAAGCGGCGAAGCATCTAGCGTCCTCCTTCCCATCTGGATTTCGCCGCCCATTGCGTCGGAGTCTTTTTCAAATTTTTAGGTTTTCAGGAAATTGATGCGGCGGAATACCCGCCGCGTGAGGATTTTTCATGAAATTGGATGTACGCTTCCTCTTCATGGCGGGCTGTATGGGCTCGAGCGTGTACGCCCAAACCAGCCTCACTTGGCAGCAGATAAAAGAACGGTTCGAGGCCGCGAATCCCTCGCTTAAAGCAGCTCAGGCCAGCATCGCCGAATCGCGCGCCGGCGAAATAACGGCGCATCTGCGCCCGAATCCGGATTTTACCCTCACGGCCGACGGCTTCCAGGTCGCTCCGAACCAAGGCGTGTGGCAGCCCTTGAGCGGCGTGGTGCTTACTCCGGGCACGAGCTATTTGGTTGAGAGAGGGAACAAGCGCAATTTGCGCTACGACGTGGCCAAGCAGTCCACCGCGGTTAGCGCCACGACGTACGTGGATCAGGAGCGCGGTTTGCTCTTTACTCTACGGAACGCGTTCGTGCAGACATTGCAAGCCAAGGCCGTGCTCGCCAACGCGCAGGAGAACCTGGCGTATTGGGACCGCGAGTTAGAGGTAAGCCGCACGCGCTTTGACGCCGGAGATATCGCTCAAGTGGAGCTGAACCGGTTGGAGGCGCAGCGGTTTCAGTTCGAATCGGACCTTACATCCGCGACGGTCAGTTTACGGACGGCGAAAATTCAGCTGCGGCAATTCTTGAACGACACGACCCCCATCGATCAGTTCGACATTGACGGGCCATTCGATTACCGCGGTGAGTTGATGCCGCTGGAGGCGTATCGCAAGGCCGCGCTGGAGAGCCGGCCGGATCTGAAGGCCGCGGCCCAAAATATCGAGCTTGCGCGCTTGAACCATAAACTTGCGGTATCGAATGGCGCGGCCGATGTCACAGTGGGCGGATGGTATTCGCGCAACGCATCGTTCAGCAATCCTTTAGCGAATAACACCGTCGGCGGCAATATCAGCATTCCGTTACGAATCAACGACCGGAATCAGGGTGAGAAGGCGCGGACGCAAATCGATATCGGCCGGAATGAGAGATTGCGGGATGCCACGCAGGCGCAGGTTTTGAGCGATGTGGATTCGGCTTACGAAACGCTGGCGAGCACGCAAAATCTGCTGCGCACGCGCGAGCGGTATCTGAAGATCGCGGAGGACAACCGCAACACGATTCAGTTTTCGTATCAGAACGGCGGCGCGTCGCTGCTGGACTACCTGGATACGGAGAAGGCATTGCGCGATACGCGGCTGGCGTTTATCAATTTAGTAGGTTCATATTTGACCACGGCGGCGCAGATGAATCAGGCCGTAGGCCGCGAGGTGATTCCATGAGAGGCTCTTATGTGGGGCAGGTTGCTAACCTGCGGCCGATTGCCAATCGGCCTACTGGTCGTTTGGACACACGCGTAGAGGCGGGTTGGCAACCCGCCGCAGGTTGGCAACCTGCCCCACGGGACAAGCTGAAGCTTGTCCTACTGGCGCTTGTTCTTGTCGTGCTTGCCGGGTGTGGCAGGAGTGCCGAGGAAGTTTCCGCCAATACCGGGCCGCCGGCAGCGCAGGTGGAACCCGAGCTGGATGCCAACAATTTCAAGGTCGATAACCCCGAACAGTTTCCTCTGGTAACCGCCGGCAGCCGCTTAGCCGCTCCTGAGCTGAGCGTGACCGGCGTCGTCAGCCCCGACGTTTCGCGCCAGGTGCCGGTGCCTTCGCTCGCTTCGGGAAGGGTAGTGGAGATCAATGCCCGGCTCGGCGATGAAGTTAAGAAAGGGCAGCTTCTGTTCAAAGTGCAAAGCACGGACATCGCGGGCGCCTATTCGGATTACCAGAAGGCCGTGAAAAACGAACGGCAAGCAGCAGAGAATGAGCGTCTGGCGAAGGTTCAGCAAGACCGCGCACATACACTGTTCGATCATGGCGCGGTGGCCAAAAGCGCGGTCGAAATCGCGGACAACGCGGAGATCGCCGCTCAAACCGCGGTGGAGAACGCTAAAGTCGATACCACAACGGCAACCGAGCGCTTGAGGCTGCTAGGCTCGGATCCCGACCATCCTTCCGGAATTGTCGAAGTACGCGCGCCCGTGGCGGGCGTCATCACAGATCAACAAATCACAGCCGGCGCAGGCGTTCAGGCGCTGACAGCGCCGAATCCACTTACGATTTCCGATACTTCGCATGTATGGATCGTTTGCGATGTGTACGAGAACAATCTCGCGCAGGTGCACCTGGGCGAGTACGCGGACATCCGGTTGAACGCTTATCCCGATCGAGTGCTGAGAGGGCGCATAGCGAATATCGGCCAGATCCTCGATCCAAATCTGCACACCGCTAAAGTGCGGCTGGAGTTGGAGAATCCCGGTCTTATGCGCTTTGGAATGTTTGTCACCGCGACGTTTCACGGCGACCAAACGCAACTGCGCGCCACCATTCCGGCCACCGCGATCTTACATCTACACGATCGCGAGTGGGTGTACATGCCGGCGGAACAGGGACGTTTCCGGCGCGCGGAAGTGGTTGCGGGCGACATGCTCGAGGGCGGATTGCAAGAAGTGAAGTCGGGGTTGAAGCCGGGCGATAGGGTGGTCTCGAATGCCCTGGCCATGCAGAGCACGGTAGAGCAGTAAGACAGGAGATAGTCATGATCCACGGCATAGTCAATTTCGCGCTCAACAATCGCATTCTGGTGATTGCGCTTGCGGGGGTTCTCTTTATCTGGGGCGCAATTTCGTTCCACAATTTACCGGTGGAAGCATACCCCGATGTCGCGAACAATTACGTGGACATCATCACCCAATGGCCGGGGATCTCCGCGGAACAGATCGAACAGCAGGTGACGATTCCGATTGAAATCGTGATGAACGGCATTCCGCATTTAACGGCATTGCGATCGTTTTCGTTATTCGGCTTGTCGGATGTCAAACTCACGTTCGATGACGAGTCGGAAAACGACTGGAACCGGGAAAAAGCGCTGGAACGGCTTTCTCAGGTGACGCTTCCAACAGGGGTTCAGCCGCAGATGGGAACCGATTGGAGCCCGGTGGGCCAGATCTACTTTTTTACGCTGCACAGCACAAATCCCAAATACGACGTGATGGAACTGAAAACGCTGGAAGACTGGGTGGTGGAGAAGCAGTTCAAATCGGTTCCGAACGTGGTAGACGTGGCCAGTTTCGGCGGCCCAACGCGCGAATATCAGGTGCGGCTGGATCCGACTAAGCTGATTGCGTATGGATTGAGCATCGGGCAAGTAGAGCAGCAGCTTACCAACAACAATGCCAACGCAGGCGGGAGCTTCATCAATGCGGGTTTGCAGCAGGTCAATGTTCGCGCAGTGGGGCTGATAGATAACGTCAAGGACATCGAGAATACGGTCTTGTTTACAAAGACCGGGACTCCGCTGCGCGTGAAGGATATCGCAGAGGTGCAGCAAGGCCCGAAAATCCGGCTGGGGCAGTTCGCGCGCGCGCGGCATCTTTCAAACGGAAAGATCATCGATAACGACGATGTCGTGTCCGGAATCGTGCTGTTGCGCAAAGGCGCGGATTCGGATTCGACGCTGGTGGGAATTCACAAGAAGGTCGATGAGTTAAACAATGGCATTTTGCCGCCGGGCGTGAAAGTGGTGCCGTTTCTCGACCGCAGCGATCTGGTGCGTTACACCACAGACACGGTTCTGCACAATTTGTCGGAAGGCATCGTTCTGGTAGTTATCATCCTGTTCCTGTTCCTAGGGAACGTGCGCGGAGCGCTGATTGTGGCAATCACTATTCCGTTTTCGCTGCTGTTCGCGGCGACATGCTTGCAGTTGAAGGGAATTCCCGCGAATTTGCTTTCCTTGGGCGCGCTCGATTTCGGGATGGTGGTGGATGGAGCGGTGGTCATGGTGGAGAACATTGTCCGCCATTTATCGCGCCAGGATGCTAACGATCATCGCACTCCCATGGAGAAGATCAAGGAATCCGCGCACGAAGTACAGCGGCCGGTGTTCTACGCGATCGCGATCATCATCACAGCCTACTTACCGATCTTCACGCTGCAGCGCGTGGAAGGGCGATTGTTCAAACCGATGGCCTGGACTGTAGCCTTCGCGTTATTGGGCGCATTGATATTTTCAATGATTCTGGCGCCCGTGCTCTCGAGCATTTTCTTCCGGAAAGGCACCCGGGAGTGGCACAATCCAATCATGTCCGTTCTGACGAACGGCTATCGCAGGGCATTGGCGTTCGCGATCGAATGGCGCTGGGTGACGCTCTCGGTGGCATTGGCCGGTTTTGCTTTGACGATTATCCTGGGCGGTTTTGTGTTGGGCTCCGAGTTCCTGCCGCACCTGGATGAGGGCGCGGTTTGGGTGCGCGGCACGCTTGCGCCCAGCACCGGCCAGCAACAAGGCACCGCGGTGGCGAATCAAGCGCGCGTGATCCTTTGTTCGTTCCCCGAAGTTCCCCAATGCACCAGCCAGGTTGGCCGGCCCGACGACGGCACGGACACCACGGGATTCTTCAATACGGAATTCTTCGTCGATCTGAAGCCCAAAAAAGAATGGCGGCCCGCCTTCCATCAGAACAAGGACGAACTTATCGCCGCTATGAACCGGGAGCTGTCGAAAATTCCCGGCGCTATTTGGAACTTTTCGCAGCCGATCGCGGACAACATGGAGGAAGCGGTGAGCGGCGTCAAGGGTGAGCTGGCGATTAAAGTTTTCGGCGACGATCTGAAGATGCTCGAAGCCAAAGGCGACGAAATAGTAAATGTCATGCGAACGGTGAAGGGCATTCAGGATCTTGGCCTGTTCCGCGTGATCGGCCAACCTAACCTAAATGTCACAGTGGAGCGCGACAAAGCCGCCCGGTATCAAATTAATGTCGCGGACGTACAGGACGCCATTCAAACGGCCGTCGGCGGAAACGCCGTAACGCAGGTATTGCAGGGCGAGCAGCGCTACGACCTGGTGCTTCGATATCTGCCACAGTTCCGCGATCGAAAAGAAGCGATCGAAGATATCCGTCTGCTGTCGCCTACGGGCGAGCGGGTATCGCTGGGACAATTAGCCAAAATTCAAACCCTGGACGGAGCGTCCGAGATTTACCGCGAAGCGAACCAGCGCTACGTGGCCATTAAATATAGCGTGCGCGGCCGCGATCTGGGCGGCGCGGTAGAAGAGGCTATCGCGAAGGTAAACCAAAAAGTCCAGCTACCGGCGGGTTATCACATCGACTGGGCCGGCGAATACGAATCGCAACAGCGCGCGCAGAGGCGGCTGGCGATCATTATTCCACTCACGTTGTTGCTGATCTTCATGATCCTGTACTCGATGTTCCGATCGTTCAAATGGTCGGCGCTGATTCTGGTGAACGTAGCGATGGCGCCGGTCGGCGGATTGCTAGCCCTATGGTTCACCGGGACGAACCTGAGCGTCTCGTCGGGCGTCGGATTCCTGGCCTTGTTTGGGGTCTCCGTCCAAGTGGGAGTGATCATGGTCGAGTACATAAACCAACTCCGTGTTCGCGGCCGTTCTGTGCTGGCGGCGGCGCAAGAAGGCGCCATCCTCAGACTCCGCCCCATCATGATGACGATGCTGGTGGCCATGCTGGGCCTGCTTCCCGCGGCGACGTCGCACGGAATCGGGTCGGATTCGCAGCGGCCGTTCGCAATCGTTATCGTCGGCGGTCTGATGGCGGCGTTGCTGATGAGCATCTTCCTACTGCCTACGCTCTACGTATGGATGGCCGGCGATAACGATGTGCTTCCCGAGGCCATTTCGTCGGAGGAGGTCTAGCGTGGGCAGATTCATATTTTTCACGATGGTTGTGTCCGGCGTTTTGTTAATGCCGGAAATGCGGGCTCAGGACCTTCAGAGGACACACACGGATCGCCTCGATTTCCCGGCAGGCGGTACGCTTCGGATGCCGAAGTGTATCGGCGATGTGACGGTGGAGGGATGGGACGAGCCGGTTCTCGAAATCACAACCGTCAAATCCATCAAAGTCAGAGGGGATAAGACCCCTGGAATCGATCCGAAGAAATTGGATCGGATTGAGGTCACGCCCGAACGCAAGGGCAACGATGTTATCGTAAGAACGAAGTTCCCTAAATTCAATGTTTTGGTGCGGCCCTTCACCGGTCTTAGCGACTTCGAATTGGAATACCGCATTAAAGCGCCGCGCACGGCGGCGCTTGAGATCGGCAATCAGATCGGCGAGGTGCACATCAACGAAATGACGGGAGATATTCACGCCACGGACCGCATGGGACAGATCACTGTGCAGGTAGTGCCGGGAAGCCGGTATTCGGTTGACGCGCGCAGCAAATTGGGTTCTATCTATAGCGATGTTTCCGGCCGGGAGAAGAAGCGGCTGAAGTTCGGACACACATTTATAACTGAAGCGTCCGGCGCGAAGACGCTTTATTTGCGCATCGGCCTTGGAGACATCACGATCTTCGACACGCCTGCACCCGTTCAACAATGACCAAAGCAGAGGCGCGGCAGCGCATCGAAGAGGCGGGCATTATTCCTGCGGTTCGTTTGTCTTCGGCGGAGGACGCGCTTTTCGCGGCTGAAGCGGTGGCGAGCGGAGGCATTCCGATCGTTGAAGTGACAATGACTGTTCCCGGAGCATTGCGCGTGATTCAGGAACTGACCCGGCAAAATCCCCACATGATTGTGGGAGCAGGCACGGTGCTCGAACTGGAAACGGCGCACCGCTGCATCGATGGAGGCGCAGCATTCATCACCAGTCCGGGCCTGGACATCAACATCGTGGAGTGCGCTTTAAAACGCGACGTGCTTGCCTTTCCCGGCGCGCTGACTCCCACGGAAGTCATCGCCGCGTGGAAGGCCGGCTCGGATTTCGTGAAGATTTTCCCGTGCGTGCAAGTGGGCGGCCCGGCCTACATAAAAGCCCTCAAAGGTCCGTTGCCGCAAGTGCCGGTGATCGCCGCGGGCGGAGTGACTCAGCAGACCATCGCCGATTTCATTCTCGCCGGGGCGGCCGCGGTTGGCATCGGCGCGAACCTGATCGCTCCCGATGCGATCCACAGCCGCGAGCCGGACTGGATCCGCCACCTGGCTCAACGGTTCACCAAGCTGGTCAAAGGCGCGCGGCAGGCCACGAGAAGCGAATGACATTCAGGCATGTTCCAAATCCAACATATCCTTTTTCCGGTGGATTTTTCAGACCGCTCCCGCGCTGCCGCTTCGTATGCGGAGGAATTCGCGGCTCACTACGATGCCGAGCTGATTTTGCTCCACGTGGTAGAGCCGCCCGACTATAACACCGCCCTCACGGATTCGCACCGGCAGCATGCAGAGGGTTTTGACAAATTCTTCGGCCATGGTGTTTTGCAGAAACTGCGAGTGCAGCGTATTATCACGCACGGCGACGCCACCGCGAAGATCATCGAAGCCGCGGGGAAGCACAACGCCGATCTGATCATGATTCCAACCCAGGGCATGGGCGTTTACCGGCGTCTGATCATCGGCTCAACCAGCGCCAAGGTTTTGCATGATGCGGATTGTCCTGTTTGGAGCGGCGTTCATTGGGAGCACGTACTAACACCCGAGAAAATTCATTACCGCCGGATCTGTTGCGCGGTGGACTTAAAGCCGCACAGCGCCAAAGTGCTGGACTGGGCCAACGAGTTCGCCAGATCCTACGACGCGCAGGTCACGGTCATCCATGTGGGGAATGTGGAACAGACCGGGGACTCCCTACCGCCTTTGGTGCAGTTGCAGCAACAAACCGGCTCCAGCGCGGCTGTCCTGGTGGAGCAAGGCGAACCGGCTTATACAATTGCCCGGTTAGCGGGAGAGCTGCAGGCCGACTTGCTAGTGATTGGCCGCGGCGCCGAATCCGGAATTATGGGCCGATTGGTGGCCACGGCCTATTCGATCATCCGGCAGTCGCCGTGCCCGGTTGTAAGCGTGTAAGCTTACTTAGCGATTTCTTCGCACGCAAACCTACATTCACGTATTCACTCGCGGTAAGAATTACAGCGAGATCTACCAGCCTGACCCAGTTCACGAGGAATCGCATCGCATTACCGCACGTGGCACTTAGAATGACGGCCCACGTTGGCCAGCCTCCTGCATTGACGCCATCCAGAAGGCGTACCGCGCTGCCTTCAACGGGAAGGACTGCAGATGACATTCAAGGAGTAACTATATGGAATGGATGAATCAGCTAAAAGACATGTTCAGCAAGTATTCAGGACAGTCTGGCGGCACAGCCACCATCGCCGAGGATGCGCATCGGGATTTTGAGCAAGTCGCCCAGTCGGCGCCGTCGAACGTTGTTGCAGACGGCATCTCCCAAGCATTTCGGTCCGACGAGACGCCGCCGTTTCCCGGAATGCTGGCAAACCTGTTTAGCCACTCAAATCCGAACCAGCGAGCCGGCGTGCTGAATGAGTTGATGGGTTCCCTTGGATCAGGCGCGCTGGCGTCTCTACCTGGCTTAGGCGGCCTTTCGTCGTTATTGAGCGGCGGAAGTGTAACGCCTGATCAGGTAAATCAAATCTCACCCGAACAAGTCCAACAAATCGCGACCCATGCCGAACGGCAGGATCCTTCCGTGGTGGACCGGGTGAGTAGTTTCTATGCGCAGCATCCGCAAGTAATGAAAGCGGCGGGCGGTTTAGCGCTTAGCATCGCACTGCGACACATGCTGCGGGGCAAATAAAGGAGGTCATGTATGAAGCAAAGGAATACAAAGGCAATCATCGCAACGGTATTTTTGATGTTTGTGGCGGCGGTCGCGTTTGCTCAATCGAAAACGGCAACCGCCCCGGCTCCTGCTTCAAAGGTCGATTTAAATACGGCTAGCGAGAAGGAACTGGATAGCCTGCCAGGAATAGGTCCTGCAACGGCGAAGAAAATTATCGACGGGCGCCCTTATTCGTCGGTTTCGGATTTATCGCGCGCCGGCGTTTCCAAAAAACAGATTGACCAGATCAGCCCCTTGGTGACAGTGAGCGCGCGATCGGGGTCCGCGAACCGCACGGAATCGGCCCCAACCTCTGCGCCGCGCGCCGAGCCGGAGGCGAAAGGCACGCCAGGACCAGGCATGGTGTGGGTGAACACCGAGACGAAGGTCTACCATCGCGAGGGCGATCCCTTCTACGGGAAAACCAAACACGGAAAGTACATGTCGGAATCGGACGCTATTCAAGCGGGATATCGAGCGTCAAAGAAGTAGCGCGGGTTAGGCAAATGCTGGAGGATTTATGGCAGCGGACGGGAGGATCACGCGCGTCGTAAGCGCAACACTGGCATTCGGACTTATAGCGCAGCGCCTGACCCGCGGGGGGAAACACGGCAGGCGGCGTGAACAATTACCCACGCCGCCCGCTGCGCCCAGCCCGCCGCCGGGGGCTTCAGTAGAGCAGCACGACGCCGGATCCGGCGCCGCGAGTTTGTCCGGGCTGCGGCCGAAATACAAACTCGTCTCCGAGAGCGTCAGCCACTTCCTTGAGGACGATTGCACGACGCTGTCTGCCGCTCTCGCCTATTACACGACTTTCTCTATTGCGCCGCTACTGCTGATCGTGATCAGCATCGTAGGTCTGGTGTTCGGGCGAGAAGCCGTGCGGCACCAAATTCAAAATCAGGTGGAGGGCTTGATCGGCAAGGGCGCGGGGAGCCAAATCGGCGCAATGGTTCAAAATGCCGGCCAGAACCCTTCGGCGGGAGTAGTGGGCACGGTACTCGGGATTGTGGTTTTACTCGTGGCGGCGACGGGCGCATTCAGCCAGCTTCAATCGTCATTAAACCGAATCTGGCATGTACAACCGGATCCGCGGACGGGCGGTGTGAAGAATTTCATCGGTAAGCGCGTCCTCTCGTTAGGAATGATCCTGGGAGTTGCATTTCTATTGCTGGTATCGCTGATCGTAAGCGCGGCGTTGAGTTCCTTTGACACCTTTATCGAGGAATTGCTTCCTCGCAGTTTTTCCGGCGCTGTTTTGACCGGACTCGAATTTATTCTGTCATTGGCGGTTATTACGGTGCTATTTGCGGCGATGTATAAAGTCCTGCCCGATGTGGAAATCAGATGGCGCGATGTATGGTTCGGAGCCTCGATTACAGCCGTACTGTTCACGATTGGAAAATTTTTGATTGGTCTATACCTTGGCCACAGCGGCACGGTCAGCAGCTACGGCGCGGCGGGGTCGCTTGTTTTGATTGTTCTGTGGGTTTATTACTCCTCCCTGATCGTGCTATTCGGGGCCGAATTAACCGCCAGATGGTCAGAAATGCGTTCCGGGCAGGTTCGGCCGAAGCCGGGCGCTATTAAGGTGGAGGAGGTTAAGATGGCGCCCTCCAAGGGAGTGTAAAACCTTCGCACGGTTCGTTTTTGCCCGTAGTTCTGCGGAAAGCTGCAATCGCATCCGCCCCACCTTACGGGTGCTGAAGCACCCGTCGCAGGCTAAAGCCTGCTCCACGTTGGAAGTAAACTTGCAGTGGGAGGTTATGTCGGAGATTGATGTCATGCGCTGGTACGCGCTCCTTCTGCCTATCACAATGTTTGCAGCACCACGGACGGTGCTGCCCCCGCCCACGCATGTGGGGCTTCGGATGGAAGTTCATCATTTGGATTTGGGGGCCGAACTAGTCACGGTTTTCGGCCAGCTTCCCGGGGCGGGCGTAGCGGATGAAATTCCACTCGTAACCGTCCTTCGCGATACGCTCGGGGATACCGATCCTGATAATGACAGGCTTCGGTACGTTTGGGTCCATACGTCAGCTCCTCCTACCTTGCTGCAACGAGGGGCGGCCTTCGTTCCGTTTTTCTACTTCCGTCCCAATTTGGGAAAGAATGCGGATCACCGCCCGTCTCCGGCTCTCGATTTGAAAGATACGGCAAATCCTGTGTTCACCGGGCTAGCCGAATCGCTAACTCAGGTTCTAGCACTGGATCCTAATGGAGCTCTGGTACGCAGTTCCACCCGGAGCTACCGCAACAATGCCAGCGACCTGCAGCGGCAAAAGATATCCGAGGCGCTCGCGGTGGTTCGGGAGCTTGAACCTGACAGCACGAATTCGGCATTCAATGAATCCGAATTGCTGGAGTTGAAGACGCGCCTGTTCCTTGCGGAACTCCCGATGGGAGGATTGGTTTCGGCGCAAAGGCTGCCCCGCGCGTACGACAAGGAGCATACCCGTCTAGAAGAGACCCGCGCCCACAATTGGGATCTTTTGCGGCAGCGCGCGGAAGCGAACGGTTTGTACTTCGAGCCCTTCGGCCTGGGGGAATCACAAACGCATGCACTGTTATGGATCGCCCGGGATGAGGTGAATCAGAAGCGGTCCTTCGATGCGCAATTTTTGAACATCGCGAACCCGTATGACGACCTGCAACTGGCTAATTGGACGGGCTATACGACTTGGCAGAATCTTAATGGGCAAGCTGTCGAGCTGATTCCTCTCGCGCTGTATAGCTTGGATTATCCGAAAGTCCCCCTTCTGCTGGCGGATTTTCGCGCCGCCCATAACCCAAAGCGGTCGGAAATGGTCCGGCATGCCGCCACGGATGCTGTTTCAGGAGTGCTGGGAATTTCGAAATGGGGCAACTGGCCGTATTTGGCGGGGTCCGTGATGTTTAATTTCGTCACCACGCGGCACGGCGCTGCCCGTAACCGCGTCGCCCGGAACAATGCGTATTCCGAGGTGCGGGAATGGCTCGCGCTGGACCCCAAGCTGGACCCGGATTTGCGCCGGGAGCTCGAAAAACGCTTGGAGCTGCTCAGCATCAACCCGCTTGAAGCGAGCATAGCAGCCGAAGCCGATATCGCGCGGCGGCAGTACGCGGCGCTTCTCAAATACGCCGACGATCCTAATGGTCTTCCGAAGCGCATTGAGCACGATCGCAATGCGGAGCTGATCGCCGCGGAACACAGCCTGAAGGCGAGGGCCGGTATGCGCACCGCGAGGGTCCTCAGCCTTGGAATTTACTCCGAGCCGGAGTTGCCTCCCGTGGAATTACTGGCGGAGCTAGACCGCGAGCGTCGCGCCCAGCATTACCGGCAGTTCCTCGAGACCGTTGTGGCATCTGGTCCGCAAACCGAAGTGGTCTGGAATACGGATCGAATCAAGGAAGCCGTCAATGGCCTGGCGGCGAGCGGCTTGGGAACACGCTCCGCGCAATTGGTGGAACGGGTCCGTAATATGACCACTGACCGAGACACGCGCGATGTGTGCGATCGCGCTCTAGAGAATCTGGATGTTGGCGCTGGGCAGTAAATCATGCGCTAAAGCCTGGGCTACGGCTTTACTCTTAGCGGCGCTCGCGCACGCGGAAGTCAAGCGTGTCGTAATTATCAAAGTCGACGGATTGCCGGAAAGATTGGTTGAGCAGTACGCTCGGGAACCGGCGGGTCCTGGGCGGGAAGGCCGCACGCTGTTGCCGTGGATCGCCCAAGTGTTCGGCAAAAACGGCGCATGGCTTGAGAATTTCTACGTTCGCGGGCTAAGCCTGTCGGCGCCATCCTGGTCGATGCTCGATACGGGCCGGCATTTGGAAATCCGTGGCAATGCCGAATACGACCGCTATACTCTTCGCGGGCACGATTATCTGAACGTGGTTCCGTTTTTTCTCGGCTATGCCGCGTCTCGCCATGTGGATACGCCGGGAGTGGAGTTGCTGGATGACCGAGGCATTCCACTACTGCTGGACCGCTTTCCGTATCGTGAGCAGTACGAAGGGTTCCAGCTATATCAGCGCGGAGTTCGCTGGAGCACGCTCGAAGGAAGCCTGAAGCAAAGCTTTCGCCGGGCGCCCAAGGAGTTGTTCGATGAATGGCAAACGGGCTTCACGCTGTCGCATTCGGTGAACGACCAAATGGAGCAAGAGCTGATAACGAATCTTGCCAACCCGCGCATACGGTACCTGGATTACTTTACGGGAGGTTTCGATCATGTCGCTCATTTAACCGTCGACCGGGACTCACAGCTGCATGCAATTCAGGACGTGGATTCGCTTATCGGCCGTGTTTGGGCCGCGATTAATAAGAGTCCGCTTGCCGCAACAACGGCTCTGGTAGTTGTCTCGGATCACGGCATGAACACCGCTGAGGGCATCTACAGTCAGGGATACAATCTGGTTGATTGGTTCAATAGCGCGGCCGGAGGGGGTCAGCATGTCCTCACGAACCGGTTTCCGATGAGTGAATTCAAGATCTGGGGCTTGGATCCGCTGGTCTCCGAAGTGATTACGCCTAGTAAGGAATCCACGTATCTGGCTGGTCAGACGCAATATCCGACCGTCACAATGGAGTTGGACGGCAACGAAAAGGCCGGTATCAGCCTGCGCAACAACGATCTGAATGTGTTGCAGATCTTGCTCGATCAACTCGCGCGCAAACGTGTTCACGGGAAATCGCGGGCGGCGGTTTTGAACCTGTTTTTCGCCACGTTGGACCGAGTCCGCCCCGTTTGGCGGAGCGATTTGGATGAATTGGATCAGGAAATTACGGCTCTCCGAAAGTGCATGGATGCCGATCAGGCCAAAATACAAGACCATCCCAAACAGTGGACACCGGAACAAAAGGCCGAGGGCTTTGACAAAGCGGTACGCCGAGCCGCGGCCCAGATCGAGTCATGGCGCGCCGAGGCGCTCGCGTATGAGCGTTACCGAACGATCATGACTCGTCTGCTCGCGCTGACGCCGGCGGATTTCGACTTGGGAAATTTCAAAATGGAGGAGTTGATCCCGCCGCACAGCCTGGGGCCGGCAAATTCCGTCTACGATCTCCGGCACTACGTGGTCGGGCTAGCGCCCGGCGGTGTGGCTATCGCAGCGGATGGAGCCGTGGATTTCGAAAAGAGTTTCCGTACAGTAGACTATTTCCCGGCTTTGGCCGCGCTTTCGGTCCGCAATAATGTTCAACGGGACGTCGATCCGCAACCGGTGGACTTCCTCGCAGTTCCGCTGCCGAGCGGCGATGCGGTCTGGCTGTATGCGAGCGAAGAAAAGCAGGCGGTGATCCGAAGGCGACCCGGAGCGTCTGGCAGCCCGGAATTGCAGTATTTGCCGGTATCGCATTTAACCATCGACCGGACAGGCGGCCCGGATTACGAGGAGCAGGAGTGGGGTCCCGGTTTCCCGCTGCACATCATCGAGGATCCGGAGTTTCATCTCGGCGAAGCGTGGCTCCGCGAATGGCATACCGAGCGCGAGTGGCTAGAGGCCGTTCACCGCACCAAATACTCGAATGGAATTATCGGCTTGACCGAGGGACTGCTCGTCATTGCTAACAAAGATCCGGTTACGGAAGGCCGCCGCGATCGCTTGCGCAACGATTTTTTCGTTTTCGCGCGCGATCACTGGAACTTCAATGTCCGGAGCTTCAACCCGGGCGGCAATCACGGATCGTTTCTGCGGGTGTCCACGAATTCGGTGTTCCTGATCGCAGGCGGCGATCAGACCGGAATTCCGCGGGGGCTTAAGATCCAGACTCCCTATGACAGCCTGAGCTTCGTGCCGACAATCCTCGCATTGATGAACCGGCCGGAGCCGGA
>JAFAQY010000059.1 GCA_019261985.1 Bryobacterales bacterium | reverse complement strand
CAGTTGCTGGAACTCTAATTTCTCCAGCATGCTGGCCACCGGCAAAAGACCACCGTAGGCCGTCATATTCGAGCCTTCAAAATCGTAAGGCGTGGAAGCCCCAATTTTCATGGGCTGGCGAGAGGTGATCTGCGCGCCTTGTTTGGCAGGCGTTTTACGCGTATGCTCGTTAGTGTTATTCACCATTTGGGTGACTCCCGAAAGTCGGCTCGCGAAGTTTCTGTCTTCGCGGCTCTTCTGTTTTAACGCAGGATTTTCGGGGTCACCAAATGGCGAGGCAGTCAGCCCTCCGTCAGTGCTCTTCTATTACGTGCATAATTTAGGTGCTAACCCGCCTGTTGACCTTGCTACCAACCGCCGGCGTGGTTCACCGCGGCTGCGTCACTACATCCAGCAACACCGGCTCGCCCTTCTTCACGCGCTCGATGCCGCGCTTCAATGCCGGAGCTAAGTCGTTGGGATCGGTGATGGGGCCTTCCGCATAAAGACCGTAACCTTTTGCGATCTGAGCGTAATTAATGTCGGGGTCCCACAGCTTCGTGCCGATATGCGCCCGCTCCGCGCCGCGGTTATGCAGGCTGGCCATCTGCTCGATAAACATGACCTCCTGGTGATAGCCGCGGTTGTTGTGCATGATGGTCAGCAGAGGGATGCGATGATGCGCCGCCGTCCAGAAGACGCCAGGAGCGTAGTTGAAATCGCCATCGGTTTGAATGTTGATGGACAGCCGGCCGTACTTGCGATTGGCTAGAGCCGCTCCCACCGAAGCAGGAGCGCCATATCCCATTCCACCCGCGCCCTGGCCGCCGATGTACTGATAGGTCTTGGTCATGTCCCAAAGCCGGTTGGCCCAGCCGCCGGCGAAAGCCATCGGTGACACGTAGGACCAATCTTCCTTTTGCACCAGAGGCCAAAGTTCCGCGGCGATGCGGCTTAAGGCGATCGGACTCGCGTCCCAGCCAAGCCGGGCGCTCTCGATACCCTGGACGCGGGCCTGCCGGTTGGCTTCGGCGACTTTCATGCCGCGCGCCTGAATCGCAGCTTTCCGATCGGGCGTGATCAGTTTCTTGCACTCCTCAATAAGCACCGGAAGCGTGGCCTCGGCGTCCGCGCCGATGTCAAGGTCCACATCCGCGTAGTGGCCGAAATCCTGAATATTGCTCTTATGCGAGAGCGCGAGCGAAGAAATGCTGATGATCTTGCCGTTGCGCGCCCGCGCGGCGCGGGTCTCGTTTTGAAGATCGTTCAACTCCAGACACAGCGCCACATCGGGGCTGTATCCCGGCCCACCTGTGCCGGCCAGCGGATGGCGATTCGGGAAATTCATGCGCTCCTGGCTGTTCACCGGGGCTTGCAGGGTTTCCGCCAGTTCGATAAGCAGATCAACGCCGCGCTGCGTGCGGACCGCTCTTTCGGCGATGATGATGGGCCGTTCCGCGTTGACGAGCATCTTGGCGGCTTCCTTCACGGCGCCGTAATCGCCGGCGGGTGGAGACGTCAGCACCAATTTCGGGATGCGCAAATTCCGCTCCGTTTGCGGATGGGCTTGAATTTCGTTATTCGCGACGATGAGCGTCGGCCCCATCGGCGGGGTCATGGCGATTTTATACGCGCGAACCGAGTTATCGGCAAAGGCTTGAAGCGAGTACGGCTCATCGTCCCACTTGGTGTAGTCGCGAACCAGCGCTCCCAGGTCCTGCGCGCTGTGGATGGACTGCACGCCCTGTCCGCGCTCGGCCGAATCGGCGTGGTTGCCCACAATCATAAAGACCGGCACACGGTCGCAGTAGGCGTTGTAAATCGCCATGCCGGCGTGCTGCAGGCCGATGTCGCCATGAATGAGCGCCATCATCGGCTTGCCTTCGATTTTGAAATAGCCGTGCGCCATCGCGACGGCGGACTCCTCGTGGCAAGCGGTCAGAAACTCCGGCATCTGATTGTTGCCGTAGTTGATCAGCGATTCGTGCAGGGACTCGAACGTAGAGCCGGGGTTCGCGGCGAGATATTCAATATTCAGCGATTTCAGTACTTCGACCATGAAGTCCGACCCAGGCCGGTCGATCACGCGCAGCGCGGCTGCCGTTGGACGGGCATTTCCCGCTTCTCGGGCAAGCGCGGTTTGCGTAGGCGCCGCGGCCCCGCGGCCGCCGGGCTGGGGCGAATCTTGCGCGCGTCCGATGTTCGGTCGAGCAGCCATTGCCGCCGCACCCACAGCCGCGCCCTTCAAAAATCCGCGCCGGCCAACGGGGGTCTTCTTTGCTTTTGACATGCAATTCTCCTGTCTTCGTGCAGCTTATGACACCGGAACGCACCGTGTCAATGAAGCCGCGCGGCGTGAAGGGCGGCCAACGTTAAGCCACCTTTGCGCTGCCAGCGGCCAGCGCTTGATCGAGATCGGCGAGAATGTCGTCGATATGCTCGATGCCCACGCTCAAGCGGAGGGTTTCCGGCGTTACGCCGGCCTTGCGTTGTTCTTCTGCCGACATCTGCCGGTGAGTTGTCGAAGCCGGATGACAGGCCAGGGATTTGGCGTCGCCGATGTTGACGACCCGCTTTACCAGACGCAGAGCGTCGTAGAACGTCTTGGCGGCTTCATAACCGCCAAGGACTCCGAATGTCATCAATGAGCACCCACGTCCCCGGAGATATTTTTGAGCAAGCGCGTGATAAGGGCTGTCGTCGAAACCCGCATAGTTGATCCACTCAACTCTCGGATGGCCGCGAAGGAATTCCGCGACGCGGCGGCCATTTTCAATATGACGCTCGATGCGCAATGCCACCGTTTCGATTCCTTGCAGCAGCAGAAACGCATTGAAGGGAGAAAGAACGGCGCCAATGGTCCGCGCGCACACGCACCGGCAGCGGCCGATGTACGCGGCATCCCCGAAGCGGTCGTTGTAAACGAGATCGTGATAGGAGTGGTCAGGCCGGCTGAACATTGGAAAACGGCGGGCATTCTCCCGCCATGGAAATTTGCCGCTATCCACGATCACGCCGCCCAGCGCCGTCCCATGGCCGCCCATGAACTTCGTGAGCGAATGAACAACAATATCCGCGCCGTACTCGATCGGCCGAAGCAGGATGGGCGACGCGACCGTATTATCGACAATCAGCGGAACGCCTTGTCTATGGGCGACGCGCGCGAGCGCCTCGATATCGCAAATATTGCCCGCCGGGTTGCCGACGGTTTCGCAAAACACCGCACGCGTGTTTTTGTCGATCAGCTCCTCAATAGCGCCGGGCTGATCCGACTCCGCGAAGCGCGTGCAAACCCCCTGATTTGGCAGGATATGGGCAAACAGCGTGTGGGTTGTGCCGTACAACTGCGGAACGGATACGATATTCGCGCCTGGGCTGGTTAGATTGGTAACGGCATAGTTCACCGCTGCCTGCCCTGAGCTCACCGCCAAGGCTTCGAGTCCGCCTTCGAGCGCGGCAACGCGCCGCTCCAACACGGCCGTGGTCGGGTTGTTAATGCGGGTGTAGCGATACCCGCCCGCTTCTAAATTGAAAAGCGCGGCCGCGTGATCGGCGCTGTCGAATGCATATGCCGCGGTTTGGTATATGGGCACGGCCACGGCGTTTGTCGCTGGATCGTCTTCGTAGCCGCCATGTATTGCAATCGTTTCCGCTCTCACAGAATCTTGCTCATTTCGCGGACCACCCATTCGATATCCTGCTCCGTGGTGCGGAAGCTGGTGATGCTCGCCCGCAGCACCGGCAGGCCACCGTCGAGGCTGACTTCCGACATCCATGCGATCTGGCGATCGTAGAGGGTCTTTAAGAATTTGGATGTATCGAGTCCGTAACGCGTGAAGCACACAAGCGGCAGGGGAGTATTGTTCACGATGCGCCAGCCGGCGCGCAACAGCGCTTGGCGCAGAACGTCGCCCATCCGAGCCTGATGCTCGATCAACTCCGCGTATCCGGACTCGCCGCGTTCGGCGAGGCCTAGGAAGAACTTCAGGCCGATAAATCGCCGCGACCACTGCATGGTGGAAGAGTACGGATCCAAGGCGCCAGCCGTCTTTTCCGGCATGAAGGAAATATCCGATTCAAAGGCTTGCGAAATCGCCTCGGGATGACGGCAGAAGAACATCCCGGCGCCCATCGGCACGGAAAACCATTTGTGCGCGTCGCAGGTGATCGAATCGGCTTCCGAGATTCCCGCCAAATGGCGCTTCAGGAGCGGCGATATAACCGCCGCGCCGCCCCACGCGGCATCCACGTGGAACCACAAATTTTGCGAACGGCAGAAGCGCGCAACTTCAGGCAGCGGATCGATAACGCCTGCCGCCGTTGTGCCCGCGGTGGCAATCACCAGAAATGGAACGAATCCGTTCTTGCTGTCTTCCGATATTTTTCGCTCTAAATCGGCGACATTCATTCTCAGGTCGCCATCCACCGCGACGGTGCGAAGCCCGCGGCTGCCGAGTCCCGCCATACGCGCTGTTTTCAGAAATCCGTGATGAGCGCCGCCCGTAAGATAAATGGCCGGCGATTTCTTCAGCCCGACCAACCCCCGATCCCGATATTCCGGGAACGCATGGGCAAGAGCGACGAGTACAGCCGACGAGTTCGCTTCCGCGCCGCCGCTGGTGAAATTCGCCGCTGTGTGGCCGGGCAGGCCGAATTTGCCGGCGAGCCACGCCAGAGTGTGCCGCTCGATCTCGTTCGCCGCCGGCGATGTACGCAACGTCGCGAGCTGTGGATTGTACATCGCGACTAGCGCGTCCGCGACAACGGAGGCAATGGTCACGCTCGGATTGAACAGGCCGAAATAGCGCGGATGAGTTACATGCACTTGCCACTTTCGGAGCATCTCCTCGACGTCGGCGATAACATTATCAAGCGGGCGAGGCTGGGTGAAGTCGTACCGCGAGGAAAGATAATCGCGTATTTCTTGCGAGGCTACATGCGGCACGATGGGGCCCGCGGCGATGTCGCGCTCGAGTTGCGCGGCGGCCTCGCGCAATTCGCCAAACGCGGGCGTTACTCGGCGGAGCTGGGGCGAGGCATCCATGCTATGTAGTCGTTATCGTCGTAATCGAACGTATTCAGGTCAATTTGCGGCGAGTTCTTCGCGGATATCACAAATGTTCGCGCATCCAATTCGCGCGAGATTGCAAAACGGCAATATTCACTGCGATTAAATCCCGGTTGCCGGCGGAAGAAAAGCGCCGCCGCGGAGTCGGCTGCCACTGCTGTGATTTCTGAGAACACGTCTTTGAAGCTCACCTTGTCGCGCGGCCAGACGGCATCCAAAAGCATTGCCCCTTTAAAGGCGCCCCGTTTTAGAGTGCCCAAAGCGAACCATCCCTCGTTGCCTTGCCGGTCGCGGAATACATAAAGGCTGCAAGGGTGCGCGGGGGAGTTCGATCCGTAGCGCCATTCAAGAAACTCCCTGGACCGCTCGTAGGAAATCCATTGTGGCGGCCGGTGCGCGCGGAAAAGCGCGGCAAGCTTGTCCCAGTCTTCACATTTCTCGATCGTGAACGCCGGCGTGCGGCGAGTAAGAAAATGCTGAACCCGATGAATGCAACGCGCGGCGAACTGCGCAAACGCAGACTTGAATTTTGCGGACAACATTAGATCTAAACGCAGAGGAACAATGTACTCGGTTTCAGAATTGGGGATTAACCGCCCGCCCAGGCTTCGCCACAGCGGCACCGAATTCGCATTGCAGGTGGTTGCGAAGAAGACTTTGTAATCGGGGGCGCCCAGATATTTTTTGAAAAGATAAAAACCCATCGGCCGCGCCGAGGGCTCGACGAAGAAACTCCCCGAGCACAGACCGAAAAACCGGCGCTCACCGGCAAGAAACGCGGACGGAAAACAGAGATTGACGCCCTTGATATTGCCCCAAAGATCACGGACAGAATAACCCATTGGATGTCGATCGCCCGCGAGCGGGTTCTCCAGCAGCAGCCACTTCAAGCGGCGTTCGATGGCGGGTGCATCTTCCGCGCCCAGGCCGGCGCGCCGCTGCTTGTCAATGAATTCGGCCACATCCGCCAAAGCCCAAGGGAAGAGCGGCTCGATAACGAAATCGGTCTTGACTTCGCGATGCGGCCGGGCCGGAGCTGCTATCATCATCGGCCCACCTGACTGGCTTGCGCATATCCGGCTTGGTTGTGCCGTAGCCGCAGCCGCGCATTGTGCTGTAAGCTCTTTCGCGAGTGGAGATAATCGAGCCAGTTGCGATAAAGTCGAATTGCCCCTGGACGCCACGCCGCGCCATAAGTGTTTCCGTGCGGCAGCGATGGCCGGGGGACCAGCCCTTGCAGGAACCGTCGAAGATCCCTTCGATACTCAAGCCACAGAGTCTCCGAATCGTATTCCGGATGGCCCTGACAGAAAACAAATAAGCTGCGCCGCCGATGTTTTATGAATATATCGGCGCCGGCCTGCGGGGATCGGGTCAAAATACGATAGCAGCAGGCCTCCAGTTTGTGCGCGGCGAGATCGTTCCACCGGGAATGGGGCACGCACCATCGCGATGGAGTGGCGGACATCAAAGGATGTTCCGCGACCTTCGCGCAGTCGAAAACTCCGAACAGCTTCTGGTTGAGCGCCCGCCGTTCAATGCCATCGATATGAAGCACCGCGGCATGCGCGGCCAGACAACTCCAGATTGTTGAATAAGTGTTGCGCTCGGCCCACTCGATGACCGCAGCTAGTGTCGGCCAGTAAGGCTCCGACGTGAGCGTTCGAGTGCGCGGTTCGCGTCCGGTAACGATAAGTCCGTCGAGTTGAGCGCCCCACAGCGCGTCAATTGTCTCTAATGAGTAAACCGACACGCTCACGCAAACGTTTTGAGCCGCGGCAGCCAACAAATCGCGAAATTGCCGCTCCGCCGCCGGTTTCACCGCATCCGGCATATTGTTAACTAATCCGATACAAAGGTGCTGTATATCCCACTCTGGCGCGATCATAATCTCAGCTTTCCGCTCTTAATTTGACCGAATAATTCTTCATTAACCCGAAGGAACGCGCCCTCTTCACAATCGTTGAAGAAGATTGGGTCGGCTGTGGCGGATGGGTCGTAACCATCGCGAGCCAATGCGCTCTTGAGCGGCTTGAAAGTAGCGGTCGTTTCCAGGTCGTCTCGAAGACGCAAAAATAACGGCTGCGCGTAACGCGGCAGATGCTTCCACAGGTGATTTCGGAAATCATCCAGGCTGAACTGGGTGGTTGTGACCAGAGTGGCCATCCCGGCGCGGCCATCCGTCCCGGGCACCGATACACCGGAAACGTTGGCTTGCAAGACGCCCGGAAACTCACAACAAACTTGCTCTACTTCGGTCGTAGAGACATTCTCGCCTTTCCATCGGAAAGTATCTCCGATGCGGTCGACGAAGTAGAAGTAGCCATTTTCATCCCGGCGCATCAAATCGCCGGTGCGGAACCAGGCATCCGCGGGCTCGAAGACGCCGCGAAGGATTGTTTTCTCTGAGTCCGCCTGGTTGGTGTAGCCTTCAAAGCGGCTGCCTATATTTGAGCGGTCTTCGAAAATGCGCCCGATCGCTTCGCCCGGCTCATCCGGCGCGCAGCGGATGCAGAATCCACGCTCATCACGGATGGGTTCGCCGGTCTGATGATCTAAGCGGACTAGCGCCGTTTGGAAACGGTGCGCCAGGAAGGGAGGGATGCGGCCGATGGAGCCGGGCTTCCCTTCGACATTGAACAAGGAAACATTGCCCTCGGTTGAGGCATAGAATTCGAGAATTTGCGGTATGGAAAATCGCGTTTTAAAGGCCTCCCAAATATCGGGCCTTAATCCGTTGCCGCAACAAACCCTGATCCGGTGTTCTTTCTCGATTGCGGTTAGCGGGGCATGCATCAAATACCGGCACAATTCGCCGATGTATTGGAAAATTGTGCAGTCCCATTGGACGATATCGCTCCAGAAGTTGCTCGCGGAAAACCTTTCGCGTATGACAACGGAACCACCCGAGCAGAGCATCGCGCCTAAGGCCGCCACGCCGCCGACACTGTGATACATGGGAAGGCAGTTATAAAGGCGGTCTTCCGGTGCGGCCCCGAGCATTCCCGCGAACCAAAGGCTCCACTGCATTATGCGGGAGTGGCTGATATTAGCTGCCTTTGGGAGCACGGTGGTTCCCGACGTGTAGATGTATAACGCGCGATCTTCAATCGTGACAGGACCACATTCGTCCAACCCCACGCGCTTGCCCGGGAGCGCGTCAATGTTCTCCACCGGGGCCGTAAACACAAGCTTTGGCGCCACGATATCGATACAATGTTCGAGCGACGATCCGGTAAGGTTCGTATTCAGCAGCGCGACCGTGCAGCCGGCGCGCGTAAGGCCGAGCCACATCGCCACATATTCCGGCCCGTTCGGCATTAGTAAAGCGACGACATCCGATTTGCCGAGCCGTTGCTTTATTGCCCAGCGCGTGTACCGATTCGATCTCTCCGCCAGCTGGCGATAGCTCATGCACTCGCGGCCGGAAAGCAGCGCCGGAGCATCCGGCGACGTCTCGGCCCAATCTTGAATCGCGCTTGAAAGCAAGCGCGTGGGATTTCCGGCGATTGTCGCGGTGAGCTCGAGCGCTCGCCGCCACGTTTTGGAGGGCGAGGCTCGCTTTGCGCGTATTGCTGCTTCAGATGCGATCATGCCGTTGCCCCTGCATCAACCGTGAGCACCGTGCCGGTGATGTTCCTCGCATTCTCCCCAAGCAAATAGCCCACCGCTTTTGCAACATCCTCCACGCAAACGAAGCGCCGCAGTGCGCTCCTCCCGGCAATTTGCTCGCGTCGCTTCGGGTCCATCTGTCGCGTCATTTCCGTCTCCATAAAACCCGGAGCGACGGCGTTCACATTAATGCCCAGACGTCCCACTTCACGCGCGAGCGACCGTGTGAAACCGATCATCGACGATTTGGTTGCGGCGTAAACCGAAAGGCCGGAGTATCCTGTAAAGGCGGTAATCGATGCGACGTTTACGATCCTGCCGCCGCCGTCGGCCATCATTCGGCGGACCACGTATTTGCTCAAAATAATGGGGGCGAGCGTGTTCAAGCGCACAACGCGTTCAATGCGCGAGACGGGCATCATGGCGAGCGCTCCATCCGTTCCGATGCCTGCATTGTTTACCAGTCCATACATAGGACCGAAATCCGCGGTGAGTTGCTTGGCCAAATTCGGCAGTTCCTCTACTTCGGCTAGATCGAACGGAACGAACTCGAGCGAGTTGCGGCCCAATCGTTCCTCTAGCGACGAGAACTCCGCGCTTTTGCTCCTGGCCACCGCGATCGCGCGATAACCTTGGGCCGCGACATGGCCGGCGACGGCCAATCCGAGGCCCCGCGTTCCGCCCGTCACGATCACATTACGCATAATGGCGAACCATTTTTCCGGCGGAGGCGATTTCGAGCGCAGTGACGCAACGAATGGTTGCGGGCACTTTGTGGACAGGCAGACTCTGGCGGCAAATGGCCAGGATTTCGTTCGGAACGCCCACCGCGGCATCGGTAACCACGACGTCCGCGGCCACAAGCGCGCCCATTAGTGTATTCTTTCTGCCCACTACCATGCACATGCGTACGGCCGGATGGCGGTTGATCACCGCCTCCACTTCTTCCGGATACACTTTCAACCCGCCGACATTGATGACTCCGTTGCGGCGGCCGAGAAAGTAGCACCGCTCGCCGCGCACATCAACGATATCGCCGGTATCTACGAACCCCTCTTGGTCCTTCAGCGGTCCGCTTTCCGCGTCCAGGTAGTGCGATGCGGCGCGGCCGGAGCGAATTATTAGAGATCCATGGCGAATCCCGATCTCGACTTCACCTCGAGATCCTATGAAGCTCGCGGGGAAGCCGGTAAGACCGTCGTTCACCTCAAATGCAACCCCGGCTTCCGTCGAGGCGAACGCATGGCCGATTCGGGAGTCAGGATAGAAAGATCGCAGCGCGTCCAAAATCGATTGGTCCGCGATTTCGCCGGAGAGTCGGATGTACGCCGGCGAAATCAGGCGCGCCGCGGGGCTCATCAAAACGCGCCGCCACTGCGATGGAGTGCCGGAGAGATGTGTGACGCCTCGCGCCGCCAGCCGCCCGAGATGGTCCGAAACCGGCTCGCCCGCGCTTGAAAGCACGAGCGAGCCGCCACCCAGCAGGGCGCGCAAAAAAATCTGCAAACCGCCATAGCGGCGGATGTCATAGAACGTGCCCCAAACGCGTCCTGGTTCTTGGTTAGCATCAATCGGCGCAGTAAGACTTGCTAGTGTGTGCACGATCATCTTCGGAGCGCCGGTTGTGCCCGAAGTGAGCAGCACCCACTCTGTCCTTTGGAGCGGGCGATCTTGCCCGGCTGCCCCGCCGGCTATCCCCGCTACGGAGGAAACGCGCAGTAAATCGTGCGCGAACGGAACATCATAATCCGACACAATCGCATCCGCTTCTCCTCTCGCGATCACCGCCGGAAAATGCGCGGCCGCCAGATCGGGCGGGCATACGATAATTCGCCTCGCAATGCCGTCGAGCTCGATCAGCGCCAATGCAGCCGCCGCTTGATCTTGCGTGGCGAGCAACACCGATTTGCCGCACAAATCCGGAGCGCGGCCGTCCGAGTATGTTCCGGTGAGCACGTCGGAGAGGTGGACCTGCGCCGCCGTGCCCCAGAGAAAACGCCCGGGATTGGCGTGGTTAATCAAATGCTCCCGGATCGAATTAAACGGACTGCGCCGCATTTTCATAAAGCCGTACGAAGTCTCCGAGCGTCACCGGCGGAGACGCGAATTCGGAGTCGTCGAACGGATCGATTCCCAAGCTGTCTTCAAGACGTGTAACCAGAACAGCTATGCCTAGCGAGTCAAGTCCCGAATCAAGCAAAACCAAATCATCCGTCAACCCCGGCAGGTCTTTCGCGCGGCCGGCTAGCCGGATCCGCTCGATCTCGGAGAGGATGGTCTCTTTAATTGACATTGCGGAAAATACCTGGGCTCGAAATCATCGCCTTGATAAGGTCCCGCAAGAGATAAACACCTTCGAATAAATATTCGGAGGCTTCGCGGGAGTCCCCGGCAAGCTCCATTTCGAGCTCTAATGCGCGGAACAGTTCTTCGGAATGTTCAATGTCGCAAACGCCGTGGACATCCGTGTACTCCATTTCCTCGGATCCTTGCCGCTTTGCAAGCTCCGCCAGATAAGGCATGAAGCCTTGAATAAAGCCTTCAAAAAAAGCCATCATTGCCATCAGCGGCGCCGCAGAAAGTCGCCCGACGAACAGGCGCACGGCGGAAAGCCTCGGGTAAACGGCAAGCGCATCCAGATCGCTCGGTACGGAGTAAGCCGCGAGAGCGAATCTGCGCAGCATACCCGGATGGGAATCGCGCACCTCGGTGAGCAGGTTATCTTCGATGATGATGCGCGATTCTCGGGACCTCGCGGCCAGATACGCGCCAGTCATCCAATAAATAAAGTTGCCTTCGAGAACGGCGCTATAGCGGGCGATAATCCCGCGCCGCGCCTCCGAAGATAGTTGCTCGATCACCGGAAGCGACGCGAGCAGATCGCCGGAGACGCTAGCGATCTGCTGCCTGATCGAAGTGATTTGCGGATGGTATTCAGTTTCTACTGCGGTGGTTGATGGACTCATAGGGTTTAGCTTTCAAAAAAATTCTCGACGGGCGCGGCCTCCAACGGAACGTAATTAGGGCCATCCACCAATTGCCGGTACAGGCTCTCAATTCTCGCGACGGACTGCTTTACCGAGAACATTTCGTCAATCCTTTGCGAGCCCGCGGCTGCGTACCGGGCTGCCAGCGCGGGTTTCTCAAGCAGCGTTAACATCGCATCCGCCAGACTTGTGGGATCCTTCGGCGGCACCAATAGACCGGACACGCCGTCTTCCACAACCTCCGGGTTTCCACCGACGCTGGTGGCAATCACGGGGACGCCCGCCGCCATGGATTCCAGCAAAGCGTTCGAGAGTCCTTCGCTTAACGAGGGGAGAACCGACAAGTTGGCCTGCTGAAGTAGCCGGCCTACGTCGGTGCGAAATCCAGTGAAAATAACTTTGTCTGCGAGACCTAGAGCGGACGCACGGTCTTGCAGCTCGCGTTTAATTGCTCCGTCGCCGATAACGAGGAAGCGCGCAGCGGCAATCCTTTGCCCCACTAGCTTTGCAGCTTCCAGGAAGTATTCAATGCCTTTCATCCGGTTGAGCCTGGAAAGTACGATCACTACCGGAGCGTTGGAATCCCAGCCCATTTCGGCGCGAATCCCAGGTTCCGCCAGCGAACCGGCGCGGTTGGCGGGCGTGACCGCATTGCGAATGACGGCGATCTTTTCCGCGCGATACCCTTGTTTGATCAGGGTGTCCCGGATCGCGTCCGCGTTCACCAGAACGCAATCGGCAAGAGCGCAGATCGTTTTCTGGGCCCGGCGCTGCCATGGCTTCAAGATGTCGCCGCAGTCCCGTATCGACGCAATCACGATGGGCGCGCCGGCGAGCCGCGCCACCGGCACTGCAAAGATGTTGGGATACAAACCGTAGGTATGGACAACGTGAATCCCGTTGTCGCGGATGTAGCGCGCCAGCCGCTTGGCTTGTTTAAGCGTGCGAAAACTGTACAGACTTCCAATGTCGAAAACCGGACGCGGAATATTCAAGACACCGTCGAGTTCCCGCTTCAGTTCGCCGATGTCGCGCATGCACGCCAGGTGAAGGTCGAAGCGGGTCCTGTCGAGCCCTAACGAAACATTGGTGACTTGCCTTTCCGTGCCGCCGATGTGAAAACTCGTAATCATCGTCAGCACCCGGATTCTGCCGGTGTGGGAACTCGGCATTCGGATCACGCCATCGCGAGAAGTGTGGCTCGCGATAAAATCGGCCTCACGCATAATCGGCGCCCGGACCAAGCCGTCAACTCCGCACAAAACTTGGCAGCGGGACCGGTAGGTGCTGCAGTGAACAGCCCCGAAGCAAAGCCAGCGGCCACCGATCTCTTCCTCTGGATCGATGGCTTGCTTAGCCCAACGGGTGACGGAGTTGCATTTCACGTTCCGTTGCGGATGCCACACGCACAAGCGTGCACGCCACAGTAATTAAAGCATTTCGCGCATTCCCGCCAGGTTTGGCATCTCGCCGGGGATGTCAATTTTGCTATTCCTGCATGCGCGCCCTGGCAAGCGTGCAATCTGCGACTAGCGGCGATCCTGTTGAAATCCAACTGCCTCGAACTGGGCCGCCAGTTCGTGTAATCTCTGCGACACTGATGGGCCGGCGAGCGGTGTTCTATGCCCGGGGGAACAAGATCATTAAAAAAAGAGGGCACACTGCCTTAAGCAGCGGCCCTCCAATGGGAGAAGCGAACAGTGGTCGAATTAACCGCCGGACCCGGTGCCCGAGGTCCCGGTACCGGATGTCCCAGTGCCGGTTCCCGTCGTGCCCGTGCCGGTCCCTGTTCCTGTTCCCGTACCAGTCCCAGTTCCCGTGCCCGTACCTGTTCCTGTTCCCGTCCCCGTGCCAGTCCCACCGCTGCCGGTGCCGGTTCCTGTGCCAGTGCCAGTACCCGTACCCGTTCCAGTGGTGGAGCTGGTAACGGTTAGGTTCGCCGTCAGGGTGAGGCTAGGGGCGGAGGCGCCGGTCAGGACAAGCGCGAACGTGCACGCGTAGGTGCCGGCGGCCAGCGCATTGGATTTTACGCCTACTGTAATTGTGCCCGATGCGGCGCCGCTCATCGGGGTCAGCTGGACCCATGAACAGCTCGCGCTATTCGGGATGGACGCGGTGAAAGTTGGAGCGGCGGTCGATCCAGTCGTGCCCGCGCTAGTCAGCGTGATCGTTTGCGACGCCGCGGGCGTACCCCCGGCGACCTGAGTGAAGTTGAGCGTTGTCTGAGATGTCGTCACGTTTACGTTCGAAAGGATTGCGAACTGAATCGGAATCGTGATCGGGACCGGCAGCGAGGCCGAATTGGTCTGGCTGGACCTGATCGTAATCGTCCCGGTGTAGTTGCCCGGATTCAGCCCGGTCGAGTCGATCAATACCGTAAGAAGTGCCGGAGTCTGTCCGGTATTCGGAGCGACAAATAACCACGGAATAGTTCCGGTGTTGCTCGCTGTTGCTGTAAAACCGAGCGGTGTAATCCCGTCCGTGCTGGTCAGCGCTATCTGACGCATGACTACACCGCACGACGAGACGTTGCTGGAGACTATCGCCGCGCCGCCACCGCCACCGGAAGTTCCGGTACCGGTGGTCCCGGTTCCGGTGGTCCCAGTGCCGCTACCTGTTCCAGTCCCAGTACCCGTCCCTGTCCCAGTGCCCGTTCCGGTTGTGCCTGTTCCAGTCCCGGTGCCCGTTCCAGTGCCGGTGCCTGTTCCAGTCCCAGTGCCTGTCCCGGTTCCGGTTGTGCCTATTCCAGTGCCAGTGCCTGTTCCAGTCCCAGTACCTGTCCCGGTCCCAGTGCCTGTCCCAGTCCCAGTGCCTGTCCCGGTCCCGGTGGTGCCCGTTCCCGTGGTCGAGCACACCCCCGTGCTTTCGAAACCGAAGCCCGCGGGAATGCTGGCGGTAATCAACGCTGAGTTGCTCGTTATCACCGTGACTGGTATTTGAACCGATCCAAGCATTCCGGTAGCCCCGGCAGAGCCGTAATTGACGGTGATCGTACCGGAACAAGCGCCCGGAGTAAGCCCGGTCGGGTTGACGTTAACCGCGATTGCCGTGGGCGTCGTTGCGCCGGAAGGCGTGGACGTCTGGAGCCAGTTCGCCGGGCAATTGGTCATCGTTGTCGACGATGTCGAAGCGGTAACGGATAAAGGTTGGGCGTTACTATTGAGCTGGATTAACTGAACAGGCGGCCCTGGGTGCCCGATCTGGTTGGTAAACGTCAGCACCGGCGGGCCGGATGTCAATAAAGGCGGAGTCCCTGTTACGTTGAACGTGACGTTCAGCGGGATGGTGTAAAGATCTCCGTTATTGGGTGTGACCGTAATCGTGCCTGAATAGGTTCCAGGAGAGAGCCCCGCGGGATTTGCATTAACTGTGATTGTTGACGGCGTGCTGGTTGAGGATGCGGATGCACTCAACCACGGTGCGCTTGAGCCGAAAAATCCTGCAGTGGTAACACTGAATGGAACCGCATTGGCGGTATTCGGGACCGTCACCTGTACCGTCTGAGACGCTGGGAACTGCGACCCCGATGACGTGAACGTCAATGACGTAGGCGTCAATTGCGGTATAGCGTTCGTCCCCACCGTCAGGCTGAGCGGAACCGAAACCGATTGCGTCCCGCTGGTGATGGTCAAGGTGGTGCTGTAAACCCCTGCTGTTTGAGGGGGAACGACAGCCACAGTGATTGTTCCAGTGGTTGCGCCGCCGGAAGTCGTCGTGCCCGGGGCTACCGAGACGCTTGCCCAAGTAACCTGTGGACTGAGCGCGACGCTGAACGGCCCATTCGCGGATGTAACCGTCAACGTTTGTGTTGACGACGTCATCGCCGTGCCGAGCTGATAAACGAACGGCTGAAGCGTAGTGGGTGCTACGTTCAAACCCGTGCTGGTTCCAACGTTTAGAGATACCGCGAGCGCGACGGAATCGGATGTGGTGACGCTTTGAACCAGGATTTGGCCGGTGTAAGTTCCCGCCGTCAAGCCCGAGGGGTTCACGCCCACCATGACAGGCGAGTTGCCGAAGCCGCCGGTTGCACCCGTGCCCGTGGCGCCGCTTGTAAATGAGGTTGAAGTGGTTCCCGTGACCGTAAACGGGATCAGCCAATTACCACCGCTCGAAGTCGATGCCGACACGGTGTATTCAAGCGCCTGTCCGGTGCTTGAGATCGTTACAGTTTGAACCGGCGGTGTCGCTTGACTCGCTCCGGGTTGAGCCGTGAATGTAAGCGAGGCCGGACTTGCGCTCAACGCCGATGTTCCGGTGATGAACGCGGTCACCCTCACGGTCTGCGGCCTTTCAGCGCGATTCTGCGCGCCGACCGTGAAGGAACCTTCGTAGGTGCCGGGAGTCAGTCCGGTTGGTTTGGCCGTGATACTAAGGACGCTCGGCGAGCCGGCGCGCGTATTTATGGAGCCGCTCGGCGTTACGGAAAGCCAGGGCGGCGAACTCCTGCTATTAATGAAAACGCTCGACGCCCTGCTTGAGTTGAGCATCAGCGTTTGCGTGGCGGTACCGCCATTCGCTAGATCGAAAAACGTGACTTGGTTATTACTCAAAGTCAATTCCGAGCTTTGAGCGAGTGCAATATTCGAATGAATCAGCACGAGGCACGACAACAACCCGGCCGGCGGGGCCAAGTGGCGAACACGCTTCATTTTGGGATCCCTCCGCGAAGAGTTTCGAACGCCGGGCAGCTTACGCCCCTGGCGTACGCGTGTAAGAGCTTAACGCCCGTCCAACCGTTTCATGTATTTTTGTTTTTGGCGTAATAAACAATAAGACTGCAGAATTTGCAAATACAGCGGTGAATTTGATTACGTTAAATCGCGCGGTTAATAGCTAATGGGAAGAGGCGCTTTGTTCTTTGTGGACCGTTATCGGATCCTTATCTTCTCGCAGACCGACGAACGTGGCATGCCGCAGATGGCCATCCTGGGTCCATTCGCGGATGCCGATCTGTGCAACGAGCTCCGGTTTCAGCCAGCAGCACAGCTGCATCGCCTCGCGCGTGAGCGCCATTCCGCGGCGGGCATTCGCCGGCTCGGGTAAATTACCGAAGGGACATTTTCGTAGGCCTAAACCGGCAAATTTCTTGAATAGGTTTTCCTTTACCCCGGGCTCTTTGAACCCATTACGAACTTTACCTGCGAAGAATAATCGATTCCGCGAGTCGTAATATCCAACCAGCAGCGCATCGAAATGACGCTTGGGCGCGGGCAGATAGCCTCCGATCACAAGCTCCTGATCTAAATTCAGCTTGAACTTCACCCAAGCTCCGCTGCGCTTTCCAGGCTCGTAAACACTCTCCCGGCGTTTGGCGACGATCCCCTCAAGACCGAGCTTGCGCGCCGCCGCCACAAGAGTTTCAGGCGGCGCGTCCAATGTTGCGGAAAGCCGCATCGGTCCTTGAGAATCCATCCCGGCCAACGCGTTTTCGAGCAAGCCACGGCGCTGTTCCAACGGTAAGTTAAGCAGCGAGCGCCCCCGATAATGAATCAAATCGAATGCGTAGAACCGAATGGCGCTCGGTGTCCGCCGCCGGTTTTGAAGAAGGTTGAAATTGGGCCTGCCTTGCTCATCGATAGCTACGATTTCGCCGTCCAGAGTTGTACCCTGCTCCAGCGCGCCGCAAGCGGTAATCAATTCCGGAAAATCGCCCGTGAGGTCCTGATTGCGTCGGGAGAGGATCAAACTGCGATCCGCGCGTACGATCAGCGTGCGGTAGCCGTCCAGTTTCGTCTCGTATAACCATTCGCGCCCCGTCGGCAAATGGTCTACAAGTTTCGCCAGCATCGGGGCAACGAATTTCTGCTCAGCCTCGGGTAATTGCCCGATGACGGCTGCGTCACCTCGGTTGCTATGCCAAATGCGCTCGCGCGCCGCGGCGATTTCTTCGAGCGTTCGGTCTGACAGCGCCGAACGATCCTGGCTCGATTCCGGAATTCGCTGGGCCGCACCCATCTTTTCCATGGTCCATGCGTTTTCCCCTTTGTGCCGGTCCCGCGTAAGCATCCATTCGCCATTAAGCTTCTTGCCCGAGAACGCGACGTGCAAACGGCCTTTCCAGTAATTCCCTTCCACGATTTCGTACGTGCCGATGTCCCAAACCATGACCGTTCCGCCGCCGTACTGGCCCTGCGGAATCACGCCCTCAAAATCGAGATATTCGAGCGGATGGTCTTCCGTGGCACTGGCCAGCCGTCTTACGCCCGGCTCCAGAGGCACGCCTTTCGGTACGGCCCAGGATTTCAGCGCGCCATGAATTTCAAGACGAAGATCGTAATGCAGATGAGATGCGGCGTGCTTCTGAATAACGAAGCGCCGCCGCCCGCCTTGCGCGCTTCTACGCGGGAGCGGAGCCGGCTCCGGCGTTCTCGAGAAATCGCGTTTCTGCTCGTATTTTTGTAGGTTTTTCGGCGCCGCGCCAGCGCGGCGGCGTTCACCTTCGATGCTCTCGATCACTTGGTCGGGCAAGTGCTGCCGGGCCGTGAGCACAGGCTCGAATAGATCGCCTCGCTCCGCGATTCGCGCCAGCGCTGCTTCGGGAGAGAAGAGCAGCAAATCGGGCGTCTTCTTCTTCAACGCCGTCTCCAGTTCCTCCCAATCCACGGGCATGGATACATACGGCCGCTCGCGCTTCGCCCGCAGAGAATACACGCCGACCGTGGTCTTATAATCCGAGTTTTGGCTCCAGTCGATAAAGATGCGTCCCGTGCGTTGAGCCTTCGGCATTTCAGAGACAACGCAATCGGGCCGTTGCTCTTCCAAAAGCCGGGCAACTGTCCTGGCAAACGGCTGCGTAACCGAATACGTCTCGGGCGAATTCAGCGGAACATATAGTTGAATGCCTTTCGATCCCGAGACCTTCGGGTAGACGGCGAGCGAAAGTCTTTCCAACAGGCGCCGCACCAGGAACGCGACCTCGATAGAAGAAAGAACCGTCGCCCCTTCTCCCGGGTCCAGGTCGAACACGACAGCCGTAGGCTGATTCAGATCCGTTACACGATGCAAAAACGGGTGTAGTTCGATCGCGCCGATATTGGCGGTCCAAGCCAGTGTGGCAGGTTCTTCGATGACGATATAGTGGATCGGCTCGCCGCCCGCGCGTCTGGGCACCGGAGAGGTGCGGACCCAGTCGGGAGTAAAGCTCGGCGCATCCTTTTCCCAGAACGCTTCCGACTTCACGCCGTCCGGGTAACGCTTGAGCGTGACCGGCCGCCCGGCGAGATGTGGCAGCAAGACAGGCGCCGCCCGCACATAATAATCGACGATCTGCGCTTTTGTTGTCCCGTCGGGATAGAGGACCTTATTTAAACGTGTGAGCTTAAGGTGGCGCTTTCCGATCGATACAGTCGTCCCTGCATCATTATTATTCTCGGCAGAACTCGTTCGCCGGCGCGGCATCCCATAATGTCGGATTCGAATGTGGGCGCATTGTTTCGGTGCGAACTCTAAAGCAACCGGCGCGCCTATCGCATGGTTGGCCATTCGTTAGCGCGCTTGATCTTTTGATTGGGTGGGATTAGAGTCGCCGAATGGGATAATTAACGAGAACCAATGTTCAGCCTGGAGTGGATCTGGGAGCCGCGGAATCGTGCGCGAGTCCTGGTGGCCAGCGCGATTTTCATTCTCATCGTTGCTTTCGTAGACTGGCGCACCGAACCCTATTTCTCGCTTGGCTTCCTTTACCTGTTTCCGATCATGCTTGCGGCCGCCTTCCTTCCCAGGTGGATGGTCGCGTTGCTCGGTATTGCCTGCGCTGGATTGAGCGAAGTCTTCAGTTCGCTCGACCGCTCCGTGGTGAGGCTGATTTTCGAAGCGCTGGCCCTCAGCGGATGCGGATTGTTTTTTGCCGAGCTTTCCCGAAATCGCAGACTCAATATAGAGATGCAGCAGCAACTTAAAGCTCTGGTGGAGACGAGCCCTGCCGCGATCGTGACCGTAAATGAGAAGGGCTATATTGAGCTAGCCAACCGCGCGGCAGGCGAGTTAATGGCACCGCACGACCGGCTGCTGGTGGGCAACCCGGTTGCGATGTATCTTCCGGAATTACACCACGCACTGCGAAGGAGAGAAGAAACGCCGCAGTTCCGGGCTTCTATGCAATGTCGCGGGCATCGCGATAATGGCGAATCTTTTATGGCGGATGTATGGTTCTCTACGTACCAGCAGGGCCCAAATCCAAAGCTGGCTGCTATCATTGCGGATGTAACCGAAGATACGGCACAAGCCAACGGCCAGCCTGCCGATCATGACCGCTCGCCGCTGACTGACCGCGAGATGGACGTCTTTCGATATTTGGTCCAAGGCATGGCGAACAAAGAAATCGCCGCGAAAATGGAGATCTCCGAAAGCGCTGTCAAGAACACGCTTCAACAACTGTTTGCAAAGACGAACGTCCGCACGCGGGCTCAACTTGTGCGTGTCGCGCTTGAGCAATACCGCGATCTCCTGTAGGGCACGTCCTCCTCATATCCAATCCTTGCCCCAATGTGCGAAAAGTATTTTTCGCCATATAAACGATCAAGAGTTTTTATATGCCCGATTTTCTATTTTCATCACCGGCAAACGATAATCGGACGATCAGTCGCTCAGCTACAGCAATCGAATGAGGGCGCAGTTTTAGCAACAAGATAGCTGGCTTCAGTCCTGAGTCCGGTTTAAAGTCAGGGCTGACTCATGAAGCATTTCGTATTACTTGCTCTTGCTGTGCCGCTGTATGCTCAAAGCGCGCTCACTTGGGAGCAAGTCAGAAGTAAATTTGAAGCAACCAATCCCACGCTTAGGGCTGCGCAGATCAATATAGATGAATCGCGCGCGGCCGAGATCACGGCTTATCTTCGCCCCAATCCGGACTTCAGCCTCACAGCCGACGGATTGCAGATCAGCCGGAACAACGGCGTATGGCGTCCGCTGAACGGTGTCGTTGTGACTCCGGGCTTCAGTTACCTGCATGAAAGAAAGGGCAAACGTGAACTGCGCCTGGAAACCGCAACATTGTCCACCGATGTTGCCGGGTCGACTTACTCGGACCAGGAGCGCGGGCTGATGTTCAATTTGCGCACGGCATTTGTGCAAACTTTGCAAGCCAAAGCCGTGCTCGACAATGCGCGGGAGAACCTGGCTTATTGGGACCGCGAGCTCGGCGTCAATCGCACTCGCTTCAACGCCGGCGACTTGGCGCAGGTGGACCTTGAAAGGCTTGAGCTTCAACGCGTTCAGTTCGAGTCGGACTTTGAAACCGCATACGTAAGTCTACGGACCGCGAAGATTCAATTATTGATGCTGTTGAATGAACGCACGCCACTCGAGAAGTTCGATGTCACCGGCGCGTTCGATTTCGCGGAGGAGTTCCGTCCACTCGAAGAGTTTCGAAATATCGCCCTGGAGACGCGCCCAGATCTGAAGGCGGCGGTTCAAAATGTCGCTTTGGCGAAAGCCAATCATCAACTGGCGATTGCGAACGGCTCAACCGACCCTACTTTCGGTATCTGGTACTCGCACAATCCGTCTTTTAGCAACCCCTACGCCAACGAAACCATGGGAGGCAGCATCAGCATCCCATTGCGTATCTTTGATCGCAATCAAGGCGAAAAAGCGCGAACTCAGCTCGACATCAGCCGCAATGAGCGTCTGCAGGACGCGACCGAAGCGCAAGTTTTTAGCGATGTCGATTCCGCGTACTGGGCTGTGATTCAAAACGTAAACTTGCTGAAGCCATACAAAAGTAAATATCTGCCGCTCGCGACAGAGGTCCGCGATCGCATGTCCTTTTCGTATCAGAATGGCGGCGCTTCTTTGCTTGATTTCTTAGATGCCGAGAAGTCCTACCGGGACACTCGCCTGGCGTATTTGAATCTGGTTGGCGCCTATTTGACTGCGGCGGCGCAGATGAATCAAGCCGTTGGCCGGGAGGTTATGCAATGAAATTCGCTCCATTCACTTTACTATTGGCTGGGTGTACTTTTTCCGCAAGCTGCGGGAAATTCGAGAAGAAAGTCTCCGCCCAGGAGAGTCTGGAAGCCAGTACCGGGCCCCTGCCTGTGAAAGTCGAGCCGGATCTCGACGCCAACAACTTCAAAGTCGAGCATCCGGAACGCTTTCAGCTAGCGGCGGCGGGCGAGCGTGTCACTGCGCCCGAACTGGCTGTGACGGGCGTTGTCAGCCCGGATATCTCGCGGCAGGTTCCCGTGCCGTCGCTCGCCACCGGAAGGATTGTGGAAATCGACGCGCGGCTGGGCGACGAAGTGAACAAAGGCCAGCTGTTATTCAAAATCCGCAGCACCGATATAGCAGGCGCCTACTCGGATTATCAGAAGGCCGTCAAGAATGAAAGGCTTGCAGTCGATAACGAGCATTTAGCGAAAATTCAGCAGGACCGTGCCCACACGCTGTTTGAGAACGGCGCTGTTCCGAAGAGCGCTCTGGAGATCGCCGACAACAATGAAATCCAGGCGATAACTGCGCTCGAAAACGCAAAGGTCGATACTGTCACCGCGACAGAGCACCTTAAGCTGCTCGGATCTGACCCGGAACACCCCTCCGGCATCGTCGAGGTCTTCGCGCCCGTTTCCGGCACGATTACCGATCAGCAAATCACCGACCAATCGGGCGTGCAGGCGCTGACGCCGCCGAATCCGTTCACGATTTCCGACATGTCACACGTTTGGATTGTTTGCGACGTTTGGGAAAACAACATGTCTCAGGTAAAGGTCGGCGAATATGCGGATATTCGCCTCGCCGCTTATCCGGATCGCATGTTGAGAGGGCGAATCAACAATATCCTTCCGATCATCGACCCAAATATTCGTACCGCGAAGGTCCGAATCGAAGTGGAAAATCCCGGGCTCATGCGGCTCGGAATGTTCGTAACCGCGGTCTTTCGTGGAGACAAGATGGAGCGGCGCTCGACCGTGCCGGCAACCGCGATCTTGCACCTGCACGATCGCGAATGGGTGTATACGCCAACCGGACGGGGGACATTCAAACGGCTGGAAGTCGTGGCCGGAAGCATGCTTCCCGGCAACATGCAGGAGATCGTCTCCGGCCTCGAACCCGGGTCCCAAGTAGTGGCGAACGCTTTGGTATTCCAAAACACGGTGGAGCAGTAAGGGGACTTGATGATTCGCAAGGCTGTCGATTTTGCTCTGCAGAACCGCCTTCTGGTAATAGCTGCGGCGCTGCTGTTGTTCGGGTGGGGCGCGTATTCATTTCATCAACTGCCCGTTGAGGCGTATCCCGACGTCGCCAACAATTACGTCGAGATCATCACGCAGTGGCCCGGCATCTCGGCCGAGCAGATCGAGCAGCAAGTCACCATTCCGCTCGAAATTGTGATGAACGGAATTCCCCACATAACCCATTTGCGGTCGTTTTCTCTGTTTGGGCTCTCCGATCTCAAGCTCGTTTTCGACGATGAAGAAGAAAACGCCTGGAACCGCGAGCGGGTTCTGGAGCGGCTCTCTCAGGTGACGCTCCCGCCCGGCGTGGTGCCGCAGATGGGCACGGACTGGAGCCCAGTGGGGCAGATTTACTTTTTTACGCTGCACAGCACCAACCCGGCCTATGACGTGATGGAGCTCAAGTCGATCGAGGACTGGGTGGTGGAGAAGAACTTCAAGTCGGTCGCCAACATCGTCGATGTCGCGAGCTTCGGCGGACCGACGCGGGAATATCAGGTGCGCGTCGATCCGAACAAGCTTGTCTCGTACGGTCTCAGTATTGGACAGGTCGAGCAACAACTCACCAACAACAACGCCAATGCTGGCGGCAGCTTCATCGAGGCCGGATTACAGCAGATCAATATCCGCGAAGTCGGGTTGGTGCGCAACATTCAAGATATTGAGAACACGGTCTTGCTGTCCAAGAATGGCACACCTCTACACGTGAAGGATATCGCCGTGGTGTCGCAAGGCGAGAAGATACGCCTCGGCCAGTTCGCGCGCGCCATCCGTCGTGAGGACGGAAAGATTATCGACAACGGCGATGTCGTTTCGGGCATCGTTCTGCTTCGCAAAGGGGCGGACGCGGATACAGCCCTCCGGGGCATCGAGGCGAAGGTGAAGGAGATGAACGATTCGATTCTTCCTCCGGGCGTAAAGATCGTCCCCTTCATTGATCGAAGCGACTTGGTGCATCTAACCACGCATACGGTTCTGCACAACCTGACCGAGGGCATCATTCTGGTTGTCATTATCTTGTTTTTGTTTCTTGGAAATATTCGCGGGGCCATTATCGTCGCGTTGACAATTCCGTTCTCGCTTTTGTTCGCCGCCAGTTGTTTGCAGCTTAAGGGCATCCCGGCAAATCTGCTGTCGCTTGGCGCGCTTGACTTCGGCATGGTGGTGGACGGCGCTGTGGTGATGGTAGAGAACATCGTGCGCCACCTTGGCCGGGGCGAGGACCGGCGCACGCCGAAACAGAAGATCTTCGATGCCGCGCATGAAGTGCAGAGGCCGGTGTTCTATGCGATCGCCATTATCATCACCGCTTACCTGCCTATCTTCACTCTTCAAAGCGTGGAGGGACGGTTATTCAAGCCGATGGCCTGGACGGTAGCGTTTGCGTTATTGGGCGCGCTGTTGTTTTCGATGATTATCGCCCCCGTGATCGCAAGCCTGTTCTATCCGAAAGGCACGCGCGAATGGCATAACCCCGTAATGGCGTGGCTCACAACTGGCTATCGCGCGGCCTTGCGATGGGCGATTCGGTTGCGCTGGGTCACGGTCGCTACGGGAGTGGCCGGATTGGCAGTGGCCGTGTACTTGTGGCTTGGCGGCGTGATCGGCTCCGAGTTTCTTCCACACCTGGACGAGGGATCCTTATGGGTGCGCGGCACGCTGGCGCCGAGCACCGGGCCTACTGAAGGAATCCGGTTATCGAATCAAGCGCGGATCATTTTGTGCTCCTTCCCCGAGGTCTCCCAGTGCACCAGCCAAACGGGACGGCCGGATGATGGAACGGACACGACTAGTTTCTTCAACACGGAGTACTTCGTCGACCTGAAGCCGAAGGAGCAGTGGCGTCCTGTTTTCCACGAAAACAAAGAAGAAGTGATCGCGGCGTTAAATCGGGAAGTTTCGAAATTACCAGGCGTCGTGTGGGGATTCTCGCAACCGATAGCGGACAACATGGAGGAAGCCGTAAGCGGCGTTAAGGGGCAACTCGCCACGAAGGTTTATGGACAAGATCTGCACGTCTTGGAGGAGAAGGCGGAAGAGATCGCCAATATGATGCGTAAGATTCCTGGCATTCAGGATCTCGGCGTCTTTCGGGTTACCGGCCAGCCCAACGACAATTTCGTGGTGGACCGGCAAGCGGCGGCGCGCTATCAGATCAATGTTGCGGACGTACAGGACGCGGTTCAAACCGCCGCCGGAGGCAATGCTCTAACGCAAGTTTTGCAAGGCGAGGCCCGGTATGACCTGGTGATGCGCTACCTTCCGCAGTTTCGCAACACCAAGGAAGCCATTGAGAATATTCGTCTATTGGCGCCAACAGGTGAGCGGGTCTCCCTTGCGCAGCTTTGCAAAATTGAAGAGCGAGACGAAGGCTCCATGATCTACCGGGAAGGGAACCCCGACCGAGGGCGAGCCCCTGAGCGCTATGTCGCGATCAAATACAGCGTCCGCGGGCGCGACCTGGGCGGCGCGGTTGAAGAGGCCATCGATAAAGTCGGCAAAGGCGTTCAATTGCCGCGCGGCTACCACATCGATTGGGAAGGCGAATATGAGAGCGAGAAGCGCGCCGAGGCGCGCCTTGCCTTCATCGTTCCTTTGACTATCCTTCTGATCTTTCTGATTCTCTACACCATGTTTCGCTCCTTCAAATGGGCGCTTCTTATTCTCATTAACGTGGGACTTGCTCGCGTGGGCGGACTGTTGGCGTTGCTCGTCACGCATACCAACTTCAGTGTTTCCTCGGGCGTCGGATTTCTGGCGCTGTTCGGGGTGTCCGTCCAGACGGGCGTGATCATGCTCGAATACATCAACCAGCTTCGTGTGCGCGGCCATTCGGTGCTGGATTCCGCAGTACAGGGCGCGGTTTTGAGACTCCGCCCGATCCTAATGACCATGCTGGTGGCAACTCTTGGGCTATTGCCCGCCGCGCTCTCGCATGACATCGGCTCGGACTCGCAGCGGCCGTTCGCCATCGTGATCGTCGGCGGTCTCATCTCCGACTTGCTCATGAGCATCTTCCTACTTCCAACTCTGTACGTGTGGATGGCCGGAGAAAACGATAAGCTCCCCGAGCCGGAGCCCGGATTTGAAGAGTAGGTATGCAAATGCTTGGAACTCACAAGAAGGTGCGAAGCCGAAATTTCGTAAGCTCGCTTGAGTTTCCCCGTGCCGTGGTGGCTTTGGCGATTCTGATCATCGGCTTCATGCTTTTTTTGGGAAGCATCGCCGATGCAAACGGACAGCTTCAGAGGCCGGGAGTTTTTGGAATTGTCTTTCTAATGCTGGTCGTATTTGTGGGTGGGTTTTTGATGGGTTCGGCCCGGGGACGCGGAGGATCGAATTGATGACGAAACGGTTTTTAATACTATACATTTTCGCCGGATTCGCGTGTGCGCAATCCGGCGAATTCTGGCTGGGCGCCGGAACGTCAATTTTGGCAAACACAAACATCGGCACACCGGTTCCGGATGGCCAGCCGGACGATACGACACTCGGTAACGGTTTCCGTCTGAACTTCCGATATACCTTCAACACCTCCGGCCATTTCGGCCATGAGTTGCAATACGCTTACAACCGTACAACTTTCACCGATAATACAGGCGCGATTTTAAGCGATACCAGCAGCGTTGGAACCGCGATCCACCAGTTCGGCTACAACTTGCTCTATTACACTCGGGCAACTAGCGAGGATCAAAAACTCCGGCCGTTTTTCACGGGAGGATTTCATCTGAGCGATTTTGTATTGCCCGGATCCGGCATCCCGCAAGGAAGTAGCGTCAAACCGGGAGGGAACATCGGGGGTGGGGTGAAAATCCGGCTTTCACCTTTGTTCGCGGTCCGGTTTGACGCGCGGGAGTACTTGACCGGCAAACCCGGCTGGGGCGGGCTGCTCACAAATCGCGGCGGCCTGCTGTACCAAACGGAAATCTCCGCGGCGTTTGGGGTGCTTTTTTGATGGTTCTGCAAACAGTAATTAATATGCTGCTGGCCGGCAGCTCCGCCGTTACGCCGCCGGAATTGAAACAACCCGTTCAGACAACTAACACTGAGCAGGCGGCGTTTCCTTCTGGCGGCTTATTGCATATGAAGAATGCGACCGGCGACGTCACCATTGAGGGGTGCGATTGCGACGACGCTGAGATCACGACGATTAAATCCGGCAAAGACGCGGCGGATATCGATAAAATCCGCGTGATTACACGAACCGAAGGCCGGGAACTGATCATCACGACCGAATTCCCGCGGCATGTAGGGTTCTCACCGATCGGCCCCGCGGAAAAGTTCAAGCTCGAGTACCACATCAAGGTCCCCAAAAGTGCCAAAGTAGACGTCGAACACAGCGTCGGCGAGGTCCATGTGGACGACATTCACGGCGACATTCGTGCGACCTCCCGTCAAGGCGAACTTCTTCTTCATCTGCGTGAAAATCAACAGTACGCAATCGACGCTACGAGCGACTACGGCGCCATAAATTCGGACTTCGAAGGCCGCCAGAAGCGCAGGCCGTGGCTCTTCGGCGTCCGGTTTGTCCAAAACATGCCGAGCGCGCCGCAGAAAATTCACCTTCATATTGGCTACGGCGACATCGTCATCCTCAAAATTCGCGTGCCGCCGATTCCAGCGCCACGCTAGGAAAATTGCTCATGCCCCCAAAACAAATTCGAGACCGTATGAAGGCGGTCGGAATCATCCCCGCCATTCGTTTGTCCTCCGCCCAGGACGCGATGTTCGCCGCCGACGCGGTTGCGGAAAGCGGCATTCCGATATTGGCAAGAATATGATCCAACCCAAGGCGATTTCCTGGCTCGAGCGAGGTTGGATTAGCGAGCGCGACGTTTTCTGGCCATTGTAAAGGAAGTTCGCGGACAGAACGGGGAACAGGCATATGTCACTTTACCCGAACATGCGGCGGATCTCTGACCTCGGGCTTAAATCCGAGCTTTTCATCGAACTCCTGATACCGGCCGCTAGCCGGGTTCAGGGCAAACGGCTTGGCGTCGCCCTCGTCTGCGCCATTTTCGTCGAGATACGAGATCCATAGCGTGATGCCCGGCTGGTGCGTGGGAGTTTTATCGTCCACCAGGACTCGTAGTCCCTTGAAAGGATATGTATCATCGAGCGAATCGACCCCGACGTACCCTTCGGGATTAGTGGCCCACTTCGCCACGTCGAGGGCCACTCGCCAGTTCTCGCCCTGATGCCGGAGGATCAGAAGCCGCGAGGCGGCCACATCATCGCCCTGCGATTCCACATCCGGGAGCGCTGCTGCGACGACGCAATCGAGAGGACCGTTCGGCGCGAAGTGTCCGAAGCGCAGCAACTCTACCTCTCCGCCGGCGATTCCTCCCGCAGTGATCAGACAGCCTTTGCGAAGCACGGCTTCGTTCTCAACCGGCGGACGTTTCGAACAGGAGATCAGCAAGAAAACGATGCTGAGGACGATCGCGCAGCTTAGCCGGCACCCTGCCCATGTCCGGCCGATTGCCAACCGGCCTACCATAGGTAGTCTTTTGCTTCCGTCCTTCGCGCGTAGCTATCCAACACGTGCACCACTCGTACTTTTTTCAGCTTGGTCGGCGAAAGCGCGCCAATAGGGACATACAAAATCTTGCGGCCAAGATGGGCGCCGATGCTGCGGAAAATCGACCTCGGCGGCTTTGCGGCGACGTAAACAACGAATCGCTGCACCGAATAATCCAACGCGGCCATAAGTAGCCGCTCGGGCTTCGATTCGGCGAAATCGTAGTCGGGGTCGGACCACACATCAAACAGCCGCCTCGGAGGCAGCGTCATCAGAAATCCACCATATTCGGCGCGCCCGATTCCAGGACCAACAAGATTCGCGAACGGATATGTGGAATAGAACGCCATATCCGATTCGTTCTGATGCTCGCCCAGCCAAGTGGTCAAATATTGGTACCGGCCCTCGCGATCCTCGTCGAATATCACCACCACCGCTCCGACCTCGCCCGCGAGTCGGTCCGCCTGCCGGACATAAATTTTGCGCTGGTGCCAGTTCCGGACCGTTTCTCGGATATCGATGCCGTCGAGGATGGAGGTGGTAAACGGCTCCACTCGCACGCGCTCCTCCGAAAGCATCGCCTTGGCTTTTTTCTTGAGGAAGCGCCCGTAATCCTCGATCACGAGATCTTCAGGCGGATAGGAGCAGATCGCATCGCCGGTGGTTTGCTTCGCCCACTCACCGGCATATTTTTCTTTTTTGCGCGCTTTCAAGCCTGCCGGTTTCAGCCGCTGCTTCGGGCGGGGCAGCCGCCGCCGAATGCGCAGCTTGCGCGTGTTCAACCAGATCTCGTCGCCCGTTAATTTAACTGTTTCAAGCGGTGATGTTTCGTGCTGAGCGAGGTAGCGGTTGGCCATCTGCCACACTTCCCAGCCGAAGTTATCGTCTACGATAGACCGCGCCGCAACCGCGAGATCGTAAACGTTGGCTACCAGTTCGTTGCTCGTTTGGGCGAGGTTACGGGTATATCGCGCCAGCGCCCGCCGTTGCCAGTGCGCGATCTTTTCGCCCGTGGATTGCGTGTACTTGGCCTCTGCCTCACGAAGCAATTCCAGTTGCACGCGCGGGCGGTCCAGCCACCCCGTTTCCTTGCCGCCCAATCGGAAAAACTCGTAGCGCTCCTGCAAGTACGGATATTCGACGGTGATCTCGGCCAGGCAATCCGGATGCGGATTCAGCAATCTGACCTCGCTGACGCGCCGGCGGCGCGAAGCGGGTTCCTCTTGCGGCAGCTCCATCGCTTCCAATACCAGATCCAGGAGGTTGAGCGAAACTACCACCACCACCTCAGCCTCGGGATCGGCGCCTTGAAGTTTCCACGCCATCGCGGACGCGTGCGCGATCATTTCCTCCGTGCGCGGCTGCGGCCACACTCGATATGCCTCCACATACGCATCGATACCTACCCGAGCGATCGAATACGTATCCGGGTAGCGGTCGGGAAGGTGTGGCCGCTCGTTGGTATCCGGCTCAAGGAAGATCGTCTCCGCGCCTACGTCCCCCGCGGTGCGCAGCGCTTCGGTGAAGGGATCCGCGGGCTCGACCGGCACATAGATAGCGCGGTCCTCGTCCCCGTTTTCTTCCATATAGAGAATCACGGACATTTCCGGAAGCCGCCGCAGCGCCTGGCGATAAGCGCGCTCGAGGAAGCCGGGCGCCTCTACCGCGACTATTTTGGGTTTGCGTTCCAGCAGCAGCCGCCGCAGCGCGGCCGCGAATTCGACGCGCCCGGGCACCACGGGAAAATATAGGAACCGCCCACGCTTGAGCCCGCCGAGCTTGAGTTCAGCTTCGAGGGACATAGCGCAGAGCCTCTTCTCCAAGCGTCTGCGTAATGGCTGTGCGGAGCGCCTCGGGCCCGGGCGGCGCCGCGTTTTCATGCGCCAGCTTCATGGCAAAGCGGGCAATGTTGATGCCGTCGCGCGCGGTATAGCGCTCGTCCGCAACGTGGGCATGCTGCAGGAAATCGGTCACATAATTCAGAATTTGATCATCGCCGAACGGAAGATTTTCGCGCAAAATCGCCAGTTCTTCGTGACGCTCGGGAAAATCGATAAGAATTTGCGGCTGCAAACGCGAGTGAATATATTCGGGCAGATCGAACGTGCTGGCGTCGTCGTTCATGGTCGCGACCAGGCGGAACAAGGGATGCGCCCGTATTTTGATGCCGGCTACGATGGACTCGGCATATCTCCGGTTATCGAGCAGCGGCGCGAGGCTGGCCCAGCTCTTCTCGCTCATGCGGTTGCCTTCGTCCAATATCGCGATGCCTCCGCGCAGCATCGCCGTCACAAGCGGCGAGGCGACATAGCGCAGCTTCGAAGCGCCCTCGATTACCGGGGTGATCAGCAGATCTTCCGGCCGCGTGTCTACGGTCGCCTGCATGATGTAGACTTCGCGGCCAAGGCGTTTTGCCGCGGCATACGCCAGCGTAGTCTTGCCGACGCCCGGTTTGCCGAGCAAACGCGGGTTCATAGGCAAATCCTCAGAGTCGATCACCAGCCATGCGGCTAAAAGCTGTCGCATGACCTCCTCTTGGCCCACCCATGACACGGACAATTCATCCGGATGCGCGAGATGCAGCGGAACTCCTTCAATCTCAACCATCATGCGTTCCCAATGTAGCAGGTCGTTTTCAAGAATAAGCAGCACAGCGGAGTTGATCGGGCTGCTTAGCTGTTTCCAAAAATTGCCGCCAGTTCCTCCGGCGGCGCCACTTCGAGCTGCGCGTACGTGCAATCGGCAGGGTCCTTATCGAAGCGCCATCTGCGGAACTGCGCCATGTGACGGAAGCGGTCGCCTTGCATATGCTCATAGGCAACCTCAACCACCAATTCCGGACGCAGCGGCTCCCACGATAGGTCCTTCCCTTGACTCCAGCGGCTCTGCCCTCCAGGCATGCGGCGCGGCTCGCCCAAGCCTGCGGGATCGGCCCAAGCTTTCCAGGGGTGATGCGCAAGCGCATGCTTTCGATACGGCGCCAGGAAATCCACCAGCTCCTTGCGTTTCTCTTTAGTGAAGCTGGCGCAGACGCCCACGTGCTGCAGGGCCTTCGAAGAATCATACAGGCCAAGCAGCAGCGATCCGACGCTGCCCTGGCCCTCCTTATGCCACCGGAACCCGGCGACGACGCAGTCGCAATCGCGTTCGTGCTTTACCTTAAACATGGTTCGCTTGTCGGATTCGTAGGCGCCGGAGGTGGGTTTCGCCATCACGCCGTCGAGACCCGCGCCTTCAAAGCGGCGAAACCAGTCCGCGGCAAGCGCCCGATCGCGCGTCGCCGGGGTCAGATGTATCGGTGGAGCGGCCGAAGCAAGCAGCGCCTCCAGACTGCGGCGCCGGTGCTCAAAAGGTTCGCCACGCAGATCGCGGTTATCTTCGCAGAGCAAATCGAAAAATACCACGGATGCCGGTGTCTGTTTCGAAAGGAGCTTCACTCGCGAAGCGGCGGGATGCAGCCGGAGTTGAAGGGCATCGAAATCCAGCTTGCCATTGTTTGCGATCACCAGTTCGCCATCCAGAACGCACCGCGGCGGCAGTTGCGCGTGCAACGGTTCAAGCAGCTCCGGAAAGTACCGGTTCAGCGGCTTATCGTCACGGCTCTGAATCAGAATTTCGTCGCGATCGCGAAAGATTAAGGCGCGAAAGCCGTCCCACTTCGGTTCAAAAATCCAATCGCCCTGCGCTGGGATCTCGTCGATTCTTTTTGAGAGCATCGGCAGGACCGGAGGGTTTACGGGAAGCTTCACGCTTTCAGGTTATCGGGTTGCGGTAATCGCCGGTGGCCTACTGAGCCCGCCTGCGGACTTCGTTCAACAGCGGATCTTCGCCGGCCTTGCCGCGAATCTGAAGATACGCTTTGTAGGAATCGGCAAACCCCGGACTCTTCAGGCCCTCGCGGACGCGCCCGATATAGTAATACACGGGCGGGAGATAGCCGTAGGTGGGCACGTCATCCATGAATAGTTCCATCGCCTCGCCGCGGCGCTTGGTCATGCAGCGGTCGAATTCGGAGTCGGCATCGGTGTAGGCCGCAGCTTCCAAATACGCGCGCCCGAGATCAAAATGTCCGATCCACGTGTCAAATAAGACGTTGCCTTGCACAAAGGACTGTATAGCCGCGCGGGCGTCGCCGCCTTTCAACGCGATGTCGCCGTCAATTAACTTCGCGTAGGCTTGCGGCTCGGCGATAAGCTCATTGGCTAAACTCGTCTGGAGCATTTTGGCTTTCGCGGTCTCTCCGGCTTCGATGAAGGCACGCGCCGCAAGAAAGCGCGTCTTAACCGAATTGCTCAAATCCACGGCGCGCTGCGCCGCCGCAACCGCCGCAGCCTTCTGCCCGCGTAAAGTCTGCACATACGCCAAGGCGGTAAATTTATCGGCTGCCAAATTCATTTTGCCCGCGGACACGTCCGCGGCCGCGGCTTTGTCCAGAATCCGAACGGCATCGTTGTAGCGGCCTTCGTAAACCGCGATGTCGGCGACGCCGGACGCAGCAAGCGATCCTCCGAGCGCGCCGGTATTCTCCAAGGTACGATAGGTCGTTTGAGCCTGCTCGATCTGATTTTGGCCCAGTTGAGAATAAGCCAGAGTCAAGTAGCCCTTTACGTACCCGGGATTCATCCGCAGCGCAGCTTGAACTTCAGTTTCGGCCACTTGAAAATTTCCCGAGTAAGCCTGATAAAGAGCGTGATTGAAACGATACGTGGCTTTTTTCGGAAGAATGTCCGCGGCGCGCTGCATTTCTTCAAGCGCCTTCGGCATGTTGCGTAGCTGGCTGTAGCAGACGCCGAGGTTGTTGTGAGCGGCGACGTCGGAAGAGAATTGCGCGATGCGAGCGCCGTACTCATCCGTGCATTTTTGCCAATCCCGTGTAATGTAATAGAACATTCCGCGCGTACGGTACCGTTCGCGCTCCGTCATACGGTCAATGTGCTGGAGCGCTTCCCTGATGTATTTCTCTGCGTCCTCGTGCCGGTCCAGATTTTCGGACGCGATGGCCATTCCCGCGTAAGCCAAACCGAAATTGGAATCGACGTCCACTGCTCTGGAAAATCCCTTCAACGCCTCTTCGTTTTTGCTGTTCGATAATTCGTCCATCGCCTGAGCGTATTCGTGGACGGATTCGAGCGAAGAAGCGGTCAGGGTCTCTGCCGCGAAGCGCTGGTTGGAATCCGAGGTCGAATCACCCAACGCCTTGCGGATGCTGGCGGCGGCTTTGGTAATCGCAAACAGCACTTGATCCTTATTCGCGGCGGTGTCTTGGGCAGTCGCAAGCGTCGCCCCGGTGACGGCCTGCACCGCCTTCAACGCGAGCGCATAACCGGAACCTTGCGGTTCCAACGATCCCGAAACCACCGCGCCCATACCCTGGCTCAAGGCGATCTTGGACGCCGCCGCTTCGTCGAGCTTGTCGACGGGCGCAACTCCAAGGTTCTTCAGCTGGCCGCGGTCGTAAGCGCTGATGAACCCCGCGCCTTCCAATGCCAGTTTGAGCGTCGATTCCAGCGTGCCGTCGAAGATCGGATCGCCGGTATGGTTATTGAAGTCGGCGATCATCATCGTTACCGGCGAATGCGGCGCCGGCGGTCCGGACGAAAAACGATCTCGGAAGATAAACCCGGCGGCTCCCAGCAGCACGACAATCGTGGCTCCGCCAACCCACACCCAATGCGTGCGCTTTTTTACCGCCGGGGGCTGCGGCGCAACCATCGTCGCGGAAAGTTGCGTCTGTTGAGGCAGCGCCAGTGTTCCGGCAACCGTCCGGAAAGTATCGGGCGCGCCCTGCCAGGCTTGTAAATCCTGCAAAACTTCGTGGGCGGTTTGATACCGCTGCGCGAGGTCCACGGCCATCAACCTCAGCACCACGTCATTCAGGCCCTGCGGAATCGCGGGGTCGCGCCCAACCGGCGGAATTGGCCGCTCTTGGATGCGCTTCAGCAATAGGCCGACCATCGTCTCGGACTCGAATGGCGCGCACCCGGTCAGCAGCTCATAAAAGATTATGCCGAGAGAGAAAAGATCGGACCGCGTATCGACTTTGTCGCCTTTCGCCTGCTCCGGCGACATGTAAGCGGGTGTTCCGAGAAGCGCGCCCGTGGAAGTTTGGCCGCCTGTGCCCTCCATCGATCTGGCAATCCCGAAGTCCATGACGACCACGCGGCCGCTTTCCTCCACCATGATGTTGTGCGGCTTCAGGTCGCGATGAACAACGCCTTCGGCGTGCGCCGCTTCCAGCGCCCGGCAGACCTGCTGGATAATCCGCACCTTCTCGTTCAGCGTGAAGACACGCCCGTCTTTTAATAGCGAGTGGAGGTCGCGGCCCTCCACGAACTCCATGGTGATGAACTTGATGCCTTCGGCTTGGCCCAGATCGAAAATCCGGATCACGTTTTTGTGCGTGATCTGGCGGGCGAGGATCAACTCCTGCTTGAACCGGTTCAAAATAACCTGTTGGTTAGCGAGTTCAGGCCGGATTACCTTTAATGCTACAAGGTGGCCCACTTCCCGGTCGCGCGCTTTGTACACCGCGCCCATGCCGCCTTCGCCAAGCAATGCAATGATTTCGTACCGTTCACCTAGTAACGTGCCCGTGCTTAGCTGACTTATGGAACCTAGATGCCGTGAGGCGGTTGAAAAAGGCCGCGACCACGCGCTGGAAGGAACCTCTGTAATCGTTGGGCTTTCTTCGCGAATGGGAGTGGAGGCGCTAGCAGCTGCGCTCAAGCTGGCTCCGAGCGTAGCGCCGCACGTCCGGCAGCGGGCTGCGCCGGAAGTGTTCTCGGTATGGCAGGCGGGGCATTGCATCGCTGGAGTAATCACCTACCGTCTGTGACCGGGCGATGCGCTAGTTTTCGTGAAAGGCCGCTAGGCTACTTCTCCTAGGCACATCCGGGAGACGCCGTCCCATTCTCCTTGCAGTTGCCCGTCCATTTCGGCCTCCTACAAAGCTAGGAACTTCCCTACAACTTGTCTATCCTAACGTTTGCTCAGTATAGCAAATAGGTGAGAGTTTAGTGGGGCAGGATGCCGATCCTGCGCGCGATTGCCAATCGCGCTGTTCGGTGTTTATCACCAGGCCCTCCAGGCGGGTTAGCAACCCGCCGCAGATTGGCAATCTGCCCCACAAATGTTTGATCGAAATCCTGCTACGCTTGAATTTCGAGCATGTCCGACAGCAAATTGCAAGTCATCCCGCTCGGGGGGCTGGGCGAGTTCGGGATGAACTGCCTGGCTCTGCGTTATGGCGATGACATCATCGTAATCGACGCCGGAATGATGTTTCCGGACGCCGAACTCCTTGGCGTGGACATTGTCACGCCCGATTTCGGTTATCTAGAAAAGAACGCCGAGCACGTGCGGGGCCTGGTTTTAACGCACGGGCATGAGGACCATATCGGCGGGGTTCCGTTTCTGCTGACGCAGGTCCCGATGCCGGTGTACGGCACGGCTTTTACACTGGCGCTAGTGGAGCGCCGCCTGGAAGAGCACGAAATGCTGGAGCAGGCCCGGCTGAATAAAGTTAAGCCCGGCGACCGTCTTGAGCTGGGATCCTTTTCCATCGAATTCATTCACGTGACGCACTCCATCGTGAGCTGCGTTGCCCTGGCAATCACGACGCCTTTGGGAGTGGTGATCCACACCGGAGACTACAAGGTGGATCCCACGCCAACGGATAACGTGCTGTTCGACCTGCACACGCTCGCCGAATATGGCAAGCGCGGCGTGCTGCTTTTGCTGTCCGATTCCACCAACGTGGACCGCCCCGGCTACACGGAAAGCGAGCGCGCCGTTTCCCCGCGTTTGGAGGACTTGTTCGTTCGCGCGCCGCGCCGGCTTGTGATCTCGTGCTTTAGCTCCTCGATTCACCGTCTTCAACAGATCGTCGATCTGGCCGCCGAGTATGAGCGCAAGGTCGTGTTTCTGGGTCGCAGCATGATGAACACTACCGAGATCGCCCATGATTTGGGGTTGCTCAGCATTCCGAACGGGCTTTTGCTCCGTCCACAAGATGTGATGACGTCGGTCCCGAGCAAAGTCGCGGTGGTAGTTTCCGGCACGCAGGGCGAGCCTATGTCCGCCATGTCACGCGTAGCCGTTGACAATCACAAGCACCTGTCGATTGAGCCAGGCGATACCGTGGCGATCAGCGCGCGCATCATTCCCGGCAATGAAAAAGCGATCTACCGCATGATTAACCACGTTTCGCGGCGCGGCGCCGATGTCGTGTACGGAACCATGAATCCGCCGATTCACGTGTCCGGCCATGGCAGCGCCGAAGAGCTGCGCCTGGTGCTGAACCTGGTTCGTCCGAAGTATTTTGTTCCGATCCATGGGGAGTACCGGCAGATGGCGAAGCATGCGCAGCTTGCGCAACATTTGAGCCATTCCGGCCTGGAAAACACCTTTATTCTCGAGTGCGGCGACACGCTGGAGATCGACCGCGAGGGCGCGCGCAGGGGCGAGCAGGTCCCGGTAGGCCGCGT
>JAFAQY010000058.1 GCA_019261985.1 Bryobacterales bacterium | reverse complement strand
CGATACGGCCCTTTTCCAAATGCCGGATCGCGCGGCGGCGAATGTAAGGCTCAGCCACCTGATGCATCTCGATCGCGGTCATCACACGTGTCGGGATGCCGGTCTTTTCGAGCGCGTCCTGCAATGCCAGCGCATTAATGACCGTCGCGAGCATTCCCATGTGATCGGCCGCCACCCGGTCCATATGCTTGGCGGCGACCGCGACCCCGCGGAAGAAGTTGCCGCCGCCGACCACGAGCCCGATCTGCACGCCGGCACGCGCAACTTCTGCGATTTCGGTGGCGAGGGAGTCCACCCGCTCGGCATCGATGCCGAAACCAGCACCCGGTCCGGCGAGCACTTCGCCGCTCAGCTTGAGTAGGATGCGCCGGTAAGTGGACACGGCTTAGAGACTCTCGGTGGCGCAGGCTTCAGCCTGCAACGGCGGCTTCAGCCGCCGCGTCGCATTTTCGACAGCCGGGCGGCGGGGACTAAAGTCCCCGTTGCAGGCTGAAGCCTGCTCCACCATTGAAGCGTGCTTCACCTCAACGTTCATCGCCGTCATTCCGAGGGCGCGGTGTCGCCGACCTTGTAGCGCACAAATCGCGACACAGAAATATTCTCGCCTAGCTTCGCGATTTTCTGTTTAATCAGATCGGAGATTGTGGTGGTGTTTTCCTTGATGAAGGGCTGCTCCATCAGGCACACTTCCTCGTAATATTTGTTCATCCGCCCGTCGACAATCTTATCGACCATCTTCTCGGGCTTGCCCTCGGCAAGCGCGCGGGCGCGTTGAATTTCCCGCTCCTTGGCGAGCGCGGCTTCCGTCACGTCCTCTTTGCGCAGAAACTGCGGATCGGCCGCCGCCACCTGCATGGCGAGGTCGTGCACCAGGGCCTGAAAGTCCTCCGTGCGGGCCACGAAGTCCGACTCGCAATTCACCTCGATCAATACGCCAAGCTGCGCGCCCGGATGAATGTAGCTGGCGATGACGCCCTGCTTGGTCGAGCGCGTGGCTTTCCCGGCCGCGCGCGCGATGCCCTTCTTTCGCAGAATCACTTCGGCTTCTGCCGCGTCGCCCTTGGCGTCTACCAGGGCAGATTTACATTCCATCATTCCGGCTCCGGTCTTCTCGCGGAGCTGTTTTACCAATTGTGCGCTGATTTCCATAAAAGTTAACTTTGATTACACTAAGAGCGCCATACTGCGACTGCTTTGACAAGCTGAGGCTTGTCTTACTGCTTCTCGTGTGTCCTACTGGTTCCGGATGGTAGCTTCTTCCACTACTTCCGAAGCCGGGCCCTTACGCGGCAGCGACATCGACGGCAGATCCTCGTCCGGCATGCTCTCCGACATTAGCTGCTCGTTGTACTTCGGGTCGACGTACTGCGAGTATTCAGGAATCTCTTCGACAGGCGTCTCATCGCCGGTGACGATCTTTTCGGCCGTGAAGTCCTGCTCGGTCGCGAGCTGGCGTCCTTCGACTACGGCGTCCGCGACCTTAATGGTGAACAGGCGGATTGCGCGCAGCGCGTCGTCATTGCCGGGGATGACGTAGTCCACTTTGTCGGGATCGCAGTTGGTGTCGACAACCGCCACCACTGGGATGCCAAGCTTGCGCGCCTCGTCGACCGCGATGCTCTCCTTATTGGAATCGATGACGAACAGCAAGTCCGGCAGGCCGTTCATTTCCTTGATGCCGGCCAGGTTTTGATTCAGGTGCTTGCGCTCCCGCTCCAAGCGGATCACTTCCTTTTTCGCGCGGCCGTCCCAGTTGCCTTCGGCGGCCATCGCGTCCAGATCCTTCAGGCGTTTGATGGAGCGCTGCACGGTGCTCATGTTCGTGAGCAGGCCGCCCAACCATCGTTGATTGACGTAGTACTGCTGGCATCGCCCGGCTTCCTCGGCGACTGCCTCTTGCGCCTGGCGCTTGGTGCCGACGAACAACACGGTCTTACCCTGCGCGGCCATTTCGCCCACATAACGCATAGCATCTTTAAAAAGCTTCAGCGTTTTTTGCAGGTCGATGATGTAAATACCGTTACGTTCGCCAAAGATGTACTCTTTCATCTTTCGATTCCAGCGCTTGGTCTGGTGCCCGAAATGAACGCCGGCTTCGAGCAATTCCTTCATGCTAATGGACGGCAAAAAACCTCCTCTTGTGAATGTGGTTTAGAACCCGCGCCGCGGCCCAAAGCGGAATTTGCGGCTTGGGGGTGGATGGGAGCACGCCACGTACTGCGATGGCGCGCAGAAACAGACTCATTTAGCGCTTGGAGAATTGGAAGCGCTTGCGGGCGCCCTTCTGGCCGTACTTCTTGCGCTCATGCTGGCGGGCATCGCGGCGCAGCATTCCTTCTTGCTTCAGCTTCGCGCGAAGCTCGGAATTGAACTCGAGCAGCGCGCGCGCAATGCCGAGTTTGGCCGCGCCGGCCTGGCCGCTGGGGCCTCCGCCGGTAGTATTAATGAGAATATCGAATTTGTCGGCGGTCTCGGTGGCCAGCAGCGGCTGCCGGACGATCGCGCGCGAAGCCTCGCTCGGGAAATAACTTTCGAAAGAACGTCCGTTGACCGTGATTTGTCCTTTGCCCGAACGGAGAAAAACTCTCGCCACTGCGCGCTTGCGCCGGCCTGTACCCAAATGTTGAACTAACGCCACGTTTCCTTTTCTACCTGTTTAGCCGTCATTTCGACGGGCTGCTGACTGCCATTTCAACCGGCTGCTGCGCCTGGTGCGGGTGCTTGGGACCCGCATAAACCTTGAGCTTCCGGTACATCTGCTTGCCCAATTTGGTCTTCGGAAGCATTCCGTGGATCGCATCTTCGATTATCTTCACCGGCCGGGTCTGACGCACGGTGCGAACGTTGGTTTCGATTAGGCCGCCCGGATAGCCCGAGTGGCGGCGATAAACCTTCTGCTCTTCCTTGCGGCCCGTAAGCCTGATCTTGTCGGCATTTACGACGATGACGTGATCGCCGGTATCCAAGAATGGAGTGTAGCTGGGCTTATTCTTGCCCATCAGGACCATTGCGGCTTTGCTCGCGACGCGGCCGAGGACTTCGCCGTCGGCGTCAATCACGCGCCACTGGCGCACCAGACCGGCCATCGAGGGTATAGCGGTTTTCATCAAAAAAGACCTTATTAAGAGTTTAGCGCATACCACGCCGCGCGCGGCGCGCTCGGGCGAGCTTCTCTGGTTATATAGAGTAGCCGATTGGGAAAAGGCTTGTCAAACGGCAGTGGCGAGCGTGAAGATGCTCCAAATCCTTCGCGAATCCAGTGAAACCGGTTGCCACGGTTGAATGCACTCGGTCCAGATCTAGGCCTCATTTGCCGTCGCGCACATGGCGACTAACATCCGGGAATTAGCGTTTTATATTTGCAACAACATTGATGACCCGTTAGAATCCCCTATAACTACTAACGATGACCACCAAGGGGAAGCGTGTCCAACACAGGAGCCGTCCGGCTCGGCCGAGGCGCTTTTCAGTGAAACGCGGTTCACAAGACGCGGCCCCCAAGGTCAGCCGCCTCATCTCGCGGGCGAATTGGAAGGCATGGCTCATCGGGGGCGCGAGCCTGTTTGCAATCTACCTGGCTGCGCGAATCGGAAATCCGTATATTGCCGATCCCGCACACTCGCGCACTCTCTCCGACGTCGCCATGCCTCTGTTCGATCCGTCCACCAGGGACATATTCGAGTGGATCGCCGCAGCCTTATGTCTTGGAATCGTGCTTACGTTTCCGAGGTTTAGGGCACATTGGCTAGTGCAAATGGAGAATAAGGTCAGCACTTTCGCGAATCATCGCCGCCGGGCGATCGTTTTTTGCGCCTTATTCCCAGTCCTGATTCGATTGGCTCTGCTTCCGATTCTCGGGGTCCCGGAGCCCATAATTGCGGACGAATTCGGTTATCTTTTGCTGGCCAATACATTTGCATCGGGCCGCCTCACGAATCCTACACATCCCTTGTGGCGATTCTTCGAGGGTATCTATGTCCTGCAGCAGCCTACTTACACCTCCATCTATCCAATCGCCTCGGCCATTCTACTCGCCATCCCCGAAATCATCGGCGTAACCCCTTGGGTGGGAGTATGCCTTACCGTGGCGTTGATGTGTGGAACGATCTGTTGGATGCTGCAAGCTTGGGTTCCTCCGAAGTGGGCCTTTTTGGGAGGTCTGCTGGCCGGCTGGCGTTTCGGAATCTTCAGCCCCTGGATGAATAACTATTGGGGCGGTGCAACCGCGGCGCTTGGCGGAGCGTTGCTGTTGGGGGCATTGCCGCGGATCATCAGACGGCCACGGGTGCGAGATGCCCTCCTGTTTGGACTTGGCCTCGCGATCTTAGCCCAAAGCCGGCCCTATGAGGGCCTGTTGTTTGCGATTCCGCTGATCGTCTGGCTCTTGGTGTGGCTCATTCGGTCGCGAGACGTTTCTGCTCGCCTGCGCCTCTCGAACGTCTTTCCTCTAGCCGCCGCGGTTACGCTGCTTGCAGCGGGAACGGCAATTTACAATTGGCGCGTCACCGGGAATGCTTTCCGAATGCCCTACGTCATTCACCAAAAAATCTACGGCACCCCTCAGCGTTTTTATTGGCAGCCGGCGATTATCGATGCTCCAGGAATACACCGTCAGAAAGACATCGAAGACGTTTTCCATTGGCAATTGGACGCGCACGAAGGACGGCTGCCACAAAACGGAGAGGCCGCGCGCCTAAAGGTTTTCTGGGATTTTTACTTTCAACCGCTTCTGACTGTGCCACTTGTATTTCTAGCGTTTCTTTGGCGCAACGCTCGCTTGCGCATCGCCTTATTAGCGGGAGCGGCTGTGTTGGCGGGTGGCTCTCTCTACCCGTTCTTCTTTCCCCACTATGCCGCCCCGCTCTGCGCGCTGACCGTCTTACTTGCCGTGTTGGGTCTGCGATGTCTTCGCGCGGTGAGGATTCGCGCGTATCGCGCCGGAGCCTGCGCGTCGCGGGTACTGGTTTTACTGATCGGACTGAGCGGCCTCCCGACGATGCTTGCCGGCATCCTCGCACCATGGCTTGTTGCCGCCACCGATACTCCCAGGCATCAAGTGGCGCAATATCTTAAGACGGGAAAACACGTTGTGTTGGTTCGCTATAGCGACCGCCATTCCTTTCATAATGGAATCGTTTTCAATGAGGCCAATATCGATAAATCCCAGACGATCTGGGCACGCGATATGGGCGACGAAAACAAGGAACTGATTCAGTATTATCCCGACCGTCAATTCTGGCTTTATAATCCTGACAACGCGCCGGATCAGCTGGTCCCGTTCGACCGGCCTATTATCAGCGCGATCGCCAATGCGGCAGGCCGGCGCGAGGATCTGCGAATTGGCGTAAGCCCAGGAGGCATCGCGGTCCTCATGGGCGCAAATTTCGTTCCCGGCCTCCACGGAACGGCGGGTTCCTCGTTGCTGGGTACGTTGCCTGTGCACCTTGCCAACGTCTCCACTGAATACGGCGAAGAATTCGCTCCCGGCAGCGCCTCTAGCGCCACCGCTTTGCAAGGTAACCTTGCCATCCAATTCGCGGGTCGGCCTGCCGATGTGATTGGCGTATCCGAGTTCGGCGGCCACCAAGCGATCACTTTGCAAATACCTCCTGACGTTCCGGCCGGCCCGGTTCCAGTGAGCATTCGCGCGGGCAAATGGGTCTTCGACAAGCAGGTGCAAGTTCTGCCCGCAACTCCCGGAATTTTTCAATTGCGTATGTCCGATTCGAAACTTCGGGGAATTGTCATGCGCGCCGGCGGCAGCCTGGTGGACCTGGAACATCCCGCGCATCGTGGCGATACCCTGCGGCTGTTCGCGACGGGTCTTGGGCCTGTGAGCCAACAACTGCTGTTTCTGTCATGGCGACACCCGCCGGCGCACTTGAATGGACTGGGAGTCGTCGCCGCTGATTCGGAACCCACGCAGCAGCTCATCGTCAAAGTGGCAGATCGCGGGGCCCGGATGATTTCCGCCAAATATGCCACTGCGATGAAGGGAGTCGTGGAGATTTCTTTCGAGATCCCGCGCGACACGCCACCCGGTCAGGATGTTCCCCTCTCCGCAGGCGTAGTTGTGGAGGGCGAGACCATCTACTCGAACAAGAGTTCGCTGCCAATAGAGTAAAGGGATCACAAGTGGGGCAGGTTGCCAAACCTGCGGCGGGTTGCCAACCCGCCTGCCGACCTTTCCACCACGCAGGCAGAATGAATATGTTGGATTGGTGGACGGCATGGGATTCGAACCCACGACCCCGGCGTTGCGAACGCCGTGCTCTCCCAGCTGAGCTAGCCGCCCACATATCGGCGCAGCGCGGCCTGTGCGCGCATGATCTTCGCCTCAGGATACCATTTCGGGGCGGGCTCGCGCGGGTTGGTTAACAGCCGGATCCGCGGCTTTCGCCACGTCGATTCCGCGGGGTTTCGGCGCTAGTAAAAAGCCCCGAAACACGCCTCCCCATATCGCGCGCGATCCAAGCCAGCGGCAGAATCTGTTGCTTTACAAAGCTCTCCGGAATCTCCTCCAGGAGACCCGTCGGGGGATTCTCCACATCGTCGCAGAACGTGCCAAACACGTGATCCCAGATCATGAACTGATTGCCGAAATTTCTGTCGTAGTGGCGCGGCTCGCGGGAATGGTGAATTCTGTGTACTTGAGGAGTCGAAATGACATAGCTCAGTTTCCCGAAGTTCAGCTTTACGTTTGAATGGCCCACGAAATCAATGAGAATGAAGATGATGCCGAACGGAGCGACGAGGTCGGTGCCGAGGGCCAGAGAAGCGATGAGAGCAGCGGGCGTGTGGAGGATCAACTCAAGAAAGTGCTTGTGATAGACCGAGCCGCAGTTAAGATTTCGGGGCGAATGGTGAATCTTGTGGATATGCCAAAGCAGAGGGATCCGATGCAGCCCCACATGCGCCCAATAGCCCAGAAACGTCGCCACCAGCACGGTCACGAGCATGTAAAGCGGCAGGGGCAGAATGCGGTCGAGGTGCGCCGATGGCAGGTTAAAGTACAACCACAGCTTACGGATCAACGGTGTCACCGCTACCGTGTAGATGCCCAGCTTCCCGGCCATCAGCAGATAGGCGCCGCTCAAGAGCGAAGCCCGAGTCCAGCGCCGGCGGTTCTGTGGAATCAACAGCTCGAGTAGCGCCAGGCCAACCAGGACAAAGCCGTAGCCGCCGCCCGGCACGAAAAGCCAGCGCAATAGTTCGAAATCTTTGGGAGGCAACCAGGAAGGGCTAAACATCCAGCCAATCGTGGCTTCCAACAATTTGAATGAGGTGTGGATTATACAGGCATTTTAACCTCGCGGACGGAACGTGCTAATCTGCGACTTCCCACCGAATCACTAGCCGGATAACGGACCCTAACGATTTCACACCGGCGATCGCGCAATGGGCGATCGCGCAATGCGAGTATGCCAACGGTTAAATTACCGCTGGCATAGAAGTTGCACCAACAAAACCAAAGGGATAATCAATTGATTGGAAAGGTTGTATGGAGAATGCCAAACGGTGGGGCTTTTTGCGGCGCCCTGCCGGAAGCAGCGATTCTAAAAATGTCCGATAAACCTTGCCGGAAACGAACCTTGTGTCGCGCCTGTGGCGGAGACCGCCTCGAGCTATTTTTGAGCCTGGGTGCGCAACCGCTCGCCAATTCTTTTCTTTCCGGCCCGGCGGAATTCGCATCCGAACAGTTCTACGCGCTGGACGTTTATTTCTGCCGGTCCTGTACGCTGGTCCAGTTACTGGATGTTGTCGACCCCGAAGTGCTGTTCCGGAATTATCTTTATGTTACCGGAACTTCGGAAACCATGGCAAGCCATAATGCAGGGTACGCGGCCACAGTCGCCGGTCTGCTGCAATTGGGTCCTAAGGATCTGGTCGTCGAGGCTGCGAGCAATGATGGAAGCTTACTCGCGCAGTTCAAGAAACTCGGCGTGCGGACGCTGGGAGTCGAGCCGGCCCGCAATCTCGCCGAGGCGGCTCGTGCTTCGGGCGTGGAAACATTGGACCGGTTCTTCGATGAATCGGAAGCCGTGGGAGTTCGCGAATCGCACGGGCCCGCCAAGGCGGTGATCGCCAACAATGTATTGGCGCACGTCGACGACACCGTCGGGTTTTTGCGCGGAGCTGCGGGCTTGCTTGCTGAAGATGGGCTGGCGGTGTTCGAGGTTCCGTACCTGGTGGAACTCCTGAATCGCCTCGAGTATGACACCATTTATCATGAACACTTGTGTTATTTTTCCGTGATGGCCCTGGGGCGGCTGTGTAAAGAAGCGGGGTTGGGAATCCGGAGGATCGATCGAGTGCCCGTGCATGGCGGTTCGCTGCGTGTCTACGCGGGGCGGAACTCGCTTGAGCACTGTCCGGAGGCGCTCGAGATGATGGCGCAGGAGCGCGGCGCGGGATTAGACTCTGTGCAGACGTACGAATTGTTTGCGGAGAAGGTCGAGCAGCACCGGCGGAAATTGCGGACGTTTTTGTGCGACCGGCGCTCGGCGGGCCGGACGCTTGCTGCTTACGGAGCCCCGGCGAAGGGGAACACACTGCTGAACTACTGCGGGATCGACGCGAGCATTGTTCCATTTACGGTGGACCGTAATCCATTGAAGGTCGGGCTATTCACTCCCGGGATGCATCTTCCCGTGCGGCCTGTATCCGCGCTTTTAGAGGACCAGCCGGATGAGGTATTGATTCTGGCATGGAACTTCGCGTCCGAAATCATGCGCCAGCAAGAGGTCTATCGCGCGCGGGGAGGAGGCTTCCTTACACCTTTACCGGAGCCTCAGGTTCACGGTCCACTTCCTCCGCACCCAACGCAGGCCGCCGCGGCTGGCGAGCCGGACAACTTGGCAGAGCCCGGAGCGGCGCCAGGTGCTGTGCCGGGTGCTGAGCGCTGATATGAAAGTGGTGATTCTCGCCGGAGGCAAAGGCACGCGGCTGGCCGAGGAGACCGCCGTACGCCCCAAGCCGATGGTTGAGATCGGCGGAAAACCGGTGTTGTGGCACATCATGCAGGTGTATGCCGCTCACGGCTTCAACGAATTTCTGATTGCCTGCGGATATAAAGGCGAAATCATCAAAGAATATTTCCACAACTTCTCTATCCACTCAAGCGATTATTTCATCGATCTGGCAACCGGGGAACGGACGGTAATAAACGGGCGTGGGACCGGCTGGCGCGTCGGGCTAATCGATACCGGCGCCGAGACGATGACGGGCGGACGCATTCTCCGGCTGCGGCAATGGCTCGGAGAAGAGCCATTCATGGTCACGTATGGCGATGGCTTGGGCGATGTGAATATCTGCGCTCTGGTGGACTTTCATCGGGCTCACGGCAGAATTGCGACCGTCACCGCGGTAAGGCCCCCGTCGCGATTCGGAAATTTGACGCTGCGCGGGACCGCGGTTTGCGAATTTTCGGAAAAACCACAGACGGATGAAGGATGGATCAACGGAGGTTTTTTCGTATTTAACCCAGGAATTTTCGATTACCTCGAAAACGATGAGACGATTCTCGAGAAGGACCCTTTGGAACGGCTGGCGCGTGGAAGCGAGCTGATGGCATTCCGGCATCCCGGTTTTTGGCAGCCGATGGACACGCTGCGGGAAAAGCAACTGCTCGAGGCGCTTTGGCAGAGCGGACAGGCGCCATGGAAAATATGGCAGTAAACGGATTCTGGAGCGGGCGCCGCGTGTTCGTCACCGGCGCAACCGGTTTATTAGGCTCATGGCTGACCGAGGCGCTGGTTGGACAAGGCGCCGGCGTGATTTGCCTCGTGCGCGATTGGGTGCCGCAGAGCCGGCTGGCTCGATCGGAGATCTGGGAATCGGTCAACGTGGTGCGCGGGGAGTTGGAAGACCTGCAGCTTTTAATCCGGGCGTTGAATGAATACGAGATCGATACGGTATTTCATTTGGGCGCGCAAACCATCGTAGGCACCGCGGCGCGATCGGCACTCTCCACGTTCGAATCGAATATTCGCGGCACTTGGAATCTTCTCGAAGCATGCCGGAACTGCTCGAAGTTGATCCGGCATATTGTGGTCGCATCGAGCGACAAGGCCTACGGCGCGCACGATCAATTGCCTTATTCCGAAGACATGCCCTTACAAGGGCGCTTTCCATACGATGTATCGAAATCGTGCGCCGACCTGTTGACCTTGTCATACTTCCACACTTACGGCTTGCCGGTCGCGATCACGCGCTGCGGGAATCTATTCGGCGGCGGCGATCTGAATTTTAATCGTTTAATTCCCGGAACAATCCGGTCGATTCTGCGCGGCGAAGCGCCTGTGATTCGCAGCGACGGAACCTACATTCGCGATTATTTCTACGTGCGCGACGCCGTTGAGGCGTATCTTCTGCTCGCAGAGAATCTGGTCCCCGGCGAGGCTTTCAATTTCGGGAATGAGACGCCGCTTTCGGTGCTCGAAATGGCGAAAATGATCATCGATCTGATGCCTGGCGCGCTCGAACCGGTCATCTTGAATGAAGCCTCGCATGAGATCCCGAAGCAGTACCTGGACTGCGGCAAAGCCCGGAAAGTCCTTAATTGGAAACCGCGTTTCGGAATGAAAGAAGGGCTGAAGGAAACCATTGATTGGTATTCCCATTCCTTTGGAAAAGAATCGCCGTTTCGGGACCGTGCCTTTGCGGGCTAGGCTGGAACTGGCTTCAATCCGGCTTCGGTCCGCCACGTTGGTACGGGCGTAAAAGCTCCATTGAACGCTAAAGCCTGCTCCACCAATACATCCCAAATGGCATCCATTGTGCAGAAAAGAGTCAAACAATGACTTCAGCAGCCATTTTGTCCCAAGCGCTGGCGCGTGTTCCGGGGTTGTTGCTGAGCTTGGTGATTTACGCCTTCTATATGGTGATTGGCATGGCGCCAGTGACGATCAGCGTGGGGAGTTTGTTCCTGCAGCTGCTGCTGGTACGCCCAATCGCCTCCCAAATCCGGGTGTACGCCCACTTTAACCTGGTTGGATCGCCGGTGCGGCGCTTGCTGGCATCGCTCTCTTGTCTGATTGGCACAAAGGCGCGGGTTCTCGTCGCCGCGCTGCTCGCTTCCGGCTTCATAGCAAAGCGAATGCGCGAAACCATTCCCGGCGCCGTCGCTGCCCCGTCGTATTCCTCATGACGGTTGCCGCGCCTCCACAGGATCGCGCGAGTTCCCCGCCCGCGGAAGGCCTGTCCGGGAAGGTGAGTGTTTATAGCGGCTCGGGCGTGCTCCTGATCGCGCTGGCTCTGGCTGCGGCCATCTATTTTGTCCAGGCAGGCCGTTCGCCGGAAATGGCGGTGATGCGAACCGGCGTGATGTTCGGAGCGATTCTGGCCGCGGTGGCCGCCAGCTACTTCTTCAGCCAGGGCCGAGCGGCGCGTCCCGCCACTGCCGGACTTCTGATCTTAGCTACCATTACTGTGCTGCTGCTGGCCGTTTATTTTTTTCGCATCGCCTGGTATGTATTTTTTCCCGCGGATTTTCTGACGTGGTCGGAAGGGGAATTCGTCAACGACCTCATCAAATTGTCTGTGGGGTATCCACTGTATAGTCCGCAGGTGAATAACGATTCATTCGTTTACGCGCCCGCATCCCAACTGCTAACGTTCGCCTTGGGCTGGCTGGTTGGTCACGCGTATTCCATCCCGGTGCTGCGAACCATTCAGGTCGTTTACACAATAACGGCGGCGTTCCTCGCGCTCGCCTGCTCGTTACGCCTAAGCGCGTTGTCGGGATCGAGCACCGGCCGTTCCTGGCTATGGCGTTGTTTTGGCTTCGCACTGCTGCTATTGATTGCGACGAACACGATTACGAATCCATTCGTTCACAACCTGCACGGAGACGCCCTGGCTCAACTGGTGACCATCGCCGCATATTACCTTCTGTTGCGGTATGTGGAATCGGGCCGCGCGACGGTGCTTGCAGCGATGACGTTGATCGCTCCCATTGGATTTCTCGTGAAGCAGAGCCTTTTGATTTGGGCCGGGCTCATCGCGCTTGTACTAGCAATCTGCGGACGAAGCTGGGCCCGGCTTCTGGTCTTTTTGGCTGCGACCGGCGCCGTGTGCGCCGGCACATTAGGATTGTGCTACGCCATCTGGGGACGAGATTTCTTCTACTGGACCTGGTACGTTTTGGGCAAAGCCGCGGTTTCCCCGCTGAGAAGTTTTCATCATATGTTGGATACCTGGACCTATTTCGCCGGAGGGCTTTTGGGCGGAATCGCGGTGCTTCAGGGACGCTATTCGCGGCCATTGCTGGGATTATGGCTCGTATGGCTCGCGATTATCGCAACCGAGACCTATACCAGCGGCATCGCCTGGATGATGAATCATATCGGCCCGGGCACACTCATCGCCGGTGTCTGGTTTTTGGCGGGTCTGAATCGTTTGTGGGAGGCGGCGGAGGCGCGGACCAAGGCAACGGCACAAGATTGGGTCAACGCGTCTGCGGTTACGGCGTGCATAGCCCTTGTCCTAAACGGAATGGGACTGGTGCGCATTCCCCTCCGGCCCATTTCCGAAGACGCCTACCGGTACGTTCGCGACATTGAAGCGCAATTTCAAGGGCAGGACGCACGCAACATTCTGCTCGATGCCGGCTCGTGGGTATACGTCAAAGATCGCGTGGTGATGGGAGACCGCGGCCCGGCGATCGGCGATCGCGCCTATTCCGGGATCGGCGATTTTTCAGGAATCCTCTCAAGAATCAACGCAAAGCGCTATTCGAAGATTCTCGTCCGGGGGTTTCACGCGCCGGATTTCATTTACGATTATTATCTTTGGCCGAAGTCTAGCGGCATCCGGCAGGCTCTGCTGGACAATTATCGTGAAAGCGGAACCATCGAGGCTGCTAGCGCTCCGGCGGCCGTTCCGAACTGGGCCGAGGACCCCTACTATTTTGGAGAGATCACGATTCTGGAGCCGAAGGCGGCGGGACTGTAATCATGGACAACTGCACAATAACGGGCGGCGCCGGATTCATTGGCAGCAATCTCGCCGATTTCTATTTATCGCAAGGCGCTTGCGTGACCATTCTGGATAATTTCTCTCGGCCCGGCTCGGAACGGAATTTGGCCTGGCTCCAATCGCGGCACAGCACCGGACTTCGAGTAGTGCGCGCCGACATTACCGATAGCGGACGCGCGTTGGACGGCGCGATCGAAAACGCATCGGCCGTTTTCCATCTTGCGGGCCAAGTCGCGGTGACCACTTCGGTAACGGATCCGCGGCACGACTTTGAAGTGAATGCGTTCGGCACGTTCAATGTGCTCGAAGCCGCGCGAAAAGCCGGCTCCAAACCCGTGGTCGTTTACAGTTCGACCAATAAAGTGTATGGTAAGCTCGCCGATCTGGGGATCGTCGAACGCAATGGACGCTACGGGTACTCGAGCATCGTTGGAGGTATTGGAGAAGACCGGCCGCTGGATCCGTACTCGCCCTATGGCTGCTCCAAGTGCGCGGGCGATCAGTATGTAATCGACTACGCCCGCATCTACGGGCTCCGCACCATCGTGTTCCGGCAGTCGTGCATCTACGGTCCACGGCAGTTCGGAATGGAGGATCAGGGATGGCTGGCATGGTTCGCCATCCGGGCGCTTCAACAAGAACCCGTAACCATCTACGGCAATGGCAAGCAGGTGCGGGACGCGTTGTGGGTCGGAGATCTGGTGGCGGCATACGATGCCGCTGTGAAGAAAATCGACGTGACCAGCGGAAAGGCGTACAACATCGGCGGCGGCCCGGAGAATACGCTTTCGCTGCTCGAATTGGTCGAACTGTTGAACCGCAATTTCGGACGGAAGCTTCGTGTAAGCTTCGATGAATGGCGTCCCGGAGATCAGCCGGTGTTCATCAGCAACATCGATAATGCCAAGCGCGATTTGGATTGGCGTCCCAGGGTGGGCGTCGAAGAAGGTGTCCGGCGGCTGATCGAATGGGTTAAAGAAAACGGAGGCCTGTTCGATAATTCCGTGGAATGCGGCGCCGCCAACGGAGTGCGCTCTTAAAACTGCTGGAAGAACAGAAATGATGAAATTAAGCGTAATTATTCCCGCTAAAGACGAAGAAGAGACGTTGCCGCGCGTCCTGGAGGACTTGAATAAAACGATCCCGGCGCTAGAGGGCTACGGCGTCGAGCCGATCGTGGTCGACGATCACTGCCGCGACCGCACTGCGGCGATCGCGCGCGCAATGGGCGCCCGCGTTGTCGAGAACGCCCGCAGGCCGGGGAAGGGAAATGCGCTTCGCGCAGGATTCGAGGCGGCGACCGGGGACCTGCTCATGATGATGGATGCCGACTACTCGCACCGCCCCGAAGACATGCCGGCCTTTTTATCCGCCATGCGCGAAGGGGTCGGATTGGTAATCGGTTCGCGCGTTTTCGGCGGCAGCGAGGAGTACACGCACGTGCGCGCCCTCGGCAATGTTTTCCTAAGCGCGTCTTTGGGTTTGGCCACGGGACGCTACCTTTCCGATGCTCTCAACGGCTTCAAGCTCTTCCGGCGCGATGTGTTTACCGGCTTCACCTATACTTCTCGCATGTTCGAGATTGAGATCGAGCTCATCGCGAATGCCCTGCGGAAGGGCTACCGCGTAGTTGAAGTGATTTCGCACGAACGCGCCCGCGCGGGCGGCGAAATGAAGTCGCGCGTTGTCCGCCACGGCACCCGCTTTCTGGCCCGCATCGTTTGGGAAGGAATGAAAGGGGTCAAGCCGCCTGTTCCGGTGAAGGCCGGCCTGGAGGGAGCGACAAAAGAGGTAAAGCCCACGACGGGTCAGTGAATCTCGTAGGCTTTTTTTGCCCACGCAGCCGAGCAGCGGAGCCGCAACCAATGCTAGCGAGGGCGGGCTGTTTTCTTTGCGCGAGCAGGCCGATTGGCAATCGGCCGCAGGTTGGGCAACCTGCCCCACAAAGTCAAATTTCGAGTTTGGCCGTGCTATCGCCGAAGCTAGCGCGATGTACGCCCAGCTTGTCCGCCATCGCCAACAGGAGATTCGACATGGGCGTGTGCGCGGCGAATTGCAGATGACGTCCGCCCTTTAGCTGCCCTGCCGCGCCACCCGCGAGGATGATGGGCAGCGGATCGTGATCGTGCTGATTTCCATTACTCATGCTGCTGCCATATAACACCATCGAGTGATCGAGCAGCGACCCGTCGCCGTCCGGCGTCGCGCGAAGCTTATCCAGGTAATAGGCCAGCAACTGCACGTGATACCGGTTAATCAAGGCGAATTTGTCCATACTGGCGCGCACATTCGAGTGGTGTGAAGCTACATGGAACCCGTCGCGCACGCCGCTCTGCGGATACACCGCCCCGCTGGTATCGCGCGCGTACATCATTGTCGTGACCCGGGTGATCTCGGCCTTTAACGCGAGGATCTGCAAATCGAACATCAGCTTGAAGTGATCGTCGAATGCTTCAGGAATGCCCACGGGCGCTTCAGGGATTTTCAAATCTTCCGGAATCTGGCGCTCCGCTTTCTGAATGCGCCGCTCGATCTCGCGGACATCGTCCAGATATTCGCTGAGCCGGGCGCGGTCGTGCGCGGGCAGTTCTTTTTGCAACGAAGCCGCCTCGCCCATCACCGAATCGAGCAGGCTGCGCCCTTCCTGCTTGCGCGCCGCGCGATCCGCCGCGTTGCTGCCATCGCCGAACAACTTCTCGAACACCACCTGCGGATTGTTTTCCATCGGCAGCGGCGTGGTGGCGGTTTTCCAGGAGATCGTGTTCGAATATGCGCAAGCGTACCCCGACCCGCAGCTTAAAGCGACTTCTTCGATCGAGACTTCCAGCGACGGCAGAGGCGTGTCCTGCCCGATGGCTTCCGCGACGTACTGGTCGAGAGTCGTGCCGACGTGAACCGAGCCCTGCTCCGGATGCACGCCGCTCAGATACACAGCCGCCGAGCGCGCATGATCCGCGCCTGCATCCGAGCCGACGCCGCCGGCCGCGGGATGCGCGAGATTGGTGATGACGTTCACGCGGTCGCGAAATTTTTCAAGCGGAGTTAGAATTTCGGGGAACTCGAAGCCGCCGCCTTCCTTCTCGGGGGTCCACTTGTACATCGTCGCCCCGTGAGGAACGTAGATGCAGCTCAAACGGCTCTTCGGACTTGCGGCCGTCTTAGCCAGCGGCGTTTGCGCCGCCACCATCGAATCGAGCAAGGGCAGCGCCACGGCCGCGCCCACCCCCCGCAAAAATGTCCGCCGGGGGAGATGCTTTTTGGCGATGAACGTCATTGGGAATTCGTCTCCTGTGCTTGCATACGCATCTGAAACGGCTCGCTTTTCACAATACCGATAACGAGCGCTGAAAAGCGGTTGTCATAGTTGGCTGCCTCGCCCGTAACCGCGCGCACAGCCGGCATGTCGTAATATTTCAATCCGCGCCCGAGCCCGTAAACCATCAGTTTTTCGGTCAGGGTCGAAATGAAACGATCCGAGCGGCTCAGCAGCGCTTCCCGCAAGCTCGCCGGACCGTCGATCTTCGTTCCATCCACCAGCGCCCCGGCCGCATCGATCGGAATACCGCCATCGGTGGCGCGCCATTTTCCGATCAAATCGAAATTCTCGAGCGAGAAGCCGATCGGGTCCATAATCTTGTGGCAAGACGCGCAAACCGGATTCGTGCGATGTTCCTCCATGCGCTGCCGCACGGAACTCGGAACGGTCGCGCCCGCGCTCTCCGGGAGGGGTGGAACATTCGGCGGAGGCAGCGGAGGCGCGCTGCCCAAAATGTTTTCGAGAATCCATTTGCCCCGGCCGACCGGTGACGTCCGGGTCGCCACCGAAGTCACCAGCAGTATGCTTCCTTGGCCCAGCAGCCCGCGCCGCTCCTCCGGCGCCTTAACCCGGCGGAACTGGCTTCCGTGAATATGCGGAATGCCATAATGCCGTGCTAGCCGCTCGTCGACAAACGTGTAATCGGCGTTCAGCAGATCGAGCACGTTCCGGTCTTCATTGATGATGCTGCCGAGGAACAATTCCGTCTCGCGCCGGAACGATTGGCGCAGGTTTTCGTTGAATTCCTTTGTTTCGGGGCGCTGGTTTTTCAGCTCGCGCAAGTACAGCCATTGGCCGCCGAAGTTCGTCGCAAGCGATTCTGCCTTCGGATCAAGCAGCATGCGGCGGGTCTGCTGCTCCAGCACAACCGCGTCATGTAATTTGCCTGCAGCCGCGATGTTCAGCAACTCGTCATCGGGAATGCTGCTCCACAAAAAAAACGACAACCGAGACGCGAGCTCCAGGTCGGTGATGCGATAAATGCCGCCGGGCGACACGTCGGCCGGGTCGCGCTCGAACCGGAAGACGAAGCGCGGACTTACCAGAATGCGCGCCAGCGCCTGCTGAATGCCCTTATCGAAATCGCTGTGATTCCGCCCAGCCTGATAAAAGCTCAGAAGCGTTTCAAGATCGGCGTCACTCACGGGCCGGCGGTAGGCGCGGCGCCCAATCGTGGCGATGATTTTCTTCGCGCAGGTAGTTTCTTCGGCGGGATTCGCCGGGCGGCAAACGAAAATGCGGCGGCGGCTCGGCGTGTCGCCCGCACTGGTGGCATTTACCGGCCCAATAATCGCTACGCTTTGCACGCCCGAATTGTTCGCGTAGGTCTGCCACAAATCGTCTGCGCCGGGACCGCTCTTGCGCACGAAGGCAACGCCAATCGACTGCGGCCCAGCCTTCACGTCCAGTTTGAAATCGATCGAGGGCGCGGCCTTCACCAGCTTCACCCGCTCGCCGTTTAGCGTGATTTCGATATCTTCATCTTGAAATCCGGTTGCGCCTAAGCCGATGGCTGCCGCGCGGGCGCGAACTCTAAACGAGTATTCGGCATCCAAAGGGAAATTGTGCCGGAAGAGAATCCCGCCCCGCGTCCCCAACGGCAAGCCTTCCAGGTGATCGGTTTGCGACAAGTCAGAGGGAGCGCGATAGGTGGCCGTCGCTGCTGTCGTCAGCATATCGCCCACCGCAAGCCGGCTGATCTTTTCGGCCGCCGCCACATAGCGTTCCAGCAGCGCTGGGGAAACTGCCAGCGCATCGGCAACATTGTCGAACCCTTCGCTTGAATCGTCGGCGGGAAGCAGAGTGGCCGCGTCAACTTCAATATCGAGCAGATCGCGAATCGCATTTGCGTACTCAGTGCGGTTGAGGCGGTGCAATCCCGGGGCGCCAGGGTTAGGATGCGCGGCCGCGGCTCGGTCCAGCTCGTTTTCCAGACTCGCGGCAAGCGAATCGAGCGCGGCGCGTTGCGGCCGTGGAGCGCCGCTCGGCGGCATCATGCCCGCGCGGATTTTGCGGACGACCTTCTCCCAGGTTTCCGCGTTGTCGCCGGGATGAGCTGCATCCAGCTTGTCGAGCATCAACCCGCCGGTCTTCAGTTTTTCGTTATGGCAGGTGACGCAGTATTGGTTTATGACCGCGTTCTGCCCAAAACAGAAAGACGCAGAAAGTAGGACAAGCTTCAGCTTGTCCACTAGAGAGGACAAGCTGAAGCTTGTCCTACTGAACACACTCTTCACTTCCCGGCCCCCAACTTTTGCAGCAGCGCCACCGTGCTCGGCTTTCGCTCCGGAGGATTCGTCGCCAGAAACACGCCTTCCGCCCACACCATGGGCGTGCGCCCCTCGTTGTCCTTTATATCGAGGCGAGCGCCGCGATCCACCAGGTACTGCAATATGTCATCGGACCCGCGATTGACGGCCCCGATCACCGCGCCGATGCCCATCGAGTTCACAGCATTCACATCAGCGCCCTTCTCAACGCACAGCTTCACTGCTTCGAGCTGCGATTCTTTGGATTCCGTATACGTCTGCCCTCCCATCCAGTTCACGCCGGCGGCTGCCATTAGCGCGGTTGTGCCCGATAAAGTTGGGATATTCGGATCAGCGCCGTGCTGAAGCAGCAGGCGCATCACGGTCACATCGCCCGAAAGGGCCGCCCGCAGGAACGGCGTTTGCCCCGTGAAGTCCACCCACGAAAGGTCTCCCAGCGGCATGATCCAGCGCCGGATCGGCGGCACCTCCTGCGTGCGTGCGTTGACGTTCGCGCCGCGACCGATCAGGGTGTCGATCAATTTCAACGCGGCCGCGCGATCGACACCGTTATTATCCGTTTTATTCACATCCAGGTTTCGCAATTCCACTGCCGCCCATAGCGGCGTCCGGCCCCAGAAATCCCGCGCGTTCACATCCGCGCCACGCTCCAGCAGCACATTCGCGAGCTCGATGTGGTTATTCAGGATCGCAATAAGAAGCGGGGTCAGCTTATTCGCTTCCGCCAGATTTACGCCGGCTTTCGAGTCCAGCAGCATGCGCGCGGTCTCCATCCGGCCGTCGCGCGACGCGTAAAGCAGCGCGGTCATACCACCCGGAGTCGCATCTTGAAAACCGCGCTCGGGCCAGCCGCTGCGGACGATTCCTGCTCCATGCGATCCGCCGCCTGCGTTGGGCGGACGCGCAGCGGGTCTCTTCCCAATGCGCGTGCTGATATCCACTTGCGCGCCGTGATCGAGCAGCAATCTCACAGAAAGCGGACGATTCTCGCGCACCGCCCACATCAACGCCGTCTCGCCGGCGACGGTGTCCTTTATGTTGACGTCCGCGCCGCGATCGAGCAGCGCCTTGAGCGCGTCCACGTTGTCCTCGGCATGAATCACCGTCATCAGCGGTATCTCGCCGTTTGAGGCGTAAGGAGCGTTCGGGTCCGCGCCCGCATCCAGCAGCTTGCGAATGATCGGCACGCTGGCGTTGGTGCAAGCGAGGTACAGAGGCGTGACGCCGTAGCGGTCGGCGGTCTTCACATCCGCTCCGGCTTTGATCAGCTTGTCGACCGTTGCGAGATCGTCATTCCGCACGGCCCAATGCAGCGGAGTGGTTCCGTCGGGCGAATGCGTCTCAACGTCCGCCGCAAAAACTGAAAAGGAAAACGCAATCAGCGCGTACCGCATGAGTTATGCCCCCGCTTTCAACTCCATCACGATCCCGTTCGGGTCGCGGAACCGCAACAGGTCCTCGTCGTTCGATGGAACGATTTCCGCGTTCAGCCTTTTGAGTTTTTCCGTTGCCGAACGTTTCTCAAAACCCGCCACGCGGATGCAGACATGATCGACGGCGGGCATTTTTCCGTTCGCCGGCTCGAGGCCGAGCCGGGTCTTCGCCGCCGCGAACCAGATCCTCTCAGGCTTCTTCGTTCGGGAAACCTCCATGCCGAAGAACTTGCGGTAATACGCCGCCGACTTCTCGAGATCGGACACCGACAGCACAATGTGGTCGAAGCCGATGGCCTCCAGCGCCGGATCGTCCTGCGTAATCCGCGAGGCCGGAATAATCGTTCGCGCGAGTCCGCCGGGCACTCCTAGCAATTGCAATCGCAGCCCGTCGGGATCGTTCGCCATTCCGCCCGGACCGTTGCCCATTGCGATACCGGCATCTTCCAACGCCTTGCGCATCTCTTGCGCCTTGTAATCGTCGACCAGCGCGCAGAAGTGATCGATCTTCGGCGTGGCTGTCGCGTTTCCACCGAATGCAATATAAGAGATGCCGGTCCGCGCATAAAAGCGCGGCGGTGGATCGCGCTCCTGAAACAACTGCGGATCGAAGATGCGCCCATAGAATTTCGCGCTCGCTTCCGGATCGGGCACGGTCATGCCGATGTGCTCGAGCCCGCTGGTGTGTAAGGGAAGTTGCTGAGCGCGTGCGAGCGGCGCCATCGCCGCGGCGCCGGCCAACTGCAATAACTCACGCCGACTGAACAAGTTCACCGTATCATTCTATGCCTTTGTGGGGCAGGCTGCCAGCCTGCGCGCGGTTGCCAACCGCGCTGGCCGACTTTCTCCATACCCGCAAGGCGGCTTCGATGTTCGGCCTACCTCTTCCTAGCCTCCACCATCACCGTCGACCCCGCATTACACGCCGCTTCGAGCATCGTGAACGGAAGCGCAAGTACGGTGAGCCCGAAATAAACCAGGTCCTTCAATAGTTTCCCCCCCGGCGATTCTTGCATGTGCCGCATACGCCGGGCCATGGGATCAAGGTTAGGGGCAATGCTCGTCGCCATGCCGGCGGGATTGTCACGCCATGAAAAATGCTTCGTGCGCAGCACTTCAAATCCGCAGCGGTCGAGCAGATTCTCCAAATCCTTGGCCCGAAAATTGGTGAGGTGCCGCGGAACATCCAGGCCGTTCCAACGTTCGCCGAAGACCAGGAACTGCCAGCAGCCGGCGTTCGGCACCTGCACGATTAATCGGCCATGCGGGCGCAACAAATCGTGCGCGGCGTGGAGATAACCGGCGGGATTGCCCAAATGTTCCAAGACGTGAAACATGGTAATCGCGGCGCAACTGCCGCGCGCGAGCGGTGCACTCGATAAATTCCCGCAGATCGCCGGAACCACGGCGCGGCTCCATGCTAAACGCGCCGCTTCGGCCGAAAAATCGAAGCCGACAATTCGCTGCGCTCCGCGCTTCGCGAGCGTCTGAAGAAACAGTCCGCCTCCGCAACCCACATCCAGCACGATTCCTTGCTCCTCGCACTCTCGTAGCGCGCGCTCCACAAATCTGACGTGGTCGCGAAGAACAAACCGGCGATACGTTTGTTCCAGGCGCGCCGCGGTAGTTGGTTCGGGAACGAACCAGTACCCGGATGGGTAATACGCGTGGAGCTCGCCTTCTTGGGGCCGCGGGTACAGGCGGATGAGCCGGCAACGGCCGCACTCAACGATGTGAAAGATCCGCGAAGTCGTGCGGTACAGACGATCGCCGGCGGAGAAAAGGATGCGGGCTTCGGCCGCGTCGCAGAAGGGGCACGGGTCTTTTACTAAAGCGGTTACACCGCCTGCTCCGAAATCTCCTTCAGGGAGATGCGGTACCGCAGCAGCAACTGCTTCACCTGCCGCGATGTCAGGCGCCGGCGCAGCGAGCGGCGTTTGCGCAGCATTCTGGGAATCATCGGCAGGGCCGAGCATAGGCCCCGCGCCAACCCGGCTGCCGCTATCAGTTTCCCCGCCGCCCCCGGATAGTTGCGAATCTCGCCCTTGTTCCGCGCCGCTGCCCAAATTCCCGCTATGATCCTCGCGAAATGATAAGCGCCGTTTACCCAAATAAGGCTCCACGGAAACAGCTTCGCCACCAACAATACGCGATTGCGCTCTATTAACGCCAACCGCTCGGCCGAGCCCAGTCCTAAAGTCGAGCCCCGGTGATGGCGAACCACCGCGTTCGGTACGTAAAAGCAACGCCAGCCCGCGATGCGTGCGCGAAGGCCCAATTCGGCGTCGTCCGCGTACGCAAAAAAGTCTTCATCAAAACTGCCAATGTCCTCTAGCATCGCACGGCGGTACATGGCCGCGCAGCCGTCCGGCCAGAGCGCTTCCTCAAGCTGGTCGAACTGGCCGCGATCGAGCTGACCGGAGCCGCGCCCGCGGTTTTGGCCATCGGGATAAATCAAGTGGCCGCACTTATCAATCCGCGCCGGGTCCTCCCACACAAGAATCTTCGAAGCTGCCATTCCGACATCGGGTGTTTTCCCGATGGCGTGTTCCATTGCGGCGAGCCATCCCGGCTCGGCTTCGGCATCGTTATTCAGGAGCGCAACGAATTCCGATTGTGTCGCGGCAAAGCCCTGGTTATTCGCGGCGCAGAAACCCTTATTCACGGAATTCTCAATCAGCCGGAGCGGGACCGGATAGGTGGTAATTAACGAATGCACCATTTCTGCCGATCCGTCTTGTGAGCCGTTATCGATGACAACCACTTCAAAATCGGGATGGCTTTGTTTTGCAAGGGAATCCAAGCAGGTCCGCAAGAGGTGCTTGCGGTTCCAGTTGACAACGATCACACTTATCAAGGGAGAACGGAGGGGGAGAGTGCCCACTTACGTTTTGTTGTATTATAGTACTCCGGTTCGCGAGATCCGGAAACAAAAACAAACCTATTTAATCGGGTAAATATAATGACCTCCGTTGGAAACCTTCTCCGGAGCGCGCGCGAGTCTCAAGGACTGGACATAACAGAGATCGCGGAGGGTCTCTGCATTCAATCCAGGTATTTGCGCGCGATCGAAGACGACGATTTTAAAAGTCTTCCCGGAACTTTTTTCTACAAAAGCTTTTTGAAGCAGTACGCCGCGGCGTTAGGGGTGCCGGAGCAGCACCTTCAGCCGGGTATCGAATCGGTGGTGGAAGCGGAGCATTTGCCGCTTCCGCCCACTCAGGCGGTCGCGTCGCCGATCCGCCAGCTCGATCCAATTGTGCAGGCATCGAATAGGGATTATTTCACCGACCGCAAGCTGGGCATTCCGGTGGCTGTTTTGGGTGCCGTGATCTTAACGTGTTCAGGATTTTATTCCTGGTGGAATCGCCCCGTCGAACCTCGGGCGCCCTTGCAGCAAGCTGTTAACCAGCACCCGGAAACTCAGCCGGCTGTTGTTTCTCCCGCCACTTCGGCTACTTCTGAACCTCTGCCATTGACTACACCGGCTTTGACCGAACAGACGGCTGGCGTTGTCCTCTCGCTGTCTGCTACAGAACGGACTTGGCTTTCGGTCAGTAGCGCCGGCAAGGAAGTTTTTGCCGGGATTCTTCAGCCCGGGGAAACCAAGACGCTCACCGGTTTGGAAGCAGCTAGGATGAAGGTTGGTAATGCGGGCGGAATCGAGATTCATTGGAATGGCAAGCCCGTCGGCCCGATTGGAGCAAGCGGTCAAGTGAAGACAATCGTCTTCACGCCGGATAATTTGGAGATTTTAGAGCCTTCCGGAGACGCGACCTTGTAGGTTGTAGCGGACCCCCCATAAGCGAGGGGTCGAGGGCGGGTCCACGGACCCGCCCTGCCGCTCTACTAATGCTGTGCCCAGACCTGGATTCCCGAACCGGTCACAGGTATAAAAATGCGGTTGGTGTTGGGATCCACCGCCAGGCTGTGAGTTGAGGCGGGAATGAACGTTAACAACTGGTTGTTGCTGTTATCCACTACGGCGACACCTTGGCCGGTGAACGGACCGAAGTTGCCGTTGAAATATCCGAAATAGAAATAGTTGTCGCCAGGGTTGTACCAAAGCTGATCCGCTTGGGCACTGGCGGTGACTCCTAAACTATTGCCGCTGATAGCGTCGAACGATTGTCCGCAGGAGGTCATTAGCCGCTGATTGGCTGTCAGCACCAAGCCTGCCGGGCTGCACTGCGTGGGGATGGTCCTTTCCACTTGCATAGTGAGCGGGTTAATCACGTCGATGCCTCCTTGCGTGCTCGCGTTCGCGGGAACCGATACATAAAACCTGTCATTCTTCGGATTCCAGACCGGTTGCTCCAGGCCGTTGCCTGTCTGCGCGGCCGGATAGGTGTAGCGTCCGAGCACCGACTGCGTATCGGTGGAAATAAAGGTAATAAAGGGCGGGCTTTCCTGGTCATTGGCGATTGCGATAATGTGATCCGCCGCGTCATACGCCAGTTCGTCCGCGCGGCATTTGCCGCCGGTCGGAATCACCGCGACGACTGCATTCGCATTGGTGTCGACGACTTTAACGGTGCTGTCGCCATCGCCAACATAGAGCTGGTGCAGCTGAGGTATGGCAACTACTCCATTCGGTCCGCTCGCGCTACAGCCCGGCGAGGGATTGGGCACAGTGCCGGTGAATCCAATCTCTGTTTTCGTTTGCGGAATGGTGGCAACTAGCTTCATTGTCTGGGTGTCCACCACATCGATGCGACCCGTCCCTTTCGTCGCCGTGCGGTCCGCTAAGTAATATCTTGAGTTCGCGGGATCGACCCAGTTAATGTCGTACCCGGCGAGTCCACCCGGAACGGGGATCGTGGTTACAAGCGCATAGTTCGTGGTCACCGGCTGTGCGAACGCGCCTGGTGAAAAGCATGCCGCCGCCAACGCCGGCAGCAAAAAATGAACCGTTCTGGACATGATAAGTTTTCCTCGTCTTCCCTCCACCTCGAAGACTTGATTACCACCCGCGAGACATTCCCTGTTAAAAATGTTGCGACACTGGCATGAGAGTCTATAACCAAGCGCCATCGGAGTCAACTGCCGCCCGGCTTTACGGTCCGCCCCGCTTGACATCCGGCGTTCGAAGCAGATAATCATTTCTTAGGTCCTCGTTAAAGCTCGAAGGAGGCTTTGTGATCAAACCATTATTGATTTCAAGCGTGGTGCTCGGCGTGAGCGTTACGGCGCACGCACAAAATTTCAAAGTAGAAAAATTCGATATTAAGGGCGATGGCGGCACCGATTACGTGTCGGTCGAAGCCGCTACGGGGCGGGTGTTTGTTTCCCGCGGAACGCATGTCATGGTGGTCGAAGGCGCGACGGGAAAAGTCCTCGGCGACATTCCCGATACGCCTGTCGTGCATGGAATCGGGATCGCCACCAAGGCGGGTCATGGCTTTACGACGAACGGAGGCGACTCAACCGTCACTATGTTCGACCTGAAAACGCTGGCCGTGATCAAGAAGATCAGCGTGAGTCAGGGCGGCCTCGACGGCATCATGTACGACGAGCCTGACGACAAGATCATTCTGACAAATCACAGCCGGCCGATCGGCACGCTTGCCGCCATCGACCCGAAGTCGGGCGATATCTTGGGTACCGCTGAGCTGGAGGACAATTCGCCTGAAGGCGCCGCCGCCGACGGCAAAGGCCATATCTTCGTCAACAATGAGCGCAAGAACACGATGCAGGTGATTGACACCAAGACCTGGAAAGCTACGGCTTCCTGGCCGCTGGCGCCGTGCGAAGGTCCGACCGGTATCGCTTACGATAAGGCCTCCGACCGGATCTTTTCGGCCTGTAACAACACGTCTGTGGTTGTCGATTCGAATTCCGGCAAAATTGTTGCGACCATTAAGAACGGCACTCGTGTAGACGCGGTGGCATGGGATCCATCGAAGAAGCTGCTTTTTATTCCCAATGGAGGCGAAGGCAACGTCACGGTCGCGCACCAGGATTCGCCGGATAAATACACGGTCGTAGCGACCGTAACGACATTCCCCGGCGCGAAGACGATTTGCGTCGATCCGACCTCGCATAACGCTTATCTGTTCCAGCCCGAGCGCGGCCCGGCGCCGGCCCCCGCTCCTGGAGCGGAGCCACCCGCGGGCGGACGCGGTCGCGGACCACAGGGTCCGATCGTCGCTTCCTGGTTTATCGCGATCAAGCAATAGCGAATCCGAAAGAGTGCGATGGCGCGAATCACCCAAAGCTCGGGTGAGCAAGTCGGGCTGCGATCGAAGGCCGCCCCACCTTGTGTCGTAGAATAAACCCTGTGCAACCTGACGCCGCTCTTCAACTTGCCACAAACCAGATCACGCATGTACGCACGGAAATCGGCAAGATTATCGTTGGTCAGCAGGACGTCGTAGATGGCGTTTTGATCTGCCTGCTGGCGGGCGGCCACGTGCTGCTGGAGGGTGTTCCGGGCCTCGGCAAGACCACGTTGTTGCGCACCCTGGCGCGAGTTCTACATTTAAAATACTCGCGCATTCAATTTACGCCGGACTTGATGCCCGCCGACATTGTCGGCAGCATGATCATCGATACGGAAGGATCTACGAAGGCGCTGCGCTTTCAACCAGGGCCGATTTTCGCGCACCTGGTGCTCGCCGACGAGATCAATCGCGCCACCCCGAAAACTCAGAGTGCTCTGCTTGAGGCAATGCAGGAGCACACGGTAACCAGCGGAACGTCCACTCACGAATTGGAGCCGCCGTTTCTGGTGATGGCCACGCAGAACCCGATCGAAATGGAGGGAACCTATCCTCTGCCCGAAGCGCAGCTGGATCGCTTCCTGATGAAGATTTTGGTGAAGTATCCGTCGCGCGCCGACTTGGGGAGCATTGTGGAGCGCACGATTCAAAAAGACGAGATCAGCGTGAGCCCGGTTCTGACGCGGGAAGAGATCCTCGGGCTTCGCGACGTTTGTCACCAGGTGCTCGTCGCTCCCCACGTGCAGGATCACGCGATCGATCTCGTCATGGCAACGCAGCCCGAGGGCGGAGCAGGACATGAGCTGGCGCAAAAGTATATCCGCTATGGAAGCTCGCCGCGCGGCGCGCAAGCTTTGGTGGAATGCGGACGCGTGCTGGCCTTGATGAAGGGACGCTTGCATCTTTCGATCGAAGATGTCGAAGCTATCGCGCCTGCCGTCCTCCGCCATCGCATCATTCTTAACTTCGATGCGCACGCGGAAGGTCAGACGGCCGAAACGATCCTGAGCAAGATAATTCCCAGCGTTTCAGAGGCCGCTGGAGCCGCGGTATCGCGCCGGTAAGGACTGAGAGGTAAGGTTCCCTCTAAAAGAAGTGGCAGATCCCCTGATCGATACGCGGACGCTGGAGAAGCTGGAGCGGCTTACAATTCACTGGCAGAAATCGCTGCCCGGGTTGGTTGGCGGCCATAATACCTCGCGTTTTGCGGGCGCCGGCCAGGAATTCCTGGATCACCGCCATTTCCACCACGGCGACGATCTCCGCGCGGTCAACTGGCGCGTTTACCTGCGCCTGGAAAAACTGTTCTTAAAGATGTTTCAGCTCGAGCCGCGCATCCCGGTGCGTATGCTGCTCGACACCAGCAAGTCGATGACGTCCGGCTCGAAATCGAAGTTCGATTATGCACGCAAGCTGGCGGCGGCTTTGTGCTACGTGGGCCTGGTGCGGCTGGACGCGATCTGCCTTCAGCCTTTCTCATCGAAGCTGCACGATGCCTTCACGGCTTCGGGCGGCCGTCATCGGTTTCAACCAGCGGTAAATTTCCTGAGCGCCCTTCAGCCCAACGGTAAAACCGATTTCCTTAATTGCGCGCGCCGGTTCATTTCCGAATACCCGCAGCGCGGACTGCTTCTGGTCATCTCGGATTTCCTTGACGAGAACGATTGCGAGAGGCCGCTGCAATACCTGGCCGACTTTGGCCACGAGCTGATGCTGGTGCAGATCTGGGCCGACGAAGACCGGCAGCCGCCTTGGGATGGTGAATTGGAACTGGAAGATGCCGAAACGGGAGACCGGGTGGAGCTGGCCTTCGATGCCGATGCTCGTGAACGTTATACAGCCGGGTTCGACGAATTCTGCGATCATTTAGAACGGGTGGCGCTGCGCAATGGCGGACGCTACGCGGGCCTGTCGACTTCACTTCCGGTGGAGCAGGCGGTGTTCAGCTCACTGGTCAACAGCGGAGTCTTGCAGTAGGGCTCAATGTCGTTTCTAAATCTCAGCCTCGGCGAGCTTCTGGGCATAGCGGGAGCGATTTCCGCCGGCGTTGTTGCGCTATATTTGCTGGACCGCTCCAAACGCAATCAGGTGGTCGCAACCCTGCGCTTCTGGGTGAGCGCCGATATCCGCACGCAACTGAAGCATCGCCGCCGCATTCAGCAGCCTTGGAGTTTGCTGCTGCAACTGATCAGCTTGTTTTTGCTGGTGGCTGCAATCGCGGGACCGCGCTTGGGCATCATCGACAATTCCGGCCGCGATCACGTGCTGATCCTCGATACCTCCGCGTGGATGGGATCGCGCGCGCGGCAGGGCACGCTGTTCGATGAAGCTCGCGAAGCCGCGCGAGCCTATGTGCGCTCGTTGCCTTCACGCGACCGCGTAATGCTGGTGCGGGCCGATGCGCTCGCCACTCCGGCTACGCCGTTCGAATCGGAACACCAGCTAGTTGAACAAGCGATATTAAACTCGCAACCCGGCGCTTCCGCGTTGAATTTGCAGCAAGCCTTTGAATATGCCGAGAGAGCGCAAAGGCTGCAATCGCGCCGCGCGGGGGAAATCGTGTACGCGGGCGCCGGGCGCGTGCCGGAGGAGCAGAGTTCGCTCGGCGCGCTTCCTTCGAACCTCCGGATACTGCCCGTGGGAACGCCGCAGGAAAATGTCGGCATTCGCAAGGTCGGGTTGCGGCGCTCGCCTGCCGATCCGACCACGTGGGATATTTTCGTCGTCGTGCGTAATTACGGCGCTCGTCCCCACGACGTCGATCTGGCGCTGCAATTCGCCAAATCGCCGGCGGGAGAGAAGCTGCTGCGTCTGAAGCCGGCGTCCGAAGAGCAAGTGGCGTTTGCTTACAAAGCCAGTTCGGCGGGTTACCTCGAGGCCCGCCTCAACGTGAAAGATGCCTTCCCGCAAGACGATCGCGCCTTACTCGAGCTCCCTCCGCAAGCGTCGCTGCGCGTCGCGGTTTATTCTAGCGAGCCTCAACTTTTGCGTCCGCTGATCGCCGCAAATCCACAAGTGCAAGCTACCTTCGACACGCCGGACCACTATGACGCCGCCGTGAAGGCCGATGTAGTAGTGCTCGACCGTTTTGTGCCTCTCGCTTCGCCGCGCGTCAATGCAATTTTGATTGAACCGCCGGCGAAAGCATCTCCCATTCCGGCTAGCGCTGAAACCAGCAATGTAAAGCTGGAAAAGTGGCGCGCGGATACTGAGCTCGGGGCCGGTTTGCGCGCGCAGGATGTGGTGCTGGAGTCCGCTGAAATCTTCACGCCCGCGTCCGGCGATATCATCGTCGCCGAAGCGGCCGCCGGACCTCTGATCGTGGCCCGCCAAGTCAGGGGCACAAAAATGGTCGCGCTCGGTTTTCATCCTGGCCGCGCCTCAATGAAATACCAGCTTGCGACACCCCTGCTGATGGCCAATATTCTGCGTTGGATGGCGCCGGATTCGTTCCGGCAATGGGAAGTGCAGGCGGGCACGGTCGGAACGGTGCGGGTGCCGGTCGACAAAAATACCGACCCTGGGACCGTGCGCGTGCTGGACGAAAACCAGCGCCCGCTGCCCTTTACGATTCAAGAGAACACGCTGCAGTTTTTTTCGGGAGCTCCCGGCAATGTCAGCGTAATGCTCGGCGATCGCGAAGTAGTCTATTCGCTCACTCTGCCCGATGTCGCCGAAGGCGTGTGGACGCCCCCAGCCAACGTGCGGCGCGGAGTGCCTCGCGCCGCGATTCAATCCGCCACTCAAACGGATGTCTGGCCGTGGCTCGCCGTTTTGGGCGGACTGGGCCTTTTGACGGACTGGCTGCTGTACGGCCGCAGCCGCGTTTTCCGCGTCCGCGCGTCACAGATGGTCGCGCCGCTTTCATCGCGAATCGCCGCGCGGGTGGGATGGCGCCGCCAGGAGCGCAAGGCTTCGTAGGCGCGGCGGTTAGGATCGCGGCTTAGCCTGCCACATTCCTAGAACGGCCCCGGTCGGGTCCGTGATGATGCTCAACCAACCCATGTCCGAGACCTCGGTAACGTCTTGGATTACGTGCGCTCCGAGCGAGCGCGCCTTACCGGTCGCCGCACGGATATCGTCGACCTGCACGTATGAGAGCCAGGCAGAGGGCGCGCCCGGCATCATCTGCTTGGTCATCCCTCCGCCGGTTCCGTTTCCAACGCCGATCGTTGTATATGTCATGTTGCCCATCGGAACGTCCTCCAGTTTCCAATCGAAAAGCTGGCGGTAAAATGCCTTCGACTTCTCCACGTCCGTGGAGTTCAGTTCTACGTGTACAAATGGATTGGCCATTCGGTTCTCCTGCGAATAAGACGCTTTGGTTTTGCAAAATCGACAACTCGGTTTCGATTTTATCGCCGCGTGGTGGAGCACGCTTTAGCGTGCGACCGGGCGGGTACTAAAGACCGCCGGGCGGGTGCTAAAGACCGCCGGGCCGCTAAAGACCGCCGGGCGGGTGCTAAAGCACCGGCTAAAGCCCGCTCCAACTGCCTTTTTCGAGTTTCATTGGCCATTGGTCCGTTGACATCCACTCGCGCCCATGAAAATATAAAGAGGATTAGGAGAGCGCACGTACCCATGTTCCTGACGAAAAAGCACATATCCCGAAGAACTCTTCTCCGTGGCGCGGGCACCGCGCTCGCGTTGCCGCTTTTGGACTCGATGATCCCGGCCGGTACGGCGTTGGCGCAAACCGCTGCCAGCCCGAAGCCCCGTTTCGTCGGTTGCTTTGTATGCCACGGCATGGCGCCTGGGTATTGGGTTCCCGAAAAGGAGGGCCCCCTGGATGCCACGCTTCCCGTCAACTGGAAGCCGCTGGAGCCTTTCGTAAAACAGACGGTGATCATGAGCGGTCTGCACTCGCGCTCGGCGGAGCCGCCTCCCGGCGCAACAGGAGCCGATCATTGGGTTGCGGCGGCCTTCATGTGCGCGGTCAAACCCAAAAAGACCGCTGGCGCGGACATCGAGTGCGGCACTACCATCGACCAGCTAATCGCCCAAAAGATCGGCGGCGACAATCTCTTGCCATCTATGCAGTTCGCCGTTGAAGACCCTGGTTCCAGTTCCAGCAACTGCGGCGAAGGTTATAGTTGCGCTTACACGAACTCGATCTCCTGGTCCTCGCCCACCCAGCCGCTGCCAATGGAGTTGAATCCGCAGGTGGTGTTTGAACGCATGTTCGGCGACGGCAGCACTCCCGAGCAGCGGGCCAAGCGGCGCAAGCGGGACGGCAGCATTCTGGACTCGCTCACCGGCAGCCTCTCGCGGCTCAGGAATGAGGCGGGCGCGTCGGATCGCGTCAAGCTCGATGACTATACGGAAAACGTCCGCGAGATCGAGCGGCGCCTGCAAATCGCGATGAAGGCCTCGACTGTCGCGCCCGAGGATATGGCCGTCCCGGTCGGCGTGCCGCAGACCTTCGACGAACACATCAAACTGCAATTCGATCTGCTGGCTCTGGCATTCCAGGCCGATATTTCACGCGTGGGGACGTTGCTGTTCGCGCGCGACCTCACCGGCAGGACATATCCCGCGAGCGAAGCTCCCACGGCGAGCTTCCACGGCACGTCTCACCACGGCGAAGATCCGCGCCGCATCGCTGAGCTATCCAAGATCAATCAATATCACGTGAAGATGCTGGCGCATCTTATCGACAAGATGGCCAAAACTCAGGATGGCGACGGAACCGTGCTGGATCATTCGCTGGTTCTTTATGGCTCCAACATGGGAAATTCCAATCAGCACCAGCATTACGATGTTCCGCACGTGCTGGTCGGGGGATTAAACGGCAAGCTCAAGGGCGGCCGGCATCTCGCGTATCCCTCAAAGACATTTCCAACCGGAAATTTGCTGTTAAGCATCCTGGACATGTACGACATTCATCAGGACAGCATTGGCGACAGCACGGGCCGTCTGACCGGCTTATCGTAGGACTTCAGGAGAAACAATGCCACGCAGCATCACAGCCCTCAGCCTTACCCTCTCAATCGCCATCGCCGCTTGGGGCGCCGCGCCCACTCCGGTTGCTGAAGCCGCCGCGTCAGGCGACAAAGCTGCGGTCCGGAATTTGATCCAGCAGAAGGCGGACGTCAACGCGCCGCAGGCGGATGGCGCAACCGCGCTTCACTGGGCCGTCTACCACTCCGACAAAGATTTGGTGGATATGCTGCTGCGCGCAGGCGCGGATCCAAAAATCGCGAATCGCGAAGGTTCCACGCCGCTATGGCTTGCCAGCATCAGCGGCGATGCCGCCATTCTGGAATCGCTCCTCAAAGCCGGAGCCGATCCGAACGAAAAGCTGCCTTTAGGAAGAACCCCGCTGATGGCGGCTGCTCGCACGGGCAAGGTGGACGCGATTAAGGTTTTGCTCGATCACGGCGCCCAAGTGAATGCGAAGGAGACCCTGCGCGGAACCACGCCGCTTATGTGGGCGGCGGATGAGGGCCATGCGCCCGCGATTAAGTTCCTTCTCGAGCATGGCGCCGATATCGCCGCGCGCTCGGATATGGCCGAGCGCGGCCGAGGCCCGGCGCTAGGAAAGGCGAACGACCCCAGGAAGCAGGTCGCGGCGCAAGGCGCGGCACTCGCGGCCGGTCAGGCGCTCGATTTATCGCAGCTCAGCGGCCTTCGCGGCGATAACAACGGAATCGGCGGAGGCCGGGCCGGAGCCGGGCGCGCAGGCGCCGCGGGCGCTCAAGCTGCCGGCGGTGGCCGGGGCCGTGGCGGCCGTGGAGGCGCAGGCGCAGCCGGGGGCAACGATCAAGGCGCCGACCAACAGGATGATGCGTTTGTTGCCGCTTTTGGCGCCCGCGGCCGGCCCGCTGTGAAGGACGGCGGCGCGCTCACTCCGCTGATTTATGCCGTTCGTTCGAATGATGTCGAGTCGGCCAAAGTTCTCCTGGATGCCGGAGCGGATGTCAACCAAACCTCCGGCTACGGCTGGAGCCCTCTGCTGGTCGCCACCCAGAACCGGTATTACAAGCTCGCAGCCTACCTGATCAGCCGTGGCGCGGACGTGAATCTCGCCAATAAAGGCGGCTGGACGCCGCTCTATCTTGCGACGGACAACCGCAATATCGAGAGCGGCGATTATCCCGTCCGCCGGCCGGACATGGACCATCTGGATTTCATCAAGCTCCTTCTCGATAAAGGAGCGAACGTGAATGCGCGCATGAAGGACAGCACCGAGACGCGCACCGTCTTCACTAATCAATGGCTGGATGAGAACGGCGCCACGGCTTTCCTCCGTGCGTCCCAATCCGGCGATATCGAGCTGATGAAACTGCTGCTCGCGCACGGAGCCGATCCGAAAATCGACACGGCGCTGCATGTGACCGCGCTTCAGGTCGCCGCGGGAATCGGCTGGGTGGAAGGCATCACCTACGAATGGTCCCCACAGGCGACGTTTGAAGCCTGCAAAATGCTCATCGACCTTGGCCTGGACGTAAACGCGCAGGCCGATACCGGCCGCACCGCTCTGCACGGAGCCGGGCATAAGGGGCGCACCGATGTCATCCAGCTTCTGGTGGATCACGGAGCCAAGCTCGACGTTCGCGATTACGGAAACACCGATAATCGCGGCGGCAAGCTCGCCATCCACACCTGGCAGCCGGTGGATTATGCCGATGGCTTGGTCCGTGTCGGCGTCCAATCGGCAATCGCCCACCCGGAAGCCGGCCTGCTGCTACGCGAGCTCATGACGGAGCGCGGCCTTCCCGCCCCCCCGGTGGGCCGGACCCTAGAGTCGATCTGCATAACCGACGCCTGCGGCGATTAATCTCAAACCCTGGCCAGAACATCCAAATCAGGTGGAGCAGAATAGCCTGTGCTGTGCTTGTGGGGCAGGATGCCATCCTGCGGCGGCTTGCCAAGCCGCCTGGCCGGGTGTGCGAAAGCCGCCCAGCGCGGTTGGCAACCGCGCGCAGGCTGGCAGCCTGCCCCACTCATATCTGATACCTTGGTCCGATGCACACTCGCCGGACGTTTCTCCAAGTTGCGGGTCTGGCAGCCGCGTCCACTAACCGTGGTATCACGCAATCTATGGGTTCGACACGAACAATTCAAACCCCCGTGCTCGACATCGCTTATGAAGAAAGCGGCAATGCGCAGGGGTTTCCAATAATCCTGCTTCACGGATTCCCCGACGACGTTCGAGCTTACGATGACGTCGCGCCGCCTCTCGTAAAAGCCGGACACCGCGTGCTGGTCCCATATTTGCGCGGATATGGGCCGACGCGCTTCCGCGATGCCGCCGCTCCGCGCATGGCGGAACAAGCCGCCATCGGCCAGGACGTGATCGACTTCGCAGACTCTCTCGGCATCACGCGGTTTGCAGTGGCGGGCTACGATTGGGGCGGTCGCGCCTCGGCGATCGCGGCGGCGCTGCATCCGGAGCGAGTGCGGGCAGCAGTCCTCATCAGCGGTTACTCTGTTCAGAACACCGTCGCGGCATCGCCTCCGGGCGCCCCCGAAGCCGAGCGCGCGCTGTGGTACCAGTGGTATTTCAATACCGAGCGCGGGCGCGCGGGTCTCGAATTGAACCGGCGCGGCATCTGCAAGCTTTTATGGCAGACGTGGTCGCCGACGTGGAAGTTCACAGACGAAACATTTAACCGGACGGCCGTTTCATTTGACAACCCGGATTTCGTGAGCGTCGTAATTCACTCCTACCGCCACCGTATCGGCAATGCCCCCGGCGAGCCGCGCCTTCTTGAAATGGAACGCAAACTCGCCGAGCGGCCGAAAATTCAAGCTCCAACCATCACTCTTTACGGCGCAGACGATACGTTAGGGCGGCCGGCAGCCGAATCCACCCCCGCCGAGCGAGCGCCATTCGCGAACCTCGTTGCCCGCCGCGTTATCGCGGGCGCGGGTCATTTTATGCCCCGCGAAAGACCCGAGGCCGTAGCCTCGGCGCTGCTGGAACTCTTGTCCCGGCCCGAGTAACCGATTGAATTCTCAACAAATCCACCCCTTTTGGAACGGCTATCTTCGTTTGAGCTTCTTCCATATTGGAGGTCTCAATGCGAATTCTACCTATTCTTGCCATCGCGGCGGCATTGGTTGGCTGCACCAGCACCAATAATACGACCGCGACTAATACGACTACAACCCCGAAGCTGTCTAACTCCGATCTCGAGCAGGCGATAAAGAATCAGCTCGCATCCGACCAGCGCACGCAGAATGACAAAATCAACGTCAGCGCAGACGCGGATAAAAACCAGGTGACGCTATCCGGCACGGTTTACTCCGAAACGGCGCGCACCGATGCGATTAATGCCGCTAAGGCCGCGCGTCCCGGAATAGACGTCGTTGACAAAATCGAGGTAAAGCCCGGCGAGATGCCCAAGAGCGCCTACAACGCGGACCTCGCGCAGCAAGAGCGGACCCTTGCGCTCAGGAGCGGCGATAAGATCGGCCCGGCGCAAGATGACGCGTGGATTCATTCGAACCTTTCCGCTAAGCTCGCTGGCAAGTCCGCTCCAGGCCATAAGATGAATATCGATGTGGTCAACGGCGTGGTTACGCTTCGCGGAACAGCCGAGAGCGCGCAAGCAAAGCAGGAAGCCGGCCGCATGGCGATGGGTACGGATGGAGTCAAACGGGTCAACAATTTATTAAAAGCCAGCGTCGGATAAGCATTCATAAACCCGGTTCCCCTTCCCCGAACAGGCTATGCTGATGAAGTGACTGCTTTCGTACGGAGTGCTGCTCCGTACGAAGCAATCGGGGAAGTTGATGAGTGCAGGCAAGCGGTTCAAAGCCGTACCCGGATGGGGATGGCTGCTCCTGTTGGTTGTGTTAACAGGGGCTTATATCGTTCGATCCCACAATGTATCTGCTGTATTCCTGTGGGCTGACGAAACGGACTTTTTCAACGCCAAGCTTTTTCGTAACCCACCGCAACCTCTGATCCCCTATGTCGTCGGGACCCGCGACGCGACCACGAATACGTGGGGTTGGCCCGCCATTCTATGGATCGCCGCCAGGATATTCGGCGGTACGGTTCAGGTGGCGCGAACCCCGGGAGTCATTGCCGGCACCTTGTTGGTGGCCGCAATGTTTTTTCTGATCTATAACCTACTCCCCGATGATTTTCCCGGAAACCGATTCGTGCCCGCCCTCGGGGCTAGCTTGCTCGCGGCCATCGCAATGCCGCAAATGGAATTCTCTCAGCGGGCATATCCGTACGCCGCGGCGCCATTGATGGGCGCTTTATTACTGCTGGCGCATACGCACCTTTATCGAAAAATTCTTGTATCGCAAGTTTCCGGTGCGAAGGCCGGCGTACGGCCCCTTTTACGAGCCATGGCCTGGTATGCCGTGATTGGCGGATTCGTGGTTTGTATACATCCCAGCCTAAATATTCTGGTGGCGCTCTCGATGCTTTTTCTGGGGATCGAGATTGCCCGCGTACTCGCCGCCAGTCCCGGCTCAGAACGGAGCCGTATTATCCGCTGGTGTATCGGCGTGGCGATGGTGATCGGCGCGCTGCTCGTTCTTAATCGCAAGAACCCCAAATTCGGCTTTCGTCCTTACTTGGCGCAGTATTACCACGAGTTTTCGCTTCGCTCCGTGGTGAAGGCGATCTTCCACGGATACGACCTCGCGACGTATCACCTCAATCTCTTCTATAACGCAGCGCTATATTGGCCCGAGCGGCTCAACATTGTCCTCCTGCCTCTTGTGATTCTGTGCGCCGCCGGTTGGTGGCTTTCGGCCACTGGAAAATATGGGCCTGTAGCGAGGCAGCTATCAAGGCTCGCAGCGGCGGTGATCGCCGTGGTTGCGGCACTTTCGTTTTTCAAACTGTTCCCGTTTGGAGGCGTCCGCCAGACCCTGTTCCTGAGCCCGTTCTTGTTGGTCTTCACGGCGCTCGGCATCTACGCTCTGCGCGCGAACGTGGCCACTCGGGTTGCGGCTGGCGCGCTCACCGTAGGCTATTTAAGCCTCTGGACTATCAACTTGCCGAAATTTTACGCCGATCGCATGATCCCCTACAATGAGGCCGAGCTCTTGACGGACTGGACACAAAACGGGCGCGTTGACGTTTATCCTTGGTACTGCCAGCAAACCCTCGAGTACGTGCTGCGCGGCCACCCCGAGGTGCCGATCGTCGATTCTCCCCCGAAGGCCCCATTTCTGCTTGTTTCCACGCGGCGGCGTCTGGATAACGATGGCTGGTGGAATCCCGTGAACAAGTACTTGCGCAAATCGGGATACAAAGCGACGTTGATCGATGAAAAATTACCCGCGCATCCGGAAAGTCTGAAGTACTCAGGCTCGCTATATTTTCCTCCCAGCGGTCTATGGGTCTACCGCGTAACCGAATAACGCCTACGTTTTCCTCCCCAATAAGCGATCCACGCTCCAGGGGCCCGCGCCGGCGGCGGCGAACCACAAAAATAAGAAGCAGTAAAACACAGCCAGCTCGCCGCCATTCTTCAAAGGCCAGAACCCCTGCGGCGCGTGCGTTCGAAAATAGCCGATCGCCATTTCACCGGACAAAATAAATGCGACCGGACGCGTAAAAAGTCCGAGGAGCATAAGCGCTCCCCCGACGGTTTCGATCAGCCCCGCCGCGCCCAGCATCGTATTGACCGGCACGCTGTGGCCCCCAATGCCGCCGAACATCCCAAAAAACTTCTGCCACCCGTGCAGTGAGAAAGTAAACGCGGCCATAATCCGCAGCAAGGATCGCAAGCGAGGTTCGTACGGCGCGAGGTCGAAGGTCATTTGGAGACCATATCACAACTCCAGCGCGCCGCAGGTGGAGCGGGCTTTAGCCCGCAACGGGTGCTTCAGCACCCGCCGGGCGCGAGGCTGAAGCCTGATGGCGGTTTACCAACAGCTAGAAATAAATTTTTCTCGCAAAGACGCAAAGATCGCAAAGTTAATTTGTTTTTCTTTGCGATCTTTGCGTCTTTGCGAGCGATTGTTTTAATCTACTCAGCGCGACGCCGGGCCAACGCCGCCTGCGTCTTAAATGGCGAGATCCTTCGCCAATTTCCCCAGCATGTCCCAGACTTCCTGGACGTCCGCTTCGGTCGTCCCGATGTTGCCGATTGCGACGCGCAGGACGAAGCGTCCCTTCAGGACCGTGCCCGATAGGAATGCCCTCCCAGTTGCGTTGATGCGCTCCAGAAGCGCCCGGTTTTGTTCGTCGGAGCCGCAAAAACGGAAGCAAACCAGCGAAAACATGACGGGCGCGGCGAGCTCGAAATCGGGGTCCGCTTGAATCCGGCACGCCAGGTTATGAGCGATCCGGATGTGTTCGCGTAATATCCGCGCGATGCCCTCGCGCCCGTAATAGCGCAGGACGAACCACAGTTTCAAAGCGCGGAACCGCCGGCCCAGGCTCAACGCATAATCGGCGAAATTGACGGCGCGGTCGCTGCCCGCGGTCTGGATGTAAGCGGGTGTCTCCTCAAGCGAAAGAGCGCGGCGAAAGACCTCGGGGCGCCGCGTGTAGAGGATGCTCAGGTCCATCGGCGTGAAGAGCCATTTGTGCGGATTCACAACGAGAGAGTCGGCGAGCTCGGCGCCATTTAGAATGTGACGGTATTCTTCAAGCACCGCGGCAGGACCGGCATAAGCGGCATCGACGTGCAGCCATAGACCGTAGCGCCGCGCAATGGCCGCGATCTCCGGGAGCGGATCGAGGCTCGCTGAAGAAGTTGTGCCGAGCGTCGGAACAACGCAGAAAGGCCGCCAGCCGGCTGCGAGATCGCCCTCAATAGCTGCCGCGAGCGCCGCCGGTTGCATCCGGAATTCGTCGTCGATCGGTATGTGACGGATGCGATTCAGGCCGAGACCCGTGACCAGCGCGCCGCGATCTACAGACAAATTCGCGTGTTCCGAGGTATACAGGATCAGCGGCGGATACACACCCGTAAGCCGGATTTCCGGAGCAGCGGTTTCGCGCGCCGCCATGATTGCGTGCATGGTTGCCGTGGACGCTGTGTCATGGATGTTGCCGAAGAATTCGCCGCCCAGGCCGAGCCACTGACGCAGCCATCCCAAGGCCACCTGCTCCAGTTCCGCCGCCGCCGGGCCGGTCTTCCATATCATGTGATTTGAGTTGAGCGCCGAACAGAGCAACTCGCCGAGAATTCCCGGGCCGGACGCCGAGTTCGCGAAGTACGCGAGAAATCGCGGATGATTCCAGTGAGTGGTGGCGGAAACAATCAGCTCGCGAAAATCCCGCAGAATGGTATCCATCGATTCGCCCTGTTCCGGGCCGGATTTTGGAAGCCGGTCGATGAGATCGCCGGGCTGGATACGCGGGAGCACCGGATAATCGCGGGTATCGCGCAGGTAGTCGGCGATCCAGTCTACGGCTTCGTGCGCGGCGCGCCGGAACTCTTCGGAATCCCGCGGCGCAACGGTGCTTGGCGCGGCCGGCGCCGGCGAGTCTTTGGATTCAGGGAGGGCCGCGCCGGCCCTGTGCCGCTGTTCAGGAGACATCTCACACCCGGCGCGCGACGACGACGGTTATATCGTCCGCGGCGGGAGCGCCTTCGTAAAACGCGATCACCGCCTTATCTATTTCGTCCACCATCTCTTCGGCGCTGCGATGCCGCAGCGACTCGGCAACTTGTGCGAGACGTTCTTCGCCAAATTCCTCGCCCCTGGGATCGCTGGCTTCCGTCACGCCATCGCTGAAAAGCACCAATACGTCGCCGGGATGCAGCGTCGCGCGCGCCTCCTGATACTTCGCCATCGGTAGAATGCCGAGAATCATCCCGCCGCCCTTCAAGACCTCAAATCCGCCCGAGCGGCGCAAGACGAGAGGCGGATTATGTCCGGCGTTCACATACACCAGCTCGCCGCTCGCGGGGTCGATAACCGTCATGAAGAACGTGATGAAACGGTTATCCGGGCAGTTTCGGCACGTCGATTTATTCAGCCGCTCGACCTTGTGGGCCAGATCGTCGCCGTCTTCAAACAGCACCTGCACGCGGGCCTGGAGGCTCGACATCAGCAGGCTGGCGGGCATGCCTTTTCCCGCGACGTCGCCGACCAGCATGGCAATCCGCCCGTCGGGAAAGGTGAGGTAGTCGTAATAATCGCCGCCAACCGTGCGGCATGCGGCGGTCCTTCCGGCGATATCGAGACCCGGCACAGTGGGGGCTTTCGCGGGCAGCAATCGCGCCTGAATCAACGCGGCTTGCTCCATGTCTTTCGCCATCAGGCGCTCGGCTTCCTCGACTTCGGCAAGGCGGGCATGCTCGATACGGATCGCCGCGACGTTCGCCATCACGGTGAGCAGGTTCAGGTCTTCGCGGCTGAACTCGCGAATGGCTGTCGGGGAATCGACGTAGATGAGGCCAATCACGCGATCGTTGGTTTGGAGCGGCACGGCGATCATGCTGCGGACCTTCTGCTCCACAATGCTCATCTGCGCTTTAAGAGCCTGGTCGAGCATTGCATCGCGAACCAGAAGCGACTCCTTCTTTTTGATCACGCGGTCCCGAACCATGGAGGAAATTCGGAAGCCCTCGCCGCGCGCCACGCGCATCTGCAACTCGCCGTCTTCGAGAGTCATCAGCACGCCGCGCCCGGCGGTGACGGCATCCATCGAGAGATCCATGATGACCTCGAACAATTCGCTTAACGGGCGGTGCCCCGCGAGCTCCCGCCCGGCTTTGATGAGCGCCCGGATCTGCGGATTCCCTTGCATTACCTGCGTAGCGTGCATTTCGTCGCTGCTTTCGTTCAGGGCGTTTTCCAGGTGCGCGACCACCGTCGTGGCAGTGGTCGAAAAACTCTCCTGATCGACGAACATAACGGTGTTCGCAACAGGCGCTTCACCGGGCTCGGCAAATTCGATGACCAGATGTCCGGCGGAGACGCGGTCGCCGGGCCGGAAGGGAGCGGATTTTTCCAGCCGCTGGCCGTTCAGCAGCGTACCGTTCTTGCTGCCGAGATCTTCGACGCGCCACTCCGGGCCATCGCGAGCAATGACGAGATGCTGGCGCGAAAGACCGTGGTCATCCGGGTAACAGAGTTCGTTTGCAGCGGAGCGGCCCAAGCCAATGCGGTCGCGATCGAGCGGGACGGTTATTGCGTTCCCATCCAGATCGCGGACGACAAGCTGGCGGAGACCATTCAACGTTTGCACGGATTCTAGCTTACAATACGCGGATTGCTTCTTTCCGCATCGTGGGGCCGGATGCCATCCGGCGCGCGGTTGCCAACCGCGCTGTTCGGGGTGTGACGAAAGGTCGGCAGGCGGGTTAGCAACCCGCCGCAGGCTGGGCAGCCTGCCCCACACACTCCGCTGGTTTAAAACAGGAAGTTTAATCCGCCTCGCAGAGTGCGAGGCGAGTTCGTCAGCATCGTCCGCCCGCCGGGTCCGCCGGCAATGGGCAGATACCCCTGGCCGAGCGCATTCCGCACTTCTACCGTGGCTTCAATACGGCCGCGCAGGCAGTTCAACCTCGGCAAAGGCTGGCGAACCATCACGTTTAATCCTTGTTCCTGCATCGTCGTATCCGTGAGTGAAACGTGTACGGGCATTAACGAGCGGAAATCGGTCCAGCCATAGCTGGCGACGATATGCGTTCCGGTTTCGGCGACCGTTGTGGACGCCCTTGCGCTCACCCAGGGGCGCTGCTCCATACGAACCTGGCCATTCGTATCCGGCGCGCCGACTAACGCTCCGGCCTGGCCCACGGCGCCGGTGACGTCAAGGCGATCGCCAAGGGATTGAGTCACGGCAGCCAAATAACCGCTGCGCCAAAAACCTCCCACGTTCAGTACGAAGTTCTGGGATCCGTAATCGGGAAGAAGGTTGGCGGCCGGCAGCATCGCCACGGGGCCCGATACCAGGTATGCGGGGTCCTTCACGTCCTCAACGTAAGCTCCGAAAGAATACTTCCGGCTTCCGCGCACTATCTCGTAGCCTGCCTCCCACGTCTCATTGCGTTGCAGCTCCATTTGTCCATTCCGATGCGATATTCGCGGCAGGATGGATAGCGCCGCCAAGTCTTGGTTAAGGGCGGCTTGATCGTTCACTTGTCCTTCGGGAGCCTGCAAGCTTTGGACGATGAGTTCAGCCGGCGGCGTCCCCGAGCTAAAGGCCAGCTTTACAGCCCCTTTATTGCCCAGATCGTATGTCGCCCGCGCGAACGGGCTGATGTAGGTGACGCGCTGCTCAAAAGCAACCGATTCGATATGGCCGCCGTATTCCAAGCGCAATCCATCGATCACTTCCAATTTGTCGATGAAGCTGAAAGTGGCCGTCCGCATCACGGGACCCGTCTGATCGCCGGTCTGAGAACTGTCGCCGGCCGGGCCCAGACCCGGGAAATAGACTTGGTGCGCGGTCAGCGCCAACTGTGGCCCAAAACCGTAGTCGTTATCCCGCGAGTAGGTAGCGCGGAAGCCCCCGGACGGGAGGCCCGAATTGGCCATATACCCGATATTCCCACTTAAGCGTACGCGCGCGTAACCATTAACAAGCGTTGCAAGCCCAAACGCGGTCCCCAGGTCCTGCGATGCGGTCCCCGAATACGGATCGCCATCGCCGCCCGAAACCCTAAGTACTCCGGTTATATCGGAGAAATTTGCTAGGGTCGACTGAGGTTTTGAGGAGCTGGGCGCCGGCATTAGCCGGAGCACGGGACGGGTGGCCTGAGAGGAGCGCAAAACCCACTTCCAATCGTCGGTCATCAGGGTTCCCTGCGAGGCCGACGCCGGCACCAGCTCCACGGTGCTGAGCACGTTGGCAAGATTGATCTTTAGGAGATTCTCCGAACCAGGGGCAACGGCAATATTGCGGCGCACCGCAGGCAGAAAACTCGCGAGCACCACGCGGATCGAATATGTGTCCGGCGTAAGCCCGTCGAAAATGAATTTACCGGTGCCGTTGGTCAACGACTGGCGAACCAGCTGATCGTAACGGTTGTACAGCGAGACAGTTGCGCCCATTTGGGCGATCCCGGAACTATCCTGGACTTGTCCAAAAAGTTGGCCTGCAAGTTCGGGGACACTATCCGCATGGCTCATCGGAGCCACTGCAATCAAGCCGGCCAGGACGCCTGTTACAACTTTAGAATTCCAGACCACTCACTTGCGGCTTCCAGGACGGGTTTTCCCCGTCCGCCTTCATAATACCGTAAACGCGGCCGACTGCGTGATCGTCTGGTTACGCTTCTTGTCGGTCGCGGTGATTTTAATGGTATACTGGCCCGCCTCCATATCCTGGAGCGGCAATATCTGTTCGACAACCAGCTGCGCGGCGCCGCCCATCGCTTTTGCGGCGTCTTCGCTATATTCAAAAACCTTTTCGTTCGAGCCGTTCTTCACGATCTCGTAATTAATGGTCCCCTCCGGCTTTTTGGTCTTCTCGTCCGGCTCGAAATTATAAAGCTGGAGGTAGATGCCCATCTTCTCATTCCGATGGAAAGTTGCATCCATGCGCGGCCGGACTTTCGTGGTGCCGATTACGAACATCCCGGTGCCGATGCTGCGGGTCGGGACTTTCTCGATCGTGTCCGCGAGAATCAGCGAGCTGGCCGTCAGATGGTCGTCATCCAGGTGCGGAACATCCAGCGCCATCTCATACGTCGATGCATTGTTGCCGACCAAGTCCTTGGCCGCGATGTTGAGCCGGTAGCGCCCCGGAGCGAGCGGCACAGCCGTTTGGTAGATGTTCTTGCTTTCGCTCGCCTTGGCCAGCATCTCCGACGGCACATTTACGGTCACGGTGTTGTCGAATGAGTTCACGGGCCGCCGCGAGAGCGATGTGATTCGGCCGTACAGATTCACCGTCGCTTCAGAGAGGCCCTCCTTTTCTTTGAACTGGAGGTCCCTGTTCACGAATTGAACCGTTATGTAGGCAACCGTGCTGGCGGCGGTAACAGGGATGAAATCGGCATGAACCTGCATGGGCAGCAGGTTGAATTTGAGAGACGACGTGACGAGTGCTTCCAGGTCCTTAAACTTCGTCTGCGGAGTCTTTTGGAGATTGGTGAATTGCTCGAGACGAGTGAACTGGTCCATGCTCGCCGGCAAAGGCATATTGCCCGTCCCGAGATGCGTGCCGTCCGTGCGGTTAAAGCGGCTGGTTTTGCACGCCAGACCGAGTTGCTCGTACAACGTTAAACCGGCCCCCGGAACATTGGTCAACGCGTCCTTCTCGGACGGGTCCATTGTCATGTGGTACTCGCCTGTCATCGTCGGATCGACAAATTCGACGTTCACGTCGGTGCCTACGCCCTCGATATAGCGGTAGCGCCACTTCTCGAACGGATACACGGTGGTGGTGCCGCCGCCTTCTTCGATGGGCCGGTCGTAGGTTCCCCCAGTGGGGTGTTCCTCGCGTTCATCCGGCGGACCGAATTTGATGTAGATCATGCCGCGGTCGGTCTTCCAACCGGGGATACCGCTGGCGAACTGCTCGTTGGCATACGCGATGCGGCGGTAATGCTCTTCGCGATATTCGTTTTCTTCGGTATCAGGAGTGGGATCGCGCCGCAGCCAGAATTGTTCAATGAACTGCTGCCGCTCTTCGTCCGTCTGCAGGCGGCTGAAGGCTTTGCGCTCTTCGTCGGAAATAATATAGGTTACTTCCTCGTTGAGCCACTTCTTATAAGGAGACTCCAACTCCTTCTTGAGTTTCTCCTCGTTCTTCTTTTTCTGTCGCTCCGACAGCGGCTTCGCGACAGTTTCGCGCTGCGGGTCCGCCTGTTTCTTCTTGTCTTTGCTATCGTCGTCGGCAGAAGCCCCTTGTTGGATTAAGAACAACGAGCTAAGGGAGCACAGAGCAAGGATGTGCTTGATCCGCATACGCATTTCCACCACCTCCCCTGATTCTACTCTGATCGCGAGACGCGAGCAACGCAGCTTAGGTTTCGCTTTCGCTTTGGCTTTGTGTCATGAACTTTTGGCCGTTCTCGCTTTGTGGGGCAGGATGCCATCCTGCGCGCGATTGCCAATCGCGCTGGCCGGTGTTGGTAAAGCCGCGCGGCGTCGCTAAAGCGGTGCGGTGTTCGTAAGGCTGTGCGGTATTGGTAAAGCCGTGGGGGTTCGTAAAGCGGCGTTGGTAAACCCCCGCGGTGTTGGTAAACCCCGGCAGTCGCGTTACCAATCCGCCGCAGGCCAGGCAGTCTGCCCCACTACCGAGATTACAATCTAGCTATGGACACGCTCAACATCGCGGGGAGAGAATTCCGCTCCCGCCTCCTGATTGGTACGGGCAAGTACCGCAGTTTTCCGGAGATGACGCGCTGCCACCAGGCTTCGGGCGCCGAAGTGGTTACCGTCGCTGTCCGGCGGGTGAACCTGAGCGACCGCTCGAAGGAGTCCCTGCTCGATTACATCGATACATCGAACTATTTCATATTGCCCAATACCGCTGCCTGTTTCACAGCCGAAGACGCCATCCGCACGGCTCGCTTGGGCCGGGAAGCGGGGCTTTCCAACTGGGTGAAGCTGGAAGTGATCGGGGATGAAAAGACGCTGTTCCCGGATAACGCCGGATTGCTTGAGGCGACCCGCACCTTGGTGAAGGAAGGATTCGTCGTGCTTCCGTATACCACCGACGATCTGATTAACGCCCGGCGCTTGATCGACGCCGGGGCTGCCGCGGTGATGCCTTTGGCCGCTCCCATCGGGAGCGGGCTGGGGATTCAAAACCTCACCAACCTGCGGATTCTGCGCGAAATGATCACCGAAGTTCCCCTGATTGTCGATGCCGGAGTCGGGACGGCGTCCGATGTCGCGATCGCGATGGAGTTGGGCTACGACGGAGTCTTGCTAAACACGGCCGTCGCCGCAGCCGAAGATCCGGTGGCGATGGCCACCGCGATGAAGTTGGCAGTAGAAGCCGGCAGGTACGCCTATCTTGCGGGGCGGATGCCGAAGAAGCTGTACGCATCCGCGAGCAGCCCAATGACGGGTGTGGCGGGCAGCGCGGCTTGATGGCGCCAGCCCCACAATATCTCCACGGTAATTTCACGCAGAATTCACGGCAAACAATCCGGGCGGCGTTACGATAGACTTGTTCCGGCCGATAAGACAATCAGAATAAAACGAAGAACGGGGCCGCATCGGAGGACTCGCCGGGAGGGTTAAACGGCGAGAAAAAGAGCGGCCCCGATTCTTTGGGAACCGATTCCCCCCATCTCAGCGTAGTAATCTGTCAGTGGAGAAAAGTATGCGTTCATTTGCATTGTTCTTCGTTGCGGCGGGGGTGGCGCTCGCGCAGACTCCCACCTTCTATCGCGACGTTGCTCCGATCCTGGTGCAACATTGCCAGACCTGCCATCGTCCCGGCGAGGTTGCGCCGATGCCGCTGCTGACCTATTCGGACGCGCGGCCCTGGGCGAAGGCGATCAAGACAGCCGTCCTGTCCCGAAAAATGCCGCCCTGGTATGCCGATCCTCATTTCGGAAAATTTTCGAACGATCCCTCTCTCCAACCCGCCGAAATAGACACGCTAGTCAGGTGGGCCGATAACGGCGCGCCGGAGGGCAATTCAAAGGGCGCGCCCGCGCCGCGCCAATTCACCGAGGGCTGGACGATCGGGAAACCGGATCAGGTGTTGGATACGGGCGTGGATTTCAAAGTGCCGGCGAAGGGAACCATCGACTATACCTATTTTGTGTCGCCGACCGGCTTCACCGAGGACAAATGGGTGAAGGAAATCGAGGTGCGGCCGGGCGACCGCACTGTCGTGCATCACGTGGTCCTGTATGTGCGGCCGAAGGGCTCGAAGTTCGTAGCCGACGCCAAACCGGGCGTTCCCTACGTTCCGCCGGCCGATCCCGTTCCCGCCGACAAGCGTCCGCCGCAGAACGATCAAGGACGTCTATACGGAATCAATAACGGCATGTACGAGATGGTCGCGGTATACGTGCCGGGCGGAGTTGCCTATCGCACCTTGCCGGGCCAGGCGCGCCTGATTCCCGCGGGCGCCGACCTCATCTTTCAGATGCACTATACAGCCAACGGCAAAGAGACGGTGGATCGCAGCAAGGTCGGGATTGTGTTCGCGAAAGAAAAACCGAAGCAAAGAGTGGTGAACACGTTCATCCTGAATGAATCGCTCCGCATACCGCCAGGAGCGGACAATCATCGCGTAGATGCGAAGGTGACGCTTCAGGAGGATGCGACATTGCAGTCGCTGTTCCCGCATATGCATCTTCGCGGGAAGGCCTTCGAGTACGCCGCGAAATTCCCGGATGGCACAACCAAAACTCTCCTTCGCGTTCCGCAATACAGCTTCAACTGGCAGTTGACTTATTATCTGGATCAGCCGATCGCGCTGCCGAAGGGAACCGTGTTGACCGCCACAGCTTTCTACGACAATTCGCCCAACAACGCCTTCAATCCGGATCCCAAGAAAGAAATTTTTTGGGGAGACCAGAGCTGGGACGAAATGCTCGCAGGGTTCATCGATTTGGCGATTCCCGTGGATATGAATCCGCTGGATTTGGCCCGTCCGAAGCAGGGCGCCAAGGCCGGGACCGCGGAACTGAGGTAGGCACGGGTCTAGCAGCCAGTTGCGGCCTGCTGTGGGGCAGGCTTGAGCCAGGCTTGAGCCTACGGCGGGCTTTAGCCCGCCTGAGCAGCCCTAACCAGCAGGTCTTCGTCCGCCTGAGATCGTGCCTGTGCCTTCCTGCTGGATTGCCACATAGATGGCGACGGGGAGCAGCAACACCAGCACGACTGTCCCGGCTGCCAGAAGAGCATGCGACGCGACCAGAGCGGTGAGCCGCTCAACGGTCGCCTGAAACCATCCCGATGTAGCTCCGAAACAAGCGCCCAACAAGCCCGTCGCGCAGGCTAACGCCATGGTTTGGACGATCGTGATGGGACGATCCGCGGCCGCGATTGCCTCGCGGCGCGCCCGCAATTGAGCGAGATACCACACGCGGCCGGAGTCGGGGATCGCGCCGGCGGGGCGCAAGGTGTCGCGATCGCCGCCAATTGTGCAGGCCACCAAGGCGGCCTCGGAACAGACGCCGCATGTTGAAACGTGTTCTCGAAGTTGCGGTTCAGCTCCTTCCGGCCAGCGCGATTCCATTGCCGCGGCCAGCACTTCAGCTTCGAATTCGCATGCGGCCGCCATTACCGTTTGCCTCTCAAAAACGCGGCTAGTTTGCGCCGCGCTCGAAACAGCAACAATTTCATGCTGGCCGGGTTGAGGCCGAGCACATCCGCGATCTCCCGATGAGAAGCGCCTTCGGCGTATGCGAGCCAAAGCATGGCGCGCTCGCGCGGCTTCAAATGCGCCATAGCTCGCGTAAAATCCGTGTTCCGCTCCATGACGGGGCCGTGATCCCGGCCCGCTGCGGCCTCGATCTCATCGCCGGCCGGATCGAATGGATGTGTCCGGCTGCGCCGGCGCGCGTCTTTAGCCAGGTTCGTCGCAATTTTATAGAGCGAGTTCCGGCGGTGCTTTTCGCTGTCGTGCACCGCATTCGCGCGCAGGAAACGGTAGTACGTTTCCTGCAGCAGATCGTCGGCGATCTGGCGATCGCCGGTAACGCGCGCGACGTACGCCCACACGCCCCGAGCCGTTCTCTCGTAAAATGCGCGAAAAGCTTCTTCATCCATTACGAAGGCTGGAGCCAACTCATCGAGCTCCATGCGCCTGACATCGGTGCGCCTGACATCGGTAAAAGCAGCGTCACGAAACATAGCTGGATGCCGTCATCCTTGCGGATTCGCTTCGGGCCGGGGGGAAGCCGCGCCTTCGAGCAGCCCCATTCGGCGCGAAATCATGAAGGAGATTATCGCCGAAATGGCGAGGCCGAATCCAATCGCAATTGCGAGCACTCCCAGCACCCGCAGAGCTTGTGAGACGTCGTAAGCAACCCGTCCGCTAACAATCAGGAACCCGATGCCGGCGGCAATCAGAACCACGCCGCCCTGCGTTGTCCATAAAATGCGCCCCATGGGTGCGGAGACGCTCCGTGGGCCCGCGTCCAGAACGATCGGCGAGGATTCCAGAAATCGAGATCCGGCGGGCGTGCGCATGTAAGAGAGCAGGTCCTCGCTTGCCGCAAATCGGTCAAGCAACTTCGTATGCACTTCAGTCTGCAGGTTTGTCAACCGATTCCACCGGCGGTAGTCGATGAACGTTTTGATGAGCCAGGCGATTAAACACATTGCTAAGGCGAACCCGGCGAAGATCGATAAATCGGTGACGATTTCTTCCGCGGTGCGGCTAGTGTCGGGCTCCCGTTCGCGCCGTTCGGGTTCTCCAATATAAAAGGATGGGTTGCGCGCGATCTCGGGATGCGTGTTAAGGAAGTTCGCCAAGGCGGGATACGGCGCCAGATACGACTGGTTCATGAGCAGGCTGGGGTCGAGCGCGAGCACATTGCGCAGGGTTGGCGGATAGCGCTGCAGAAGAGTCGACAGCTCCTGCTGAAGCCGTTGCGCGTCAGGCTGGCCGAAGGCGTCGGCCAGGACCGGCGGGACCGGGTTATTGGGCTGAGCAAACGCCGAACTCGAAACCACGATCGCCAGGCCCAGTACTCGTTTAAGCACAGTCTTATTCCTCTGCCCCCTACTTACGCGAGCGAGAGCGGATGGTTAACAGCGGGAACGCTCGATAACGACCCGTTGTGTCTCGGTCGACGAACCGATAACTGAAAACTGACAACTGAAAACTGATAACTGAAAACTGATAACTGATAACTGAAAGCTCGTCCTACCGAACCAATCCACAGGTAGAATGTGAAACATGAGTCACTCGGACGTAGCGGCCAGAAGCACCCTGCAGTCCAAGCGGGGACTTTCATTTCCAGACAAATGGTTTCTGAGGCAGCTTTTTAAAGGCGTCGGCCCTGTCCCCGTGCGTTTAGTTATCGAGGACGGAACCGAAATTACGCCCCCCGGGATTTCGCCGATTGCCACTGTTAAATTTCGTGATCGCGCGACGCTCGCCAAATTGGCCTTCGATCCCGAGGTCGCCTTCGGCGACGCCTATGCAGATGGGCGGATCGAAATCCAAGGCGACTTGGTAAAGGTCCTGGAGGCGGCCTATCGATCCTGGCCGGGCGGCGGCGGCGGCGAAGGCAGCCGTTGGCATCAGCGTCTGATGTCGACATGGATGCGGTGGCGTCAGGATAATTCGCAAGCCGGGTCCCGCGAGAACATACACCGGCATTATGATCTGGGCAACGATTTTTACAAGCTGTGGCTGGACGATCGGCTGGTCTATACTTGCGCGTACTTCCCAACGCCCGGTGCCACGTTAGAGGCGGCGCAGGAAGCGAAGCTGGATTACGTTTGCCGGAAGCTTCGTCTGCAACCCGGCGAGAAGGTCGCGGAAGCGGGTTGTGGCTGGGGGGCGCTCGCGCTGCATATGGCGCAGCGCTATGGAGTTTCGGTGAAGGCGTTTAATATCTCCCGCGAGCAGATTAGCTACGCCCGCAATCAAGCGGCCGCAAGAGGTTTGAGAGATAAGGTCGAATTTATAGAAGACGATTATAGAAATATCTCCGGCGGCTTTGACGTATTTGTTTCGGTGGGGATGCTGGAGCACGTCGGTCTCCGCCACTACTCCGAATTCGGCGCCACGATTCAACGCGCCATCGGCTCCACGGGCCGCGGGCTGATTCATTTTATCGGCCGCAGCTTTAAAGGGGATTTCAGCCGCTGGATTCGGCGGCGCATCTTCCCCGGCGCGTACGCTCCCACGCTCGATGAAGCCGCCGCCATGCTGGAGCCATACCGGTACACAATTTCGGATGTGGAGAATTTGCGGCCGCACTACGCAAGAACCCTGGAGCACTGGCTGGAGCGGTTTGAGAACGCGGGAACCAAAGTCGCGGACATGTATAGCCCCTGGTTCCAGCGCGCCTGGCGGCTGTACCTGGCTGGATCCATCGCCGGCTTCACGGCCGGCGCGCTGCAACTTTTTCAGGTCTGCTTCGCCGGTCCGGACGCCCCGCTGAAATCGTGGACTCGATCCTCGCTTTACGCAGACGGAAAGTTTTAGATGGACTCCTGCGATGTGCTCATCGTGGGAGGCGGACCCGCGGGATCATCATGCGCTTGGGCCCTGCGGCAATCGGGCCTGGATGTCCTACTCCTCGATAAGCAGGTCTTCCCGCGCGATAAAGTCTGCGGAGGCTGGATTACGCCTCGTGTGCTTCAGGTGCTGGGCATCGACGCAAGCGACTATGCCCGCGGGCGCGTGCTCCAGAGCATCACGGGATTTCGCGTGGGCAGTATTGGCTCGCGCCCCGTCGAAACAGATTACGGCCGTCCCGTAAGCTACGGCATTCGCCGCTGCGAGTTCGACGATTATCTGCTGCGGCGGTCGCGCGCGCGGCTGCGGCTTGGCGAATCGCTGATAGCCCTTGAACGTTCCGGCGCCGGCTGGATCGCAAACGGCGCAATTCAAGCGCGCATGGTGGTCGGCGCGGGCGGACATTTCTGCCCCGTTGCGCGCCTCACCGGAGCGAAACCGGCCGGCGAGCCGGCGGTAGTGGCTCAAGAGACTGAGTTCGAAATGGACGCGGAGCAGATCGTGTGCTGCCGTATTCGCAGCGAAACGCCCGAACTGTATTTTTCCCGCGATATGAAGGGCTATGGCTGGTGCTTTCGAAAAGGAAACTTCCTCAACATCGGATTGGGAAGAGCCGACCAGCATCAGCTTTCGACGCATGTCGGCGCGTTTCTCGAATTTCTCAAGTCCGCCGAGAGAACCGGCTTCGACATTCCGTCCCCGCGCGGCCACGCCTACCTGCTCCACGGTTACTCTCAACGTAAAGTGGCGGATGATTCCGTACTCCTGATTGGCGACGCGGCGGGCTTAGCTTATCCTCAGAGCGGCGAAGGGATTTTGCCGGCGATTGAATCCGGACTTCTCGCCGCGCAAGCGATCATAGCAGCGCAAGGACACTACGCCCGTGAACAATTCGAACCGTACCGGTCCCGCATTGCGAATGGGCACTCGCCGTTGCTGGTGAGCATCGCGCGGCATATTCCAGCGCCGGCGATAAGCGCGGCAGCCCGACAATTACTGCGCACGCAATGGTTCGTGCGCCAGGTAGTTTTGGACGATTGGTTTCTGCATATTAGTTCTCAGTTGTCAGTTGTCAGTGATCAGTTTGGCGCACGCGGCACTGATAACTGAAAACTGATAACTGATAACTGACAACTGAGAACTAACTCAAGAACTCCCGATCACGATCCCGGTTATAAACACCAGGACGCCCCCTACCACGACCTCAAACGTCGCGTTAAGGAACGGAGTGTCCATATATTTGTTGCGGATGAAACTGATCGCAATCAGCTCGATTGCCACCACGATAACGGCCAAAGTCATTGCAACCCGAAAATTCGAAATGAAGAACGGCAGCGTGTGGCCGATTCCTCCCGCTGCCGTCATGACGCCCGAAGCCAGCCCGCGTACCCACGGGTGGCCGCGGCCCGTGAGCGAACCGTCATCCGACAGCGCCTCGGCGAAGCCCATCGAAATACCGGCGCCGAGCGATGCGGCCAGCCCGACGCGCAGCGCATCGCCCGCATTATGCGTCGCGAACGCGGCCGCGAATACCGGAGCCAGCGTCGATACCGAGCCGTCCATTAAACCCGCTAGTCCTGGCTGCACTACCTGAAGCACGAAGAGCTTCCGGCCGGCGGTCTCCTCGCCCCTTCGCGCCTCCGCCGTTAACAGCTTTTTTTCCAGGTTTTCAGCCTGCTGATAATGCCTGCGCTCGACTTCGGCGAGATCGCCCAGCAACTTCCGGGTCGATGCGTCGGAAACCTGTTGAATGGCGCGGTCGTAAAACTGGCGGGTTTCAAGTTCCATTACCTCGGCTTGCTTGCGGACGTTCGCGATACCCAGCGGCCGAACCAGCCACATCGGCTTTCGGGTAATGAATCCCTTCACATCCTGACGGCGGATCAGGGGAATGTGCTCGCCGAAGCGCTCCCGGTACTGATCGATGAGCGCGGCGCGGTGGCCGGACTCTTCCTTCTGCATCTCATCGAACATTTGCGCCGTGGCAGGATAAGTCTCGCGCAGGCCGTCGGCGAAGTCGGCGTAGATGCGCTGGTCCTCCTCTTCGAGAGAAATCGCAAGCGCCAGGATCTCGCGGTCGGAGAGGTCTTTGAATGCCTTCGCCATTCGTGTTTGTTCAGTCCACGGGTTTGTTCAGTCCAAAGGATGTCCGGGACGCTGGTCGAGCGGCGCCCCTAACATTGGAAATAATTCTTCGCGGAAGTGTTTCGTCGTAGCCGCGCCCTGATGTGCTTCGAACGCGCCCTTGTTGGCCCAGATCGAAATAACGGCGAAGTGATTCGGCATTGCTTCTTCCTGTTGAATATCGATGCGCACCAATCCGGGTTGTTTGCGGGTATCGGCGGCGAACTGCTTTAGTAAAGCGATGGTCTTGGCGGTGTTCGGCGGCGGCACATCGACGTGCGCGACAACGTAATATGTTTCAGCCGGTTGAGCCAAGGCCGCGATAGAGATTGCACATAAAAGCAGGACGCTTTTGAGCATGCCTCCAGCGTACAACGCGATTGCTGAAATTGGCGTAGAGCCACTGTGGGGCGGGCTTTAGCCGGGCTTTAGCCTGCGGCGGGCTTCAGCCCGCCTTTAAACTCCCCTGATACGATGAGGTAGTCTCGCGTGACCCTCCGCATCCTTGCCCTAGATACAACCAATGAATTTGGCGGCATCGCCCTAACCGATGGCGAGCGTTTGAGCGATGAGATCCCGCTTCACTCCCCGGAAGGTTTCGCCCATATCATCTTCGGCGAAATCCAGCGCCTGCTTGCACGTCACAGCCTGATGCTGCGCGATCTCGATGGGTTCGCGTCCGCTTCCGGCCCCGGCTCCTTTACCGGCGTGCGCGTCGGACTGACTGCGGTAAAAGGATTGGCAGAGGCGACAGGCCGCCGCGTGGTCGCTGTTTCAAATTTGCGAGCGCTCGCTTCTTTCGGAACCCGCCCGCTGCGCGCGCCCGTGCTAGACGCCCGCCGGGGCGAAATTTACGGCGCGGTCTATGACGCGTGCTTGCGGCCCGTGCAAGACGAAGTCGTCATGCCGCTCACGAATTGGCTCGCCACGTTGCCGCAGGGCGAGCTCGAAATCATAACCAGCGGCTTTAATCTACCTCCGGTACAGTTCCCGATCATCGAAGCAGGCCGCAGCTTGGCAGGAGCAATCGCCCGGATCGCCGCGCAGGAGTTCAACGCGGGCCGCGCGAAGGATCCCGCCGAGATCGATGCCAATTATGTCCGAAGGTCGGACGCGGAACTGTTATGGAAGGAACCGTAAGTAGGTCCCGCGCGCTTCATTGAAAGACGACTGTACCAAGCCCGCTCGCGTCGTACTCCGCGGCCCACGCGATGCCAAAATCCAAACCTTTTGCGGCAAACGGCGCCTGGATCGACACGGCCTCGATCTCTACCGCACCCATGATTGTTCCGTCCGCCGGAAGAGATTGTAAAACCAATGGCGGCACTGTGAAACTCCCGTCGGAAACACGCGCGGTGCAAGAAAAGAAAGTCGTCGAGGAGGCGTCATTCCCGTAACCGCTAATCGTGACATAGCTGCTGGAGTTGGCCCCAGACCATGTGACGGTAATTCCCTGCGTGCGGTCGAACGTTTCTATGGTGCTATTGTTCAAGTAATTCCAAGTAAACGCCGGGGGAACACGTTCCACCATTTGAAATGCGCCGATATCCGCGCCACCCGCGGCTGTCACGGTGTACGGACCGGGATCAAGAAAACGCCCGCCATTATTTGGGATTGCGATAACACCCGTCGGGCCGCTTAACGCAATACTTCCGGCATCCAAATTGGCGTTGGGGAGCTTCAAATACCAATTATTCCCAACGAAATTGTAAGTGACCGTGCAGGAACCAGGCGCTGGGACATCCACCAACTCGTCCAGCACCAGCGATGGGAGCCCCGACACTTTTTTGAAGCTGGGCGTGAGTACGTCAACGCCTGATCGGGGGATGCTCCGCTCCAGCGAGATGATCCCAATGTTCAGCGATTTCTGGCTCATCAGGTGCTGCACATCCGCCTGTGAAATGGCGGGATTAGTCGGCGTGCAGACCCGGCCCGAAGACCTGATGGGCATCGTGGTCGTATTACTTACCAGGGTGCCGATTCTCATCGTCACCGAAACCACACAGCCCGTGCTCACATTTTGCGGGATTTGGACGTTGATTTGGTCTAGAGAAACGCAACACGTATTTCTGCCGCGGTAGAGCACTTTCGCGGGCTGGCCGCCGATGAACACTTCCAGAGGAACGGATGTCATATCGCCGCCAGTGGCCGGCAACGATTCGTCATCCGAAACCGGGCCGAGGCCATTCGCCAAAAAAACAACCGTATCGCCAGGGTTTGGCGCATTATTCGGCATCACCAAACTGTTGTCCGCAAGGGTGATAACCGCATCCCCGCCGCCGGACTCGTCCACTGTATACATCGCAACGTTGTTTTGTACAACGTAAATGTCGAACGAATTATATTGGCCGTTGTAATAGACGCTGATGTGGCCTGCGCCCACCGGCGTACTGGAGGGCAGAATCGCCGCGACCTGCTGCGCCTGCGTGTAATACATGATCGCGTTCGTAGCCGTTCCAGAGACCACGATTTGAATGGATGTTCCCGCAAGCGTGGTTTGCAGAGGGTACGAGTTCGCTACCACGATAGATGCGGGTCCTAATCCGTTTCCTTTAACCACGAACATAGATCCCTGAGCAATGCTTGCGTTCGCGAAACTCGGCGGCGACCCGAATGTTTTGAGCGGAATATTGCTGGCGGCATCTTCGACGGCGGAAATGATCGGTTGGCTCCAGCACACCGCGGCTGAGCTAAAGAAAATGGCTGCGCTCTTCATGAATGGGAAAAGGAGATTTTAGCAGAGCGCCTATTGCTCATCGCGTGGATAGGGCGTTCGGTTTATCTCGCAAGCCGCGATTTACAATAGAAATGTTACAAATTCATGGAGTTTGACCCCGCTTGGTATGGTCCCGGCGTTTCTCGCATACTCGCACTCGGCGAAAATGGAAAAAGGTTGTTGCCCTTGACCTGGAACCAGCGCCCGAGCGAGGACGTCCGGTCCCTTTTGAGCAATCTGCAGCCCGCACAAATATTTCCCGGCGCTCCTGAGCCGCGCGCCGCCATGGCCGGGCTGTGGCTTTATTTCGACTGCTTCGACGAAGCGCACCAGGCCGCCGATTCCTGCGAAAATCCGAACGGTTATTTCTGGCAAGCAATCGTACACCGCCGCGAGGGTGATTCCGGAAACGCCGCTTATTGGTTCCGCAAAACCGGCGCCCACCCGGTTTACGAGCCGCTCGCCGCGGAAGCCGCAAAGATCATCCACGAGTTTCCCAAAGCCGAATTCCGCGTAGGCGCTTGGGATCCATACGCATTCGTCATGTTTTGCGAGCGCGCGCGGGAGCAGCCCGCCTCGGATCAGGAGCGCGCCGCTCAGCATATTCAACGGGCGGAGTGGCAACTGCTGTTCGATCGCTGCGCGAGGCCCCGTTGAGAAGGCCACTGGTGTGGCTGTTGTTGCTGGCGCTGGCAGGCTCCGGCGTCGCTGCGTGGCAAATCCGCAAGTGGAAAAACCAGCCTCCCGAAATTTCGTTCGCGCGCGCGGTGCGCGAAAACATTTCAAGTACGGTTCCTACGAACGGCAAGGTGGAACCGGTGGTGTGGGCTGTAGCTCGCGCCGACCGTGCCGGGGCCGTGCGCGAAATCCGGATCCGCCGAGGCGAATTTGTAATGCAAGGCGCGCCGCTGGTGGAGTTAGATACCGCTGAGGCGCAAGCGGAGCGTGCTGCCGCGGAATCGCGCATCTTGCAAATCAAAGCCGAGATGGAAACACTCGCCAAAGGCGGCCGGTCCGCCGATCTGCAGGAAATCTCCAGCGGCGTCGACCGTGCGCGACTGGACCTGGAAACCGCGCAGAAGGAATATGATGCGCTGAAGCGTCTGGAAGCCAAGCAGGCTGCCACGCGGGTGGAAGTTACGGCGGCGAAGGAACGCGTGGATCGCGCCGCGCTGCAAATCAAATCGCTCGAGGCGAAAAAATCGTCACTGGTCGCCGCTCCCGATCGCGCCTCCGCCGATGCCCGTTTGCAGGACGCCCAGGCCGCTCTCAAGCTGGCTGAAGATCATCTTCGCCAAAGCATTATACGCGCGCCGGTGGAAGGAACCGTGTACCAGTTCGATCTGAAGCCCGGAGCCTATCTGAACGTGGGCGACCCCGTCGCCTACATCGGCCGCCTGGAGCGCGTGCACGTGAACGTCTACGTGGATGAGCAGGACCTCGGGCGCGTCTCGAAGAAAATGCCCGTCACGATTACCTGGGATGCTCTTCCGGGCCGCAAATGGAAGGGCGAAGTCGATCAGACCCCGAGTCAGATCGTGGCGCTGGGATCGCGCCAGGTGGGCGAAGTGGTTTGCCTGATTGAGAACCCCGACCGCGATCTCCTTCCGGGCACGAACGTAAACGCGGAAATAATGTCGGAGTCTGTCGCGGACGCGCTTACGATTCCCAAAGAAGCGCTGCGCCGCGAGGCCGGCCAAAACGGCGTTTACCTCCTGGAAGGCGACAAAGTAGCGTGGCGCAAGGTGGAACTAGGCATCAATAACACCACCCGCGCTCAAGTGGAAGGCTTGCAGGAGGGCGATGCAGTAGCTCTACTAACAGACAAGCAGCTTAAAAACGGCATGCAAGTAAAAGCCGTGTTCCCATAGACACACCAAAGTGGGGCAGGTTGCCAACCTGCGGCGGGTTGCCACCTAAATTATGCACGTAATCGAAGAGCACTGACGAAGGTCTGACTGCCTCGCCATTTGGTGACCCCGAAAATCCTGCGTTAAAACAGAAGAGCCGCGAAGCCAGAAACTTCGCGAGCCGACCTTCGGGAGTCACCCAAATGGTGAAGAACACTAACGAGCATACGCGTAAAACGCCCGCCAAACAAGGCGCGCAGATCACCTCTCGCCAGCCCATGAAAATTGGGGCTTCCACGCCTTACGATTTTGAAGGCTCGAATATGACGGCCTACGGTGGTCTTTTGCCGGTGGCCAGCATGCTGGAGAAATTAGAGTTCCAGCAACTG
>JAFAQY010000035.1 GCA_019261985.1 Bryobacterales bacterium | reverse complement strand
CCACGATGGCCACGGCGCGGCTTCGGTTTCTGTTCCTGGCAGCCAAGATTGTGCGCCATGCGGGCGGCGTACTGGTGCGATACAGCGATCACTATGCCGAAAAGGAAAGTATGGCGCGGCTCATGGATCGCCTGCGCGCGATCACGTCGACGGCCAGAGGCTTCACGCCTGTGCTGGCAACGGCACTCCGCCCCTAAGGGCGTGATGCATAAATTTCTATGCACCAAACCGCCAACAAAATCACCACCTACGGAGGAGAGCAGAGCTAGTCGGATCTCAACAGCTTTTCCCGACTACAGATCGGATATCAGAACCGCGCAGGAGGAATGGTCTGCGCGCATAATTTAGGTGCCAACCCGCCCAGGCGGGTGTCTGCAAACCTCACCCAGCACGATAAGCAATCGCGCGCAGCAAAGTGGGGCAGGTTGCAAACCTGCGGCGGGTTGCCCAACCCGCCCAGGCGGGTGTCTGCAAACCGCACCCAGCGCGATAACCAATCACGCGCAGCAAAGTGGGGCAGGTTGCCAACCTGCGGCGGGTTGCCAACCCGCCCAGGCGGGTGTCTGCAAAACGCACCCAGCGCGATAACCAATCACGCGCAGGGTAGCTTCCCGCCCCACTCCTACTACCTCGCTCCAGCCGCCGTCCGCACGTTCAGCGCTTCCAACGCCGCGCGTTCCATCACGCTTCGGGGCGCGTGCTCGCCGGTCCAGATTTCAAACTGCCGGGCGGCCTGTTCCAGGAACATCTCGAGGCCTTGTATGATGGTCGCCCCTTGCTCCTTGGCTCGCTGAAGCAGCGCAGTTTCCAAAGGGTTATAGACCATATCGAACACCAGCTTGCCGGGAATGCGTCCGGAGAACAGGGAATCGTGCACGCGCGGCGCCATGCCGACGGGGGTGGCATGAATTAACACATCGAACATCCGCGCCTCGGCCTGCTCGCGGGTCAGAGGTTCGGCGCCGCAGGCCGCCGCGAGCGCGCGGACGCGGTCCAGATTGCGGCCGGTAATCGCCAGCCGTGCTCCCGCATCGGCCAGCGCGAAAGCCGCGCCGCGCGCCGCTCCGCCATTGCCCGCCACCAGCACCGAGCTTTTGCCGATCCGCACATGCCGTTCCAAAGGAGCGGTTACTCCGGCGGCATCGGTGTTCGTGCCGCGCCATTTTCCGGCCTTCTTCCACACAGTATTGACCGCGCCTATGCGCCGGGCGAGCGGATCCACCTGGTCCAGGTAGCGAATGATTTTCTGCTTGTGCGGAATCGTGACGCTGAAGCCCGACAGCGGCATCTTGCCCGCGAAGAGCATGAAATCCTTAAGCTGGCCTGGCGTCACCAGGAGCGGAAGATAAACGGCATCGGTTCGCCGCGCCTGAAACGCGCGGTTGTGAACGGCCGGAGAAATCGAGTGCCGCACCGGATCCGCGATCACGCCATAAACCCGCGCATCCCGAGTGAACTTGCCTATGCGGTACAACGATCGAAGCTGATGCGCGCACACCTGTCCGGACGCCGTCGCCTGCCCCGCGTTCGGCGCGGCGTAGGTATAAAGTCCGCCGAATGCGGTGGAAAGCACCCGCGTAGGGAATCCCGTCTCCCCCATCGCCAAAAGGATGGTCGGAACCTTCGGATTTGTCGACGCCAGGCTCAGGACGCGATGGTTATCGGAGGGTTTGCGTGCCGTGGTGACCAGTTTGTACCCGTCCGCAGGGATTCGCGCCATGCGGCGCAGAATCGTATCCAGGCGCGGAGGCGTTCCGCCGTAGTTGTGATATGAAACCACCAGATAGCCGCCGGCACGAAAACGGGGCAGGCGCTCCACGCAATTTTCCGCGCTCTCGATTTCGACATCCACGGCCTTCGCCCCGGCTTCTCGCGCGCCTTCCAGAATTCGGACTTGTTCCTCGACACTGCCGTGAAAGCGTCCCTGATTCTGGCGGCGCCGGCACGTGGCCAGGATCATGCAATCGGTGTGGCGCGAGAGAAACTTTCGAATCGCGGGCAGGCCCCGATCGGGAGAGGCGAGATAGTCGAGGCGAAATTCCAGAAAGCGCTCGCCCGCGTCATACTCCGCGCGAGCGTGGTTCAGCAGTGCATCTACGTCTTCAAGACCGAGGGCGATGCATACCGGTGGAAAATGATTCCGAAAGTCCATCCCGAGCCAGAACACTATATCAGAGCGGCGCGGGGCAGCGCGGACGCGCCTTTACGTGGACTGCCGCACTCCGCCCCCCCCGGGCCTTAGCCCGATCTTAAGCGCACAGCGCCCAGCGCATGGCCAGACTGCTATCAAGCCGTCGCCAGCCCAGCCGCGCCGGGCTGCGTTGGGCGCGCTTCAGCAGAGAGTTCTTTACGAACCAGGCGAGCCCCTTCCACCATCGCTTGCATTTTTCCGAATGCCGCTTCGCGCGGCAGATATTTCATGCCGCAATCGGGCGCGACGATAACGCGGTCGGGCGAGACATACGGAAGCGCGCGGCGGATGCGTTCCGCGACCACTTGCGGAGTTTCGATTTCGTGCGTCGACAGGTCGAGAACACCCAGAATAATCGTTTTTTCAGGCAGATTCTTCAACACCGAGCAGTCCAGCTTCGACTGTGCCGTTTCAATCGATACCTGGCGAACAGTGCTATCGGCGAGCTCCGGCAGAAACGAATAACCCGCGGGGCGTCCGCCGACCAGAGCGGCATATCCGAAACAAATGTGCACGGCTGTGTTTCCCTTCAGGCCGTCCAACGCGCGGTTCAGCGCACGCAGCCCATAGTCGCGCGCCTTCTCGGGATAAGCTTGCATATACGGCTCGTCGATCTGCACGTAATCGGCCCCGGCGGCGAAAAGGTCCTTGATTTCCTCGTTCACCGCCGCTGCATAATCGAGCGCCATGGCTTCATCGGAATCGTAAAACATATTCACGGCCTGCCGTGACATCGTAAAAGGACCGGGAACTGTGATCTTAATCAGCCGGTCCGTATTAGCTCGCAGAAACTGCAAATCTCGTACCTGCACTGGGCGCATCCGCTTGATTTTCCCCACCACCTTCGGCACCAGGATCTCGTGGCCGCTGCGGCTCAGGATGGTGCCGGGATTGTCCAGGTCCAAGCCCGACAGCGCCGTTGCGAAGCGGTTGGAATAACTTTCGCGGCGCATCTCGCCGTCCGTCAGAATATCCAGTCCCGCCCGCTCCTGATCGCGAATCGCCAGCAGGGTGGCATCATCCTGTGCCTGTTCGAGCCACTGGGCGGGAACGCGCCACAGATCTCCGGCACGAACGCGCGGCGGCATTTGTTTGCTGAGCATTTCACGGTTGATCAGCCATTCCGGTTGCGGGTAGGAACCAACCAACGAAGTTGGAAGAAGGTGCATAGATGTTAGGGTACACCGCGGTTGTGCAGCGTCAGCCCGGATAATATGGGTGTTTCTCAATGTCGAACGAAACCGATTCTCCCGTCCAGAAGTGGGATCCCGCAACCTACGCGCGCAATGCACGGTTTGTTTCCGATCTAGGCGCTCCCGTTCTCGATTTGCTGGTGCCCCGGCCCGGTGAGCGCATCCTCGATCTCGGCTGCGGAGACGGAGTCCTGACAAAAAAGCTAGCGGATCTCGGCTGCGAAGTGGTGGCTGTCGATTCGAGCGCCCCCTTTGTCGAAGCGGCGAAGAAGCTCGGATTGGATGCTCGCCTGATCCACGCGGAGGAGTTGCCCTTCCGCGATGAATTCGATGCCGTTTTCAGCAACGCCGTGCTGCATTGGATTAAGCGTGCCGACGAAGCCATCGCGTCCGTGTATCGCTCGCTTCGCGCCGGCGGCCGCTTTGTCGCGGAGTGCGGAGGCTACGGGTGCGTGCAGAAGATTCGCACGGCGCTCGTCGAGGCATTGAACCGCAGGCATATCGACGGGCAAGCGCGCGTGCCCTGGTACTTCCCAACGCCCGGCGATTATGCAACCCGGCTGGAGCGCGCGGGCTTTCGGGTCGACAGCATCGCGTTGATTCCCCGGCCGACCCCCCTGCCTGGCGACGTTACCGCCTTCCTAGAGACGTTTGCGCAGAGCTTTCTGGAAGGGTTCGAAGGTCGCGCGCGGCAAGAATATTTGCAAGAGGTCCGTACGAGTTTAGAACCTCAACTCCGCGACGCGAACGGGGTGTGGATCGCGGATTATGTGCGGCTTCGTTTCGCCGCAACGAAGTAGTGGGGCAGGTTGCCAACCTGCGGCGGGTTGCCAACCCGCCTGGTCGGGATTTTTCAAACCTCGCCAGCGCGATTAAGCAATCGCGCGCAGGAAAGCATCCCGCCCCACAAACGACTTCCTCTCAACCCGCCTTTACCCTCAAAACATCCAGAAAGCACTCGCCCTTCCCCGCTAACTTCTGCTCCAGCCGCTCAGTGCAATCGCAATCGATGCACGCCCACGCCTCCGATCCATTCCAATCGCGGCACTCGCGCCGGCCGTGGCTGTCTTGGATTTTGACTAAATCGAAGTATTCTTCCCAGTACTGGCGCTCTTCCTGCAGCGGTGTCGCGCAGAAGCAGATCTCCACCCAGCGCGCGGTTTGGTCTTCATATAACCGGGCGTTTTGCATATTGCGGAGGTACTCGTCTCCGGCCACCGATCCGCGCCCCAACGTGCGGTTCTCGATAGCTTTCAAAAGAGCCTTTTCGCGGCCGGGTTTAACACGCGCGCGAACTAGATAGCGCATGGCACTTAAATTTTAGCTCGCGATGCGGTACACGCCATATACGCCGAACGCGACGACTCCGGCCTTCCAAACCCATGCTCGCCATCTCCCTTGCCAAGGCAATGAAAACAGCATGCCGAACCCAAGCGGGCTGAGCGCATTCAGTTGCACGGCTTGACTCCAGTGCCCCTTCGCGAATGCGAAAAGCGCGCGCGTTAGACCGCACAGAGGGCAAGAGTGGCCGGTGAGCCAATGAAAGCCGCAGACCGGGAAAAGCGGGTACGAAGGCAGCGGAACGGCAAAGAGAAATCCCGCCGCGGCCGCGCTGGCGCCAATTCTAAGGGCGACGCCGCGATTCATGGCTCGAATCCCACGATTTCTCGGTACGCGATTGTGATCGCGGCGAAGGTCAAGGGGATGGTAACCAGCAGGCCGACGAACAAGCAAAGCGCCCCCACAATATTCACGAGGAACGCCAGAATCAGAAATAACGTAAAGCCGAAATAATCGTTCTTCACGACGGCATGGCTGGCTTGCATCGCCTGCCAAAAATCCATCTTCTTGTCCACGATGAACAGGTACGTGAACTTGTACATCGCCGCGATCACAAGACCGGGAATGATACAGGCCAGCGTTCCCACAAAAGTGAACACGCCGATCAAAAGCGATGCGACCAGCGTCGGGATAAAGAAATTGAAGCCTTGAAAGAAGTCATTGATTTCGGCGTTCTGGCCTTTCAGCTTTTTAATCGTGTAGATATGAAACCCGGCGATCAGGGCGCCCTGGATAAAAGGCACTCCATTCAGGAGGATGAAAACCAGGGCCATCACGGCATAGGCGCCCCAATCGTCCATGACTAGGTTCCAGCCCTCGCCGAGCCACCGGCCCGAGTCCGCTTCAATTCCGAGCGGCGGTGTCCAAGGGGCGGCAGCCGCGGCGGTAGAACCAGACGGAAGCGCTTGCCCGCAGTTGGGACAGTAAGCCGCGTCTCCCGCCTGGGCGCCGCATCGATGACAGAACATTTCTAACTCTCCTTGTGCCGCAATGAAATACGGACGCAATACCGCCGATGTTCCGTAATATAAACCTATGACCGTACTCACCGCCGCGGAGAGCCGTGAACTGGATCGCATCACCATCGAGGAGAACGGCGTTCCCAGCCTGGGGCTCATGGAAAACGCGGCGCACCGCGTGGATGAGGTGCTCGCGCAAAATTTCCAGCCGCTCGACAAGCAGAAGGTCGCGATCCTGTGCGGCAAGGGTAATAACGGCGGGGACGGCCTGACGCTCGCGCGAATCCTGTGCGGCCGGGTGGCCAAGCTTTATGTGATTATGGCGGGCGATCCCGGTGAGCTAAGCCCGGATGCCAAGGTCAACTACGACCGCTTGCGGGAGGAGTGCAGGCAGCTGGTTCCCTCCCGCGAAATCCCCGGGAAACTGCGCGAGCGGCGGGAAGTGACCGTCGTGGTGGATGCGATCCTGGGCACGGGCGCCAAGGGCGAGCCGCACGGGCGCATCCTGGATCTCATCCGCGCCGTACGCGAGTTTCCGGAAGCCAAGGTGGTGTCGATCGACGTCCCCTCCGGACTCAACGGCGGCGGAGAGTGCGTTCACGCCGATATCACGGTTACGTTCACTGCGCCGAAGGTGGAGCATTACCTTGCCCCGAACGCCCAGGAATTCGTGGGCCGCCTGATCGTGAGCCAGATCGGCATCCCGCCGCAAATAGTTTCATCGCAGCTCGAAGTTTCCGACCCGCGCGACTTCACACCCCTATTCGCGCCCCGCAAGCGCGATGCGAATAAGGGCGATTTTGGCCATGTGCTGGTGGTAGGAGGCGCTCCCGGCAAGACCGGCGCGGCTGCGATGGCGGGACTCGCCGCGTTGCGCACGGGGGCGGGACTCGTTACCGTTTCCTGCTCGGATCCATCGCGGCTCGCGCCGGAACTGATGACCGAACCGTTCGGCGAGTTTACTTTGGAGCGCAAAACCGTGCTGGCCATTGGCCCGGGTTTGGGAATGCAGCGCGAGTTGCTGGCGCGGCTCATGAAAGAAGCCACCGTGCCGGTGGTCATCGACGCCGACGGCCTGAACTCGATCGCGGGGACGGATTTCCGCGGACGGGGACTCGAGACTGTGCTGACGCCGCATCCAGGCGAAATGGCGCGGCTGCTCGGAAGGCCCGTAGAGGATCGCGTGACCGATGCGCGATCGTTTGCACAGGAGCGCAACGTGTGTTTGGTGCTGAAGGGCAACCGTACACTTGTCGCGCTGCCTTCCGGACAGGTATTCATCAACATGTCCGGAACGCCCGCGATGGCCACGGGAGGCACGGGCGACATCCTTACCGGCATGGTCTCTGGAATCATCGCTCAGTTTCCGCGGCGCATCGATATTGCGGTGCGCGCCGCGGTGTGGCTCCACGGCAGAGCCGGCGAGTTGGGCGCCGAAGAACTCACCGAGCAATGCCTGATCGCAACCGATCTGTTACATTACCTTCCGCGCGCCATCCGCGAAATCGCGTAGACTGCAAGAGTCCCATCCAAATTTGCAGGAGGAGCTCGGAGCGTGTCTAATAACCACCTTTCGTCCATTAATCACATTGTCGTTTTGATGTTGGAAAACCGATCGTTCGATCACATGCTCGGTTTTCTGTACGCGGATCACGGTAATACATCTCCAACGGGGCAAGCCTTTGAAGGCCTTAAGGGAACCGAAGCCAACCCGGATTCGAGCGGGAAACCGGTATCCGTGTACAAAATCGCTCCATCGACCGCGAACGCCTATCTGATGCCGGGCGCCGATCCGGGCGAGGGTTATTCAGCGGCGAACTCGCAGCTTTTCGATAACATCACTGCGCCAACTCCGCCCGTCGCCACCAATGACGGCTTCGTCAAAAATTTCGCGTACACGCTGAGCTGGGAGCCGGGCGCCGGTTATTCCATAGTTCCGGGCACGACGGCGAATGACATCATGGGCATGTTCACCCCGCCGACGCTGCCGGTTCTTTCGGGCCTCGCCCGCGGATATGCCGTATGCGATCACTGGTTCGGTTCTGTTCCCACGGAAACGTTGCCGAACCGCGCTTTCGCGTGCGCGGCGACAAGCCAGGGCCACATGGACGATAAAACCCATTCCTACACATGCCCCAGCATTTTTGGCCTGCTTTCAAAGCAAAACATTTCGTGGGCGATTTACGGGTACGATAACGAGCCGCTCACGCGTCACAATTTCCCGGATACCACCAACGCGCCCGACACCTGTTTTGGATTGTTCACCGATTTCCAGGCGGCAGCCAAGCAGGGAAAACTCCCCTCGTACGTTTTCCTGGAGCCTAGCTGGGGAGCATCGGGGAATAGCCAGCACCCCAATTACAACGTCGCGCTCGGCGAGCAATTGATTCACGATGTTTATTACGCTCTGAAGAACAGCCCGGCCTGGAATCAGACCTTGCTGATCGTCACCTATGATGAGCACGGCGGCTGCTACGATCACGTTCCTCCGCCGCAAGGAGCGACGCCGCCCGATAACTCGGCCGGCGAGTACGGGTTCGATTTCACGCGCTTCGGCCCGCGCGTGCCGGCAGTGCTGGTATCCCCGTTAATCGCAGCCGGCACGGTTTTCCGAGCCCCGGCGAACTCGCCGCCGCTGGATCACACGTCCATTCTCAAGACCGTCGAGCAGCGCTGGAATCTGCCTGCGCTATCCAAGCGCGATGCGGCTGCTCCGGGCCTGGGCGCCGTACTCACACTTTCGACTGCGCGCGCCGACGCTCCGCTCGCGGGCGTCGTTGTGCCTCATTCCACCGCTGCGGTTCCCGGCGTTGAAAAGCCGTCGCATTTGCAGCAAGTGCAGGCCGATTTGGTGTCGCAGCTTCCTGTGCCGGATGAAAAAGGCGGCGCTCACCATGAAATGCCGCCGCTAAAGACGAGTGAGGACTACGACAACTACATTCGCGAACGGACAAAAGCCTGGAAGGCCTCCCGCCATGGCCATGCAACTGCTGGCCACAAAAAATAGTGGGGCAGGTTGCCAACCTGCAGCGGGTTGCCGACCGCTTCCCGACCTTTGGGCCAACCCCGCGCCGAATCATCCCGCCCCATCGCTTTCATGCTTGTTTGTGCGCCGCAGGCGCAGGTTTACTTCGGTGAATGGTATTAAACGCGGTCACGCACCGAAGAAGAAATCATCGAAATGAAAAAGGCCCCGCTAAAGACCACAGAGGATTATGACAATGACATTCGCGAACAGACCAAAGCCTGAAAGTCCCATCGCCATGCCATT
>JAFAQY010000133.1 GCA_019261985.1 Bryobacterales bacterium | reverse complement strand
GACGAGTACCTTATGCGAACGGCGCTCCGAATCTGACCACCGACGTTCCCGCCTTGCTCGAATTGGCGCGTCAGAACGAAGTTCCCGTTTGCGGCAAGGACTTCAAAACCGGCCAGACCTACATGAAGACGCTGCTCGCGCCCGGCTTCAAAGCGCGCATGCTCGGTGTGCGCGGCTGGTTCTCCACCAACATCCTGGGAAACCGCGACGGAGAAGTGCTGGAAGATCCCGGTTCTTTCAAGACCAAGGAAGAGACCAAGCTTTCGGTGCTCGATCAGATTCTCCAGCCCGATCTCTACCCGCTGCTCTATAAAGACCTGTATCAGGCCGTTCGAATTAATTACTACCCACCCCGTGGTGACGCGAAAGAAGGCTGGGACAACATCGACATCTTCGGATGGCTCGGCTATCCGATGCAGATCAAAATCGATTTTCTTTGCCGCGACTCCATTCTGGCCGCGCCACTGGTTTTGGACCTCGTTCTGTTCCTTGACCTCGCGCAGCGCGCCGGAATGCGCGGCATTCAGGAGTGGCTGTCGTTCTACTTCAAAGCCCCCATGACCGCGCCAGGGCTCTACCCCGAGCACGACATCTTCATCCAACTGATGAAGCTGAAGAACACGCTCCGGTGGATGCGCGGTGAGGACCTGATCACTCACTTGGGTCTTGAATATTACGACTAGCGGCGGCGCCTCCTAAAAAGCGGAGCGAAAGCCAGAATGAATTGCCTGGTCATCGGAGGGACAGGTTATATCGGCCGGTTTCTTGTGGCCGAGTTGTTGAAGCAGGAACATTCGGTCGCGATTCTACACCGCCGCGCGGCCCACAATTTGGGGCGGCGCGTCGCGAATATCACCGCCGATCGCAACGACTCGAACGCTATCAAGGCAGCGCTTGCCGGCAAGAAATTCGATGTTGTTTTCGATAACGTCTACGATTCGGAACGTGGGACAACGGCCGTTCATATCGAGCTCACCGCGCGCGCTTGCGGCGATCGCCTGCGCCGGTATATCTTCATGTCCAGCGTGGCGGCGTACGGCGACGGATTGAATCATCATGAAGGCGACGCGCTGGCGCCGGATGATGTGCCGGACTTGTACGTTCGTAATAAGGCGATGAGCGAGCGCGCCCTGTTCCGCTTGCGGCAGCGGATTGGTTTGCCGGTTGTTACCCTGCGACCGCCGTTCGTCTATGGCCCCGGCAATCCGTACTATCGCGAAGCCTTCTTCTGGGACCGCCTGCGCGCGGGCCGGCCGATTATCGTTCCAGGCGATGGCCGCCGTTGGATGCAGTTCATCTACGTGAAGGATCTGGCTCGGGCGGCAATCAGGAGCATGGAGGAGCCGGGAGCGGTTGGGCAAGCCTTCAATATCGCGAACCCAAGGCCGATTTCCCAGATCGAAGCCGCGGAAGCCTTCGCGCGGGCCGCGAAAAGACCTGTGAAGTTCGTGCGCATTCCGCGGGAATACATTCTGCGCGCGGGCGGCCATCCCATGGGTCCGAAGCTCTATTTCGGAATGTATTTCGACCTGCCGGCGATAACACAGGTGACTGCGAAGGCGCAGCGGATTTTGAAGTTCAAACCGACAGACTTTCTCACCGGCCTCAAGGAGACCCATCGCTGGTATCTACGCAACAACGAATTCCCCGCGCCGGATTATACGTTTGAAGATTCGTTGATCGCCCACGCCCCGCAAATCGCCGCCGCCCGGGTGTAGACCGCATCCCGTCGATAACAACACTACGTCCTTGCGGTCTGGGCTCGGAATCGGCTCTACCAGTATCGGCACCGCTCAGCGAGCCATGGCCCCAAGGGCGGGGTTACATCCTTCGTCGACTAAACCTTTCTCGGTAAGAAGACTGAGTTCATCAGCGTGGTTGGCAATTGGAGACTGGTGAGCCGCTGTGGTTCGGTCGACCGCAACAGTGTAGGATCGGTTTACGGCAAGTTCCACGTGATGCAGCATGCCAGTGCAGCCATCGGACGAAGTACGACGCGCGGAATTCTTCCGCAAGGGTCGCGCCATGCGTGGGCAGATGTTGGTTGTTACTGGTCCTGGGTTCACCTGAGTCCCGAAAAGCGCCAACTCGACCATCTATTCACCCTGAGTCGGCAAGCGATGGAGCCTGCCTCCTCAAAGAGAGCCCGGATCGCTTCTCGACTCACACCCACGAAAGAGCCGTGATGCAGTATCTGCAAAGCTGGGTGCGGCAACTCCGTTGGCAGCGACTTCAGCCCCCCGAAGCGCGGGCCGACACGTTGATCGACCATCTGGACGGCATTCTGAACCACTGCCGCGTCAAGGTCCGGTTCGGTGTAGGGGAAGCCATCAATGGGATATCAAGATACTACTGCGCAGGGTACGAGGATATAAGACCTTGCGCTGCTTGCCCTGAGAGCTGAGTGCATGGCAGCTTCCAACACCGAATTTAGTCGCTTTCCAGAAAGTCGCGTAAAATGACCGTACCATTGAATTCCCGCAGAGAACCCATTTTTTCTGCCGCCGCAATCGCTAATCGATTTACACTGTGGCAGTTGACCTCAGGCCGTGTACTTAGGTAGCGTGGCAGAAGATGATGTGTAGCAATTTTCGTCGGGCCATAAACTTGGGGAAGCTTGACTGGTTTGTTATTAGCTTCGTAGTTCTGCTAATGCTATTTTTTGGTAATTTTCACTGGCACGTTCGTCAAGCCCATTTCGGGCTTGACGAAATGCACAACTTATATACTTACTGGACACCCTCTCTTTGGCGCCTTGTCCTCGAACAGTTGGTTTTCTGGAGCAAATTTGTGCGGCCAATGGGGGTTATCTACTACCGCCCACTCTTCGCCTTATTTGGTCTAAATCCTGTCCCGTTCACGATCGTTCGTACAGCAATATTATTTTTAAACACGATCCTTTTTTTACGACTGGCATTTCAAATAACCAAATCCAAATGGATTGCTGTGCTAGCAAGCTTCCCAGTCGCATATCACGCAAATCTTGGCAACTTGGCGTATGACGGAGCCTTTATCTATGACGGACTGTGCGGCACCTTCTACTTTTCTGCGCTGCTTTACTATATCTCCTGCCGCCAAGGACGTAATACACAGCATTCTATACCAAATACGAGTTTGTTGTTACCATGGATTCGGTCTCCACTAGCCACCTCACAAAGTTTCTGGTTCCTCATTCTATATCTATGCGCCTTGAACACCAAGGAGATGGCTGTCTCGCTGCCTATTGTTGTTCTCGCTTACGAGTTGTTCTATAGGGGTCGAAAAGCTCAAATGGGTGCGATTTTACTAGCAGTTGTGATCACGGCGGTATTTATCGTTGGAAAGACGACCGGCTCTGGCACGCTTATAGAGCTAGACGCTTATCGGCCTGCCTTTACTTGGTCGCGATTCTCAGAGTCGACTACCCGTTTCATGAACACGCTATTCTACACTGACGTGTTTACCATGGGCCGGGTAATCAGCCTTTGGCTTTTCCTGCTGTACATCGGCTTCCGTAACTGGGGTCTTCCGAAGTGGGATCCCAGGTGGCTATTCTTGTTTGTATGGGTCGCTGCCACGCCCCTACCGATCGTGTTCCTACCCGATCGAGGTGCAGCTACCCTCTATCTTGTTGCGGGAGGATGGGCCATGCTAGTTGCTCTGGGCGCAAGAATTCTGGCTCATCGTCTCGCACGGGAGCCCGTCGCTGGTTTGCCACGACGAGCAGTTATGGTTGCAACCCTCATAACGTGCATTGCTGCCTATTGGCATGAGACGACTCGGGCTGATCGGCGCGTTCTGAACTGGTATCTCACGGAGGGAAGCGATGGCGAGGAGGCGACTAGACAGCTTCGGGCACTGCACATTCATCCGTCGAATCACGCCAGAGTAGCGTTCATCAACGACCCATTTCCTAAAACGTATCACACCTTGTTCATTGCCACGCTCCTATGGGCAGATCGGAGCGTAGAAATCAATCTGCAGCAAATTTATCCACTTCCCAAGCCGGAACTCGACGCGATGGATTATATCCTTGATTATGTCGATGGGCGGTTCGTTATCATCCGGGGCCGTCTTTAGTGCAGGTTTCTTAAAAGCTCACCCCGGATTGGCGTTCACGCAATCGGCAAATTCGTCCGTCGTCCGATTCGTATACTGGATGACCGCGCGGTTGTATTAGACGTGGTGGCGGGAGCCCCAAGGATAAGAGGCCCCCGGACCGGTCATGGACACGTAGATTGATAACTCTGCGGACTGATGTATACGATGCTTGATGAATTGTTGTAATAGTCTTTATACGGACCCGATGGCGGCGGTCCGTTAAAACACATATCTACTGCATCAGTATTGAATCCCGTCCCGCCCGTTCCAGATCCCCAATATACGCCCGCGTAGTGGGCGGACGTTGTCATACCCGAGGTACCATTGTAGAAATTCCGAATACCGTGAAGAGTTACGCTGCTGCTGGGCGACGAGTCGAAGAATTGAATTCCGATCCACTCATTGTCCTCGATATTCTTTGCAGTGTCGCTTGAATTCCACGGGTTATAACTTCCATACACGTCAATGCCGTTGACGCCGAATACGGCCATGCCCTGCCCGCCATATGGGTCGCCCGTTGTGTTGACGGCATGCTGGATAATCGAGTTATTGTAAAAGGCGTGTCCATTCCCTCCGACAATTTCAATACCGGCTGTTCCTTCGGCCTGAGTCGGGCCGGGGCTACAGCCAAAATAGCCCACTGTGCCAGTTCCGGGATTAACCCAATAGCCACCGTTGATCAGATTTGAGGCTACAGCGGCATTCGAAGCGGCCGAGTTGATGACAAGCTGTCCGCCGGTTACGGTGTCAGGCATCTCGTAGCGATTTATCTCGAACGTGTTACCGTAGACATATTGTCCCGACCCGCTTTGGCCTGCGCCCTGTAACTGGAGCGCACCTTGGCCTGAGTAGTAAGCTGTATTGTACCAAGCCCCATCATAATTGCTGACGCTGCTCGAGCCACCAATGACCATCGCTGTCGAGCGATTAGCCTCGCTTCCAGTCCCCAGCGGATTGTAGTACGCGAATGTGGAATAGAGGACGGAAGAAGTTGTGCCGAGCCACACAGCAGCATATCCGGGAGCACGGATGAAATTGCTATCCTGGACTACAAGAACGCCACTATTACCCGAGGTCTGAGCATCGAGATCATAATAGAACTCGTCGAGGTCCGGACATCCCGCCGTGCCACCGCCGGTCCAGTGCGTAGAGTTCGGCATAATGATTCCACGATTTCCGTCAAACGTAAAGTATTGGATCGTAACACTAACCGCTTTGATGTGAGGGGTCTCCGACGCGCATCAGAGCTTGTACGGTGCCATCCGTATAGTCGCAGGGCGGCGTTTTTCCCGTGGGACATACTCGCTGCAAGGTTGTATCGTAAATGCTTGAATTGACGGTTCCCGTTACGACGATGCCGGTTCGGGTGATGACGAGAGTCGGCTCTGACGCTCCGATGGAATATGTACCGGCATCAAGCTCGCATGTGGTTCCGTAGGAATGAGTATTTGCTCCAATACAATCCCGGAAATTCGTCAAGGTGAGCGCCCTCGCAGGAGTAGACAGTGCGACTAGTACAATGAATCCTCCGAGGATCGTCCGCATATGCAAAAAACGTTTATCCATAAGCCTATAAAATTCCTTTCGAGTGCTCTTTCAAATGGTTAATGTCCCGTCATTTGGAAGACGACATCCCCGACGGAGCGAAGCTGATTCGCCGTGCTTGGGCGAACCGTTTGCAATATCTGATTTGCCAAGCTTTCTTCCATCTGCTTCCTATCCGAGACAAGTGACGCGAGTCCCGTGTCATCTGTCGGGGAGGTTTTGATAAAGTCCTTGATTTTCAATAAAAAAGCACCGTATTGCTTTGAAGCCGAATCAATTCCCGCGACCTCCTGCTGTGTTAAGCCGAATTGGATAGCGAGCGATCGTTCGCGCATTGCGACGCTCTGAGAGCTGGCATCTGGACTCCCGAGAATAAGCAGCAAGTGCCGCAAATAATGTAGCTGACTCGCAGTAGCTGGCTGTTGAAGCGATTGCGCCGACAACGTAACCGCTATCGCCACAAGCGAGCATAACCGAAAGATGACCTTCATGATACGATATTCTCCTTTCCTTGGAACTTCCGGTCGTCGGGGCGAGCTCATTTCCTTCCCCTCCGAAACCGAAGCCGCAATAGATTATCGCGCAATTCGCGATAATTAGTCGCCACAAATACTGGTGAAGGATAGTGTCGTAATCTTACCACTACTGTGATTTCACGCCGCATGCGTTGCTCGAACAAAACAAAACGGATAGCTCGTTGTCACATATACATGAAATCAAGCAATTTTCGTCAAGAACAATTTCTTCAAGTACTTCAAACACTTGAGAGGCTTGATGAACACCATAGAAAGGCACGCTAGGTATAATAAAAGCCATTAGTGGCTTCTCTGTCGGAGGCCGTGTCAAGAAGCGTATTATGCCGGGGTTATTTTGTGTACGGTCTGGGCCGGTGTGGTGAAATGTTCGGCGATCGGATAGATAGTTTTGCGAATGAGCTCGCAAATACTTGCTCTTTGCTGGGCCGTTTAGCGTACATTGCTTCACACTACGATCTGTATTTTGATCGGTACCGACATCCATTTCTTTCTTATGGCTCGGCAACCGTCGATCTTCGGCGGGCGCATGAGAGAACGTTCTGCGATTGGCTAAACCAGCCATCAGTCAAGCAGGTAAGAGACATGGAGATGTTCCTTTCTACAGCAGGCATTCCAAAGGGTAAATTTATTCCTGACTGGCTTCAGTATGAGTACTACCGAGCGTTGGTTCCGACTGGTGTAGAGGAATGGCGGCACAGGCTATTTATGTCGGATATGCGAATCAGTCTCAATTTAATCCATAGGCAATCAGCTAGTAATGCGAAGATCGCAAATCAGTTGAGTGGCCCTGTCGTCAATTTGGTCGAGCGCGCCGGTGTGATCGCTCCTCAGGCGGCGTTTGCGATGGTAGCGAAGGAGTTCTCTATGTCGCCGCAGCGGCTGGACCGTCTTTTTCGGAGACAGACAGGCGTCCGTTTTCACGAATACTCATTTGCGCAACGAATGAAGCAAGCCGCCCTGCTGTTGAAAGCCAACGATACGCCTGTTAAGCAAGTGGCTCATGCTGTGGGATACAGCGATATCAGCAATTTCGGTAATGCTTTTAAACGATTTTTTCAATGCTCACCAAAGTGCTGTCGTCAACCTGAAAATCTGCGGGTGCCCGTTACCGTTCCTCACCTTTAAACAGTACGATAGCTTATTCGCCTCGGACGAGCGAGGCTGAGCGCCAACAAGCTGACCTTTGCAGCGCGTATACAGGGATTTCTTTGCAAGTGTCGAAAGATCGTGTTGTAACCTTGGAACTGCCTTTTTTAGCGGAATCCTTTCGATTAAGCGAACCCGCGAATCCTCTACAAACGATTCCGGAGCTTCGCCACTGTTTCCATGTGAAACGTCTGCGGAAACAAGTCCACTAAAGTAAGCCGTTCGACCACGTAGCCAGTCAGCGCCGCCAAGTCCCGCGCCAGCGTCGCGGGATCGCACGAGACAATGACGATGCGCGGCGGACGAAGCCGTAAAAGCTCACCCACCACCTGTTTGCCGAGCCCCACCCGCGGAGGATCGGCGAGAACGAAATCCGGCGCAATCGATAGCCTCGCCAAATAGTCTTCCACTCGCGAGTGCTCGGTGCGAAGTTGAACGCCCGCACGCGACGCGTTGAATTCGAGATCGCGCGCAGCGCTTGTTCCGGCTTCCACCGCGGTCACCTCGCGAAATCGACTCGCCATCGGAAGGGCGAATAATCCGACACCGGCATAGAGATCGAGCGCCGAATCTCCTTCGGCCTCGCCGAGCGCCGTTTCGACCAGCCTCTCAATCAGAAACCGGTTCACCTGGAAGAACGGTCGTGGACCAACGCGAAAATTGCCGAACGCCGTCGCATAATCGAGCTCTGCAACCGATCCGCACCAATCGAAAAACGCTCGCGCCACATGCCGCTCCGATTCGAGGATGTTGATCTGGACATCGTTCTCATTCGTGAATATCTCGAGCGAGTGGACGAATCGTGGAAACTTCGGACTCTTCAGGCGCTCACGCATCTCAGCCAGGGCCTGGTTGACCCCTGGCGATGAAATCGGACATTCGCCTTCCACCGGGACCAGGTCATGCGATCCCGCGGCCAGGTATCCGATCCGCGCGCCTTCGATGTGCAATTGCACTCGATTGCGATACCCGAGCGGCGGCCCGCTCACCACATGAATATCGCCCGCGAAATCGATTTTTCCGACCCTCCGCAGTTGCTCCCGCAAGATGTCGGCCTTGCGCGCGACCTGGAATTCGTACGGAGCATGCTGGTATTGGCACCCGCCACACCGTTCGAACAACGGGCACGGCGGCTCGACGCGTTCCGGCGCACGCTCGGTTATCGATACTAACTTCGCGTGAACCTGGTCCGCCATCCGAATGCGGACCTCTTCGCCGGGCAGGACGAACGGAACCAGGGCCACGCGCCCGTCAATTCGCGCGAGCCCTTCGCCGCCGTACACCCATTTATCAATCTTGGCGCCGGCTTCCTGGGACCGCGCTTCGTTTACGATGGAAGTTTCTTTACCGCTCAATTTATGAAGAAGAGAGTTCTCTCAGGCATCCAGCCGACCGGCAGTCCGCATATCGGAAACTATCTCGGAGCGCTGAAAAGCTGGGCCAGGATTCAGTATGACTACGATAGCATCTACTGTATCGTGGATCTCCACGCGATCACGGCTTACCAGGACCCGCTGGAGCTCAGAAACAAAATCGAAGAGCTCGCGGGCATGCTGCTGGCGATCGGCATCGATCCGGCGCACTCAGCCTTGGTGGTGCAATCGTCCGTTCCTGAGCATGCCGAGCTGGCGTGGATGCTTACGTGCGTCACTCCAGTCGGCTGGCTCGAGCGCATGACGCAGTACAAAGCCAAATCCGAGGCGCAGGAGAGCATCGGCGACGGCCTGCTCCAATATCCGGTTCTGATGGCCGCCGACATTCTGCTTTATCAAGCAGCGATCGTGCCTGTGGGCGAGGATCAAACACAACATCTGGAACTCGCCCGCGACATCGCGCAGCGGTTCAACTCGCTTTATGGCGAGACTTTCGTCATGCCTGCCACACATCTTCCGACCGTAGGCGCCCGCATCATGGGCTTGGACGATCCCGAAAAGAAAATGAGCAAGTCCACCTCCGGCGCGGCACATGCAATCAGTTTGTTGGATCCTCCGAACGTGATCCGCAAGAAGATCATGCGCGCCACCACCGATTCGGAACCCGGCGTAAACTTTGAAAATCCGGGGGCGGGGGTGCGCAACCTACTAACGATTTTCCAAGCCTTCAACGAATGGTCCGACGACCGCATGAAAGATCACTTCACCGGCATGCGCTACGGCGATTTGAAAAAGCAGGTGGCCGACGCGGTAGTTAATGCCCTCACACCGATTCAGCAGCGTTATCACGAAATCCGGCAGGAAGCGGGCTACATTGAGCGAGTGCTGGAAGAAGGCGCCAAACGCGTGGGTCCGCTCGCGCGTGCAACGGTGCACACGGCAAAGAAGGCGATGGGGCTGTTTACGGCGGATTGAGCGAGCAGCTCGCGAAGCGGCTTCCGGTTTCTAGCGCGCCGCCGGCCTTGCCGGCGCGAGCGCGATGAAGCCGATCCCGATCACGATGAGCAGGGCTACACCTATCAGTTCTTCACGCGCAACCATGTTGGCGAACGCTTGCACTCCCATCACAGCCGCGTGAACCAAGCTCGACCACGCGGTGAAAGCGATCAGCGTGCGGTTCGCCGGCGGGTTTCGAACCGCAAGCAGCAAGAAAATGCCGAGTGTCACGTACAGGCTGAACATCATCGATAACCCAGGCGCTTGCCGCATAAAGGTCACTAATGGGTACGCTGCCGCCAAGAAGATGAATCCCACTACTACCAATAGAACCTTCAGCGCCTGCCCTCGCGCCGAAGGACGCTCGATGCCTTTATCAGAGTTTGCGTTGCCGTGAGGTTGGACCATTGCCGACATTGCTTCTCTCCTTACATCAACTGCCGAGCAGAGATCGCTGCTGCGACAACCGGCTCTCGCGCTCATTCGCGAAGCGCTGGACTCCCGCGAAGATCGATTCCACATCCAGATGCGCTTCGGCGATCACATCCGACTCCAGGCCGCCGGTCAGCCATTGATTATCCCAATCGGAGGTCATCGAGTAGGCATCCGTTAATGGCCCGACATTGCGGATGGGCCACATGCGGCGCGTGCCGGTGCTCACAATCATCAGATCGTAATAAGCTTCGGGCGGAAGGACGGAGCGGCGGTACGCCTCCGATTGCCTATCGAAGAGGTCTTCGCTAATCGCGGAGATCGCCTTCACATTAATGCCGGCCTGCTCCAGGCGCGGCAGGATGCTCACCAGGTTCACGGTGGAGCTTGCGCCATGGGCCACCACGTAGCCATGCCGGGGCTGGCCCGGCGCGAAATCGCGGATGACGTATAGACCTTTGGCGGCGGCCCTCGGATCTGAATCGGCGAACTTCGAGCGGTCGGCTACCGGGAAATCCGGACGCGCGACTTCAATTGCGATCACGCCCACTTTGGGGTCGCGCGCGGCGATTTCGGCGGCGGCGAAGTAGCCGGGCGCCACGTCATTGTAATCCCAGAAATTCAACGCGATCGCCTGTCCACGCGGAAACAGCTTCCATACTTGCGGAGAAAATATTCCAAAGTGCGTGCGGGCGTCGGCGGCGGTTTCGGGGCCGGAGTGCGCGGAAAGAATGTGCAACACGCCGACGCGAAAACGGCTGTCCTGATTCTGCTGGCTCCAGACGCGCGCTGGAAGATACATCAGCGGCGTAAACGCGCCGTATGTTCCGCTAATGGCCCAAACCCCCGCGAACTTCGATGGATCAAGCGAAGCGTTTTGGCTTACTAACCCGATTGCCGTGGAAGCGTTCCCGGCCTCCTGAATCGCGGCCTTCAGGCGCGTGCCCGCCGGATTCTTTTCCGGATCGTAGTGGCCCCACAGGCTGCCGTGCTCCAGATTCACGGATTCGGAAAGGTCGGCGGCAATGGTGAGGAATCGATTTTCCGTGACATAGTTCACCCATTTCACGATTTCCGAAATAGCGCGCCGCGCTCCAGCCACCTCGCCCGGTTTACGGAAGAGTGTGATTGCGACCTCTTTTTCCACACCCGAGCTCGGGTTCTTAACTTTCACCTTTTGGGGCTCGGCGGGCAGGTTGGCCACGCGCAGCCGCTCGTCGAGGAACGGGTCGTGCTTCACATCGATGCGCAGGGGACAATCGTCTCGCAGGCTATCGCCGATTTCCACTAAGCGGTCCGCGAGCCAGTCTGTCAATCCTTTCCGGTCCAACACTGACATCACCACGTCTATGTTGGTTTTGAATTGGATCAGCCGCTCGCGCCAGTCCGCAACTGCCCCGTCGCGAATGCCCGAGAACTCGACGCCGTACTGTTTTTCGAACGTGCCCGCCAAAGCGAGAAAGTAGTCCGAGTTCATCTTCATCCCGTACGGATGGCTCGGATACCCGACCACCTGGTCGCCGAATCCGGGGATCTGGCCTTGGACGGCGTCTGGCCAGTAGCCCTTGGTCGTCTTGCCGATCATGATCATCGGCCGCCTGTCCGAGGGGTCCCATTCCTCCATCGTTTTTAGCCCCGCGACCACTTGCTCATAATCGTTCCCGTTTTCGACCGTCAGCACGTTCCAGCCATACGAGGTCCACTGATCGACAATCCGATACGCCTCGAACTTCGCGGGCACGACGCCGCCAATAAGCGAATCGTCGATGCCGGCATTGTTATCCGAGAAAAGGATGCGCAGGCGCTTGCCCACTTGCAGCGCGACCGCTTGTGTTTTTAGCTCCTGCGCGTGACCTTCGGTCATGGCGAACTCGCCCTCGAAGGCGATTACTTTGGGCGAGCCCGCGGGCGCGCCGGCGAAATCCCAGAACGCGGCTTTCCCGGCTGCCGTAGCTACCCCTACTCCCGACGGACCGCCGTTGACGTCATTTGTGAGATCGGTACTTTCCGCGTGGCCCTGCAGGGCGCGAATTCCGCGTATCTTTGCCTGCGCAAATAGAGGGTGATCGGTCAATTCGTGCTTTTGAAGCAGGGTCGGCAGAGCGCCCGCGCCGCGCCGGAATCCGAGCGCGTCAATCGGAAGCATGGCGATGTTCGGATCTACGTAATAGCGCCGGTCGCCGGTGGCTTCGAATTTGCGGGCCAGCGCGTGACCCATGATGATCCACAGCGCATAGCACGTGGGAATGCAGTGGCCCCCGGCAAGCATGAACTTATCGCAATAGGGATGCTTCGGGCGCCGATAATCGAAACGCAAACCGCCGTTTTCCGGCCCTGCGAGATGAGCGGCTACGTTGTAAGGCGTATACGCAAGTGGCCCGCCGAAATGGCCCGTCTGGGCATAATTGCCCAGCAGAACCAGCGTCATGCAGGTGAGGTATCCGACGTCCTCCAGCCGTTCGCGATCATAGGCGAGCGCCGACTCGCCGGGAGAAAGCATCGTGTGTGCAGTGGCCATTCAAGCAATCTTAGCAATCGGGTGGGTGGAGGAACGGTAATGGGGCAAGCTGGTGGAGCGGGGTTCAGCCCGCTACGGGTGCTTTAGGACGCGTCGGGTGCCGAGGCTTAAGCCTCGGTTGCAGGCTGAAGCCTGCTCCACGTGCCGCAACCCCGCGATTACGGGGCTTTACTCCCCGGTGCTGCCGGGGCCGCGGCGTTCGCGCGCGGGAGGACCGTAAAATCGGGCAGTTCGATCTTCTGCAGCTTACCGTGCATTGAAAGGAACGCGTCATTCAGCTCGATAACATGCGCGCGCGTCAAATCGAGCGAATGCTCCTCGGGCTGATACGTCGTGCCGCGAGGATAGTCCATGTATGGCGTCTTCATCTGCTCGATGTGGGTCCCGAGCACATGGGCGATTGGATGCGCGCCGACAAAATCCGCGAGTCGTTGCGCGCTGGCGGTGAAGGCCGGCAGATCCGCCTCGCCCACCGACAGCCGCCCCGGATACAGACTATCGCCCGTCATCAGGTTGCCCGTCCGGTGGTCGTATAGCGCGATGCTCGCGTCATTGTGCCCCGGAATCGGAATCACGTCGATCATCCGGCCGCCCAAATCGATGCTGCCAATATTCGTCGGCCACTGCGAGATCGAAGCCGCCTTGGAAATCGCCGCCGGATCCGGCGCGATAAACTGCACGCCCGGCATTGCCTGGAACTGCTTGTCTCCCGCAATGTGATCGCCATGGGCGTGCGAATGAATCACCACCAGGGACACGGGGGCGCGGTTATTCTTTTTCGCCCATTTGGCAAGCAAATCCATCACAAACGGAGCCGTCTGCACCTCGCCCGCGCCCGTGTCTTCCAACAACGCCTTCTGTTGCCCGAAAATCAGATACAAAAACGGCTTTTCGAAATGAATGCACCCGGATTCGCGCAAAATGTAGAAATCCTCGTTATATTCGTGCACCTGCCAATCGGGAACGGCCATGCAGTTCGGACCGCCCGTTTTCCATGGTCCGGGCAGCACTCCGGCCTCGAGCCCCAAACCATCCCCAGCCTGGATCTCCGGCGCCATCTGTGTATTGGCGATCCGCGGCACCACTGAGAACTCCGGATAAATGATCTTCTCCGGACGCCCATCCATTTTCTTGAAAGCAGCCTCAAGCTCGAACACGTGCGCCCGCGACAGCTCCAGGGCGTGCTCTTGCGGCTGAAAAATCGTCCCGCGCTTGTAATCCAGATTGGGGGTCTGCGCCTGCTCGATGTGCGTCCCCAATACGTGCGCCACCGGATGATTCGGATCGCGCACGAAATCCGCCAGCCGCTTGGAGCTCGCCGTATACGCCGGGATGTCCACATCGGGAACGTACAATCGGCCGGGATAAAGACTGTCGCCTGTCATGAGATTCCCGGTCCGCCGGTCGTACAAAGCAATGCTCGCATCGTTGTGCCCCGGAATCGGGATCACATCAATGACGCGCCCACCGAGATCGATCTGGCCCGCTCCCTCCGGCCACTTCGCAATTCCCGCGGCCTTCGAGATCTCCTCCGGCTTGGCCGCGATGAACTGGACGCCCGCGAGCGCCTGAAATTGGGGATCGCCCGCGGTATGATCGCCGTGCCCATGCGAATGAATCACGATCAGCGACACCGGCGCATGATTTTTCTTTTTCGCCCACTTGGCAACCAAGTCCATCACGAAAGGCGCAACCTGCACCTGACCGACGCCCGTATCTTCTAATAACGCCTTCTGCTCTCCGAAGATCAAATAGAGGAATGGCTTCTCAGCATCAATGCAGCCGGACTCACGAAGGATGTAGAAGTCCTCGTTGTATGCGTGTGTCTCCCAATCCGGAAGAATGGCGCAATTCGGCCCACCCGTCTTAAAGGACGCCGGCATAACGCCCGGCTCCAAAGCGAATGCCCGGGCCGCAAAACAGATGGCGATCAAGAGTAGCGCTGAAGCCTTTTGTGGGGCAGGTTGCGAACCTGCAGCGGGTTGCCAACCCGCTTGGCCGTTATATCTCACTGCCCCTCCTCCCCCGGAAACGCAACTCTAGTAAACGGCCAGCGAGTCTTAACCCACTCGCGAACGTTCTCAAGCAGCACCGGCTCCAATCCCTCGTTAACGCCGCGGTCCGTCATCAGCAGCCGCACCGTCGCGTCATACCCTTCTTTCTTGCTTGGATTGATATACACGCACGCGACCTCTTCGGTCCCGTCCGCCGTCAGCACCCCATAAGCAAAAGACGTCAGGTGCTGAAATTCCCAGCGATGGCGCTTCAGTTCGCCGTAATCCTCGCCCTTGGCGATCTTCATTGGCTCCGAGCGCCCGGCCACGTGTATCAGCGCCGCGTAATCCTGATCCAGGATCTCCGGCTCGAGAATGTTCCACGTATACTCGCCCACGCTCGGCGGCGGAGGAACCATAAAATCGGCTGGAACGAATTTCACCTGTCCCGTCGCGTAAGCATTCGTGGTTGTGGGCGAGGCTACAACCAACTCCGGCGAGCACTGCGCAGTTCCGGTCACGCACACGGAGTAGTGAATCCATCGCGGCTCGGTAGCGGCCAGCTTCGCCGTGAACTCGTCGCCGCTGCGCGTAAATCGAAGCTCCGACTTCTTCCCATTCAGCTCCGTTTTCAGAGTGAACTCGGTCCCCGCGCCCAGCGGCTTCATGTGAACCGTGACCGGCTCGCCCGGAATAAACGTGACCAGATCCTCCACCAGAACGTCTGGCTTTCCATCTCCATCCAAATCCGCGCGCTGGGCATCGATGGTCCAGCTATGCGGTCCCGCGGCAACCACCTTCTGCGGCAAAAATCTCCATACGCGCGCCTCTTTTCCGTTCGATAGCCACACATACCCGTGCCCAATCCGCATCGCATCGCCGCCGGGCCCATAAAGCTGCGCCGTTACTTTATTCGTGATCGGATCGATGCGCGAAATCGGAATGGTTTTTTGGGTCACCCAAAGCGCGCCCTCGCCCGCCGCGATGTCTCCGCCGGTTCCCGGCACGCCGACATCGATCGTCGCCATCGCTTTCATGGATCGCGGATCGATCTTGGTGACGGTTCCGGAACCCTGATTCAGCGTCCATACGTAGCCTTCACCCGCCGCCATGAATCGCGGATTCGGCCCGACGGGAATCTCGGCGATCACTTTGTTGGTCACCGGATGTATCACGCTGACTACGCTTTTGGCGGTGCTCGAAACCCACACCCGGCCGTAATTGAACACGGCCGTGAAGGAATCCGGAGGCACCGCGATCTCGGCAATCACCTTATTGGTCGCCGGATCGATTCTCGATACGACGCCTTTCGGATCGCTCGGCATCCATGCCGATCCCGCACCAAACGCAATGCCGCCCTCGTTATTCGCCGGGCCGACCGGGACCTTCGCGACAACTTCATTCGTTTTCAGGTCGATTCTGTAAATGACTTTCTCGCCGCAGCTCGGCGACCACAACGTTCCCGCCGCAACGGCAAAGCCCGAGCAAGGCCTGCTCACGGGCACAGCCGCCACAACCTTGTCCGTCTTCGGATCCATGCGGAAGATCATGTCCGTCCGCATGCTGTTGGTCCAAACCGAATCGTCGGTAATCGCCAGCCAGTCCGGGTTTCCCTTCACGCCGTTGGCCTCGATGTTGTACTGCGCCTCCGGGATCAAGAACGCCATCGGCGCTTGGACTCCCGGCACCCCCGGTTTCTGCTGTGCAAAGCTGATGGCTGCGAATAAGCAGTAGGACAAGCTTAAGCTTGTCCTACCAAAGCTAGGCGATAATCTCATGCCGCACCTCCCCGGCCGTATCCGTTAACCGGAACTCGCGCCCGCTATACGGATACGTTAGCTTCAGGTGATCGATCCCCAGCAGGTACAAAATCGTCGCGTGCAGATCGTGGACATGCATCGGCTGCTCCACCGCCTTATAGCCGAAATCATCGGTAGCGCCGTGCGTGATCCCGCCCTTGATCCCGCCTCCCGCGAGCCAAATCGAAAAGCCGTAATGATTATGGTCGCGCCCGTTTACCACGCCGCCGCCAACCATCTCATTCGCCGTCTGAATCGCCGGCGTGCGCCCAAACTCCGTGCCGCCGATCACCAACGTGTCGTCCAGCATTCCGCGTTGCTTTAGATCCTTTACCACCGCGGCGAACGGCTGGTCGGAATCCTTCGCCAGCTTGCGATACGACAGGATGTCCGTATGGGCATCCCATGGATCGCCCTTGCTGTAGTACACCTGCACCATCCGCACGCCTTTCTCCACCAGCCGTACCGCCATCAAGCAGCCGAGCGCCGTGCTGCCCGGCCCATACATGTCGAGCGTGGCCTTGCTCTCCTTGCTGACATCGAAGACTTCGGGAGCCTCGGTCTGCATGTGAAATGCAGTCTCCATGGTTTTGATCGACGCCTCGAGTTGTGAATCCTGCTCGCCGAGCTTCGCCAGATTCATCTCGTTCAGTTTGCGCAAGAAATTCAGATCCCGCCGCTGAATCGCCGCGTCTACGTCCGCGCCGGTCACGTTCGGAATTACTTTGGCGGCCTCGAACGGCTCGCCCTCCATCCACTCGTTCTTCACATATGTGCCCTGATAAATCGCGGGTAGGAACGCCGAGCTCCACAGCGGACTCCCGATCGTAATCGGCTGCGATGGGCACAGCACCACGTATCCGGGCAGATTCGAATTCTCGCTGCCGAGCCCGTACGTGATCCACGATCCCATTGAGGGCCGGCCGATAATATTCGCGCCCGTGTTCATCAGGCACATGCACGGCTCATGATTCGGAATATCCGCGTACATCGAGCGGATTACGCAGATGTCTTCCGAAATCGCGCCGACGTTTTGCCAAAGCTCACTGACCTCGGTATCCGCCTTGCCGTAGCGCGCGAACTTGTACGGAGACTTCATTAGATTGCCGGTCTTGCGTTGAGTGAGAATCGCCCCACCCGGCAGCGGCTGGCCGTCATATTTATCGAGCATCGGCTTCGGATCGAACGTGTCCACGTGCGACATGCCGCCGTTGGAGAACAGGAAAATGACTCGCTTGGCCCGAGGCTTGAAATGAAGCTGCTTCAGCGTGCCCGGCGTGCCGCTGGAAGTATCGGCCGCCTTAAGCGAGTCCTGGATCAAATTCGCAAATGCCAGCAGCCCGAAGCCTCCTCCCACCGTGGAAAGCGCTTCACGCCGCGTAAACGGACGAGGATTATGACATGCCATACCTTTTCTCCATTGCAAGTAGGACAAGCTTCAGCTTGTCTCTGGAAATGGACAAGCTTGCGCTTGTCCAGCCTCAATTCAAAAACAAAAACTCATTCGAGCTCAGCAGAGCCCAACACAACGCCTCCAACGGAGGCTCCGGAGGCTTCGCGGGCTTTGTCGTGGTTGCGACCGTCTTGAATACCGTCACCGGCGCAGTCGAATCATGCATCAGCGCCAAAGCCGCGGCCAGTTCATCCGCTGACGGATCGCGCTGATAAACGATCTCGAACGCCTTCCGCACTTGCGCGTCCTCCGAGCCGGCATCCTTCACGCGCTCCGCCAGCGCCGCCGCCTGCTTATGCACGAAATCGTTGTTCAAGAAATACAGCCGCTGCAATGCGACGTTCGTCGTGTACCGCCGCTCTGCCGACAAGGTTGGGATTGGATAGTCGAACAGCGTCTCGAATTCGTTCGGGAAGACGCGGCTAACCGCGCCGTACATGCCGCGCCGGACCATCTTGCTATCCAACTCCTCCGATGGCCCGCCGATCTTGCTCATATCGAGCTTGCCGGATGCGGTCAGTAGTCCGTCCCAAATGCCCTCGGCCTCCAGGCGCCGCCGGTTTGCGCGCCAGTAGAGCCGGTTGTCGCTGTCCTTCGCGAGATTCTCCTGAATAGCCGCGGTGCTCATCTGATAAGTCCGCGACATCACGATCTCCTTGGTGAGCTTCTTCCACGACATTCCTTGCTCCACGAAGCGCGATGTCAGGTATTCGAGCAACTCGGGATTCGCCGGCCGCTCCCCCGCGAAGCCGAAATTGTTCGGCGTATCGACGATGCCCGTGCCCATGTTCCAGCGCCAGATGCGGTTCACGATCACCCGCAGCGCAATCGGCTGCTTCACCACATCTTCGGCGAACTCAAGCCTGCCGCTGCCCTTCGAGAATGGCTTGGGGTCGCCGCCGGAGAGAATCGAGAGGAACGCCCGGGGCGCATCCTCGCCGAACGCATACGGATTCCCGCGCACGAAGATTTTGAGGTCGGTTGGTTCCTTCAAATCCTCCAAACCCATTGCCACGGGATATTCGGGCGGCATCGCTTTCTTGAAAGCCTCGATATCGGCCTTGCTCTTCTCGATGAAGTTCGCGAACTCGGCATTTGACCGCCGTTGGAGCGCCCAATCCGTCACTTTGAACAGACCTGGCTTCTTCTCCTCTTCGGCGTTCGGATTCCCAACCGAGTCCGGCAAGTCCTTATCGAACAGGTCCGTCCACAGATAACTCGCCTCCCGATCCATGCCCTTGAGGTCGATCTGGTGTTGGATCAATTTGCGCTTGATTCCATTAGGAAGCGGGTCGAACTTTTCGTTCGGGTCCTTGAGCTTCGCCATTTGCTCCTCGTTTTCGGCCTTGATCTTGGCGTGCTCTTTATCGATCTCGATGGCCTTCTGATAGAAGTTATGGGCCAGCGTCTTGGCGCGGTCTTCATCGCCGCCGTCGGCCACCATCTTTTGCCAATCGACTAAAAACGAGTAATTCCCCGGCTTCTTCTTCAGGAACTTCACCCAGCGCTGCAGAATCTCCGGATCCAGCTTGTATTTCTCGGCGATGCCTTCCACCGTGGCGTGTTTCTCGCTGCCGGCACGCCACGCGCCGACCATGTAGTCCTCCGATTGGGAAAATAAAACCTTGGCTTCGAGTTCGGTGAGCTGATCTTCAAACTCCTTCAGCTTCTTTTCTTTTTCCTCGAGCTCCTTCTTCTTCGCGTCATACTCGTCCACTGTGGTCTTCGGCGCCAGGGGGTAAGCGTGGAAGTTCGTGCTGGCGAAGACGCCTGCAATCCGGTAATAATCCTTCTGCGGAATGGGATCGTACTTGTGGTCGTGGCAGCGCGCGCAGCCCACGGTCAGCCCTAACAAGGCCTTCGTGGTGGCATCCACCTTGTCGTGCCACTCATCGGCGCGCTCAATCGCGGGCGGGCTGTCGTTCATCGACCAAACGCCCAATCCGTTCAGCCCCAGGCCGGGGATCATCTTGTCCCGCACCTTTTCATCCATCAAATCGCCGGCGAGCTGCGCCTTCACAAATGTGTCGTAAGGCATGTCGCTGTTCATCGCCTCGATCACCCAGTCGCGATAGGTGTATGCGAACTTGTACCGCTCCTTGTGCATGTCTTTTTGGGCGATGCGGTAATCGTCCTCGGCGTAGCGCGTCACGTCCAGCCAGTGCCGGGCCCACGTCTCGCCGTAGTGCGGCGAAGCTAGCAGGCGGTCCACCACTTTCTCGTAAGCGTTCGTCGATTTGTCGTTCTCGAAGGCTTTCACGTCCTCATAGGCCGGAGGCAGCCCGGTCAAGTCATACGTTAACCGTCGCAGCAGCGTCCGCCGGTCCGCCATCGTAGTTGGCTTCATGCCGTCTTTTTCAAGCCGCGCGAGGATGAAGCGGTCGATATTAGTTGCCGGCCACGCCGCATCCTTGGTTTTCGGAGGTTCCGGCTTTCCGAGCGGCTGGAACGACCAGAAGTTCCGTTGTTCCGGCCGGATCACATAGCCGCTCCCTTGCGCCGTCTTCGGGGCCTCCGGCCACACCGCGCCGTCTTTTATCCACGCCGCGATGTCCTTTATTTCGGCCTCCGTCAGATGGCCGTTTTTGGGCATCTTCAATTCGGTGGTTTGGCGAAGGGCCGTAAGCATCAAACTTTTATCCGGATCGCCAGGCACAATCGCGGGACCGGACTTTCCGCCCTTTACCAACCCATCGCGCGAATCCAGCCGTAGACCGCCCATCTGCGAGTTGGTGTGACATGCAAAACAATTCTGCGCCAGTACCGGCCGGATCTTGTTTTCAAAAAAATCCTTTTGCTCAGCAGTGCCCGTCTGCGCCAGCACGGCTGTGGAACCGACAAGGAAAATAAATAACCCGCGTATCATTCTTCCTCCCTAGCAACTGACTAATCAAGGCCTGTGGAGCAGGCTCAGTTTGTGGGGCAGGTTGCTAACCTGCGCGCGATTGCCAATCGCGCTGGTCGGCTCAACCCGAAACCCGGAGCCTGTAATCAACCGAGCCATAGGCGGGTTAGCAACCCGCCGCAGGATTGCATCCTGCCCCACTTCGCTAGAACTCATAGCGCAGCCCGAGCTGTATCACTCTCGGCCCAGCATCCTGGGTGTATTCGCCAAACGTCGACGGGCTGGACGCGTCGAGTGAAGGATTCAAGAAGTTCGCGTGATTGAAAGCGTTGAACGCCTCCGCGCGAAATTGCAGCCGCTGGCGCTCAAAGGGCAACCGGAACGCCTTCGCCACAGCGATGTCAAAGTTTGTCGCGGCCGCCAGCCGGGCCGCTGCCCGCGAGCCCACATTACCCGCATACATCGGCAGCCAGTTGCCCGCCGCCGCGGCCGGATTCTGGAACATTCCTGGATTACCCTGCGCGTCTATGCCGTTGCTTGTCGAAAAAGCGGGATTAATCGGATAGGCAACCGCGCCGAAGGAGAAGTTCGTGGGCCAAATGCCGCCGTAAAAAATGGCGGTTGGCAGGCCCGAGTGGTACCGCATAATTGTCGAAGCCTGCCAACCGCCCACGAGTTCATCCACGAATGCGGAGGCATTCCCTAACACCGCCTTGCCTTTTCCAAACGGCAATTCATACAGGAGATTTGCGTTGATGTTGTGGCGAATGTCAAAGTCCGAAGAACCGCGAAAGGCCTTGTAGTTATACGGATCGAGCATGAGGCCCCCGTATGCGCCCCGTCCCGATTCGGCGCCGCCGCCGTTATCGATCGAATGGCCCAGAGTGTAGTTGAAGTCGAACGCGAAACCTTTGCTCAGGCCGCGCCGCACCGTGACCGTCGCGCTGTTGTAGCTGGCTGACCCATTATTGGTCCACGCGTTCAAACTGCTCTGCTGCGGTGCGTAGAAGCTCCAGCACCCGGTGACGCTAATACAATTTGGAAAGGATTTTCCGTTTACGCTGTGAAGCCGGTCCGCCTGATTCAGCGTATCGGTGTCGCTCATACCGTTGCTCATCAGCAGATATAAATAATTCGCTGAAGCGCTTCCCGGAAAGTACAAATTCTTGATACTTCCGAAGTACTTCTCGACGAACGGATCGATCGGCACGATGCTCGGGTTCGCGGCTACCTGCTTTTGCACGGCAGGGGTGGCCTGAATGCTGTTGTTAGACAGCGCCAGGTAGTCGTTGCGCATCGTCCTTTGTGCGTCCGCCAGGCTCCCTGCACCGGTTGGATCGGTAAAATCCCAATTCACGCCGCCGATGTCGGTTTGCAGCAACAAGGCGTGCGAAAAACGCCCCTGATACCCGATCTCCAGCGTGATCCCGCCTTTCAGGGGCCGCGCCGCCGACGCATTCACCACGTACGCGTAGGGCGTTTTTAAATTCGAATCGATGCCCACATACGTGCAGCAAACCGCCGCCACGTTAGGCGGAGTAAACGGGAACGTATGAACACTCGCGGCCGGCAACGCCGGGAACGTTCCGTTGTACCGGCTCGCGCTTGCAAAATTGAACGAGCCGAGGATATCGTTCTCCGTCAGGCCAAACGAATTCGCGGTATCGAACTGGACCACCATGTCGCTTCCGAAGCGGTCGTAGACAATGCTTCCGCCCGCTCGAAATACGCCGCCTTTGCCCAGGATCTTTGCGGCCAGGCTCGAATCGCTTTGCGGGCTATAAGCAACGGCAATCCGCGGCGCGAAATTCAGCTTGTTGCGATCAAACCAACTCGACGTCCCGTTTCCCGGCCCGTTCCAGTTGTATGACTCAGCGGGCGTAGCCGCGTATGAGGGCAGACCCGCCTCCGCGCCCCCAACGCGCGCGGCCCAATAATTCTGTAACGGTATCGTGGGCGCTACCTGAAGACCATTCATTTCCCACGGCGGAGTGTTGTTTTCGTAGCGCAAGCCCGCGGTCAACGTCATTCCTGGCTTAATGCGCCAGCTGTCGGAAACGTACAGCCCATATTCGTTGCTGGCGAAATTACGCACCGCCGGCGACCCGATCGGCAGAGCGTTGCCGGTGTGATCGTAAATGTAATTCATCGTTCCGCCCGAAATAATCCCGAGTAGATCACCGGCGGCCCGAACCACCGCTTGGCTGTTCACCATAGTGGAATCGCCGCCGGTTGATGTCAGATAAGTTTGCATGCTCGCCAGCCAATCCGACCCCAAACCCGTCAAACTGCCGCGGCTGTAGGAATAGTTCGGCCAGGCATTCGTGAAGTTGGTATATCCGTTCCGCACGAATCGCAGGTTCATGCCTGCGGTGATCGTGTGTTTTCCTTTCGTCCAGGTCAGATCGTCGACCCAGTTGTAGGTGGGGGCAATCCGTATGTAACCGCGCGTGCTGTAATTCACGAATGGATCGATACTGTCGATACTGAAGGCAGTGCCGGTCGGCCCGGTCTGGTTAAATCCAATGCGCGTCAGCCCGAAAGAAGCTACATTCACGAGATTCGGAGTCAGCAATCCCGTGTAGGACACAGCAACACCGCGGCTGTTATTCAAAAGGACATTGTTAATTGGCTGACCGGGGAACGACTGCGGCGTAAGCGTCTCATTGTTCCCCGCCAACGTTCCCCGCACGGAAAGGGTGTGCTTTCCGGCCGGGTCGATGTGAAAATCCATTTTGCCCACGTACGCGTTATAGGTCAGGTTCTGCGGCGCGTTGAACCGGAAGCCCGAGAAGTTTAGACCCGAATCGACGCCCGTCGCCGGATTATTTCCCGCCGGGAATTGATTCAGCATTGACAAGATCGCGGCGCTGTCTCCGATATGCAGCGGATCGATAGCGGTCATCGCGGCGGGGCGCAGGGTCGTGATATTTCCGTTCGTGTTTTGGAAGGTGAGGATTCCCTGCTTCATGGCCTCTGACGGCACATGCGACAACTGGCTGTTCGCGCTACGGTCCGTGCGCCTCTCGTAGTTGAAGAAGAAGAATACGCGATCTTTCTTAATGGGGCCGCCTACGGAAAACCCATACTGATTCCTGTTCAGCGGCTGGCGCGCCACACCGGACTGATTGTTGAACCAATCGTTCGCCGAAAATACGGTGTTGCGATTGAACTCATACGCCGATCCGTGAAATTGATTTGTTCCGCTTTTGGTGACCAGCGTTACCTGCCCGCCCGAGCTCCGCCCCTGATCCGCCCCCTCGCCGCCGACCGTCACCCGAAATTCTTCGACGGAATCGAGCGGCACCGGAAGAGCGGCGTTGAACCCAGTCTTACGATCGATACCCTGTCCGTTCAAGCCAGGGAGAGCCGTCTTCGTCGAGGTGCCTAAGCCACCCAGTCCGGAGTTCTGGTTGTCATTTGCATCCACGCCATCGAGAACGATATTGTTTTGATCGCGGCGCGAGCCCAGTACCTCGCCTGTCTGTGTGACGCCGGGTTGTAAGCTGAGCAACTCGACGACGTTGCGCGTCTGCAGGGGAAGCTGCCGCACCTGGGTCTCGTTGAACGAATTTCCGATCGAGGCATCGACCGTATTGATCTTGACGACATCCGCTTCGACATTGACTGTCTCTGTCACGCTGGCGATCTGCATCGTCACGTCGAAGGTTGTGGGAGTATTCACCAGCAACTCGACGCTCGTCTTTGTGACCGATGCGAATCCCGGTTTCTCAACGGATACCGAGTAGAGGCCCGGAGGCACCTGGACGAATTGATAAATGCCTGTCGCGTCCGAGAGGACGCTACGCCGGAAGCCGACCTCCGCGTTTTGTAATGTAATGCTTGCCGTATCGATAGCGGCGCCTTGAGCGTCCGTAATGGCGCCGCGAAGAGAACTGGTTGATTGTGCCCACGTCACCAGGGGAGCTAATAGAAAAAGGACATACCTTAGCTTGCCGCAAGCAAACATATAAACTCCAATCGGTTATTTGGCTTTTCTTGGAGCTACAAAGCTGGTTCGGCAACTAAGCCGTGAAACACCTAGGACAGGCTATAGGGTGCGACGAGGCAGGAATGGTAGGACAAGCTTCAGCTTGTCCTTGAATCTCTACTCCAAGCTGTCGCTTGCGAGAGGAGGACCGCAACAAACATCCATCGCGGTCATGCGCAGAACTATGTGAATGGGGATGCGTGCACGCTGAGTATGATGTCCCGGCGCCGCGACTAGCATAGGGGTAGTATGCCTGAAGATTGTCCGATTGGACAGAAAGAAATTCTTATCGGGTGGATAACCATCTCTTCAATCCCTTCTGTCCAATATCGCGGCGAAAATGCATACCTTCGAAATATATGTGTTCGACCGCCGCATAGGTGTTTTGGATTGCGCAGGCCAAGTCCGGCCCCGAAGCGGTAATGCCCAACACACGGCCGCCCGCGGTTTCGAGTCCGCCCGCACCCGTCCGAGTTCCAGCATGAAACACTTCTGCCCCACAATGTTCTATGCCTGAAATGCGGTCTCCGGTCCGCGGTGTTCCCGGGTAGCCGGCGGCGGCGAGCACAACGCATAGAGATGGTTCCGGCTTCCATTTCAGCTCCGCCCCGCGGAGTGTCCCGGTTGCCGCCCGCATGAGCACGTCTGCAAAATCGCAATTGAGGCGATGCATCAGCGGTTGCGCCTCTGGATCGCCGAGGCGCACATTAAACTCAAGCACTTTCGGTCCACCCGCGGTCATCATGAGGCCTGCGTAGAGGAACCCGGTGAACTTGGTCGCATCGATTACTGGCCGAACAATTCGGTCCATAATTGACTCGGACTCGTCCCGGCTCAGAATTCTGCCATCGCAGTAAGCGCCCATACCGCCCGTGTTCGGCCCGGTATCTCCATCGCCCACGGTCTTATGATCCTGCGTAGCTTCAAGAGCGACCGCATCCCGCCCATCGGATAGCGCGATGAAGCTGACCTCTTCGCCCCTAAGCAATTCTTCGATCACCAGCCGAGGCCCAAGCGACCGCACAGCGGCTTCTGCCTCTGCCCGGGTGGGAGCAATGATCACGCCCTTGCCCGCCGCGAGTCCGTCCGCTTTTACGACCACCGGAAAGTCGAACTGGTCAAGCGCGGTAATGCCCTGCTCCTCGCCTTCGACGCGAACGAACCGGGCCGTAGGAATGCCGAGGCGCAGCATCAGCTCTTTCGAATAAATCTTGCTTCCTTCGATTTGCGCATTTTTTTCCGTCGGCCCTACGATCCACCTTCTCGCCGCCCGAAATTGATCCACCACGCCCGCAACTAAGGGAACCTCTGGTCCGACCACGGTTAGATCCGGTTCGACCGAAGAAGCAACTGTCAGATAATCGGTCGAGCGAATGACTTGCCCAAATTGCGCGATGCCCGGATTTCCCGGCGCACCAAACACTCGATTGCCTTCCCTCGAGAGCTTCCACGCGAGGGCGTGCTCCCTCCCCCCACTGCCGATGATGAGAATTTTCACAAGAAACGCTAGTTTACAATAGACTCGTCTATGTCCTCCCGCTACCAGGTGATCGTCGTCGGCGCGGGTCACGCGGGCTGCGAAGCCGCCCGCGCATGCGCCCGCCTCGGCCTTCGCACTGCAATGGTGACGATGAACCTGGACCTGATCGCGCAAATGTCCTGCAACCCTGCGATTGGCGGAATCGCCAAAGGTCACTTGGTTCGCGAAATAGACGCTCTCGGCGGAGTAATGGGCGAGGTCACCGATGCCGCCGGCATCCAATTCCGGCTCTTGAACACTAGCCGCGGCCCCGCAGTCTGGTCACCCCGCGCCCAGTGCGACAAGAAACAATATCGGCTCAAGATGCGGGAGTTGCTCGAGAACGAGCCCAACCTGCGCATCATTCAGGCCGAGGTCGCCGAGCTTATCCTCGAGGACAGCTCTGTTAAAGGAGTCCAACTCCGCGACGGCCGCAGCGTGCAAGCCGAAGCCGTCATCGTCACTACCGGTACTTTTCTCAACGGCTTGGCCCATATCGGCGAACAGAAATACAGTTGCGGCCGAAGCGGCGAAGCCCCGTCGAACTTGTTAGGGGATCAACTCCGCAATGTGGGGCTTGAGTGGAAGCGCCTCAAGACTGGAACGCCGCCGCGTCTCGACGGCCGCACGATTGACTGGTCACTGTTCGAAGCTCAGCACGGAGATTCGAATCCTACCAGGTTCTCCTTTGTTTCCAATGAGATACAAAGAGAACAGGTACCCTGCTACATCGCCTATACTACATTACAAACACACGACTTGCTTCGCTCTAACATCGCGCGTTCACCTCTTTACAGTGGGCAAATCGAAGGCATCGGACCGCGCTACTGCCCATCGATCGAAGACAAAATCGTAAAGTTCCCCGATAAGCAGCGCCATCAGCTCTTTCTCGAGCCCGAAGGCCTCGATACGTATGAGATTTATGTCAACGGCATGTCTACCAGCATGCCGGTTGACGTCCAGACCCAGATGATTGCGTCGATCCCCGGCTTGGAAACGGCGGAAATGATTCGGCCCGGATATGCGATCGAATACGATGCGATTAATCCCCAAGAACTCCGACAGACACTAGAAGTTCGGCGCATCTCGGGTTTATTCCTTGCGGGTCAAATTAACGGCACATCCGGTTACGAGGAAGCCGCCTGCCAAGGGCTGATCGCTGGCCTGAACGCAGCTTCCTTCGTCGGAGGATCGGCCCCGGTCGTCATCTCTCGAACCGAGGGCTATACCGGTATTCTCATAGAGGATCTGATCACTAAGGGCGCCGACGAGCCTTATCGGATGTTCACCTCCCGCGCCGAGTTCCGCCTGCATCTCCGGATCGACAATGCCGATGAACGCCTTACTCCCATGGGCCGGCGCACCGGATTAGTGAATGATCAGCGCTGGGAGATCTACCGCCACAAGCAAGAGCTAAAGTCGGCAATTCGGGCTCGGCTTTCTCCGAAGCAGATCGAATGGCTCCGCCGCCCGGAATCCAAGCTCCGCGAAATTGTGTTCGACGCTCCGAAAGAGGTTGTCGAAACCATCGAGATCGAGGTCAAGTACGCGGGATACATCTCCCAGCAAGAACGACAAGTCGCCCGGCTCAAGGAATCCGAGCGCCGCCCGATTCCTGTCGACTTTTGCTACTCCGACATCCCCGGCTTATCTACTGAGGTCCGCCAAAAGCTCACCCGGATGCGTCCCGCTACGCTCGGCCAAGCCAGCCGCATTCCCGGAATCACCCCCGCCGCCATTGCAGTCCTCGACGTATACCTCGATGTTTCGCGAACTGCTGTTCAATGAGTTCCGTCCGTACGCAATTCTGACGGACGAACAACTCAATAAGCTCGAGGCTCATTACCACGCGCTGGTTCGCTGGAACAAAAAACTTAATCTAACCCGAATCACTGATTTAGAGGATGCAGTCCGCTTCCATTATTGCGAAACCCTGTATCTTGGTCTGAAGCTCCCTCCGGGCCCATTGCGGATCGTCGATGTCGGTTCCGGCGCCGGCTTTCCGGGAATTCCGGTCGCGATCATTCGGCCAGATCTAGACGTCACCTTGATCGAGTCGCATCAAAGGAAAGCTGTTTTCCTCCGTGAATTCTCGTATGTTCGCGTCTTGTCAATGCGCGCCGAAGATTGCCAAGAACGCTTCGACTGGATCGTCGCGCGCGCCGTTTCGCCGGAATCCATTCTTTCGTTAAAGCTCGCGCCTAATTTCGCCTTGCTTATCAGCGATAAACATTCCGCCAACAAACTTCCTTGGGGCAACAACCGAGCCGTGATGTTTCACGTGAAACATGCTAAGATCGCTTAAACGTGGCGAAAGTTATCGCGATCACAAATCAAAAGGGTGGGGTTGGTAAGACGACGACGGCGATAAATCTTGGCGCGTCCTTGGCCGCCAATGATTTGCACGTTCTGGTCATTGACTCCGACCCTCAGGGCAATTCCACAAGTGGTTTAGGAGTGGAAAAGATCCAGGAGATGCGGACCATCTACGATGCGCTGTTGGGCGGAGGGCCGCTGAATGGGATCATTCGAAAGACCGACTGCGAGGGTTTGGAAATCGTTCCGGCGGACAAGAATTTGGTGGCCGCAAATTTGGAGCTGGTTGAAGTTGACGAGCGGGAGTTCGTTTTGCGGAAAGCAATTTCGAGCATTCGCGAGACTTTCGATTACGTCCTGATCGATTGTCCGCCTGCTTTGGATCTTTTGACGCTAAATGCGTTGGTTGCCGCCGATTCCGTTTTGATTCCAATTCAGTGTGAGTTTTTTGCGCTGGAGGGAATTTCGCAATTGATGGACACGATCGACAAAGTGAAGGAGGGATTCTCGCATCCTATTAAAATAGAAGGAATTCTGCTCACAATGTACGACGACCGGACCAATTTGACGCGCACGGTGGCCGAGGATCTGAGGGAATTTTTCAAAGAAGAAGTGTTCTCGACCGTGATTCCGAGAAGCATCCGGCTAGCAGAAGCGCCCAGCCATGGGAAACCGATTCTGATGTACGATCCACGGTCGCGGGGGGCGGAAAGTTATATCAAGCTGGCCAAGGAAATCCTGGAAAATGAGCAACGGAGCCGACAAATCTCGAAAACCGCTGGGTAGAGGACTTTCGGCGTTGCTTCCGTCGCGGTCCGTCGCTGTTGCGGTTGCGCCTGCAGCCGCCGCACCTTCGCCAGCGACGATTCCCATCGATGCGATCGTACCAAATCCAGTTCAGCCGCGGAGCGTGTTTGAGTCTCAAAAACTTGAGGAACTGGCGGAATCCATTCGAGCAAACGGGATTATTCAGCCGCTGATTGTCCGCCGAACAGGAGAAAACTACCAGATTATCGCGGGCGAGCGCCGTTGGCGGGCAGCACGCATCGCAGGTCTGACGGAAGTTCCGATTGTGGTCCAGGATGTCGCTGACCGCCAAATGCTTGAGCTGGCGCTTATTGAGAATATCCAGCGCGAAGATCTGAATCCGATTGAAACGGCGCATGCATATGATCGTCTTGCGAAGGAACTTGGGCTTTCTCAGGAGGAGATTGGTCGTCGCACAGGGAAAGATCGGACCTCGATTACAAATACCCTCAGGCTGCTGCGGTTGCCGAAAGAGGTGCAGATCTTGGTTGCGGAACACCGCATCTCAATGGGACACGCGCGAGCGATTCTGGGGCTGGCATCGGCGGACGCTCAGATTCAACTTGCTGAGAAGGCGGCCGCGCAAGGATTGTCGGTGCGGCAAGTGGAGAAGCTGGTTTCGGAGGAAGGTTCGGCGGGAGACAAATCCCGATCATCCGCTTCACCGGTTCAAGATCCCAACGTCCGTGCGGCCGAAGAGGAACTACAACGAACACTTGGCACACGCGTTCGGATTGTGGAGTTAAGCGATCAACGTGGTCGTGTAGAGGTGGATTATTTTTCCCAGGCGGAGCTTGACCGTTTGTATCAGCAAATTGTGGGAAATAGGTGAGTGGTGCCGGCGGTAGGAGTCGAACCTACGACCTACGGATTATGAGACCGTCGCTCTAACCACCTGAGCTACACCGGCGTAACGACCAGATTAACATGCGGAGCTAGTGAAGGAACGCTCGGATTCAGGTTCTGGAGGAGCGCGGACGGAGATCTTTAAAATGTCTGATGTGGGAGGGACGGCAGTAGCGTTTGCGCATGTATCGAAAAGCTACCCGATCTACACCTCCCCGCGGCTTCGCCTCAAAGAACTCGCCACATTCAACCGACGCAGTTTTCACACGGATTATTGGGCGCTTCGCGATGTAAGTTTTGAAGTTAAACGGGGGGAAACATTCTGCATCGTCGGTGAAAACGGCTGCGGTAAGAGCACCCTGCTTCAGATCTGCGCCGGCATTCTTCAGCCAACGGAAGGGGAGATGGCTGTGAATGGGCACGTTTCTGCGCTGCTTGAATTGGGGTCCGGCTTCAACCCGGAATTCACCGGCCGCGACAACGTATTTTTAAACGGCGCGATTGTGGGGTTTTCACGGAAGCAGATGGAGGCGCGGTTCCATGAAATCGAGGCCTTCGCGGAGATCGGGGATTTTATCAACCGGCCGGTGAAGACTTATTCGAGCGGAATGATGGTGCGGCTCGCCTTTTCGGTTGCAATTCACGTCGATCCGGAGATTCTGCTGGTGGATGAAGCGCTGGCAGTCGGCGACGTTTACTTCCGGCAACGCTGCGTTCGCAAGGTTCACGAGCTGCGGGCGCGTGGGATTACGATACTTTTCGTATCCCACGCCACGGGGGATGTCAAGGCGTTGGGGGATCGTGCCTTGTGGCTGCAACGCGGGCGTGTGATGGAGCTGGGCAGGACGGATTTAGTGGTATCGAAGTATCTGGCGGCGATGCAGCAGAAGGACACGGAATATCGGGGCCAGGAGCCAGCTACCAGGGGCCAGATGCCAGACGCCAGATCACAGACGCCAGTGGAGGTTGTGGAGGGTATCCCGAATATCGATCACAGATTCGGGGACGCGCGCGCGGAGGTAATCGGGATCGCGGTAATGGATGCAGATGGGCGGCGTTTGTCTGCCCTTCAGAATAACTCGACTATTGTGGTTCGAATTAGTGTTAAAGCGAAGTCAAATATTGACCGGCCCATTGTCGGATTTATGTTTCGCAACCATCTTGGCGTCGACTTCGCCGGGACCAATACGGCGCGCGAAGGATACGATCTGCCCCCGCTCCCCATCGACGGCGTGTGCACTGTCGACTTTTATCTCGATCTGCCGGTCTTGTACGCGTCGTTGTTTTCGTTTTCACCGGCTGTCGCCGAGGGCACGCTCGAGCATTACGTAATGTGCGATTGGATTGACAATGCGATCGTACTGCCGATGGAAAAATCCGAAGCGCCGATCTATGGGCAGCTCCACTTTCCGTGCCGGATACAGATAAATTCAAAGATCGGTGCGGACAAGACCGGTGCGAGCCGCATTGGCGCCGCTGCGGAGATTTCGTGAGCGAATTCACAGGCGAGCGGGTCATCCCCGGTCAGGTAAATGACGATCTCTGGGCCGAGCACGTAGCTCGCTATGCCTTTGCGGCGCGTTTTGCGGCGGGCAAACGTGTGCTGGATGCGGGCTGCGGAACCGGCTATGGGTCGGCGGAACTGGCTGGGGCGGGGGGACGGGTCGTTGGGATCGATTCGGCCGCCGAAGCCGTAAAGGATGCGGGCCAGTATTGTGCTTGCTCACAGGCGTCGGTTTCAGCGATGCCCTTTCGCGCACAGAGCTTCGATTTAGTGGTTGCGTTCGAAGTAATCGAACATCTTCAGGATTGGCGGGGGCTCCTGTGTGAATCCCGGCGCGTGCTCACCGAATCCGGTCTGATGATTATCTCGACCCCCAACCAGGAATATTACACGGAATCGCGCGGAGCCGAGGGACCGAATCCGTATCACGTGCATGAATTCGATCTGGAAGAATTCCGGCGAGCGCTCGGCGAATTTTTTCCAGGTGTGAGAATTCTGGCGCAAAACCGCATCGAGAGCTTCGTTTTTCAAAATCCGGAAGATACTCCCCAGGGACTGACCGTTGTTGCTTCAGGCAGCGAGCTGAAGGACGCCCATTTTTTTATCGGGATCTGCGCGATGAGTTCGCCGCCGGAGCTGAGCTCGTTCGTTTACGTGCCGCGCGCGGCCAATTTGCTGCGCGAGCGCGAGCGCCACATTCGAAAGCTGGAAACCGACCTCCATGCCCTGATTCCCAAGCACGCCGAACTGCAACACAAGCACGAGGACTTGATGGCGCATTTGGAAGAAAAAAATAGCTGGGCGATGGAGCTGGAAGCGAACTGGAGGGCTGCCCAGGAGCGCATAATTCAATTACAAGACGAACTAAAAATATTGCGAGAAACGGCCGAACGGCGGATCGGGGAGCTCGAAAAGTGGGAGGCTCAACTCGAAAAGCGGTTATCTGAAAAAGCAGAACAGTTGGCCGCCACGGTTCGACTTCTGGATAACGCCGAGGCCACCGTAGTCGAACGCACGCAATGGGCGCAGAGATTGGATGCGGAGCTGGCTCAGGTGCGGGCTCAGCTCGCGATGGTGCGTGAGTCGCGGTGGGTGAAGCTGGGGCGGAGCGTCGGAGCTGGTCCGAAGCTGTGAGAGCGCAGGGGCTGAGGGCCGGCCAGGGGCCAGGACAATGAGGGATTTCGCGCTGGCCTTGTGGCGGTTCCTTCGCGGCCTGCCGCTGGCGGTGGTGGGGACAGTGGCGCTGGCGATCGCGGCGGTCGCGCTGGCCGTGTCCGATCTAGTCGCGATCGGTTTTGGCCGGCGCGAAAAACGCAGGCGACAAGAATCGATGCCTTGTCCCACCGCGGCTAGCATCGTCATTCCGAATTGGAATGGGCGGGAACTGCTCGAAAAGTATTTGCCCTCTGTGGTCGCGGGCCTCGATGGATTTCCGGGCAGCGAGATTATCGTTGTCGACAACGGCTCGTCGGATGGCAGCGCTTCGTTTGTTGAACAACATTTCCCGCGGGTGCGGGTGCTGGCGCTTGATCGCAATTTGGGATTCGGTGGCGGCTCGAATGCCGGCGTTCAAGCGGCACGGAACGATGTCGTCGTTTTGCTGAACAGCGACATGCGGGTGGATCCGGGCTTTCTGGGGCCGCTGCTCGCCGGCTTCGGCGGCGATGATGTTTTTGTAGTATCGTGCCAGATTTTCTTTTCCGATCCTTCGAAGCTGAGGGAAGAGACCGGTCTTACGGAAGGCTGGTGGCAGCAAGGATCGTTGCGCGTCCGCCATCGAATCGACCCCTCGATCAAGGAACTGTTTCCGTGTTTCTATGGCGGCGGAGGCTCGTGCGCCTTCGACCGCGCAAAATTTTTAGAACTCGGCGGATTCGATCATCTGTATCGGCCGTTTTATTTGGAAGACACCGACCTTGGATATCTCGCATGGAAGCGCGGGTGGAAAGTCCTGTACCAACCGGCGAGCATTGTGTACCACGAGCATCGCGGGACCATTGGAAAACGGTTCAACGATTCCTATATAAACGCGGTCTTAAAGAAAAATTACCTTTTATTTCCGTGGAAAAACATACACGATTGGCGGATGCTCGCGGCCAATTTTTGGTTCACATGGGCCAATGCAATGTTGAGCTGGTGGTTCGGAGATTCGCCGGAGCGGGCGAGCTTCGCGGGCGTGGTTCGGGCGGCGGGGCAGCTTCGCGGCGCCATGGCCGCAAGAGCGCGGGCGCGGAGCCTCGCCGTGCTGAGGGATAGAGACGCATTACGGCGGCCGTTGGGGGGGCACTACCGGGACCAGGGGCTGGCGGCCAGGGGCCACGGGTCCGAAGGCCATGGAAGATTGAGCGTATTATTTGTTTCGCCGTATCCGATTTGTCCGCCCGTGCATGGCGGCGGCGTATTCATGTACCAGACCGTTCGGGAGCTGGCGCGGCGGTGCGATTTGCATTTGATCGTGCTGCTCGATTTCGAAAAAGAACGCGCGGCGCACCAGCAGCTGGACCGGATCTGCGCGTCTACCGAATACATCGTACGAATGGAGGGCCGGCAGAAGGCGCTGGGATCGATGGAGCCGCATGCGGCGCGCGAGTTCCGCAATCGCGATTTGGCGTGGCTCATTCACCGGCAGATTTATTTGAAGCGCGTGGATGTGCTGCAGCTCGAGTACACCGTACTGGGGCAGTACGGGGGCCAGTTCCGGTGTATCCCGAGCATTTTGTTCGAGCACGACATTTATTTCCAGTCGATCGCACGGCGGCTCCCGTTTATGACCGGCGCCCTGGAGAAGCTGCAGGCCCGATGGGAGTACTTGCGCTCTCTGCGGTATGAGCTGCGAATGTTGCCGAAGCTTGACCGCATTCAGGTTTGCAGCGCGGAGCAGGCGGAGTACTTGGGTTCCTTTCTCCCGACGCTGCGCGGGCGCGTCGACTGCGCGTACCGGGCGGGGATCGATACATCTCTTTACGAATTCAAGCCGGCGGGACGCGAGCCGTTCACGCTTTTATTTTTGGGAAGCTTCCGGCACGCTCCGAATCAGGAAGCTCTGAATTGGTTTGTGGGCCAAGTAATGCCGCGCGTCCGCGAGCGCGAGCCGAAAGTGCGGCTGATCGTGATTGGCTCGGACCCGCCGCCCCGGCATTCGCTGCCGGATGATCGCGGGATTGACCTGAAGGGCTTCGTAGAAGACGTGCGCGAGCCTCTGGGACGGTACGCGGTCTTCATCTGTCCGATCTTGAGCGGAAGCGGCATGAGGGTGAAGCTGCTGGAAGCCTTCGCAGCCGGGATTCCCGTGGTTTCGACGCGGCTGGGCGCGGAGGGCTTGGCCGCAAAGGATGGAGAAATTTGCGCGCTGGCGGATTCGCCGTACGAGTTTGCGGACAAGATAGCGGAGTTGCTCCTGACGCCCGAGAAGGCGGAGGAGATGGCGCGGAGGGCTCGGGCGGAGGTAGTCGCACGCAGGGATATGCGGGTGCTGACGGAGAGATTGGTCGAGGGCTATTGGGAGGAGATCGCTCGCAAAGGAAAGAAGGACGCGAAGCATACGTACAGGAATCCTGTACAATGAGTCGCGATGATTGGGACCAGCTACACGAAATTTGCGGGCGGAATTAGCGTCGGTCTTGGACCGTGTAGCGGAGAATCAAGAGATTGTCATCTTCGCCGGAGAGGCGCAAAGGACGTCGCGATGATCCCGGCGGATGAGTTGTCCAGCATAATGGAGACGGCGCATTCAAGCGATCCGCCTCAGAACGCTCGGCGGTTACTAAAGGCTCTGAAAAGTGCAGAACAGGGCGGGGGACGTGTTTCCTCGGTCGAAAAGCTTCGCCGGGCGACAGGGCTTGCCCGGAAAGGCTGAACGCGATGCCGTTTTTCAACGCGAGTTTCGAGAGGATCTTCGATACTGGGTCAAGGCCGACCGGAGTGTCCCTTTGCGGGTGTTAGAACTCGTCGAAGCGTTGATACGGGATCTATTCGCGGGCTTTTGCAAACCGGAACGGCGAGTACCACCGAACGATCAGAGCCGGCCAGGGGGCCGGCTGCGCACGAGCGTCCGCCCCACAACAACTGGCTAAGCCGCCGCACTTGCCGCTTGTGACATTAAGGACTGTGAGAATTTGCGCCGCGGTCGCGTTCCCGGAATGACGGCTACGACGAGGAGATCGCCTCGCAAGCGCGTGCCCGGCGACTGGGTCATACTTTATGCGCGCCTGATATACTGAACTGCGGTTTTATCAGGAGGCTCATATGCTGCGAATCACCAGGTTTTCTCCCCTCGTCTGGCTTATTCCGCTCGGGGTCGCGGGAATTTCCTTCTTCGCGGGGGCTCAAACGGCCACCGAAACCCCCGCACCCGCGGCGAAGGAAGGCAAAGGGAAGGGCAAGGGCGGTCCGCCCCGCCCGCCACTGTTTTTCCGCGAGGAGTGGAAGCCGACTCCTTCTGGCGCTGAGGCTGCCGTTACTCCCGCCGGGGTATCGAATGCGAATCTGGAACTCAAGCTCTACGGGCCTTCCGGCAAGGACATTCAACTGACCGGAAATTCGGGCGACGAGGGCAATCCACTGCACCTGTGGACTGGCCTGTGCGAGGCATCGCCATGCGGGGCAACGCTGCGCGACAAGAACAACTTCGTAGATCTGACAGGCTTGGCGAGAATTAAGTGGGTGACCAAAATGTCCGGCTTGCACACGGTCCGCCCGATGGTGAAGCTGGCCGATGGCAGCTTTTTAGTGGGCGACCGGGCAACCGGGTCGGTGGTCGACTGGCACGAGGACGAATTCTCGCTTTCCGATGTTCGATGGATAAAGCTGGATGCGGAAAAGATGGTCACGAAAGGGAATTTCATCGATAAGCCCGATCTGAGCAAAGTGGATGAAGTCGGCTTCGCGGACCTGATGCCGGGCAGCGGCCACGGTCCGGGCGGCTGGGCCGATGTCGGCAGGATCGAAGTTTACGGCAAGCCGGTAAAGCGATAAGAGCTAAGCGTTAGAAAAGGTACAGTATGCGAGCGATCAACGAAATCACGATAACCGATGCGGTGTTGGATCAGATGTCCACGACTCCCGATCCACGCCTGAGGGAGATCATGGCCAGCCTGGTTCGGCATCTCCATGACTTCGCGCGCGAGGTCGACCTCACGCCGGAGGAATGGCTAAAGGCGATCGGATTCCTGACCGCGGTCGGCCAGAAATGCACGGAGTTTCGTCAGGAATTCATTTTGCTCTCCGATACACTCGGTCTCAGCAGCCTCGTAAATGCGCTTCACGATAAGCGCGCGCTGGAATCCGGCACGAAATCGAGTCTGCTGGGTCCGTTCTACCGGCAAGACTCGCCGGCGCTGCCGCTGGGAACATGCATCGTGAAGAATCCTAAGGCGCCCGTGATCGGTATCTATGGAAGGGTAACGAATTCCGATGGAGAGGGAATCCCGAACGCGCTGGTCCAAGTCTGGCAGCCCGATGAAGAGGGCTGGTACGACCTTCAAAAAAACGATCCGCAGGACATGGACCTGCGCGGCTCTTTTCGCACCGATGCGAAAGGCAATTATTATCTGCGGACGATCGCCCCTCTCGGCTATATGATCCCGATGGATGGTCCGGTAGGCGATATGATCCGCGCTCAGAAGCGTCATGGCTATCGTCCGGCGCACATCCATTTTCTGGTTGGCGCGGACGGATATCGCGAGGCTGTCACCGCTTTGTACTTGTCCGGAGACGAGCACATCGACTCCGACACTGTTTTCGGCGTGACGGATTCCTTAGTCACGGAAATCCGTAAGCCGGATTCATCTTCACCTTTACCCGATCTTCCGTGCATTCACTTCGATTTCGCTCTGGCGGCGAAGACCGCTCAAGACCTATCCGGCCGCGTGGGCGCCGACCCATCGCAGATCATCAAGAAGGCCGCGAATTAGGAACGGCTTCTTCGCTGAAAGTCGCGCAAAACGGAGTGCGCCGCGAAACACTTTCTGAAGGTTATGGAGGTGCGCGCCGCACCGTTGGGGCTGGTTTGCGCGCGCAAGTAATTGCGTTCGGCGTATTCATAATAGCCTGCCTGCCCGGCGGATGCAGCCGGGAGAATTCGGCGCGTATAGATTACGCGATGGGCGACCAGGCGCCGGTGGGGCCGCTCTCCTACACCGTGATCGAGACTTCCTGGCAAACACAGCTTGGCGATGTATTGAAGCTCCGTGTGCCGCAACAGCGCTTTTTGGTGATGCGTATTTCCGTCACCAACGGCGGCGGCTCGGAGCTTTCCATTCCGCTGCTGCAGCTTGAAAGCTACACAGGCCAGACTTATCAGGAGTCGCAGGACGGCGAGGGTCTCGCTAACTGGCTTGGCCTGCTTCGTACCCTGCGCCCCGCCGAGACGCTGCAAGGACAGATTCTTTTTGATGTACCCCTCACGTCTTATCGCCTTCGAGTTCCCGACGGCGCCGGAGCAGGCGCGGAGAAATATGCCTGGATATCGATTCCGCTGCGGATGGATGTGGACACACAGCCGCTGGCTCCCGCGTCGGGCGGGTTCAGCCAGTAAACTGGAATTTGGCGCCGCTGGACCCCGGCTTATACCAGTGCTGGGTGCAACCACATTAGGCGCGCCCCGTTGGGTGCGCTTGAGCGCTGACGACATCACGCATGTTGGAGAGAATTATGCTGCGCGTAGTATTTGCGCTTGCGAGTGCGGCCGCGATGTATGCCGCCCCGAATCTGGCCGTGGACCGGATGGCTCTGCACCAGTTCGAAGACGGGCCTATCCTGCCTACCTCTTACGAATTCCTGCCGGGCGAAACTGCACATTTCAGTTGTCGCTTAAAGGGATATCAAATCGACAAAACCGACGAAGAGAACGAGCACGTGAAGCTCGACTGGAGCCTGGAATTCCTGGATCCCAACGGGGTTCCGGTCGATAAGCCGAAATCGGGCCGGATCGAATCCCGGGTCACACAGGAAGACAAAAACTGGCTGCCTAAGTTCCTGGCCGAGTTTACGATTCCTCCCTTCGCTCAGTCGGGAGATTACCGAGTCTCGATGAGGGCCAAGGATGAAGTAGGCGCTAGTGAAATCCATTCGGAGCTGGTCTTTCATGTGCGTGGACACGATGTTGAGGCCAGCGACACACTGGTAACACGGAACTTCCGCTTCCTGCGCGGCGAAGACGACGCGGTTGCATTGCGCGATCCTGTCTATCGCCCCGGCGATATGTTGTGGGCTCGGTTCGATATCGTTGGGTATAAATTCGGGGACAGTCACAAATTCTCCGTCGATTACGGATTGGCCGTGCTCGGCGGCGACGGCAAGCAGCTGTTCGCGCAGCCCGAAGCGGCGGCGGATTCGCACGCATCGTTCTACCCCCAGCATTATGTTCCGGGCGCTTTGAGCCTTAGCTTGGACAAGAATGTCCCGGCGGGAACTTACACATTAGTTGTCACGGTGCGGGATAAAGTCGGCAATCAGACTTGGGAAGAGCGCCAGGGTTTTCGCGTGGAGTGACCGTTTTCTATATCGCGCAGCGCCCGGCCGTTCCACGGCGCGGAAAGATCCTTTGATATCATCGCTGTTGGTTGTGGAAAAACAGCCGGTCCTGACCGGCATTTTAGGAGGCATGTGATGAAACGATTCGCAAGCGTATTGGCAGTATCGCTGATCGCTACGATTAGCCTTTCCGCCCAGGTTCAAAAGAAGGATGTCGATATTAAGGCCGCCGATGGCGTTACTCTCAAGGGCACCTATTACTCGCCGGGGCATTCCGGTCCGGCGATGATTCTTTTGCATCAGTGCAACATGGACCGGCACGCGTGGGATGGGTTGGCCCAGGATTTGGCGAATGCAGGCTTCAATGTGCTGACTGTGGATTTCCGTGGCTTCGGCCAGAGCGGCGGCGATAAGGCGCAGCGCGATAAGTGGCCTGGGGACGTGGATGCGGCATACGCCTACCTGTTATCTCAGAAGGATGTGGATAAATCGCGCCTGGCCGCCGGTGGGGCAAGCTGCGGCGTAACTCAATCCTCCGATCTTGCGGCCCGGCATCACGAAATCAAAGCTTTGATGCTGCTCTCCGGCAACACGACAGACGCAACGCGGGCCTACATTACGGCCACGACATCGCTGCCCGTTTTCGGAGCGGCCAGCGAAGGCGATACGGGAGCGGCCAAGGGCATCAAGGAGGCGGTTAGCGCGTCGAACAATCCCAAGTCTACGGTCAAGATCTACTCCGGTACCGAACATGGCGTGCCGATGTTCGCCAAGAATCCCGAGCTCGAGCCGATGATCGTAACCTGGCTCAAAACTCAGGTAGCTGGAAAGACTGGCAGCTAAGCTGAGTAGGACAAGCTTCAGCTTGTCCTCATCTCGTTTTGGGGCAAACTAAAACTTGCGCTACTGAAAATCCCTGCGAAAATTCCCGCCGAGCGGCCACTAAACCAACATGGCCCTCTTTCGCGTCCGCTCGGCGGCGATGTACGGCATTGACGCTCATCTGATCGATGTCGAGGTCGATATGTACCCCAGTTCGAGCCGTGACTTTATCACGGTCGGCATGCCGGATACTGCCGTCCGCGAGAGCCGGGAGCGGATCAAATCCGCCCTGATCAATTCGGGTTTCGGGTATCCCAGCAAGAGCGTCACGATTAACCTGGCGCCCGCGAATGTCCGCAAGGAGGGTGCCGGGTTCGATCTTCCCATGGCCTTGGGAATACTGGGCGCGATGGGAAAGGTGGCATCCACCGAGGACCATCTGTTTGTAGGGGAGCTTTCGCTAGACGGGGCTGTGCGGCCGGTTCGCGGCGCATTATCGATCGCGGCCTGCGCGCGCAAACAAGGCATCTCAAATCTGCTTGTTCCCGCGGAAAATGCCGCCGAAGCGGCGGTTGCGGATGGCGTCCGCGTCTTCGGCGTCAGGCATTTGGCGGAAGTTGTCCGGTTGCTCGAAAACCCCCAGGGATTCTCGCCGCATCCTGGCGCCGGCCCGGCATCGGCCGCGCAACCCGGCGCCGCTCTCGATTTCCGCGATGTGCGCGGCCAAACTACAGCCAAGCGAGCGCTGGAAGTTGCGGCCGCGGGCGGACACAACTTGCTGCTCGTGGGGCCTCCGGGCTCGGGGAAGACGATGCTCGCCAAGCGGTTTCCCGCCATTCTGCCGCCGCTGACGTTCGCCGAAGCGCTCGAGACCACGCAAATTTACAGCGTGGCCGGCCTGCTGCCTAAAGGCTGCGGCCTGATGGGCGAGCGGCCCTTCCGCTCGCCCCATCACACCGTTTCCGATGCGGGTCTGATCGGCGGCGGCGCGGGCACGCCGCGGCCGGGAGAGGTCAGCCTCTCGCATCATGGCGTGCTGTTCCTGGATGAATTGCCGGAATTCCCACGCAACGTTCTCGAGCAACTGCGGCAGCCTTTGGAAGAAGGCTGTGTGACTCTCGCCCGCGCGCAAATGACCCTGAGCTTCCCCGCCAAGTTCATGCTCATCGCGGCGATGAATCCATGCCCGTGCGGATTCTACGGCGATCCCACGCGCGAGTGCCGGTGCACCGGAGGAATCATCCAGCGTTATCTCGGCAAAATCAGCGGCCCGCTGCTCGATCGCATCGATCTGCATATCGAAGTTCCCGCCGTTCCGTATCAGGAACTGCGCGGCGGCGATGCGGGCGCTACCTCCGCCGAAATTGCGGCGCGCGTGGGCGAGGCCCGCGCTATCCAAACCTCGCGGGGCTTCTATAACGCGCACATTCCTGTCCGCCAACTGCGGAAGCTATGCGCTCTGGACGAGGCCGGCGAGCGCACGCTCGAAATGGCCGTCCGCCGCATGGGGCTAAGCGCGCGCGCCCACGACCGTATGCTGAAGGTCGCTCGCACTGTCGCCGATCTCGATAAATCCGAGCGCGTCACTGCGAAGCATCTGGCGGAAGCGGTGCAGTATAGGAGTTTGGACCGAAATTACTGGCAGTGAAGCGTTGCCCTTACACGAGTGTTATATTTGCGTTTCATGGATCGCTTCCACGCGCTTGTCTTTAGTGCGATGCTCCTTTGCGCGATCCCGGCGTCTGCGCAGGATCCTCTGAGTTCCGAAGTCAAGTGGTCCTACGGCGTCATCAAAACCAATCTGCTGAAATTAGCGGAAAAAATGCCGGCCGAGTATTACGATTTTCGCCCTACGCCGGAGGTGGAAACGTTCGGTCGACGTGTAGCGCATATTGCCTATGCGAATAGGAACGTGTGTGCCGGGCTGAATGGCGAGCGCAAGCCGCTTGGAGCAGCCTCGAAGACGACGAAACCGGAACTCGTCGCCGCGCTGAAGGAATCCTTCGCCTACTGCGATCGTGTTTTCGCCGCGCTCACCGACGCTACCGCCGGCGAGATGGTCAGTTCGCGTTTGGGCGGTCCTTTTCCACCTACGCCTACGCGATCCAGACTTGCAACGCTCTACAACCTGGTGCGCCACTCGAACGAAATGTATGGATACATGGCCGTCTATCTGCGCCTGAAAGGCATCGTTCCACCGACGAGCGCGCCAGAGTAGCTTACAGCACTTCCAACTCGGGCTGCGCGCCTGCGTCTGCTTTACCCAAAGTCTCGAGACTTGCCTTAATCTGAGCCGCGTCGGGCGCGTTCGGAGCCATTTCCAGGTATTTCGAGATATGTTCGCGCGCCCCAGTGGTGTCGCCTTTCGCCTCTAAAATCCGCCCAAGCACGTATTCCGAACGCGGCATTCTATGAAGCCCATCCGCCCGAATCGCTTCCTGCGCGCTAGCTTCCGCGCCGGCCAAATCCTTCAACTGATATTTCGCGACCGCCGCATGCAAATAAATCTCGGGAAATAGGCGCTTGTCGGCTTTGATCAGCGTATCGGCGGCCTTATTTGCCGCATCCCAATCTTTCGCTTTTATACTTAGTCGGGCCAAATTCAAATAAGCCGGTAGCATCTTCGGATCCTGATCGATCGCGTGCTGGTATGCCTCCTTCGCGTCGGCACGCCGGTCCTGCTTCTCATAGATGATTCCGAGCGCGTTCCAACCTTGGGGGAACTTCGGAACGGCTTTAACAGCAGCCTCCATATGCCGGGTAGCTTCGGGGAAATTCGAGGAGTCCAGCGCCTTCATCGCGGTCTTCCACTCCGGCTGAGCCTTACCCGGCACTTCGCTTTCGAGCACGCTGATGGAATTGGGGTCCGCGCCGCGAGCGGTGAGCACAAGTGGGGGCAGATCCGGATTGCTGTATGAGTTGAGCGCGGAAATATCAATCTCCGTGGAGCTATATCCGACGAGCGTCGCTCTTACTCGGCAAGTCCGCGTGCGCATCGGGTCCACTTCCATGCGCCACAAATATTCGCCTTTTTTATCGGTAATCGGGCCAGGGGCCGAACCGTATGTATCGCTGCAAACCCGCTCGATACCGACGCTTTTTGGCGGCGCCGACCCGTCCTGCATCACCACCTTCCCCCGCAAGATGAGCTGATAAGTATCGCCCAATACAGGCCGGATTAAACATACAGCACCTACCGCGACGCAGACGCAGATTGCACGTTTTCGAGCCATCTATCCTCCTCTCAACTTACATAACGACGATGGCCCTATTTTACGTGGTTACATTGAATAGCGTGCGGCCGAGCCACTGATCGCCGACTTCCCGGGCGCGTTTCGGTTACAGGATTAACGCCTGTTCCCGCGAGATCTGCCCCGACACTTGCGGCAAAATGGGAGCTGCCAGCTCCCGGCGCAGTTCCGGAAAGATGGTCTTCTCTTCCTCCTCGACATGGCGCTCAACCAGATCCCTTAATAGGCGGACGGCGTCTCTCCAATCTTCGCCGGATCTCAGCAAGCCCTCGATCTCATAGAGGAAGATCTTCATTTCCGCGTGGTCGTCGTACAGACGTTTGCGCTCATTGCCTGAGGCGGAATCGTTACGCACTCTGGGGTAAATGACATCCTCTTCGGCGAGGGCATGCTTCGCCAATTTGCGCTTCAATGCCAGGAAGAGTCGCGCCCGCTGCAGGCGAGAACTTGTGGGGCACTTTACCATTTGGTCCAGGAGTGAATGGATCTGCCTGTGATCTTCGATGAGAACTTGAAATGGGTCCCCACCCGCGCGGGCACGGCCCGACCCAACAGCAGCCGCGATCAGGGGCGGCAATAGCCGGCTTCCAACGATGCCCGCGGCAATTCCGCCCAACAAGATCCCTACATCCCGCGTAGCCCGGTCTGATTTCATAGGATGACCTCAAGACATAGAGCAGTCCGCAACCGCGGTCGTTTCACCTAACGGCCACGATCGCGATTTATGCCGCTCCTGACGCGAGTACGAAGGCTCCGCCGGCTTACTGCCGTAGCGCGTATACAAACATTGCCGTCCCCGCGTTTACAGAGATGTACTGGCGGCCATTGACCGAGTAACTCATGGGAGCGCTGTTGATTTGACCGCCCAGCGAGGCTTTCCATAGCAAATCGCCCGAGCGTGCATCGAGCGCATAGAAGTAGCCTTCGCGGCCGCCGCTGAAGAGCAGATCCGAGGCCGTAGTCAGCACGCGCGCCCAGGTGATGTCGTTCATTTTGAACTCCCACTTCTTCTCGCCCGTTTTGGGGTCGAACGCGCGGACCGTACCGTAGCCCTCCTGCTCAACCTTATTGTTTGGCTGCAAATTCACCTGGGCCATCGGTGTGTTGCCGAGCGAGCGGCCGAATCCGTTGCTCTTCGTAACCATCGCTCCACTGTTTTCCCATCCCGGAATATACAGGAGGCCGGTGTGCGGACTGTAGGAGGGCGGATACCAATTCGTGCCGCCGAGCCCGTGCGGCATGATCAATGTTGGATTATCGTTGTCGTTGCTGATCGGAACACGCATCGGCCGGCCTCTTTCGTCGAAGCCCGTCATCCAAGTCACCTTTATAAACGGCTTGCCGGAGAGGAATTCACCCGTGGTTCGATCCAGCACGTACCAGAGCCCGTTGCGATTGGCCCACAGCATCACCTTGCGCGGACGCCCTTGATATTGGATATCAGCCAGCACGGGAACCTGAGTGGAGTCATAGTCGAACTCGTCGTGCGGGGTGAATTGGTAATACCATTTCAACTTGCCCGTGCCGGCATCCAGCGCAACGACGCAATCGCTGTACAGGTTGTCGCCGATGCGCGCATCGCCGTTCGTGTCCGGCGCCGGATTTCCGATGCCCCAATAGGTAAGGTTCGTG
>JAFAQY010000131.1 GCA_019261985.1 Bryobacterales bacterium | reverse complement strand
GCATAAATTTCTATGCACGAAACGGCCAAACAAAACAACAACCTATAGGAGGAGAGCAGAACTAGTCGGATCTCAACAGCTTTCCCCGACTACAGATCGGATATCAGAACCGCGCAGGAGGAATGGTCTGCGCGCATAATTTAGGTGGCAACCTGCCCCACTTTTAAGCAAGTCAAAGTTTAAACCGGTCGGTGGGCTTTCAGGAACGAATGTATCTGGCGGACCGCCAACGGAATCCGCTCCTTGGGCTCTTTCCAGGGAAATATGCTTACTTCGGCGTTCGGCGCTAGCATCGCGGCCTCCATCGCTACGGCGTACGGATGGGCGGGGATATCGTCGGGCAGGATCAGTACCGGGGTCCGGCAATGGCGGACGAAATCGCGCGTGACGGTGAAGACAAAATCGGGATTGGCTCGGTACATCCTGGTCAGGAATTTGTCGACCGTTTCCATCGTGATGTCGGACCGGCGCTTCACCAGTTCCGGACCCCAGCCCGTTATATTGTTCTGGTAGAAGAGGTCGCGCTGTTCCGGACGAGATCCGCTGGGCTGGGCCAGGACCGCCGCGACAACACGATCGGGCGCGCGCTTCAGCAGGTTCCAGATGAACGGTCCGCCGATGCAGAAGCCCAGCACCATGAACTTGTCGATGCCCAGGTGATCCATCAATCCGAGCTGGTCGTCGGTGTGTGAGTCCCATGGTCTTTCGATTTCGAGCGGCCCGTGGGACTGGCCTTCATTTGCGTTGCGCAAATCAGCGGCGATGCAGCGGTACCCTCCCTTGAACTCCTCCATGGGGTTGAACGGATCGCCGCGTTTTAAGCCGGCGATCGTCGAATTCAAGCCGCCGCCGGCTATGAGCAGCAAAGGAAAGCCGGAACCGGCTTCTTCATAGTAGATGTGGACGGGTCCTCGTTCGTACGCGGCCATGGCAAATCCTCCGCGATATTGCGGGAGCATTGTAGCATGTACAGTCGTGAATGGCGAAGCCGTGCTTGGTTGACACCCCGACCCCCGCCAACTAGAATCAAACCGTTTGGTAGCTGGGTTTAGAAAGGAGCCTTCCATGCTGAATCGCAGGTCCTTATTTGGCATAACTACAATGGCCTCGTTTGCCGCGTTATCGCCAGCCGCGGATTTGGGAGCGCGGACCATCACGTTTTCAAAAGATGTCGCGCCGATATTGCAGGAAAAGTGTCAGGTGTGCCATAGGGAAGGCTCCATGGCGCCAATGTCTCTGATGACCTACGAACAGACGCGGCCGTGGGCGAAGGCGATCCGGCAGCGCGTGATCACGCGCCAGATGCCGCCGTGGCATCTCGACAAGACAGTCGGCGTGCAGAAGTTCAAGAACGATATTTCGCTCAGCGACGATCAGATCGCGACTATCGTGCAGTGGGTGGATGCGGGCGCTCCCCAGGGCGATCCCAAGGATATGCCGGCTCCCAAGCAGTGGCCGCGTGACGATGAATGGCAAGCCGCGAAGGAACTCGGTCAGCCCGATCTTGTAGTTAAAGCCGATCCGTACACCATGCCGGCGCGTCATCAAGACGTGTGGTGGCGGCCGGAAGCGACGATTCCGATAAACGAGCCTCGCTGGGTGCGGGCCGTAGAAGTGAGGCCGACAAATCCATCGGCGCGGAAAATCGTTCACCACGCCGTCGCCTATTTAGTACAAAACGACGGCGATGCTCCATCGGCGGCCGCCAACGACGCGGATCGTCAAGGCGTACTGATGGAATGGGCAATCGGCAAGAGCTATGACTTTTACAGACCGGACACCGGCAAACTATTGCTGCCAGGTTCGAAGATCTCGTGGGATATCCACATTCATGCGGCCGGCGAAGAACTGGTGGCGGGCGTCGAACTAGGCGTGTGGCTCTATAAGAAGGGACAGGATCCGAAATATCGCACTCACCTTACCGCGTTTCCCGGCAAGACCGGCCCGAATCTCGACATTCCGCCAAACTCGTTAGTGGAAAGCCAAGGGTTTACAGTGCTGAAGCAGGCGGCGATTTTAGAAAACATCCAGCCGCACATGCATCTGCGAGGCAAAGCAATGTCGCTCGAAGCCATCCTTCCCGATGGAACCAGTCAAATGGTGAGCTACGTCGGCAATTTCAACTTTAATTGGATGACGAACTACATCTACGATGACGATGCGGCGCCGGTGTTGCCCAAAGGCACCGTCATCAAGGTTACGACGTGGCACGATAACACCAAGGACAATCCGTTCAATCCCGACCCGGATCAGTGGGTCGGCTTCGGGCACCGCACCGTGGATGAGATGGCGCACGCCTGGGTGAATGTAACGTATATCAGCGATGAAGATTACAGCGCTTGGGCGGCGAAGCACAAGAAGACGGTTGCCGTAAATGCGCGGTAGAAGATGTTTCGCGGCGCTGGCGTGCGCGGCGGCTATCTTTTCTTGTGGAACGCTTTCGCGCGGCCAGGGCTTGCCGCTCGAGCCGCCGCACAGTTCCGGCGCGGGCGTTACCGGAGCGTTCGAAGGCTGGTTCAAGAATCCCGACGGCACCTTCAGTGTTCTGCTCGGGTACTTCAATCGAAACCAGGCACAAGAGCTGGATATTCCGATCGGCCCGAACAATCGCATCGAGCCGGAAGGGCCGGATCGCGGTCAGCCGACGCACTTTTTGCCCGGACGCCATTGGGGTTTGTTCGCCGTAAAACTGCCGGCCGATTTCGGCAAAAATAAGATCACGTGGACGCTGACGGTGAACGGCAAAACCGCGGTGATCCCAGCGAGTCTGCTTCCGGATTACGAGATCTCGCCATTCACCGAGGCTGCGGTAGGCAACACTCCGCCAGTGGTCCGCTTTGAACAAAACGGCCCTTCCGTGCAGGGGCCCCAGGGCATGACGGTGCAGCGTTCCGCGAGCCCTGGAAAACCGCTGGCGCTGACCGTTTGGGTTTCCGACGACGCCAAATTCACGAGCTCTTCGAGCGCGCGCCCAAAGAACCTCGGCGCTCCCGTGGTCGTGCGATGGTCCAAGTACCGCGGTCCTGGAACGGTCACGTTCTCACAAGAAAAGCCCGCGGTGGAGAAGATCGAAGATAAGACCGCGGCCTTCAGCGGCAAGGCAACGGCTGAGGCTACCTTTAGCGAAGCCGGCGAGTATGTTTTGCACCTGCTGACTACCGATTACTCAGGCGAGGGCGGCGGCGGATTTCAGTGCTGCTGGACGAATGCCGAGGTGAAGGTGTCGGTGAAGCCTTAGCTAGCGGCTTTTGAGAACAGCCCGCAAAACGGAGCGCACGGGCAGTTACTAAACCGTTATGAGGGTGCCCGCACGCCCTTTGCGGGCTAGGTTGTCACCGCGCCGCGCGCGGCCGAGCCCACCAGCCGCACATACTTATCGAACACTCCGGATCTGTATTTCGGCGCCGGCGGCTTCCATGCTTTCAGCCGGGACTGCATTTCCTCGTCCGAAATCTCGAGTTGGATGGACCGGTTCTCGATATCGAGCAAGATCGAATCGCCCTCCTGCACCGCCGCGATCGGTCCTCCCGCTGCGGCCTCCGGGGCCACGTGGCCGACCATGAATCCGCGCGTAGCGCCGCTGAAGCGGCCGTCGGTGACTAAGCCGGTGTGATCGGCAAGTCCCGCCCCGACGATAGCGCTAGTGACCCCAAGCATTTCGCGCATTCCCGGACCACCCTTCGGACCCTCATAGCGGACGACCACGATATCTCCCGGTTTGATTTTGCCACCGGTGACAGCAGCCATCGCATCCTCCTCGCGGCCAAAAACTCGCGCCGGCCCGCGGCGGGTCTTGTTCTCAATGCCCGTCGTTTTGATCACGCAGCCTTCCGGAGCCAGATTCCCTCTCAAAATTGCGAGCCCGCCGGTCGCCTTGATCGGCTTCGCGAGCGGATGAATTACCTCCTGTCCGGCCGTTTCGCGCGCGTCCGCCGCTTCTTCTCCGAAACTCCGGCCGGTCACTGTAACGGCATCACGGTGCGCGTAACCACCTTCCGTTAGCCGCTTTGCGACTACAGCCCATCCGCCGGCCTTGTCCACGTCCGCGGCCACATAACGGCCCGCAGGGCGCAGATCGACAAAGAGCGGCGTGCGAGCGCTGATCGCCTGGAAGTCGTCGATCGAAAGGTCCACGCCCGCTTCATGCGCGATCGCCAGCAGGTGCAAGACGGCGTTGGTCGATCCGCCGGTTGCAGCCACGGCTGCAATCGCGTTCTCGAAAGCCTTGCGCGTGACGATATCGCGCGGCTTCCGGTCCGCGCGAACCGCATCCATCACCACTTGTCCGCAGCGCGCCGCAATCGCTTCCTTGCGTTTATCGACTTGCGGCACAGCCGCCGTATTCATGGGAGATAGCCCGATCATCTCCATCACAGTCGCCATGGTATTGGCGGTGAATTGTCCGCCGCAAGCGCCCGCGCCGGGGCAGGCCGCATTCTCGATCGCGAGCAGTTCTTCGCTGGTGATGCGCCCGGCCGCATTCGCCCCCACGGCTTCGAAAACGTCTTGAACCGTAAGATCGCGGCCGTTGTAATGCCCGGGAAGAATCGATCCGCCGTAAAGGACCACGCCGGGCACATTCAAGCGCAACAATGCCATTGCGGCGCCGGGAATCGTTTTATCGCAGGCGACCAGCGCAACGATTCCGTCGAACATGTGGCCGCGGCCAACCAGTTCGATTGAATCGGCGATGAGGTCGCGGCTCACAAGCGAAGCCTTCATGCCTTCCGTGCCCATCGTGACGCCGTCGCTGATCGCAACGGTGTTGAACTCCATCGGAGTCCCGCCGGCTTCGCGAATTCCCGTTTTCACGTGCTTGGCCAGCTCGCGCAAGTTGTAATTGCAGGGCATGGTTTCGATCCACGTGTTCGCGACACCGATGATCGGCTTCTTGAGATCCTCGTCGGTGAACCCGATCGCCTTCAGCATGGAACGGGCCGGCGCGCGGTCACGGCCCTGAGTGATCGTGTGGCTGTGAAGTGTCATGGAGAATTCCTATCCTATCGCGGGCTGCGCTAGGACTCGTGCGCGCTTTTTCGCGAAGCCAGCACCAGCCCCAGCCCTGCGACCGCTGACGCCAAGACTCCCCAGCCCGTCAGCAGTCCGCGCTCGATCAAGTACCCTCCAATGGGCGGCGCAGTGATCTGCGCCACGGAGGTCAGCGACTGCGTCAGACCAAGCACGACGCCCTGCTCCTGGCGGGCCGCGGCTTGCGTAATCAGGCTCGTCAGTGTGGGGCGGACAAGAGTGCCGATGGCGGTGACAACCGTCGCGACGATCAGCACCGGCAGCGAATGGCAGAACGCGAGAATGAGGTACCCGCCCGCATATCCAGCGAAGCCCACGCGGTTCAGGCGCCTTTCGCCGTAGCGTTTCACCAAACGCCCCAGCGCCGGCCCTTGCAAGAATAGTCCGAGAAATCCCGCGAACGCCCAAATGTAGCCGAGCTGAACGGGACCGAAAGGCATGCCGTGCCAGACGAGGCGGCGTTCGGCGAACAGAGGAAGTCCCGCCGTGAACAGCGCGAAGCTAAATGCGAATGCGAGAAATTCCCACAGCCGCGCCGCGAGCAGCGGGCGTTTGAAGTACTCGACATAAGCGCCCCATTCGATCAGCGATAAACGCCGGCCGCCCGGGCCGGAATCGCCGGATGCCGCTTTTTCGGGAACCGGTCTGCCACCCGGCAACAACATGTAAGTGGTTAAAATGCTGGTGGCGGAAAGCGCCGCCGCAGCGAAGATCGGATCGCGATAGTCGTAGCGGGCGAGGAATCCGGATATCGCCGGTCCAATCAAAAAACCCATTCCGAAGGCGATTCCGATAATTCCAAAAGACTTCGCGCGATCCTCGGGCTTGGTGACATCGGCGATATAAGCCTGGGCGAGCGAAAGGTTCCCGGCCGTGGCCCCGTCGATGGCTCGCGCGAGGAATAGTATCCAAAGACTCGGCGCAAACGCGGTCACGATGAAGCCTATGAAAGTGCCTAACTGGCTCACGATCAGCAAGGGCTTGCGCCCCATATAGTCGGACATGCGGCCGAGCAACGGCCCCGACACAAGCTGGCACAGCGCGTAAACCCCGATGAGCCAGCCGACCTGGAACGGGCTCGCACCCAGTTTTTCGGCATAAAACGGCAGCAGCGGAATCATGATCGTCAGGCCGAGTACGTCTACCGCGACGATCAGGAATATAGGAAGGAGCGGAGAGCGGTTCAACTCTCATCATGGCACGTAGCAGCAGGACAACTCGCTAAAACACCTGGCTGGACGTGATCCCGTTTGCCTGCAGCGCCAGCGCCATCCGGTCCAAGGCCGACTTGTGGATCTGAGAAACCCGGCTTTCATTAATGCCCATGATGCCGGCGATTTCCCGCATGGTCATCTCCTTCGAGTAATACAAGAAGACGACTCTCTGATAGCGTTCCGGCAGCTCCTTCATCGCAACGCCGAGGAAGCTGCGCATCTCCTGGCGCGCGCAAAGGGAGTCCGGCTGAGTCTCGGGCGCGCTCGGAAAATCGGGCGCCGGCAGGTCATTCGCCTCGTCACGCCGCGATGACGCGGAAATCAACCCGACATTTTGCAAGTCGAGTTTCACGCTGCGCCAGCGCTCCAGCGTTAGGCCGAGCTTTTCCGCTAGTTCTTCATCCGTCGGGGCGCGCTCCAGAGCGGCCGTGAGATCGTTCGATGCGGCTTCCACCTCTTTGTGCCTGCGACGAATATCCCGGGATGCCCAATCGAGCTGGCGCAGGCTATCGAGAATCGCGCCCTTGATCCGGTGCTTGGCGTAGCTCGAAAACACGACTTGTTTTCCCGAATCGTATTTGGTGGCCGCGTCGAACAGGCCTAGAATCCCGGCGTGCACCAGATCGTCCACTTCGACGCGCAGCGGCAGGTTTCCGCGCACCCGCAGGGCAATGGATTTCACCAGCGACAGGTGCTCCAGGACAAGCTGGTCGCGCCGGGCCAGTCTGGCTACGCTTTTTGCTTTGGACTTTGCTGTGGACTTTGCGATGGTTAGGGTCGGCATCGGTTGCGATCTCCTGTGCCTGACAACAGGCAAAATCACGGCCAGATGCCCGGCTAAGGTTCAACCCTTAAGAATCAGAGGTTAACCTTAGGGCCGCGCGCCGACTTGTGCCACTATGAATCGCAAAAGCGTTTCAAAACGGCAAATGCGGACCATTCCAGGCGCCGGTTAGGTCTCCAGCGCCTTCCGGACCGTGTCCGCAATCCGATTTACACTCGGCAAGGCGAGATCTTCGAGCCCCTCCGCCGCAGGCAGCGGAATATGCGGAGTCGTAATCCGCACGGGCGGGCCGTCGAGCTTGAAAAACGCCTCTTCGACAATAAGCGAAACGATTTCGCCGCCCCATCCGCACAGCCGCGGATTCTCTTCGACGGTGAACACGCGGCTGGTGCGTCCAACGGATTCGAGGATCGTCTGCATGTCAAGCGGCACTAGCGAGCGGACGTCGATCACTTCGCAGTCGATGCCATGCTCTGCCTGAAGTTTCTCGGCCGCGGCAAGCGCGCGCGGCGCCATCAGCGCCAGGGCCAGAATGGTCGCATTTTTCCCCGGACGCACAATGCGCGCCGTCCCCAGCGTGTCGACGATTTCGCCCTCCGGCACTTCGCCTTTCGACGCATACAGACCCTTGTGTTCGAAGAAAATCACGGGGTCGGGATCGCGGACCGATGCGGCCATCAAGCCGACAACATCGCGCGGCGTCGAAGGCGCGACCACCTTCAGGCCCGGAATCATCATCACCCAGTTCTCCACGCTTTGGCTGTGCTGCGCGCCGAAGCGGACGCTGGCGCCGTTCGCGGTGCGCACCACCAGGGGGCATTTCACCTGCCCGGCCGTCATATAACGGCTTTTCGGAAACTGGTTCGCAAGGTAATCGAAGCAGACCGCGAAGAAATCGGAGAACATAATCTCGGCAATCGGCTTCAGGCCGGTCATCGCCGCACCCATCGCCGCGCCCATAATCGCTTGTTCGGAAATCGGCGTATCGCGGACGCGCAGCGGGCCGAACTGCTCCAGCAGTCCTACGGTAGTTTTGAAAACTCCGCCGGCCTTCGCGATATCCTCACCGAGGAAGACAACGTCCGGGTCGCGCTGCATCTCCTGCGCGATGCCGCGCGCGACAGCATCGCGATAAGTCAGTTCCGCCATGAGGAACCCCCGTCCGCGTAGACATCGGTTAAGAGAATATCCGCGGGAGGCGGCGGGGCGGCTTTGCATTTTTCGGTCGCCTCATCGACGAACCGCCGCGCCTCGCGATCGATGTTATCCAGCGCCTTTTCGCCGATGCCCAATTCGAGAAGGCGGCTACGGTACAGCTTGATAGGATCGCGCTGCTTCCACCGGTCCAGCTCGCCGTCGGGCCGGTACTTGGCCGGATCGGCGCGCGAATGCCCGCTATAGCGGTAGGTCTCGCACTCGATCAACGATGGGCCGCCGCCCGCGCGCGCCTTTTCGATCGCCGCCTGCGCGGCGCGGTACACCGCGTCGGCATCCTGGCCGTCGACGATTGGGCATTCCAGGCCATAAGCGCCGGCCCGGCCCGCCGCGGGGTGCGAAACGGCTGTCACCTCGCCGATCGGCGTGTATTCCATATAGAGGTTGTTTTCGCAGACGAAGATCACCGGCAAATTCCAGATGACAGCCAAATTCAGACCTTCGTGAAATGCGCCGATATTGGTGGTTCCATCGCCGAAGAAACAAACCGTAACGTCTTTCCGCCCCTTGTACTGGGCGCTCCACGCAGCGCCGCACGCGATGGGGATGTGCGCGCCGACAATCGCATAGGACCCCATCACGCCATGCTCCACCGAAGTCAGGTGCATAGACCCGCCCTTCCCCCGAAGCAGGCCGTTATCCCGGCCCATCAATTCGCCGAGAACTTTCTCGACCGAAGCGCCGCGCGCGAGGGTGTGCGCGTGGCCGCGATAGGTGCAGAACGTGAGGTCGCCCGGCTGCATCGCAGCGGCAAAACCAGCGGCCACAGCCTCCTGGCCTAGCGACAAATGGCTGGTGCCTTTAACCAGGTTCTGCAAGAACAAATCGTACGCGCGCTGCTCCGCCTCGCGGATTTCAATTTGGGTCCGGTACATTCGTAACCGCACTTCTCGCCCGATATCGTCGTTGGGCCGCGCCGGGATTTTTCCCGCTTGAGTTTGGGTAGCCATTAGGGTTTCTCGAACAAGCAGCCTATTTTACCTCTGCGACGAAATGGCATTCTTCAACCCGGTGCGACACTGAAATTTATGAAAACACCCGCACTTTTTTTGGTTTTCTGTGCCTGCGCCGCGGCGGAAACGCGGATCCTCACGCTGAAGCAAGCTCTCGACCTGGCTCTGGAGCAAAACCCCGATCTGGTGATAGCCAGGCTCGACGAGCAACGCGCGCGCGATCAGGTGATCATCGCGCGGGACCCGTTTTCTCCGAAGGTATTCGCGGGCAGCGGCCTGGCATGGACCTACGGGTTCCCGACGAGTATCGAGGGACAGGCGCCGTCCATCATGGAAGCGCGGACGAACATGTCGCTTTTCGATCGGCCGCAGGCATACCTCATCGCACAAGCGCGAGAAAACCTAAAGGGATCTGCATTCGACCTCGCCGCGAAGCAGGAAGAAGTTGCATTCCGGGTGGCGTCGCTGTTTCTCGATGCCCGAACCGCGGCCCTAAGTCTGACGGCAGCGCAGCGGGAAGCCGAAGACCTGACGCGGGTCCAACAATTGGTGGATGCGCGTGTGCAAGACGGCCGTGAGCTGCCGATCGAAAGCACCCGCGCGCGCGTGGCCGTTTTGCGCACCAAGCAGCGGGCGGAGGCGCTGGGGCTGGATGCGCTTACCGCCGAGTCGTCGCTGGCGCAGGTGCTCGGCATGGGGATTAACGATCGCGTCCAGGCCGACCAGGAAGAGCCCATTCGATTGGTCGCGCCGGATTCCGAAGACGCTACGATCGCGCAAGCGCTTGAGAGCAGTCCGGAGCTGAAACGGCTGCAATCCAACCTGCAAGCCAAGCAATTCGAGGTAAAAAGCTATAAGGCTCAGCGACTGCCCAAAGTCGATCTGGTTGCGCAATATTCGCTGCTCGGAAAATACAACAATTACCAGCAATTCTTTTCGCACTTTCAGCGCAACAATATCGAACTGGGCGCGTCGTTTTCGATTCCGGTGCTAGCCGGCCGGGCTTCCGGCGCATACGCATCGCAGGCGGAGGCGGATGCCGCGAAAATTCGAGCCGAGATCGAGCGCACGCGTGCCCGCATCGCCGGCGACCTTCGCCGCGCTTTTCAAGACGTCCGCCGCGCTGATGCCGCCCGCGATCTCGCTCGCGCCGACCTCGATCTGGCGCGCGACCAAATCGCAATCGATCTGGCGCAGATGGAGGAGGGCCGTGTTGCGCCCGCGAAAACGGAACAGGATCGCGCAACGGAAAACGAAAAATGGCTGGCGCTTTACGATGCTCAGACCACGGCCGAGCGCGCGCGGCTGAGCCTTTTGCAGCATACCGGGACGCTTTTGGCCGCGCTGCGGTAGGGCTTGATTGCAGAAAACCCCTCAGGCGGGGTTCAGCCCGCCATGAACGCAACGGCTAACGGTCTCCGCCCAAGCGTTATTGCGATGTCGATTTTCGATTAACAGAGCATAATTGCCAACGATTCAGGCGCTTAATATCGCGGCCTGAAACGTGCATGAACTTCGCCGCCGCTCATGCTCCCCCGAGAGGCACATTAATCGAAAGGATAGCAGGCAAGCCATGTTAGCTTACGCACTTGAAATAGAACAGCGGCACACCACGGGCGTGGCGCGCGGCGGAGCGGCCGCCGCCCATTCCGAAAATTCCCTTTTTCCGGCGGGTAAAAGCTCCGTTGTGCCCCCAATTTTAGAAGAAACCGAGACCTCGCAATACTATTTGGATCGCCAGACACGGACCGAGTCCAACGCCCGCACTTATCCACGGCGATTACCGTTAGCCATTCGTAGCGCGCAAGGAATCTACGTCAAAGACATGAACGGGACCACGTTCATGGACTGTCTTTGCGGCGCCGGAACGTTGGCACTGGGCCACAATCATCCTGTCGTGATCGAGGCCATCCGCAATCATCTCGATGCCGGATATCCGCTGCATACGCTCGATCTAACGACGCCCGTGAAAGACGAATACGTGCATGCGGTTTTCGAAACATTACCGGCGGAGTTCGCGCGCAACGCCCGCATTCAATTCTGCTCGCCTTCGGGCGCGGACGCGGTGGAGGCAGCCATCAAGCTTGTGAAGACCGCCACCGGACGGCAGGCCATCATGGCCTTCAGCGGCGGCTATCACGGGCAGACCCATGGAGCGTTAGCTCTGATGGGGAATCCCGGACCGAAGGTGCCGGGACTGATGCCCGATGTTCATTTCCAGCCTTTCCCCTACGCTTACCGCTGCCCAATGGGTAAGCGGAACTGCGGAGACTGCGCGTGCGCGCACCATACGGAGCACCAGTTGAAAGATCCTGAAGGAGGGCTGCCTGTGCCTGCTGGAATGATCCTGGAAGCGGTGCAAGGCGAAGGCGGCGTCGTTCCCGCAAGTAAGCGCTGGTTGCAACAAATTCGGCGGGTCTCGGCCGAGCGCGGTATTCCGCTGATTATCGATGAAGTGCAAACCGGGTGGGGCCGCACCGGTACGATGTACGCGTTCGAGCAGGCGGAAATCGTCCCAGACGTGCTGGTTCTTTCTAAAGCGATTGGAGGCGGGCTTCCGCTGGCGGTGATCGTCTACCGAGGCGAGCTGGACAAATGGCAGCCCGGCGCGCACGCGGGCACGTTCCGCGGGAATCAGCTCGCAATGGCCGCTGGGCTGGCGACGCTGCGGTATCTTCAGGACCACGATGTTTGCACGCACGTTCAGCGCATGAGTATGCTGTTCCAGGCGCGGCTCGGCGAACTCGCGCGCGCACACGAATGCATCGGCGATGTCCGGGGGCGCGGATTGATGCTCGGCATCGAAATTGTGAATCCGCATTCGAGGGATTCCTTCGGCCGTCCGCTCGGCGACCGGCAAACGGCTCTGCGTGTCCAAGCCGAATGTTTCCGCCGCGGGCTGATGATCGAGCTGGGTGGCCGCCACGGCGCAGTGGTGCGGCTGCTGCCGCCGCTTACGATCACAGCGGAGCAGGTGGAAGCGGTGTGCGATATTCTTTCGGATGTCTTCAAGGCCGCCGCTGCGACGGCGCGGGAGGCGATAGCCGCGCATGTTTGACTCGCACTTTTTTAGCCGCCACAAGAAAAGCATCGAGAACTATCGCGCATGGATCGATGCCGGCGTGGAGGAGCTGCTTGCGTCATATCCCGACGGACCGTATGCAGGCGATCGTCCCGCGAGCTTGGTGGACGCGCTGCGTGGTGAAATTCTGCCTGCGGCCCCCGTGCCCACGGCGGAGTTGAAAAGCCGCCTGAGGACGCTGATCGCAAAGTCGATTGCCGTTTCGCATCCCCGCACGGCGGCGCATCTCCACACGCCGGTTCTTTTGCCCGCCCTCGGCGCGGAAATGATTATTTCGGCGTTGAACCAATCCATGGATTCGTTCGATCAGGCGCCCGCCGCTACCGTGGTTGAGGAACTGATATGCGAGCAGCTCTGCAGGCTGGCCGGATTGCCTCGACCGGCTGCCGGGACGTTTACGGCAGGGGGCTCGCAATCGAATTACATGGGAGTGCTGCTCGCGCGCGATTACTTTCTGCGGAAGCGATGGAACTGGAACGCGCGTGAAAAAGGACTCCCGGCGGAGGCCGGCCACTTGCGGATTTTCTGTTCCGAAGCGGCTCATTTCAGTGTAGAGAAGGCCGCGATTCAGCTTGGCCTCGGGTTGCAATCGGTCGTCAGAATCGGCGTCGATAGCGCATTTCGGATGCGGCCGGATCACCTGAAGCAACAGATCGAAACCGCGCGCGCCCCCGGATTGGCGCCGTTTGCCGTGGTCGCCACCGCCGGCACCACGGACTTCGGATCGTTTGACCCCATTAACGCTATCTCAGAAATCGCGCGGGAAGCAGGTTTGTGGCTGCACGTGGATGCCGCATACGGCGGGGCGCTCCTGCTTTCCGAAAAGCATCGGAGCAAGCTCGACGGCCTTAATCGCGCGGATTCCATCAGTATGGATTTCCACAAGGCGTTCTTCCAGCCGATCAGTTGCGGCGCGTTTCTCTTATCCGACAAAGCCCGCTTCGATCTTATCCGCGTTCACGCCGATTATCTGAACACCGAAGAACGGGAAGCGGACGGCATTCCGGACCTTGTGACGCGCTCGGTTCTAACCACCAGGCGCTTCGAGGCCCTCAAGCTTTGGACCAGCTTCCAAGCCGTGGGCCGCGAGCAATTCGCGGCCATGATCGACCGGCTCGCGAGCCTGGCGCAATTTGCGGCATCGCAGATCGCCGCGCTCGAAAACTTCGAGTTGTTGCACCAGCCGGAATTCGGCTGTGTCGTGTTTCGGTATGCGGGGGGCCGCGCGGACGGCGTGAATCGCGCGATCGCTCAAAACCTTTTCGACAGCGGCCGAGCTGTTATCGGACATACTGTCGTCAATGGCCGCGCTTGTCTGAAGCTGACATTTTGCAATCCGTGCACTACGGAAGAACAAATTCGAGACCTGCTGCGCCTTATCGAGAACTGCGCCGCCGAGGAGGTCCTGACCGCTCATGCTTAATGCGGTTTTATTAATCGCGGCGTCGCTTGCGTACACGCTCGGCGGCGTCTGTATGAAGTATTCGCAGGGACTGACGAAAGGGTTGCCTTCCGTTCTGCTATTCGCGCTGTTCGCTGCAGGCGCAGCTCTTCAAACGATTGCGATGAAAAATGCAGAAATGGCGGTCACCTACATCTTTGTTCTGGGGCTCGAATCGGTGCTGGCGTTCTTGCTGGGCGTAATCGTGTTCCGGGAATCCGCCAGCCTGGAGCGCATTTTGGCGGTCTGCCTGGTGACCGCGGGAATCGTTCTTTTGCACCGGTAGTGGGGCAGGTTGCCAACCTGCGGCGGGTTGCCATGCCAACCCGCCTGGCCGGGTGTGCGCAAAGCTCCCCAGCGCGGTTGGCAACCGCGCGCCGGATGGCATCCGGCCCCACAAGCTGCGGCAGCGATATCATTACCAAGAGGTTCCGCTATGCAGAAATCCTTGCTGATTCTCGGCGTATTCGCCGCCCTGTCCGTCCACGCTCAAACGAAGTCCTCCGCCATCCCGCGCACGCCCGACGGCAAGCCCGATTTTCAAGGTGTCTGGCAGCACCCGTACGTCCCCGATATGTCCAAGGACCGCGAAAATCAAAAGGGCGCGGGTGAACTGCCATTCACTAAAGCCGGCGCGGATAATTTCAAGAACTACGATGTGGCGAAGTTCGATTACACCGGCCACTGCCTGCCTTTCGGCCTACTCCGGTCGGTGAACGTCGGCGGCTATCCCATCCAGATTATGCAGAACTCGAAGTACATCGCGATGTTGTTCGAGCAGAACACATGGTTTCACGTCGTCTACATGGACGGGCGCGATCACCCCAAGGACCTGGAAGCCACCTGGTTCGGAAATTCGATCGGCCGCTGGGACGGCGACACGCTGGTCATCGACACTGTCGGCTTCAACGGCAGAACGCGGCTCGACACGATCGGGCATCCGCACAGCAACCAGATGCACGTGGTCCAGCGCTTCACCTACACGGACGCCGATCACATCGCCTACGAAGTTACGATCGACGATCCGGTTTATTACACGCGCCCGTGGAAGAACACGCGGACGTTCTGGCGCATGCAGCCCGGTGAAGAATTGATCGAATATTCGTGCGAAGAAAACAATCGCGACTTCACCGAAGGCCATATTAAATGAGGGTGTTTCTGTTCCTCGCCGCGGCTTGCGCGGCCTTGGGCGCGGCCTGCGACGATGCCCGCGATCTGCGGCTGATCAACGGCAAGATAGCGACGATGGATCAGCGAAACAGCATTGTTTCCGAGGTCACGATCCAGGACGGGCGCTTCGCCGCGGTTGGGAAAGCCGCGAATCTAAAACTCAACCCGTGCACCAAGACCATCGACCTCAAAGGCCACACCGCCGTCCCCGGGCTTATCGATAATCACAATCACATCGTCTTGTTTGGAATGCGTCCGGGCTACGATATTCGCCTGGAAACCGCTGCCTCCGTCGCGGACGTGCAGAGGATGATCAAGGCGCGGGCGGCGAACGCGCCAAAGGGCGCGTTCATCACTACATTAGGCGACTGGAATATCAAGCAATTCGCCGAAAAACGGCTGCCCACGCTCCAGGAATTGGATGACGCCCTGCCGGACCATCCCTACATCATGAACGGCGGCGGGGGAACGGTCACGAACAGCCTGGGAAAGAAGTTTTTCGAATCCAAGGGTGTGATGGTGAGCCCGGCGGGCGCGATTGCCGGCCCTAATTTTCTGGCTGCGTTGAACGCGCTCCGCGCCATGCAGACTTTCGCGGACATGAAGCGTGGAACGATCGACGCAATGGCGTATCTGGACAGTTTTGGCGTAACCACCAGTTCGGACATGGGGGCTTTCGCGCTGCCTGGATCGCCCGATCTGCAAGAAGCCGCTGCTTCCGATACCGTCGAGAGCCTGAATCCATGGACGATGTACGACGCGTTTTTGGCCCTCCACAAAGAGAAAAAGATGACACACCGGCTGCGGATCTTTTTCTTGACTCAGGACACGCGGCCGGACGTTCCTTTATTGCGCCAGCGCCTGCTGAACTCGCTGCCTGATTTCGGCGACGACATGATAAAGGTGTCCGGAATCGGCGAGTTCGCCGCCGCGTGGCGCTTTCAGGGCGGGACGACACCCACGAACTACGAGACTGCACTCCAGCTTGTGGCCAAGCACGGGTGGGCATTTCAGCAGCACACGCTTTCTTTAAATGAAGATCAGTTCACTACCGGCACGTTTGAGAAGGTGAACGCCGCTACGCCCATTGCCGATCTGCACTGGGCGATTGGGCACGTGCCGAAGATCGACCGGGCGACGCTCGACCGGTTGAAGGCAATCGGCGCCGGAGTGGCCGTTCATGGTTGGCTGTATCTCTCGGGAACGCCCGCCAACGGAGGGCCGCCATTTCGCACCATCGTCGATAGCGGTATTCATGTGGGCGCGGGTTCCGATGCCGCCGCTGTTTCGGTGTTCGATCCGTGGCTCGAAATCTATTACATGGTTACCGGGAAGAACTGCGCCGGGGAACTAATCAACGATAAGCAGCAACTCACTCGTCAGGAGGCGCTGCGGTTATATACGGCGGAAAACGGCTGGTACACGCACGAGGAGAATACGCTTGGCAGCATTCAGGGAGGCAAGCTCGCCGACGTTGCCGTTCTGAGTGACGACTACTTCGATCCGAAGCGCGTTTCCGATGAAGGCATCAAGCAGATCAGGTCCGTGCTGACAATCGTCGGGGGAAAGATTGTTTGGAACCAGCTCTGAATTCCTCCGCGCGCACATGAGTTCGCTGTGCGCATCTAGCCGTGCCGCGCCACTAAAAACAAAAGGCTCAGCACCACCACCGGAATCAGGCCCACGGCCGCATAGGAAAGAATTCTCCGCTTTAGCGGGGAACGGCGCTGTTTCCACTCAGTCATCTCCGTTCTGTCTTCAGCGGCTAGCTGGTCCTGATGGGACAGGTCCCAAGCGAATTCGCCGGCCTTCGCATAGCGCTTCACGGGATCGCGCTCCAGCGCGCGATAGAGGATTTCCTGAAGCTGGGGAGAAATCGCCGGTGTCAATTGCCGCGGCGGAATCGGATAATTCACCAGGCGATCGTTCATGATGGCATATGCATTCGACCCGCTGAATGGAACGGAGCCGGTGAGCATCTCATAGAGAACGATGCCGAGAGCATAGACATCGCTGCGGGCGTCGCCGCGCTTGCCGCGAACCTGCTCCGGCGAGATGTAATCCGGGCTGCCCATCACTTCCGACAATTTTCCGAACGTGAGCCTGCGCGATCCCTGCAGCGACGCGATGCCGAAATCCATGATCTTGATGCGATCTTCCGAATCCACCATGATGTTTTCGGGCTTCAGATCGCGGTGCACCACTCCCTGGCTGTGCGCATATTCGAGCGCAGCGCAGATTTGAAGCGCGATATTTACAGCGCGATCGATGGTGAGTCGCCCTGTGCTCGAGAGCATGTGACGGAGTGATCGGCCCTCCACCCACTCGGAGACCAAAAAAATCCGGCCGGGACCCCCGCCATCCACGACTCTAATCAATCCAGGATGGTCCAACTTCTTACCGATCTCGATTTCACGCTGGAAGCGAGAAAAAAACACCGGATCCGCCTCCGCCTGGAAATGCGGGATCTTAATCGCGACCTCATGGCCATCACGCGTGTCGGTAGCGCGAAAAATGGTCGCCATGCCGGCGATAGCGGTCTGTTCCGTAATCCTGTAATGCTCAAGCCGGCTGCCAGGCTCTAAATGTTTCACCACCCGATGATAGGGAAAAGGCCGTGAAGAAGTAATAGAAAAGGCATGAAGATTTTGTAAAGCCGGTGGTTATCGGCTCCCGCGAAAAATTAAATGTGGTGGCCCGGCAACTCATCGGTGATATATTCTCCGGTAGAGCGGCAACGTACGACGCCGCACCGGGAGGATTCGCGATATGAGCACGACCGCGCGTCCGACTTCCTCTGCTCTGCAACACCCCGTTGAAAAAATTACAACTGTTCCGGAGGTTTCGGCCGGCACGCGAACCGAAGAAGGCCGGAGGCTGCTCGAAACGCACGGGAAACCGCTCCTCTGGCGGCGCTGGGGGCCGTATGTTAGCGAACGCTCCTGGGGAACCGTCCGCGAGGACTACAGCCCGAACGGAGCTGCCTGGGAATTTTTGCCCCATGATGCGGCCCGAAGCAAGGCTTACCGTTGGGGCGAAGACGGGCTTGCCGCAATTTGCGACCGGTACCAACTTCTGGTGTTCGGCTTAGCGTTATGGAACGGCAACGACCCGATTTTGAAAGAACGCGCTTTCGGTCTGACGCCCAGCGAAGGTAACCATGGCGAGGATGTGAAGGAGTACTACTTTTATCTCGACAGCACTCCGACACACTCCTACATGAAATATCTGTACAAGTATCCGCAGGCGAAGTACCCGTACGACTGGCTGGTATCGGAAAATCGAAACCGCGGCGGCCGGGGCTTCGAGTTCGAACTGGTAGATACCGGCGTTTTCGACGAAGATCGTTACTTCGATGTGTTCGTCGAATACGCAAAAGCATCGAGCGAGGATCTGTGCATCCGCATTGAAGCCGTGAACCGCGGACCGCAAGCTGCCCCGCTTCACATCATTCCGCAGGTTTGGTTCCGGAACATCTGGAGCTGGACCACTCCCCGTGGCGTACCGCCGGTGATCGCGGAGGGGCCTGCCGGCGAAGGCGCCATCAGCGTGGTGGCCGACGACTCCGGCGCAGAGCGGCTGCGAAACTTGCCGTTCGATTATGAAATCGGCAGACGTTACCTTTACGCGCAAGCGGGTGGAAAGGCCCTTTTCACCGACAACGAAACGAACGCCCAACGGCTTTACGGAATTCCAAGCTCTATTTCCTATTTCAAGGACGCGTTTCACCGCGCAATCGTGAATGGTGAAGCGGACGCCGTGAATCCCAGCCGGGCAGGCACGAAGGCGTGCTTCCAGCATGAATATACGATTCCCGCGGGAGCCTCCGTGGTCCTCCGCCTTCGGCTCACGCCCGAGCCCATGAAATCGCCCTTGCGAGATATCGATGAGATCGTGGGGCGGCGGCGCGCGGAGGCCGATGAATTCTACTCTGCGATCCACCCGGCCAAGGCCACGGAAGATGAGAAACGCATCCAGCGGCAGGCATTTGCGGGTTTGCTGTGGAGCAAGCAAATTTATCTGTTCGACGTGAATACGTGGTTGGAGGGCGATAATCCGAAGTATCCGCCACCGGACTCCCGCCTGAACATACGAAACCGGCACTGGCGGCACCTCAACTCCATGCGCGTGCTCTCGATGCCGGACAAATGGGAGTATCCATGGTTTGCGGCCTGGGATCTCGCCTTTCACACCGTGCCCTTCGCGTTGATTGACCCGGAATTCGCGAAAGAGCAGCTCTTCCTAATGTTGTTCGAGCAATTCCAACATCCTAACGGTCAGATTCCCGCATATGAATGGGAGTTCTCGGACTTGAATCCTCCCGTTCATGCGTGGGCGCTGTGGCGCGTATACAACACGGACAAGTCACGCAAAGGAGTGGGCGACCGGGAGTTTCTTGAAAAGTGCTTTCACAAGCTCCTGATCAATTTCGCGTGGTGGGTGAACAAAGTAGATAGCTCCGGAAACAATGTATTTGAAGGCGGATTTCTCGGCCTTGACAACATCACGGTAATCGACCGCAGCGAAAAATTGCAGGGCGGAGCGGTGCTGGAACAGTCCGACGCTACGGGCTGGATGGGGATGTTCTGCCTGAACCTGATGCGCATCGCGCTGGAACTCGCAGGGGAGGACAAAGCCTACGAGAGCCTCGCGCTGAAGTTCTTCGAGCATTACATATACATCGGCGCCGCGATGAAGCACATGGGCGGCCGCAAGTACTCGCTGTGGGATGAGGACGACGGATTCTTCTACGACGTGCTGCGGTACCCCGACGGAAGCTTTGATAAGTTCCGGGTTCGCTCGCTGGTAGGGATTATTCCGCTTTATGCCGCGGAGTCGCTGAGATTGGATGATATTGAGGCGTACCAGGAATTCAAGACGAATTTCCTATGGTTTGTACATAACCGAAAGCAACTTACCGATAGCTGCTGCCATTTCATCGAGCAAAAGCAGGAATATGAACTCACGATTGCGGACGAAAACCAACTCCGGCGCATGCTCGAAAGGCTTCTAAGCTCGGATGAGTTTCTTTCGGATTTCGGTATCCGCAGCCTATCTAAATACCACGCACAGCATCCATTCACGTTCGGATACGCGAACGTACTCTACGACCCAGCCGAGTCCGAAAATAAAATCAAAGGCGGAAATTCAAACTGGCGCGGGCCTATTTGGTTTCCGACGACGTTTCTGATTATCGAAGCGCTGCGAACTCTCGGCGCCGGCTATGGCGACGATTTTAAAGTGAACATTCCGGGCGATGCCGGCGGGCCCCGTAATTTATTTGAAATAGGGCGGGAAATTGCCAACCGCATGATTCGAATTTTCACGCGGAACGAAAGTGGAGAAAGACCGGTCTACGGCGGAACCCAGAAATTTCAGAAGGACCCGTATTGGAGAGATCTGATTCTGTTCTATGAGTTCTACCACGGCGATAACGGCGCCGGTTTGGGGGCCTCGCATCAAACCGGTTGGAGCGCGCTGGTAGCGGCACTCATCGAAGACTGGCGGCGCTAAAGCCCGCAAGCGGACCTTAGATGAAGAAGTTTGCCGACTGGAGCATTCGGTACAAACTGCTATCGCTTCTGCTGCTCCTGGGCATAACGACATTCCTGTTGACCGGCGGCATCGCTTATATCAAATACCTCGGCAGTCTAAAACAGGGCGTTTTTAATCAGCTCACGGGCATCCGGCGCTCGAAGGCGTTTCAAATCGAGTCTTACTATCGAACCATTCATAGCCACGTTCTGACTCTAAGCGAAGACCGCATGTTCTTCGACGCGATGAGGGAGTTTAAGAAAGCCTACGCAAGTCTAAACGCGCAGCCCGTTCCGCCCGAAGTCAGGGAGGCGGTGATCCATGACTACCGCGACCGCTTTTATCCGCAGATGCAGCAGCTCGGAATTGCGCGGCCGCGCCCGGAAGACTATCTCGTCGTGACACCGGCGGCTTTTCATCTTCAGTACGCCTACATCGTCAAAAACCCGTACCCCGAGGGGCAGCGGCGCGACATGGCAGATACGGGAGACGGAAGCGAATATAGCCGCGTTCACGCGAAATATCATCGGCCGTTCCGTGGAATCATCGAAAACTTCGGTTATTACGATCTCGATCTGATCGATTACGAAACAGGCAGCATCGTCTATGAAGTCAATAAGGACCGGGACTTTGCCAGCAGCCTGACGAACGGTCCCTATCGCGACAGCAATCTGGCAAAAGTGGTGAAGCTATGCTTGGCGACAAACAATCCGAATGATGTCTTCTTTTCGGATTTCGAACACGATGAGGCGGCCAAGGGAGAGCCAACCCAGTATGTTGCGAGTCCGATTTTCGATGGTAACGAGCGTCTGGGCGTGTTTGCGCTGCAACTCTCCACGGCGGCAATTGACGATGTGATGACCGGCCGCCGCGGGTGGGAACGGGATGGCTTAGGGCAGACCGGCCAGTCGGTGATCGTCGGCGACGATTACCTGCTGCGGACAAATGTCCGAGGGTACCTTGAGGACCCGGAAAAATTCCTTGCGCGTCAGAAGGCCAATGGCATATCGGACGCTATTTTGAATATGATCCGCACTTACAAATCGACCATCCTCGAATTCCCCGCCATGCTCGAAGGGGTGAAAGCGGGCCTGGAGGGAAAGGAAGGGACCATGGTCGAAGGGCCGTTAATTACCGGAAAGCGCGCTTTGGAGTCTTTCATGCCGCTGAAGATCGAAGGCCTGCACTGGATGCTCGGCTCGCGCATGGACCTGGATGAGGCCCAAAAGCCTGTGAGGGAGGTGCAGAGGCTATTCAGTTGGTTGGGAGCCGGGTTGTTGCTGCTAACCGTTACGGCCGCATTACTTATGACGCGCGAGATCCTGCGCCCGGTTAACGCGCTGGTAGACGCGGCTCAAAGAGTTTCAGCGGGCGACCTGAACGCGACGGTCAAGTGGAAACGCAAGGACGAGCTCGGAGTGCTTTCCAACACCTTTAACGCAATGACGAAGAGCATTCGGGAAAAGACCGCCGTGATCGAACAAAAAAACCGCGAGAATGAAGCGCTGCTGCTTAATATCCTTCCAGGAGAGATCGCGGCACGCCTTAAAGCCGGCGAGAACGAGATCGCCGACAGCTTCGCGGATGTAACGGTTCTATTCGCCGATCTCGTCGGCTTTACTGTGTTGTCCAGCAAGGCGCCAGCGGCGGAAATTGTCGATCTGTTGAACGGGCTGTTTAGCCTGTTCGATCAAGCGGCGGAAGAGCTCGGTATCGAAAAAATCAAAACCATTGGCGATTGTTACATGGCCGTCTGCGGATTGCCGAGACCTTGTCCCAGCCATGCGGAGAAGATGGCCCTCATGGCGCTCCGGATGACGGATGCCACGCGGCGATATGGCGAGGAGAAGGGGTTCAATCTGCAACTGCGCATCGGACTGAATTCCGGGCCCGTTGTGGCGGGGGTGATCGGCGTCACCAAGTTCATCTATGACCTTTGGGGCGATACGGTGAACCTCGCCAGCCGCATGGAGTCGACAGGCATCCCGGGTGAAATTCAGGTTACGCGAAGCGTGTATGAACGGTTGAAGGATAAGTTCGAATTCGAGAGCCGCGGCCGGATTCAGGTGAAGGGGAAAGGCGAGATTGAAGCGTGGCTGTTACGGGGCCAGTTGCGCGCCTCGGGGGTGAGCGGTTGAAAGTCAAGCTTTTGGGCTCGTCCCTGGAAGATAGCGCGACGCGCCAATACGTCAGCAGTTATTTAATAAATGACGCGATTGCCATTGACGCAGGCTGTGTGGGGTTTTACGGAAGGCCCCGGCAGCAGGAATCGATTAAGCATCTGTTCCTGACTCATGCTCATATTGACCACGTCGCGAGTCTGCCGATTTTCATCGAGAACGCGTGGACGCCCGCCGGCGATTGCTGCACCGTCTATGGGATTCCCGAGACGCTCGACGCGGTGCAGAACCACATCTTCAACAACGTCATCTGGCCGGACTTTGTAGCTTTTTCGAGGAACATGCCGCCTTTCCTGCGCCTTTGCCCGCTTCAAGATGAGGTCTCCGTGGACGCCGCGGGTTTCAAGATCACTCCGGTTCGAGTGAATCACTTAATTCCAACGGTGGGATTTGTGGTAAGCAACGGCGGCAAGGCAGTCATTTTCGGGGCCGACTCAGGCCCGACGAACCGTTTGTGGGAGCTCGCTCACAACACGCCGGGTCTGCAGGCGGTGTTTGTGGAAGCGTGCTTTCCCAACACTATGAAGGGTCTTGCCGAATCCTCCCGTCATCTGACGCCCGAAATGTTTTCCCGCGAGGTGGCGAAAATGCCTGCGGGAATCAAGGTGATCGCGGTGCATATTAAAGTCCGCTACCGCGACCAGGTGATCCGTGAGCTGAAAGCGTTGAGGCTGCCGGGTTTGGAAATCGGCGAGTGCGAGAAAGAATACGAGTTTTAGAAAGGGCCGCAGTCAGCCCTGATTCTTTCGCGCCTAATAGAGGCCGACTGGATAGCATATAATTCGAGAGCAATGAGGACTTGCAGCCGGCTTGTCGTATTCTTCATACTCGAATCGCTCGCGACGGTCGTGTATGCGCAGCAGAATCGCACAGCGAGCGACAGCGTTTACACGGATGCACAAGCCGCGCGCGGCCGCTCGCTGTATCAGCAGAAGTGCACAAAGTGTCATGGCGATGCACTGCAAGGACGGACTGCGCCCGCGCTCACCGGCGAGGCATTTCTCGCCGTCTGGGGCTCGCAGCCGCTATCGGAGTTAGCGGCCAAGATTCGCAACACGATGCCCGCCGACGATCAAGGCAAGCTGAAGCCAGCGGATGCCGCCGACGTTATCGCATACATCCTGCAAACCGGAAAATTTCCGGCGGGGCGGAACGAGCTCGCGGCGGACGATGCCGCGCTGAAAGCCATCGCGATCGGCGGCGCCAAACCGCAAGCGACCGCGCAAACGCGATCGCAGATGCCGGAATTTCCGGCATTCGGTAATCTTGCCCAGGTGATGCGAGGCATCCTGTTCCCGAGTTCCAACATTATTTTCAACGTCCAACTGCATGACCCGGGTGAGAAGACGGCCACCGGCCCGGTAAACACGGGCGCCTTTTCCTGGACCGCCTGGGGTGGTGAAATCTACGCCGGCTGGCAATTGGTGGATTATGCCGCGGTGGCGATTGCCGAATCCGCCCCGCTCATGTTGACCCCGGGACGCCGCTGCGAAAACGGCAAGCCCGTTCCCGTGGACCGGCCGGACTGGATCAAATTCACGCAGGAGCTTGCCGAAGCCGGGCGCGCCGCCTACCGGGCCTCACAAACGAGAAACCAGGAAGTTGTGAGCGATGTGACGAATCAACTGTCTGAATCTTGCTTGCACTGCCACCAGGTTTATCGCGATAAGCGCGGCTCGCGCTCCTCGGGACTGGATACAAGCGCATTGCACTGCACGCCGTAACCGTGGAGGGCGGCCATGTGCGGGCTGCGACCGGCCGCTCGCCGCGATTATCTGCGCCAGTATCAACTCGCCGCCGACTGAGAACCACTCAGCAGCCGCTGCACCAATGGGCCGAGGAGCATGAATTCATTCAGGCGCGAGGGCTTGCGGAAGTACGCAGTCGCGCCCAGCCGGGCGGTCTGCGACTTGTCCTTTGGCGAATCGGACGAGGTCAGAATGACAACCGGAATTTCAGCGCATGCGGGGCTGGCGCGGACGCGCTCAAGCACTTGAGCGCCCGAGCGTTTCGGAAGATTTAAATCGAGCAGGATCAGGTCCGGCGAGCGGATTCCCTCACCGTCAATGCGCTCTATCAGCTCTACCGCGAGCTCGCCGTCTTCGAGGACCTGGAGATCGATCTCCCGGTCGCACTGCTCAAGCGCTTCCCGCACCAGGAAAACATCCGGCTCGGAGTCTTCGATCAGTAATACCCGAGCGGGACCACTCACCGGAATTTGCGTGGCAACTTGGAGACCAGCTTCCGAAAGGCATGCAGCGGACAGCTCCGGCGGTCCGGGATCGGCGAAGGTTGCGCCGTCGCCCCGGCGCGTCACTTAGGCCCCCCGGCCAGGACCGCGCTGTTGGCGCTCTTCTCCGCGGCAGCCATTTCGGCGAGCCGTTTGTACAGTGTCCTCAAGCTGATGCCCAGGATATCGGCAGTGCGGGCACGATTGTTATTGGCATGTTTCAGCGTGAAGCGAATATACGCCTCTTCCACTTCGGGAAGGCGCTTGCCGGGTTCGAGGACCAGATGGGAAGAGTCGTCTACCTTGGCAACCGGCGCCGCAATGGGCGCCTCCGCGGGCGGGACGTGAAAGGAAGGCGGAAGGTGCTGGAGCAGGACGGGGCCTTCGCGCGCTACGATCACCGCGCGCTCCAGGATATTGCGCAACTCGCGCACGTTTCCCGGCCAGGAGTAGTTCATGAAGAGAGCGGTAACTTCGGGATCGAGCCCGGTAACACGGCAATCATTTCTTTTATTCAGCAGCCGGATCAGCGCATCCGCAAGCGGGCCGATATCTTGTTTACGATGCCGCAGCGGAGGCAGGTCGATATTGAACACATTCAGGCGGAAGTACAAATCCTCCCGCAAAACCTTGTTCTTCACTGCCATCTCAATGGGCCGGTTGGTGGCGGCGACGACGCGAACGTCAACCGATATTTCTTCGTTGCCCCCCAGGCGACGGACCTTAGAATCTTCGAGCACGCGCAACAGCTTGGCTTGCATTGCCAGCGGCATTTCCGCGATTTCATCCAGCAGCAGCGTGCCGCGATTGGCTTGCTCGAAGCAGCCGGGCTGGCGGCGAATGGCGCCCGTAAACGCGCCTTTTTCGTGGCCGAACAACTCGCTCTCGATAATGCTTTCCGGGACGGCGGCGCAGTTGATCGCGACGAAGGGAGCGTTGGCTCGCGGACTCAGGCGATGAATGGCATTCGCCACGCGTTCCTTCCCGGTGCCGCTCTCTCCGGTGATGAGAACGCACGTGGATGTGGGCGCCACCTGCTGGATTAACGAGAACACGCGCTGCATCGGCTCGGAAGTGCCGACAAGGTCCTCGAGTTGTCCCTCGCGGCCGAGTTGGCGTTTCAGGTTCTCCGCCTCTACCATCAGCCGCTTCTGCGCAATCGCGCGCTCAAGCAGCGGGTCCAAGGCGGCTCGCTGAGCGGGCTTTTCCAAAAACCAGAAGGCCCGCAGATCGTGAACGATGCTGACCGCTTCGCGAATTCCGCCGAATCCCGTTAAAACAATGGCGGGCGTCAGGTCGCCGCGATCCAAAAGGCTTCGCAAAAGCGTAAATCCATCCATGCGGGGCATGATGAGATCGGTTACGATCGCATCCACCTCGGTGGAACCGAGTTTTTCAAGGGCTTGCTCGCCGTTTTCGGCAACTTCTGCGGTGTAGCCGAGTTCGGTGACGATGGTGTTGAGGTCGTCTCTCTCGCGGTCGTCGTCGTCGACGATCAGCACACGCGCAGGCGCGGACTGCGACCGCATCAAATCATATTCTATCCGACTGTGTCTGGCCATGGGAGTACTCATAGTGGAATCTCTATCCTCCTGATCTCACGGTCGTGGTTGTGGCGAACGATTAACTGCCGTTTCGCGCTGCACTTTCTGCAGCAGAATGTAAAATTTTCTGTGAGGGAACAGGTTTTCGTGCAGGGTCTGCGTCGCACAAGGGCTCGAAAATATTCTTGATGGTTTCCGCGACGTCGTCGATGGCGTGCGATCGGCGCGTACCAGTGGACAGAATCGCATGAGCGGCGACATACGCCGCCCGATCTAGCTGACGCGCAGTCATGGTTTTGTCCTCCAACGAAGCTCTGCTCGCGGCTGGCGGCCGGTACAACATTGGCCGCCAGCACCGGGTCATGACGTCCTCCGTGAATCGTCACGCCCCGCACGGGGAACCTTGGTCCCAGTTCGACGTATGGCGGGTTGGTGCATTTCGCTCGCCATCGTTTGTGGATGCACGAACTGCAAAATCTTCCACAGACTAACGAACTGAACGAACGAAACTTTTGGCGTCAGAACCGCTCGCTTACTGATCGGTTCACAATCAACTTGCCTCGGGCACGATCTGTTGGCCCCACAACCTGGTCCAACTCTCTCCGGCTCCAGCGGTGGCGGCCACCTTTAATACTCTGCGGGGATCACCCAAATCGGTCCAGCCGACATCGCCGAGAGAAAACACGCCCAGTTTATCCGCCTGAGGCCCGGATAATACGAGACGCGAGAAATCGGCCCGCTCCAAACGCTCATACAATGCTTGAATGGAATTGGCCCGGGACGGAAAACGCCAGATTTCATCAAACGCATCATACATTTCCGGCGCAGCGGAACGCACAACATCTAAAAACGCCTGCACGCGGCCCATCATTACGAAGGTGTTCCAAATACATCCGCGGTCCAGGAGTTCCTCGGCTACGTGGGAGGAGGGCTTTTCCCAGAACCGCTTCACGCGAAGAACGCCATTCTTTTCAGAGAGGTGCGCTTCGGCCTCGATCCATCCGTAATCGCAGGCGGCATGCTTGGCAGCCGCGCCCAAAAGCACAATGGAAGGGTACGACTGGGCGGCTTGAAATGCGAGGTCGATGCCCGCGAGGAAGCGATCTTCTTGCGCGTAATGATGGTCGGACGGGAAGAAGCCGGCGAGCGCTTCACTATCGCGAGCCCTTAGCTCCATAAGGCTCCACAGAATCGCGGGAAGAGTGCCGCGATTCGATGGCTGCACCAAAATCCGGTGCTCCGGAACGTTTCGTAACTCCTTGCTGTAAAATGGCTCGTGGGAATTCAAAACCACGAACAGGGTTTTATTTTCAGAAACGCCGCGCGCAACTCTTTGTTTTGTGCGCGTCAGCAGCGTTCTGCCGCCGAGTAAAGGACAGAATTGCTTCGGCCGCTCGTCGCCCGAAATCAAACGGGTTAGCGACCGCAAGCGCACTCCGTCGCCTCCGGCCAGGATGACCGCCCAACGGTGCGAATTGTTCGCCCTATGCATTGGCCACACCTTTCTTCGCGCCGTGAATCCGCCCGGTCTGCATGCGCAGAGAGCGGACCAACAGTTTGCGCGCGCGGTGGTGACGAATTTTAACAACTGCCGCCGTGACCGAGAGAGAACGAGCCGTCTCGGCGATGCTTAATTCGCGGAGGTCGCGTAGTTGAATGACCGAGCGGTACTTTTCGGGCAATCTGGTTAGAGCCTGGTGCAAGCGCTCGGCGGCCTGGCGCTGCTGACACTGGGCTTCCGGATCGCTGGACGGATCCGGAATCCGGGACGCCCGCGCTTCATAAAGCGGGCGCATATTCGTGGACTTGCCTCGATGTAACTGGCTGACTTCGTGAAATGTTATCGCGCACAGCCAGGTTTTAAAGCTGGCTTCCCTGCGGAACTGCGGGAGGTGGCGGAAGGCTCTGAGTACCGCTTGTTGAACGATATCCTCCGCTTCGGCTTCGCTGCGAAGGCGAAGACGCGCCAAACGCGTTAATGCTGACAAGTGCGGCTGCACCAAATCTGCAAACGCCTCCGTGCGCCCTTGCAGCGCGTCGTCTATCAGATCACCCTCGGCGTTCCTGTCATTGGCCCTATTCATAACCGGTCGTGGATAGGTCGTGCACGACGACAGGGCGACGCCGGGGTCCCACGAAGATCGCATCCTGTGAACCTCCTCGCTTATGTTCAACGGCAAATTGCCAGATTTCCGCTGCTAACTGCAGTTCACGGGCCAAAGCGTATTTGGATTCTGCACAAGCGGCAGGCGTCACGAACTCGCAATGACGCGTGGCGCTTACTTCCGTCAACGCGGACTCATGTCGTTCGCGTATTCTTCCCGGCAACGGAACCCTTACAGAGAATATCTATCGAGTGAACGGCCGATTAGACATCCTGCGGCAGAGTACTACGAGCTTCGCAGCCGAGCCGTTGAGCGATGACGAATCGGTCTCCGAAAACAAACCAGAACTACATCTTCAGAGCGCTGCGCAAGAATTGGGCTCTTATATTCGCTCTGCTGATGGTCGCGGCGGCAAGCGCCACGTTCGCCGTTTACTACCTGAAGTACGCCCGCCTTATCGATACCACCCTCCGCGACGGCGGCCTTGCGAAAAGCTCTACCATTTACGCGGCTCCGCGGGTCCTCGCACAAGGAGACGCCGCGCGGCCGGAAACGATTGCCCAACAGTTGCGCCGCGGCGGGTACTCCGATTCCAGGGACAACGCGTTGGGGTGGTACAAGCTCCTGCGTAGTGCGATTGAGATTCACCCGGGCCGGGACGCCTATAACCAAGAGAGCGCAGTAATTCGAGTCGAAAATGGGCGCGTCGCTCAGATCAGTTCTCTGAAATCCGGCGGCTCTAGGGCGCAATATGCGCTCGAGCCCGAGCCGGTCACGAACGTTTTCGATCACACGCGCGAAAAACGGCTGGTCGTGCCGTTCAACGCGATTCCAAAGGTGATGGTCAATGCCGTTCTAGCGGCGGAAGATAAACGTTTCTTCCGGCATTCGGGCTTTGATGCGGTTCGCATTCTGCGCGCGATTTGGGTGGACCTTAAGGAACACCGCAATGTGCAGGGAGCTTCGACCATCACGCAGCAACTTGCGCGTACGCTATGGCTGGGGCCGGAGCGAGGGTGGCGCCGCAAAATCCCGGAAACGCTGATCACGATGCATTTGGAGCAGACGCTCAGCAAGCAACAAATCTTCGGCGATTACGCGAGCACCATCTATCTGGGGCATGTCGGCAGCTTTGGCATCCGTGGCTTTGCAAAAGCCAGCGAGCTCTATTTTGGCAAGGACCTCAGCCAAGTGACGCTTCCCGAGGCTGCTCTTCTCGCCGGCCTCATTCAGGCGCCGGCCACGCGCAATCCGTTTTTTTATCCGGAACGCGCCAAGGCGCGGCGCGACGTGATCCTGAACTCGATGCAGCAGGATGGATTCATCACCGCGCAGGAATATCAGGCTGCGGTGAGTGCGCCGCTACATGTGATTCGGGGAGCAACGGATACCAGCGACGCTCCGTATTTCGTCGATTTGGCCCATGAGAGCCTGCAGAACGATTTCGGGGATTACGATTTTCAGAACAATGGATACCGCGTCTACACAACGCTCGATATGGATTTGCAGCGCGATGCGGTGGAAGCGATGCGGGTGGGTATCCAGGAGACCGACCGTGAGATGCGAAAACGGTGGAAGAATTACGGTACCGGCGAGACGCCGCTGGTCCAGGCTGCGCTGGTCGCGCTGGATACGCAAACCGGAGCGGTGAAGGCGGTAATCGGCGGCCGGAGCTATAACACCAGCCAGCTAAATCGCGCGCTCGCAAAACGGCAGCCGGGATCGTCCTTTAAGCCGTTCGTATATGCCGCCGCTTTCGGGTCGGCCCTCAACAAAGGTGGACAGGTGATCACGCCGGCCACCACCGTCGACGACGAGCCCACTGCGTTCTTGTTCAACGGAAAGACGTATCAGCCCTCGGATTTCGAGAGCGGCATTGAAGGTCCGGTTACTCTTCGGTATGCGTTAGTGCATTCACTGAACGTTCCCGCGGTGAAGGTGGCGCAAATGACGGGATATGACAAAGTGGCGCGCGTAGCTCACGCCGCGGGGCTGAACGATGTGCAGGCATCGCCGGCGATGGCGCTGGGTTCTTACGACGTTACACCTCTCGAAGTCGCAGGCGCTTACACGATCTTCGCGGATAGCGGGCAGTTCATGAAGCCGTATCTCGTCCAGTCCATTCGCAATGCCGATTCCTCGCCGGTTTTCGAATCGAGCCCCCAGGGGCAGCCCGCTATCGATCCGCGCGCCGCGTACCTGGTGCTGAATTTGATGCAGGACGTCGTCACTTCCGGGACGGGGTGGGAGGTCCGCACGCGAGGGTTCACTCTTCCCGCCGCGGGGAAAACGGGTTCTTCGCGCGACGGGTGGTTTGCCGGGTTTACATCGAAGCTTATTTGCGTAGTATGGGTGGGTTTCGACGACAACCGGGATATCAAGCTGACGGGCGCGAAAACGGCGCTGCCGATCTGGACGGAATTCATGAAGCGAGCCCACCAGCACAGCGCGTATTCGAATCCACAGCCGTTTCAGCCGCCGAGCGGATTAGCGAGCGCGGCCATCGATATCGATTCCGGCGAGCTTGCGACTCCGGATTGTCCGAAGGTCCGCCGCGAATATTTCATAGCGGGCACGCAGCCGTCGCAATTCTGCCATTTGCATGTGCGGGGATTGGCGGCCATTCCGTAGGGGGGAGCAGCCCGCGGTGCCTTCTGCCTCTAAACTGAATAGTTGGACCTCCGGGACGCTCTCGCCAAAGCCGCCGCGCACCACGGCATCCAACCGGAATACATCGACGTCTTAGGCCGGAAAATCGCCGTTTCCAAGAGGTGTTTGGAGCTGATCCTCGCCGCACACGGCGTCCCAACGGAATCGTCCGAACAGATCGAGCGCTATTTGCACGAGCAATCCGTTCGAGAGTGGTCTTCGCCGTTCGATCCGGTTATGGTTGTTCGCGACGACACTCCCGAGTTTCCATTTCGCCTTCCCGCGGCTCGCGATGGCTCGTCCGTAAAATTTGAGATCGAGTGGGAAGGCGGCGAGCTTCAGCATTTCTGGTTTTGGCTGCCCCAGCTTGCCGAAACGCGGCGCACGGGGGAGTTCGTGGAGAAGCGCGTCCCGATGCCGAAGCCGCTGCGGCTGGGCTATCATCGCTTGCGTGTGTATTGGATGAATCCGCCGGACCTTCAAGTTTTCGGCGAGACACGATTCATCGTCTGCCCGAAACGGGCGCATGAAGCCGGATCGCGAATGGCGGGGCTGGCCGTGAGTTTGTTCGGATTGCGTTCGGGCCGCAATTGGGGCGCCGGCGATATCACCGATGTGAAGACCGTCATCGACGCTTTCGCGCCCGCGGGAGCCGAATTCATCGCGCTGAATCCCTTGCATGCGATCGCCAATCGCCAACCGTTCAATACCAGCCCATATTCGCCGCTCAGTTTGCTGTACCGGAATTTTCTCTATATCGATGTCGAGCGGGCGCCGGGATACCGGAACGATCCATCGCTGTTCGAAGAAATCGAGGCGCTCCGGGCGAGCGAATTTGTCGAATATGAGCGTGTGGCGCAAGTGAAAACGACCGCGCTCGCGGGCGCCTTCGAAGGCTTTCTTGCCGCGGGCGGCTCGCCGGAGTTCGACGCGTACATAAACGCGGAAGGCGATATGCTCCAGGCCTGGGCAGTTTACTGCGCGCTGGATGAGGAGATGCACCGGCGCGACGCGAACGTCTGGGTGTGGACGCAATGGCCCGCGCAATACCAGGACCCGCGCTCGTCCGAGGTCGCCGAGTTTGCGCGGCAACAGGCCAAGCGCGTGCTGTTCTTCAAGTTTCTGCAATGGGTGCTCGACCAGCAGCTTGCCGAAGCGCAAGCGCACGCGCTCTCGCGTGGAATGAAGATCGGCTTATATCACGATTTCGCGCTCGCGACGGATCGCCTCGGCGGGGACCTCTGGGCCGGCCGTGAATACTTCATCACAGGTTGCCGGGTCGGGGCGCCACCCGACGACTTCGCGCCCAACGGTCAGGATTGGGGCTTCCCTCCTCCCAACTCCCAGGCTCACCGCGCCAACGGATACGAACTATTCGCGCAGATCATCCGGCATTGCGCAAGGCACGGCGGCGCGCTGCGCCTGGATCACGTGATGCGCTTCTTTCGTTTGTATTGGATTCCGGAACAGCTCGAAACCGCCGATGGAGCCTACGTTCGAGACCGTGCCGAAGAATGGCTCGGCGTACTCGCGCTCGAAAGCGTGCGTAATGGTTTTGTCGTGATCGGCGAGGATTTGGGAACGGTGGAGGAGGAGATTCGCCACGCCCTCGCTGCCGAAGGAATACTCGGCTACAGATTGCTTTGGTTCGAGCGAAACGGCGGCGGCTTTCGCTCTCCGTGGGAGTATCCGCCGCAGACCGCCGTATCCACCACAACACACGATTTACCCACGCCCGCCGGCTTTTTCACGGGCCGGGATATCCAAGCCCGGCGCGAAGCGGGTTTGATCGACGAAAAAGCTTATCAGGAGCAGTGTGCCGCGCGCGAACTCGAAATCCGGCGGCTTCGCGATGCGCTTGCCAATGCTGGTTTCGAGAACGATCCGCTCGGATTCGTGCTTTCCACGCGCTGCGCCGTGGCGATTGTCAATCAGGAAGATTTGACCGGTGAGACGAACCAGCAAAACCTGCCCGCAAGCACCTGGCAATATCCGAACTGGCGGCGGAAGATGAAGGTGAGCGTGGAGGAGATGGCCGGGATCGCGGAAAAGTTCCGCGCCGAGGTCAAGCGCGCGGGGCGGTAGGACAAGTTTCAGCTTGTCCCGGACAAGCTAAAGCTTGTCCTACTTCTTCTCAAATCCAGTGTCAGCGGGAACTCGGGATTCTCCTCTCTTCGAGGTACTTCCATTGGGCCCGGCGTGTGGCCATGCGGGAAGAAGCGCGCGCCGCGGCGTGCTTCGGCTTCGTTCGCATTCACCGGAAACGTGACGAAATTGCGTCCGGCCGGATGCGCGACGTGATATGTACAGCCACCGACGGAGCGGCCGGTCCACGTATCGACAATATCGAACACCAGTGGCGTGTGAACGGGAATGGTGGGATGCAGGCACGACGGCGGCTGCCATGCGCGGTAGCGGACTCCGGCAACCCACTCATCGTGCTGCCCGGTTGCATGTAATGGCGCCCGCCGGCCGTTGCATGTCACCACATAGCGGTCACCCGTCAACCCGTTGACCTTTACCTGCACGCGCTCCACGGAAGAATCGACGTACCGGGTAGTGCCGCCCGCGCTGCCTTCTTCGCCCAGCACGTACCAAGGCTCCGTGGCCTGGCGGATTTCGATATCGATTCCGGAGTGATGCGCCGCGCCGAAGACGGGATACCGGAACTCGAAATGCGGCGCGAACCATTCGGCATCGAAGGCGTATCCCGCGCCGCTCAAATCGTCCAAAACGTCGCGAAAATCGCGCGCCGTAAAATGCGGCAGCATGAACTGATCGTGCAGCCGCGTGCCCCAGTGGATAGGCGGGCATCGATATGGTTGCCGCCAAAACCACGCGATTAACCCGCGCACCAGCAATTGTTGCGTCAGGCTCATCCGCGCATGCGGCGGCATTTCGAAGCCGCGCAGTTCCAGCAGGCCCAGCCGGCCTGACGCTGAATCCGGCGAATAAAGCTTGTCGACGCAAAATTCGGCGCGATGTGTATTGCCTGCAACGTCGGTCAGGATGTGACGGAAAATGCGATCCACCAGCCATGGCGGACAATTGCCGGTATCTGGATCGGGAATCTGCCCGAATGCGATCTCCAACTCGTAGAGACTGTCGGCCCGAGTTTCGTCCACGCGCGGCGCTTGCGATGTTGGGCCGATGAAGATGGTCGAGAACACATAGGACAGCGACGGGTGATTCAACCAGTACCCGATCATGCTGCGCAACAAATCCGGCCGCCGCAGGAAGGGGCTGTCGGACGGAGTGGCTGCTCCCAGCACAAAATGATTGCCGCCCCCGGTCCCGGTGTGGCGGCCATCCAGCATAAACTTCTCGGCGCCCAGCCGCACCTGCCTCGCGTCTTCATACAAGGCCGTCGTATTCGCGACCAGTTCGCACCAGTTCTGCGACGGATGAATGTTCACCTCGATCACGCCTGGATCGGGCGTGACTTTGATCTGTTTCAATCGCGGATCGCAGGGAGGCGTGTAGCCTTCGATCACCACCGGGATTTCGAGATGCCCGGCCGTGTCTTCGATGGCCGCGAGCAGATCGATGTAATCTTCCGCATTCTCGAGCGGCGGCATGAATATATGCAGGCGGCCGTCACGCGGCTCGACGCACAAAGCCGTGCGCACAATCCAAGGCGCGGATTCGCCCGTCCGCGGCTTACGATCGCGCTCGCGACGGCCGCGCGATTGCAGCGCGGGAAGATCCATCGGAAGATGCCGCACGGGCGCGGGCAGCGAACCGCGATTGACCATCGGGTCTACGGGATAAAACTGCGGCGCCTCCTCCGGCGACACCCACGGAAGACTAGGAAGCGGCAAGCGCAAGCCGAGGGGCGAGTCGCCGGGTATTAGATAGAGATGCTGCCCGCGCAGCATCCACAATCCGGTTTGCCACTCAGGCCCATTCAAGCCCCATCCACGTTGCAGCGGCAACACCATTCCAGAAGGCGTCTCCAGCCCCCGCTCGAAAACGCGCCGCAACCGCTCGCGATCCTCCGCATTATTCAGGCGATTGTCGACGGGATCGACATTCACGGGCAACTGCCGCTCTTTCTGCAAATGATAAAGAGGATCTTCAAACGCCGGATTTACGTTCTCCGGGTCAAGGCGCAAGCGACGCGCCAGCGTTTCCGCGAAGTGGCGGGCATCCAGAGCTCCAAAATTGCTCTTATCGCCGGCCCGCGCCAGCAGCGACCGGTCAAGCCATAACGGCACGCTATCCGCGCGCCAGTAACAAGTCAGCGCCCACCGCGGCAACGGCTCGCCGGGATACCATTTCCCCTCGCCGTAGTGCAGCAGTCCGCCCGGAGCGAATCGCTCCCGCAATCGATCGAGAAGCCGCTCAGCCAGCAATCGTTTTTCCGGGCCCAGCGCGGCCGTGTTCCATTCTTCGCCGTCCATGTTGTCGATGGAGATGAAGGTTGGCTCACCGCCCATTGTCAGCCGTATATCGTGGCGCGAAATATCTTGGTCGATTCGCTCGCCGAGCGCGTCTATGTGTTGCCATTGTCGATCGGTATAGGGTAGGGTCACGCGAGGGTCTTCGTGGATGCGCACGATCGACATCTCATGCGCAAACCGCACTTCGCATTCATCCACACGTCCGCTTACCGGAGCGGCCGAAGCGGGATCGGGCGTGGCCGCCAGCGGGAGGTGGCCTTCGCCCGCAAGTAGGCCCGATGTAGGATCCAGGCCGATCCAGCCCGCGCCGGGCAGATAAACTTCCGTCCAGGCGTGAAGATCGGTGAAGTCGCGCTCGGGGCCCGCGGGTCCGTCAAGGGGCTTGTTATCAGGCTTCAACTGAATCAAATAACCGGAGACAAACCGCGCGGCAAGGCCCAAATTGCGGAGAATATCGACCAGCAGCCATGCCGTGTCGCGGCAAGAACCGCTTGCCAGAGTTAATGTCTCTTCGCTCGACTGAACTCCGGGTTCCATGCGGATCAAATATCGGATTTTGTTTTGCAGCGTTTGATTGAGCTGCACCAGAAAATCCATCGTGCCCCGTTCGCTTACATCGATATCTTTCAAATAACTCGACAACCGCGGCCCCGGCGGCCCGGTTTCGAGGAAGGGAGCCAGTTCGCGCCCCAGCCAACCGTCGTATTTGAATGGAAACTTCTCCGCCTGCGGCTCGAGGAAGAAGTCGAACGGATTAATGACCTTCATTTCGGCAAGCAAGTCCACGCTGACGGAGAAGAAAGGCACGCGCTCCGGGAAAACCACGCGCGCCAGGAAATTACTGTGGGGGTCTTGTTGCCAATTGAGAAAGTGCGGCTTCGGCTCGACCTTCAGCGAATAGGCCAGGACATTCGTCCGGCAATGCGGAGCCGGCCGCAAACGGACGATCTGCGGCGAAAGGCGGACTAACCGGTCGTAAGTGTAAGTCGTTTTGTGAGTGAGGGCGACTCGTACGGGCATTAGCGCACAGGACGCCGCGGGATCCTAAATTCGCCAAAAACCGCCCCCGCGGCGCTGCGTTGAGCGCGGTCTCTGGTAGGTTACTACCGATTCTTGCGGTCAACGAAGCCCACGCACGACCGTTTCGCACGAGGACACGGCCGATTGGAATTATTGTAGCGGAGATGGCAGGCCAAAAATGATGGTATCGGGTAAGCCCGCGATCCGCCCGGTAAGCAGTGATCGATGTCAGGTGAAGTGGGCTTTAGCGGCGCCTGGGCTGAAACCCGGTATACACTCCGGCCGGCAATGGTTTTTATTCGATCTATATCGAAACAAAAGTCCAAAAGTATCAAACTTACAAAATTGCTCACCTAACGCTGTTGTTACCAGTTCTCATCTATTGGTTAGAGTCTCCAAAAAAACGGGACAACATTATGTTGAATTTACGTAATGGAACGGAATTTGCTCTTCAAACGTCATCGCTAGCAAGAACGCAGCGTTATGGTGATCAAAAAGGAGGAGCCATGAAAACTCGACTGCTGTTGGTTGTGTCTTTCATTCTCGCCACCTCCGTTTTGGGTCAAATGTCGGTGACGCTTACAGCGACAGCATCTCAGGTTCCGGTGGGGACTCCCGTTGGGATTACGGCGCAGGTCACCGGCGTCGATCCCGCCGGGTCCGCGCCTGCACCTCAGGTTTGGTATCGCTATCGCGTGCATCTAATCGGCCAGGATTATCAGACGATCCGCGATTTCTCCCCGAGGACAGATCTGTTATGGGCTCCGAGCATCCACGAGGGTACCTATGAAATCGAAGCGACAGCGCTCAATCTTTCGACAGGCGAAACGGCCGCGCAGACCTCTGTTTTTCAAGTGACTCCACTCGCCACGCGATCCCCGGTGATTACACCGACGGCGCATCCATTAGTTTTTCTTTACAGCGCACCGGACTGCGGCACCGGCGCGCGGATGCGAGTGGAATATCAAGCTCCCAGTGGCGATTATCAGGCAACGCCTTTTAAAACGTGTCACAGCGGCCTCACCACGAATTTCTATATTGCCGGTTTGCAGCCAAACACTTCCTACCATTTACGCCACAACGTAGACGCCGGATCGCGCGTTCGAGAGGGTCCGCCGATGTCATTCAAAACCGGGACTCTTCCTCTACAACTCGCTCCTTATACGGTGTCGAACGCCCCATCCGGCGCTTCGCAAGGCGTGCTGCTCCAAAGCGGTTTATTTGAACCTGCCGTGGCGACCGACCTGAATGGAAACGTTCTTTGGTACTACCCTTCCGGCGATGTTTCTTTCTTAACGCGGCCGGTGCCGGGAGGCACCTTCCTGGGTATTTACGAGGATTCGACGAAGGACGTCGCTCATCAGGTGCTTCGCGAATTCGACTTGGCGGGATACACCGTACGGGAGACCAACGCGGCGCGCGTCAACCAACAGCTTCAGGCCATGAATAAGCGTCAGATCAGCGCGTTTCACCACGAAGCTGAAAAACTGCCCGACGGCACCATCCTGACGCTAGGCGCGGTTGAACAGATTCTGACGGATGTGCAAGGTTCCGGACCGGTAGACGTGATCGGAGACATGATCATCGCGCTCGACAAAAACCTGCAGGTGATTTGGACATGGGATGCATTCGATCATCTTGACCCGCACCGGATGGCGCTGCTTGGAGAAACCTGCTCGCCCACAACCGCCGGCTGTCCTCCCGTTTATCTTGCGCCGACGGCGAACGACTGGCTCCACGGCAACGCGCTTCAGTTCACGGCCGATGGGAATATTCTTTATTCAAGCCGCCATCAGAACTGGATTGTGAAGATCGATTACAGCAATGGCGCAGGCACGGGAAACGTTCTGTGGCGGCTTGGCCTCGGGGGGGATTTTACGATAAATTCCTCCGATCCGTACCCGTGGTTTTCGCACCAACACGATGCAAATTTCGAAGCGGCCGATGTCACCCTGCTGGACGTTTTTGACAACGGAAATATGCGATATGCGTCCGACCCATCGGCTCATAGCCGCGGACAGGTATTAAAAATCGATGAACAGAACCGTATCGCCACGCCCGTATTGAATGCCGATCTGGGAGCGTTCTCGCTCGCTGTCGGCTCGGCGCAGCGGCTAGCCGACGGCAACATGCACTTCGATTTGGGATTTATCAACACCGCGCAAGGGCAGTTCAGCCAATCCGTGGAGGTGGACGGCAACGGAAGTATAGGCTATGAGATCCAAGCGCAGACGCCGTTCTATCGCACGTTCCGCATGAGCAGCCTGTACGCACAGTAAGTCGCCCTTTATCGGGGGAGCCGGTGGGAATGCAACCGTGCTCTTCGGGTTTTCCAGCACCGCCCTTTCGGGCGGCTCAAGCGTACTAATACTTCCTCTCCCCCAGCGCAAAGACATACAGCCCATTGCCCGACGCCGGGTAGCGCAGCTCCGCCGCGACCACTGCCGGCACATTGCGAGGACTTCCTCCGCCATTCGCTGTGGTGACGGCCAGATACTGCTTGCCATCCACTGAAAACATCAAAGGAAAGCCCTGCACCGCGGCCGGCAGCCGAGTCTCCCACAAAATCTTGCCGGTCGAAACGTCGAAGGCCCGGAACATGCGATTCAGATCGCCCGCGAACGCTACGCCTCCCGCGGTCGAAACCACTCCGGTCAGAAAAGGCGCGCGCTGTTCATACTTCCACAGCTCGCGCATGGTCCGCACATCATAGGCCGCCAGCTTGCCGACGTTCCCGTTCGTGCCCGGCATCTCAAAGAACCTCCGCAGCGCGCCATTGCCGCTGCCGCCGCCAGGCATTTTCTCAATCGCCTGGCCATTCATATCCAAGCAGCTTTGACTCAATGGAATGATCAGACGGTTCCCCGGCGCGAAATAGCTCATGGACGGCCAGTTTTTGCCACCCTCGGTGGAAGGGCAGGCCGATACCCACTCGCCGGCGCGCTGCTCGACGATATCGTTGCGATAATGCGGCTCGCCCGTTACCGGATCGATCGAGTCGTAAACATTCTGGAACACCATTTCGCGATGCCCCAAATACTTTCCGGTCCCGCGGTCGAGCTTCCACAAAATACCCGTTTTACCGGCGCTCAACACAAGTTTCTGCCCCTGATCATCGATCAATACGCGCTCGAAAACTTCGTCTAAGTCGAGCGTCTCGCCGGGAGCGTGGCTGTGATACCACACCAGCTTGCCGGTGTCCGGATTTAACGCCAAGGTTGAATTCGCATACAGCGTCGCGCCATTTCCCGATCCGCGGCTTACGCGCATCCACGGCTTGGCTTGCGCGGTGCCCCAGTAGGTCAGATTCAAATCCGGGTCATAACTGCCGGTGATCCACGTCTCGACGCCCGCGCGAAAGATGTTCGGCAACCCTCCCCACGTGTCGCCACCCGGCTCGCCTTCCAGCGCTACCGTCCGGAAGCGCCACAGTTCTTTTCCCGTCTTCGCGTCATAGGCGCTTATAAAACATTTCTCTTCGCGGTACGTCGCGCACGAATCGCGCCCCATCCCGACAATCAGCTTGCCATTCACGGCGATCGGCCCGCTGGAGTTGGCATACTCGCCCTTTGAGCGATCGCCGATAGTCGTATCCCAAACCAACCTGCCATTGCGCGCATCGAAGGCCATCAAATGCGCCTCTACCGTGGCGACGAAAATTTTGTCGTCGTAGATGGCAATCCCGCGCATTGCCGGAGCCGCCGGATTCGTGCCGTAGCGGTTCTCCCAAATCAGTTCACCCGTACGAGCATCCAGCGCCTGAAGAACCATGCCGGCGTTGTTCACGTAAAGGACGCCGTTGTGCACGATCGGCGCTGGTTGGTTCCCGTTGCTCGCTCCCTCCTGCATCGCCCAACTCCATACCAAACGGAGATTGCCCACGTTCTGCGCGGTGATCTGATTCAGGGGACTGTAATAGTTCGCCCTGTAGTCGCGGCGGATCATCAGCCAATCGGCCGGATCGGGATTGCGCAGCATCGCATCGGTGACCGGAATATAATTCTTAACTTGACCGGCCAGCGTGATCCCGCGCGGCGCCTGACGAGCCGGAGTTTCCTGCTTGCCTTGCTTCGCGGCAGGAGCCGGCGCCCCCGGCTGCAAGAAAGCTGCGCGCTGCCCCGACGCGACGGACCGTATCGAGACGTTGGAATCCGCTGCCAGAGCCCGATCCCCGGGACGCGCGCTGTTCGCGTCTAGAATGAACGCAGCCACATCCACGTAGGTCTGATCCGGCAGCGAACCTCCGGCGCCGGGAGGCATGGTCGCGCGCATGAACGCGATCAGCTCGCCCGCGGTTCTATCGCCCCATTGATTGAAAAAGCTTGCGCCCGCAAGCTGCGGACCTTCGCGTCCCGAAAGATCGGCTGCGTGGCAGCCGGCGCAATTGGTCTGATACGCAACTCGGCCAGCGGATGCCTGAGCGGCGGTGTAAGGTCCGGCCGGGCGCTGCTGGCCTACAAGCCGCGAAACCAGCAGCACATCGCATGCTGCGAAGATCGCCAGCGCTAGCGTTAGACGAGTATTGTGTGGCATCCCTCAATTGTGACTCGGTATTTGATAAGGCGTAGGCGGCAGATAGGCGGGCTGAAGCCGCCGCAGGGCTTAAGCCTGGCTTAAGCCTGCCCCACAGTGGCTGCAGGCAAACTTTTGCAGTTCACACGCCGGACAATGTATCGATCGGTAGTTTTCCGGTGCTCCCGCCGACTTTCTCCACTGGGTAGGCCATCTTGTCCATGATGGTCATCAGCAAGTTCGCTTGCGACGGCTTGTCGGTGAATTTCAAATGGCGGCCGCCCTTCCATGTTCCGCTGCCGCCGCCGACCAGCATTTGCGGCAGATTTTCACCCGAGTGCCCGTTGCTGTTCGAGATACCCGCGCCGTACAGGATCGTCATGTGATCCAGCAGCGAGCCATCTCCATCCGGCGTCGCGGCGAGCTTCGCCAGGTATTTCGAGAACAACTCCGCATGGTAGCGATTGATCTTGGACATCTTCTCAACCAGCTCCGGAATGTTGTTGTGATGCGACAGAGGATGATGCGCCTCCGGAACTCCGATCTGCGGATACGGCCGGGGACTCTGCTCCTTGCTAATCATGAAGGACACTACGCGCGTAAGATCGGATTGCAAGGCCAGCAGCTTCAGATCCATCATCAGCGCCAGGTGATCTTCGAAAACGGGCGGCGCGCCGAGCGGCTGATCCAACCTGGGAAGCTCGATGTTGCTCTGTTTTTCCGCCATCTGAATACGGCGTTCGACGTCGCGGACCGCATCCGTATATTCGTCGACTTTGCCCTGGTCATTCGGCCCTAATTCCCGCTTGAGATCGCCGAGTTTTTCGTTCACCGAGTCGAGGATGCTTTTATGCTGGTGCAGCCGGCGCTCGCGCGCGGCGCGATCCGTGCTGCCGCTATCGCCGAACAGCTTTTCGAAAACCGTCCGCGGGTTCCAATCCATCGGCAGCGGCTGAGTCGGACTGCGCCAGCACAGCGTGTCGAGATACGCGCAGCTCAAGTTTCCCGTGCAAGCGCCGGCGTTCGCCGGCATGTCCATGCAGATTTCGAGGGTCGCCAATTGAGTCTCATTCGCGAAGTGCTGCCCCAGCATCTGATCGATGGAAACGTCGGCGATGATTTCGATTTCATTGTGGCCGCCGCGCGGAGTGCCGGTGAGAAAGGATCCAGAAGCGCCGGCGTGAATGTAATTCCAACTTGCTTTGATGCCGGAAAAGATCAGCAGCTTGTCCTTGAACGGCGCGAGCGGTTCCATAACTGGCGCGAGTTCGAAGTTTAAGCCTTCGCCCTTCGGAGTCCAATATTCCATCGCCATGCCGTTAGGCGTGTAGAAGGCCTGGAAGCGGTGGACTGGCTTCACCGCGGCCCGCATCGGGGGAAGCATGGCGTCTAGGAACGGCAGCGTTAAAGATGCGCCGAGTCCTCTCAGGATCGTGCGGCGGGGCAGCGGTCTTCCGGCCATTTTGGTGGCTCCTCCCAAGTACATGGTACCGGAAACGGGCGATTGCGTGGGCTTATGGGGCAGGATGCTATCCTGCGCGCGATTGCCAATCGCGCTGGTGGACTTTAAACAACACCCGACCAGGCGGGTTAGCATAGCAACCCGCCGCAGGTTGGCAACCTGCCCCACATTCAGCGCCTCAGGGCTTGCTCGCCGTTTTCGACGTCGACTGCCCGTGCATCACATTCAGGATTGCGGTTCCATCCGGCGTCCCCAAACCGGTGCACGCATCCCAACCCGGTCCGGCATTATAGCCCTTTACGGTATTGGTAATCGCGTTGGTGCCCTGCGTGACGTCATGAGTGACGCCGTTGGCGACGTTGGCGTATAGCAGTGGATTCAGGAAACCCACGTTCTTCTTGATCGCCTGATTCAGCAGCGCGACCAGCGCAGACATCAGCGGAGCCACGGCGCTGGTTCCACCGGATGCGCCTTCCGAGCGGTCCACCCGGGTGAAATAGTTGGTCGCGCTCATGGCGATATCCGGCACTCCGCGTCCGGGCTTTCCTGTATCGAGGGAGACGGGCACCTTCGCATTCGCCTGATACGACGGAACCGGGAACATCACGCTGACCCCACCTCCGCCGGCCCAGCCTCCGCCGCCCGGAACGCTGGTATCGAACGGAGTGCCATCGTTCCAAACCACGTCATTGCCGCCGGCGTCGACTTGCGTGCCTCCGCAGGAAAGCACCAGGTCGTCGACCGAGGGGTGATCGACGTGAATTTTTTGATCCCAACTGGAGGCATCCATATCCGCAGTGCCATGATCGCCCGCCGCAACGCAAATGGTTACGCCCATCGCGGCAGCGGCGGTGAAGATGTCGTGGAAATTATTCACGCCTTGCTGATCGGTGGTGTCTTCCGGCCCGCCCCAGCTAATCGAGATCACGCTGGGCTTGCGCTGCGCGTCGTGAACCGCTGCGTTGATGGCGTCAATGAACCCCTGGTCTCCGTTATTAGGCGCAAAGTAAACGGCGAAATTCGCCTTGGGCGCCACCGCTCCGGCGACTTCGATATCGAGCATCACTTCGCCGTCCGCGGAATCGGCGGTTGTCGGCGCGTTTCCGGCGCGATCGACCGATACCGATGTTACGCTCGGCAGCGGCACGCCGATCTCCTGGAAAAAGACCTTGAGGTCGCTGGTACGGAAGCCTCCACCCAACTCGACAATGGCGATGGTTTGGCCGGTGCCGTCGAGCTTCGCGCCCTGAAACTGCGTGGGGAAATTGTAGCGCTTGGCGAAATCCGTCGCAGCCACGCCGTTACCGCCGCCCGGGCCGGCCGCGGCGAGGAGCTTGCGGCGGTGCGGCGCGCGATGCTTCGGGCGAGTGTCGTAGCCGAAAATTCCGGTGACGATCCCTTCCAAGCTCTGCGGAATTTGGATCTCGCCGTGCCGCCCGCGATACGTTCCGCTGGAATGATGGAACATCTGCACGTCCGCGGGAAAAGCGTCAAGCAGATCGCCGAGCTGGCCTTTGAGGACGATGGAACGTTCGGCCTCGCTCCGGTAAACAACCATTAGGTCGTGCTTCTGCGCGACCTGTTCAATGAGGTCCAAATCCGCGGGTCTTGCGCCTTGCTGTTTGGCGAGATCTTCGCGGGTGAGATACTGCCGCTTTTCGGGCGGCAGGGCGGCTTGCTCGTATACAAGTTTGCGTAAAGCCGCCATATCCCCGCCGGAGCGAACCCGAATCGTAAGACTTGCCGTTTCCTTCAGGTTTACGGGTCCAGCCGGACGGGAATTGAGCAGCGGCACGCGGCGGCTGCCGGGGAGCGGAACGTATGTAGCCATATTACCTCCAATGCTTTCGTCTTCGTCTCATGCACGGCGAACAGACGTCACTGAGTATAGCGGTTAATACATAGGAAGTCCGCCAGGATTAGAGGCAAGTGGAAGGATTATCGGGTCTTTTAGCGGAAAATTGGCTGATCATTACTCCGCCCCGGACGGAAAGAACGATTTTCCGATACTTGCTGCGAACAACCGGCACTTTCTTCAGAAACCGGCGGATCACGCCCGAGTTGATGTGATGATATCTTTCTAGACATGCGAGAAATCCAATTCGTAGCTGCTTTTTGGTTGGTCGCGGGACTGGCGGGCGCACAGGTTTCGACGGCGCAGCCTCCGCAAGCCGTTCGAAAGAGCGTGCAGACCACGGACGGAAAAACGCTGGAAGGACAGGTGCTAAACGAAGGGACGCAGGAGCTCCAGCTACGCACGGACGACAAGAAAGTCGTCCTGCTGCGCAAGGCGGAAGGCGGACGCTACCGCGTGGTCACGTCGCAAGCGGACTGGCCGACATATCACGGAGATCCCAGCGGCAACCGCTACAGCAAGCTCACGCAAATCAATAAAAACAACGCCGGCCGCCTGGCAACGAAATGGATTTTTCCGCTCCCCAATGTGACTACGGTCGAAAATACGCCTGTCGTTGTAGACGGCTTGATGTACGTCTCAAGCGCGAATGAATGCTGGGCACTCGACGCCGGTAGCGGCCGCGTGGTGTGGCATTATCAGCGCCCGCGGACGAAAGGTCTCACTGGCAATGCGGCGGGCGGGTTCAATCGCGGCGTCGCCACCGCTGGCGATCGCGTGTTCATGCTCACCGACAACGCGCACATGATTTCGATGAACCGGTTCAACGGCGAACTGCTGTGGGAAACCGAGATGGCCGACTGGCGCTTGAATTACAACGGAACCTCCGCGCCGCTGACGGCCGGCAATCTGGTGATTTCAGGAACAGCCGGCGGCGATGAGGGCGTGCGCGGTTTTGTCGCGGCATACGAGCAGGCCACGGGAAAAGAGGTGTGGCGATTTTGGACCGTGCCCGCGGCCGGAGAACCGGGTTCGGAGACGTGGAAAGGCAAGAATCTCGAGCACCGCTCCGGAGCAACGTGGATCACCGGGACTTACGATCCTCAGCTCGATACTGTTTATTGGCCGGTGGGTAATCCGGGGCCGGATTTCGACGGGAGCGATCGGGAAGGCGACAACCTATATACCGATTCGATTGTGGCGCTGGACGCCAAGACCGGGAAATTGAAATGGTATTACCAGTTCACGCCGCACGACGTGCACGATTGGGACGCCGAGGAGCCTCCGGTGCTGGTGGACACGAACTGGCAAGGCCAGCCGCGTAAGCTTCTGCTTCAAGCCAATCGCAACGGGTTCTTTTATGTGCTGGACCGGACGAATGGAAAAGTGCTGCTGGCGAAACCATTTTTGAAAAAGCTGAATTGGGCCGAGGGGGTGGGCGCGGATGGGCGCCCTATTTTGAAAACGCTACCGGTGCAAGCGAACGGCGATACGTACGTGTGCCCCGGCTTCCAGGGTGGGACGAACTGGTTCTCGACTTCGTTCAACCCGAGCACGGGTCTGTACTATTTCAACGTGCTCGAGCGCTGCAACGTCTTCTCGATCCGCAAGGGCGACTGGGAAGCCGGCAAGGGCTACATGGGCGGCGCGGCGCGCCCCGCGCCCGGCGAAACCTTCGAGAAATTTTTGCGCGCTCTCGATATTCAGACCGGCGAAATCAAATGGGAAGTGCCTCAGGTGAGCGGACAAGCGACGGCATCCGCCGGCGCGCTTTCCACCGCTTCGGGCATCGTCTTCTTCGGCGAAAACAGCGGGAATTTCATGGCCGTCGACGCGAGCAATGGAAAGCTGCTATGGCAATTCCCGACCAACTCGGTTTGGAAAGCCTCGCCTATGACGTACATGTTCGATAACAAACAGTACGTCGCCATCGCGGCCGGGCAGGCGATTGTCGCATTCGGGTTGCCGGAGTAAAATAAAGCTCTCCACAATGTTCAAGCTAAGGATCGCCGCTCTCGCGGTGTTGTCATGCACGGCTATTTGCGCTCAAGTGAGCCAGAACACGGTCACGGTAACGGCGTCACGGAATACCAGTTCCGCGCCGGATCAAGCAGTTTTCAATGTGGCGGTTACGGCCGGCGTCGATCAGGAGTTGTCCGATGTGATCGCGGCGCTTGATTGCGGATGCGACTGCCAGCGCTCAACAGAAAGCCGCAGCCGCGGGGCTTCCGCTCGGCAGGATTACCGGCATTGCCGGCTCAACTTCAAACGGAGTTGGGGGTTGTGGGATTACTGTGACGTTCATGCTTGGCTATTCGGGTAATTCGGGGCCTCATATAGTTTCAATCGCCGCATCGCGCAGCACGGCTTCGACTCCGGATCAGATCGTGATGTTTATCTATCTAACCACGGACCCAAGCTCCGGGCTGGACGACGTAACCGCGGAACTCGCGGCGGCCGGGGTAAGTGGTGCTATCTTTTCGAACGTCTATACCACCCAGCTTCCGAACTCCAATGGCCAGTCCACTTATCTGCAATGGTTATTCACGGTTACAACGCCGCTGGCCACGTTCAAGGACACGGTGTCACAACTGATCGCTGCTGAAAAGAGCTTCGCGAAGCAGAATCCGGCGCAGACTCTTTCTTTCTCCCTGGGAAACGCCCAGACATCGGCCCAATCCCAGCCGCCGTGTTCAGAACCGGCTTTAATTGCCGACGCGAACGCACAGGCGCAGAAACTCGCTGCCGCGGCCGCCGTGTCCTCAGGCGCCATCGTCGCAATGTCAGACGGCGGGGCTGCGAATTCGTCTAACGCGGCGTTCGCGAACCCGACTGCCGGTGGAAGGCTGGGGACGGTGGTCTTAAACACCCCGCCCGTAAACAACTGCACTTTGTCGGTGCAGTTCCAAATGTACTAGCTCACTGTGAAATTCTTTCAAAAGAGAGCAGCGGCAACTTCACGGCTGTCGACGCAAGCGATGGAAAACTGCGTGGCAATTCCCAACCAACTCGGTTTGGAAAGCTTCGCCGATGATCTACATGTTCGATCACAAACAGTACGTCGCTAATGCGGCGGGGCAGGCGATTGTCACGTTCGGGCTGTTGGAGTAAGATAAAGCTCTCCACAATGTTCAATCTAAAGATCGCCGCTCTCGCGGTGTTGTCATGCATGGCTGTTTGCGCCCAAGTGAGCCAGAACACGGTCACGGTAACGGCGTCACGGAACACCAACTCGGGGCCGGACCAGGCAGTACTCAACGTGACGGTTAATTCCGGGACGGATCAAGGCCTGGATCAGGTGATTCAATCGCTCGCAGGATCGGGTATATCCGCATCCGAGCTCGTGGCCGTCAACTACCAGGCGGTCCCTGTGCGGGCGCCTCAATTGCAATGGATTTTCCAGATAACGGTTCCGCTAGCGAGCCTGAAAACCACCACTGCGTCCCTGACCTCTCTGCAAGAGTCGCTCAACAGAAATACCGGCATCTCTTTATCTTTTTCGGTACAGAACACTCGAAATTCCGGGCAATCGCAGAATTGCGATTTCTCGGGTTTGATGGGCGATGCTACGGCAAACGCGCAACGAAGGGCCACGGCGGCTGGCCTTCCGCTCGGCCGCATCACGGGCCTTGCCGGCTCAATATCGGATGGAACGGGAGGCTGCGCATTAACAGCCACGTTTATGCTCGGCTATTCCGGCAATGCCGGGCCTCACGTTATCGCGATCACGGCATCGCGCAGTACGACTGCTCCACCGGATGAGATTGCATCGTCCATTATTTTGACCACGGACATGACAGCCGGCTTAGACGACGTCAACGCGGAACTCGCCGCTGCCGGAATCGGCGGAGCCACGTTCTCCAACGTATACACCGGTTACAACTATGGCGCGAATGGGACCATCCAATCCCAGTACCTTATTTGGTCTTTCACACTCACGACGCCTCTAGCCAAAATCCAAAATACTGTCGCGCAATTGCTGGCGGCGCAACAGAGTATCGCGAAGCAACACCCTGGTCAGGCGCTGTCTTTTGGTCTGGGAGGCGTCCAGGCGTCGACACAATCACAGCCGCCTTGTTCGGAATCCGCCTTGGTTGCGGATGCGACCGTCCAGGCACAAAAGCTCGCTGCCGCAGCCGGGACGACGATCGGCGGCATTGTAACGCTTTCAAATGGCGCGGGCGCTGCGACGGTAACCGCGTACCCCGCAAACCGTCTCCCGGTCCCCGTCGTCGGTGTTGTAGGAACGGGAACCTACTGGGTCTCCACAGTCCCGAACGGCGGTTACGGAATAAACACCACCACTGTGAACACCTGCTCCTTATCGGTGCAGTTCCAGTTGTATTGACGTGGTCCTGGATGTCGGCTGCGGAACTCGCAAGGCGGAGCCGGGCGCCATCGGAATCGACTGCTCGCCGCGCTCCGCCGCCGATATCGTCTGGAACCTCGACGATTTTCCCTGGCCGCTCGAAAGCGATGCCTTCGAGCGGATTCATATGTCCCACATCGTCGAACATGTGCGCGATATCGCGCGGACAATGGCGGAGGTGCATCGCGTCGCGCGCAATAGCGCGGATGTGCTGATCGCCACTCCGCATTTCAGCTCGCATAATTCGTACACCGATCCCACGCACGTAAGGCATCTTGCCGGGCGAAGTTTCGAATACTTCACCGGCAAAGATTTCGCCACCTTCACCGGATCTGACGTTAGCTTCACGATCAAACGGGTGGAGCTGACATTTGGCAAGAACTTCCTGCTGGACGGGGTGGGCCGCTGGCTTGCGCGGCGCAATCTCGAATGGTATGAGCGCCATGTAGCTTGGCTATTTCCCGCCCAGGACATTCGCGCCCACCTAAAAGTCCGCAAATAACTGCGACTTATAATTGAGAATACCGTGCGGAAGCGGTACATTATCGCGGGCGGGATAACGCTGCTCGTCATTCTGATCGCGCTGGAGGATTGGCAGGTCTCCTTTGATTTCGGCGGCCTGGCGCCTTCGAACCCTAGCCAAACCGTCACTTTCTGGGGAATCTCCACGCTGATTTTCCTCCTGACTGTGACGCTCGGCTTCATGCTGTTCAAGACCATCTTCAAGCTGTATCTTGAGCGGCAACGAGCGCGCGAGGGCTCGCGGATAAAATCGAAGCTCGTTTTCGGCGCGCTAGCGTTGAGCCTGCTGCCGGTCATGTTCATGTTCGGGTTCAGCTACGTGATTCTGAACCGGAACGTCGATAAATGGTTCAGCCGCCCGGGCGAAGGGATCAAGATTGAACTGGTCGATACCGCCGTGGCTTTGGGAGACGAAGTGCAGGGGCGGGCGCAGTCACTGGCAAATTGGCTGGCGCTGCAGCCCGGCATGCTCGACGGCAGCGCCGATCCCACGCAAGTCTGTGCCGATAACCGCATAGCCGAGTTACGCGTGGAGGATGCGAAGAGCGTTGGACGCATCCTGTGCGCCGATCGCCAACCCAATGGCGCAATAGCCGGGCAGATATTCACCGCGCGCGCGCAGCTTGCCGGCGGAGAAACGCTAATTGTACGGCTAAGACCGCGGATCGATCTCGCCGCAAAGCAGAGCGCGATCCAAACATTCGTGCGAGAGTACGATCAACTCTCAGCCAACAAGCAGGCCTACCGCCACCTGTACACTTTGTTTCTGCTGTTGATCGCGCTATTTATCCTGTTTGTCTCTACCTGGATCGTGCTGGTGCTCGCCCGCCAGATCAGCATACCGATTTCGGCGCTGCTCGAGGCGGCGGGCCAGATTCGTAAGGGAAATCTCAGTCATCGTGTATCGGCGAATGCCACGGACGAGCTGGCCACGCTCGTCCGCGCATTCAACGAAATGATGCAGGCCCTCGAAGCGAACAGCCGCGAGCTGGAGAGCCGGCGCCAGTTCACGGAGGCGATCCTCGAAAGTATCCCTACGGGCGTAATCTCGCTCGCCGGCGATGGTTCGATTCAGCGTGTCAACCGCGCTTTACAGGGCTTGTTTCCTTCGGACCGTGTCAGTGTAGCGCGCAGGCTGGAAGACCTCTTCCCACCGGAAGATCTGCGCGAGATCCGGTACCTGATGAAGCGGGCCCAGCGCACGGGCCTGGCGGCCACTCAGTTGGATATCGAGGCGGATGGACATGTGCGCCACCTGGCGCTAACCGTCTCGGCGCTTTCTACCCGGCAACATCCGGCCGCGGATAGAAGAGGGTTCGTTCTAGTGCTGGAGGATACCAGCGAAATTTTGCGCGCGCAAAAGGCCGAAGCCTGGCATGAGGTCGCGCGGCGGATCGCGCATGAGCTGAAGAATCCTCTGACGCCCATCTCGCTCTCCGCCGAGAGAATCGCGCGCATTCTGGAACGGAGGGCGTATACGCCGGAATCCCAGCGCATCCTGCACGAATGCGCCTCCACAATTTCGCGTGAGGTGGAGTCGGTGAAGACGCTGGCGGACGAATTCTCGCAATTCTCGCGTTTCCCCAGCGCGCAGCCGGTCCCACGCGATCTGAACGAAATCGTCCGGCATGCGCTGAATGTGTTTTCGGGAAGGCTGGAGGGCATCGATCTGCGAACGGATTTAGCCGGCGACTTGCCGCTGGTGAACATCGATCCGGAGCAGTTCCAGCGCGTAATTGTGAATTTGGTCGATAACGCCGCCGAAGCGATGCGCGACTCCCTCGTTAAACGTTTGCTGGTGGCCACGCGCGCTACCTCCGCCGAAACGGTCGAGCTGCTGGTGGCCGATACGGGCAGCGGAATCTCGGCCGGCGATAAGGAGAAATTGTTCCTGCCCTATTTCTCCACCAAGGGCCGCGGCACAGGTTTAGGCTTGGCCATCGTGAGCCAGATCCTCTCCGAGCATGGGGCGCGCGTTCGCGTGGAAGATAACCGCCCCGCCGGCGCGCGTTTTTACATCGAAGTTCCCGTCGCGACCGTTGTGGAGTTGGAGGCTCGCGCGTGACTGCAAACCCGAAGGAGCCTTCACGCGCGTGAACAACACGCGTGTGCTCATCGTAGATGACGAACCCGGCATCCGGGACTCTCTAACAGGAGTGCTCGAAGACGAGGGCTGCGTTTGCGCAGCCGTTGAAAGCGGCGAAGCTTGCATGGAAGCGTTGGCGCGGAGAAATTTCGAGATTGTGCTGCTCGACGTGTGGCTGCCTGGGCTCGATGGAATGGAGACGCTGGCTCGTATCCAGGAGATCCCTTTCGAGCACCGGCCGGAGGTGATCATCATTTCCGGGCACGGCACAATCGAGACCGCGGTAAAAGCCACCAAGCTCGGCGCGTTCGATTTTTTGGAGAAGCCGCTGACCATCGAGAAGGTGACCGTCGTCATCAAGAACGCTCTCCAGCAGAAGCGCTTGCAGCTCGAACTGGCGCGGATGAAGGAGTCAAATGGCGCCAAGCCCAGCATCATCGGTGAAAGTGTCCCCATGAGGGCTTTGCGCCAGCAGTTGGCGCTGATGTCGGCGACCAACGGGCGAGTTTTGATTTACGGCGAAAGCGGGACCGGAAAAGAATTAATCGCCCACGCGATCCATGCCGCCAGCCAGCGCTCCAGCGAGCCGTTCATCGAAGTCAACTGCGCCGCAATTCCCGAGTACGCGATCGAAAGCGAATTGTTCGGGCATCGCAAGGGCAGCCTGCCCGGCGCGCTTGACGAAAAGACGGGCAAATTTCAGAAGGCTGACGGCGGGAGCTTATTCCTTGACGAAGTGGGCGACATGTCGCTGAAGACCCAGGCCAAAGTTTTGCGCGCTCTGGACGAGCACCGCTTCGAGCCGGTGGGAGCTTCCGAATGGGTTCAGGTCGACGTGCGCGTGATCGCATCCACCAACAAGAACCTGGAAGAAGAAATCGAGCGCGGCAATTTCCGCGAAGATTTGTTTTACCGGCTGAACGTGATTCCCTTCCACGTGCCGCCGTTGCGCGAACGGATTGAAGACGTGCGGCTTCTAGCGGATCACTTCCTGAAAGAGTTCACGACAGCCTACGGCCGCAAGCCAAAGCAGTTGTCCGAAGAGGCTTCGCGCGCCCTTGAAGACTATTCCTGGCCCGGCAACGTACGCGAATTGAGAAATCTAATGGAGCGCATCGTGATCATGAATCCGCAATCGCGCATTGAGCTGCGCCACATTCCGCTCGATCGCGCCCGCCGCGGGTTCGACCGGCCGATCGAGCGCTTCGGCAGCTTGCACGAAGTGCGCGAAGCCGCTGAGCGCGATTATATTCTCCGCAAGCTGGAAGAGGCGAAAGGCAACATTACCCGGGCAGCCGATTTAGTTGGGCTGGAGCGGAGCCATCTATATCGCAAGATGAAGGCTCTGGGAATCGCGGCGAAGGAGTAGTTACTCGCCGAAGGCAGTCGCGACTTGAAATGCGGCCTGAGATGCGGCGAGCGGGGTGACGCTTTCATGCTCGCGGTACTCAACGATTGAGCGGTAATTATCGCCCGCGGGCTCGCGATGCACAATCACGCGGCGCTTTTTGATATCGAACACCCAATAATCTGGGATGCCGGCGCGCGCGTAAAGCCGTGCTTTCTTTGAGAGATCGAAATCCAGCGTCGAATCCGCCACCTCTATCGCCAATAGGATGTCTTGCGGTTTCGGGTTCTCCCTATAATGTTCGCTGGGTTCCCGCAAGACGACAAGATCGGGTTCTGGTTCGCTGGCCGGATTATCTTCAGGCGCGACGTCTATAGGGTTTTCTTGTTCAACTCTCTCAAAACCGAAAATGTCGATAAGCCAAAGGTGAATAGCTTTGGTCACGAACACATGAGGGCGGTTTTTGCCTATCTTGTTAATTAGCTCTCCATCAATCAATTCGAAATGCTTGCTCTCCCAGAATCCGAGTGAATCCAGGAATTCGCACTCGCCGCGCGTCCATTTTTTGCGCGGAGGGATCTCCGGAGGGGGAAGAACGACAAGTTCAGTAAACACGGTCGGCATACGATCAATTCCGCATCATCAGTATCGCACCGAATAAAATCATTAGTCCCGCGAACTGAAACATTGCACCCTGATCCGCCGCGATCGCGTGGTCTTTCTTCCAGAACACGCGGTATGCGGCACCCAGTAGCAAGAGTAGAAATAATCCCGAGCCGCTCATATACCAAAGCACGGCCGCCAAACCTAGCCACATCAGCCTCTGGCGATAGTCCAAGGCGCCGAAAGCTCGCCCTCCGTCGAGCATCCATACGGGCGTGAGATTGAAAAGGTTGATGTACGCCGTGGCATGCGCGATGGCGAACCAAACTCCGCCTGCTCCGGCAACGCCGGGCAAAAGGAAAGCGACAGCCGCGCCGGCGCCCCACAATGGTCCTGCCAGGCCGATCCGCGCGTCTTGTGAAGCGTCAGCCGGGCTGTCGTACAAACTCACGAACGCCCCGAAGCCGGGAATGAACATCGGCGCGCTCGCGCGCAAGCCGTATTGCCGCAGCATCCACACGTGACCCATTTCGTGAATATAGATTCCGATAACGAAACCCGCTGCGAATCTCCAGCCATAAATGGTCCAATACACGCCGATGGTGGCGAGCATCGACAGTAATGTCTTCAGCTTCGCCAGCCCGAAGATCAGAAATTTCGCTTTGGCCAGAACCAGCAGAATCGCCGTCTTGAATTTGAGCGCGGCGGCAGCGATTGCGCCGAACGGACCGAGGCGCTTGATCCAATCAGGTTGAGGCTTGGGTTCCGGGTTGAGTGGGGGCGCGGCAACTGGATGCGCGCAGCGGCCACAAATGCTTGCCGCGGGCGGGACGCCGGATCCGCAAGCTGGGCATGTTGAGACTGTGGACATGATTACAGTAGGACAAGCTTAAGCTTGTCCTACTCAAACATGTAGAGCGGCATTCCGGGCGCGGGAGGCGCTTCTTCCTCCGCGATTGGTTCCCCGCCCGCCGACACCGGCTGTTCTTGCGGGACTTGCGATACTTGGCGGCAGTAAAGGCCGCCCTCGCCGAGGTAGACTTCGAATTCGGCAGGCCGCGCGAGCGACCCTTGAATCAGCGCCTCGCTCAGCGGATCTTCGATGTACTTCTGAAGCGCTCGCCGCAGCGGGCGCGCGCCGTAGCTGCGATCCGTGCAGGTCTTCTCCAGAATGTGCCTGGCCGCGTCCGTCGCAAGGCGAATTTTAATTTGCTTCGCGCCCAGATTTTGATTGATCTGCGCCGTAAGAAGCTCGATGATCTTGAGCAGGTCCTCATCGTTGAGGGACGTAAACAGGATCACCTCGTCCAGGCGGTTGAGGAACTCAGGATTGAAGGCCTTCTTGACCTCGCCCATTACCTGATCCTCGACTTTTTGAGGCAGCCCGGAGCCCGGCGCGTGGAAGCCCATGGGCGATTTCTTTTCCAAGAATCGCGCGCCGAGGTTCGAGGTCATGATGATGATGGTGTTCTTGAAATCGACCGTGTTGCCGAGGCCGTCGGTTAACTGGCCGTCTTCGAACACCTGCAGCAGGATGTTGTAGACATCCGGGTGCGCTTTCTCGATTTCGTCCAAAAGAATGATGGAGTAGGGCGCGCGCTTTACGCGTTCGGTAAGCTGTCCGCCCTCTTCGTATCCGACGTATCCGGGAGGCGAGCCGATCAGCTTCGATACCGAGTGCTTCTCCATGAATTCGGACATATCGAAGCGAATTAGCGATTTCTCGCTGCCGAACAGGAATTCCGCCAGAGCGCGTGCAACTTCAGTCTTGCCCACGCCCGTCGGCCCAAGAAACAGGAACGACCCAGCGGGGCGCTTCGGCGATTTCAAGCCGGCGCGCGACCGGCGGATCGCTCGAGCCAGCGCGGAAATTGCCTTCTCCTGGCTGATAACGCGCCGGTGCAATTCTTCTTCAATGCGAAGAAGCTTGGATACTTCTTCTTCTTTTATCGCCGTCATCGGCACGCCAGTCCAGCGCGCGACCACTTCTTCGATGTCGTCTTTCGTGACCACGCCCGTGGACGTGTCGTCCAGATTGTACTTATCGCGAAGCTGGCGCAGATTCTCGCGCTCCTTGCGTTCTTCGTCGGAATAGAAGCGCGCCTTCTCGAACTCGTGGTTGGCGATGGCATTTTCCATCCGGTGCACGATGAATTTTATGCGCTTCTGCACGTCGGCCACTTCACCCGGCAACGTGGTCTGCCGCAATTTTACGCGCGCGCCCGCTTCATCGATCAGGTCGATGGCCTTATCGGGCAGGAAGCGGTCTGGAATAAAGCGAACCGAGGTGTGGACGGCATTCTCCAAACTCTCATCCGTGTACGCGACTGCATGGAATTTTTCGTAGCGTTCCTTGATTCCGAACAGAACGCGGATCGCGTCCGCTTCATTTGGCGGCGGCACTTTGACGGCCTGGAAGCGGCGCTCGAGCGACCGGTCTTTTTCAATAGATTTGCGGTATTCCGCGGGAGTGGTCGCGCCGATGCACTGGATCTCACCGCGCGAAAGCGCGGGCTTCAAAATATTCGCCGCATCCAGCGAGCCTTCCGCCGACCCGGCGCCCACTAACGTGTGCAGCTCATCAATGAAGATCACGGCGTTCTGGTTCTCCATCAGTTCCTTCATGATGGTCTTCAGCCGCTCTTCAAATTGCCCGCGATATTTGGTGCCGGCGACGATCAACGAAAGATCCAGCGCCAGGATGCGTTTGTCGGAGAGGAACGAAGGGACGTCTCCGTCCGCGATTCGCTGGGCCAATCCCTCCACGATCGCGGTTTTACCAACACCCGGCTCGCCGATCAACACGGGGTTGTTCTTGGTGCGGCGGCACAGGATCTGCACCACGCGCTCAAGTTCGTAATCGCGGCCAACCAGGGGATCCAGCAGGCCATCGGTCGCGGCCTGGGTGAGGTCGCGGCTGAACTCACTCAACAAAGAACTTTCCTTGGGGCGATTGGATGACATTTTTTCGGAGCTCTGGCGGGCGATATCCTCGCGCACTTGCGACAGACGCAAGCCGCGCTCATGCAGTATATCGGCGGCGAAGCACTTTTCTTCTCGCAACAAGCCAAGCAAAAGATGTTCCGTGCCGATATGTTTGTGATTAAGCCGCTCCGCCTCCTCGGCGCCATAGGCAAGCACGCGCTTGCACTCATGGCTCAGCGGCAGGTCGACGGACGTAGAAACCTTTTCCCGCATGGTGGTATGAGCTTCGATTTGCTTGCGAATCGATTCCACCGATGCGTTGGAGCGCAAAAATCGGTTTGCGAGAGATTTGTCCTCCCGGAGCAAGCCCAGCAGCAGGTGTTCGGTTTCGATGCACGGGCTGCCAAACTGGCTGGCTTCATAACGGGCGAAAAAAATTACCCTGCGAGCCTTCTCTGTATAACGTTCAAACATAATCACTTCCTTCTGACTCGAGACGCGGATCCCGGAACGCCGCCACCGCGCGGCGCGCCTGATCCAAACTTAAACCGTTTGCCCGCAAGATTTCCGACGCTTCACTCGCTTCCTCGCGAAGCAATCCGAGCACCAAGTGTTCGGGCCCAAGGTCCTTGTGTCCCAACCTCTCCGCCTCTTCCGCTGCAAAGGCCAGAGCCCGCTTCAATTCATCTGTAGGCGGCATCGCAGATACATGTTCGCGGCGCGCCGGCTCGGGCTTGATGTGCTGACGAAACGCCGCCGGATCGAGTCCAAAGCAGGTTTTGACAGCAATACCTTGAACCAGTGCGAGCAAAAGATGCCTGGTTTCAACGCATGGACTGTTTAACTTGCGGGCTTCACCTTGGGCGCTCAAGTACATGTTTCGGGCCTCTCGATTCTCAGAGGACCACAGCGCAGAAGCGGAGCCCCAATGTGCCCCGGCTTTGTCGAGCAGCGCCTTTTGGAGGTGACCACCCGGCGAATCGGCCCTTGACGCGGCCGGGAAATCCGGAAGAGCCGCCCCCACAGGGTTGGATGCAACCGCGGCCCGCAACGCATCCGCGATAAATCCGAATTCCCTTAAGGCCGTCGCGCCGCCGCAGCTTTCCTGATCCACAATGCCGAGCAGCAGGTGACCCGTCTCGACCCGTGTGTGGCCCATTTTAGTGGCCTCATCGGCCCCCAACATCAGCGCACGCTTGCACTCCTGGTTCAAGGGCAAATCCATCGAGGTGGGTATAGTTTCGCCGCGCGCCCCGCCGTGATCTACGATCCATTTACGAATCGGTTCAAGCGGCGGCTTCGCGCCGAGCAACGCTGGATCTTCCCGCAACAACCCTAGCAGCAAATGCTCGGTTCCGATCTCGGGACTTCCGAAAGTGCTGGCTTCATAGCGCGCGAAGAAGATGGAACGGCGGGCCTTTTCGGTATATCTCTCAAACATGCGGCGACTCCCACATCGCGGACTCCGCGAAGTCTACGGGAACTAATTGGCCGCGCTCCAGCGCCAGCGCGCGATCCGCGCGCCGGGCGAAATTCAAATTGTGGGTGACGTGAACAGAGGTAAGCCGGCGGGCGGTGTGAAGATCCTCCAGCAGGCCCATGATCATTTCCCCGGTGCGGAAATCCAGGTTGCCGGTGGGCTCGTCTGCGAGCAGGATACCGGGATCGCCCACCAAGGCACGCGCCAGCGCCACGCGCTGTTGTTCGCCGCCCGAAAGCTCTCCCGCGCGATGCGATGCGCGGCTCCGCAAACCAACTTCATTCAACCTCGCCATCGCCAGAGGCTCCGCCGTTTCTCTGGCCTGCCCCCGAATCAGCAACGGCATCATTACATTCTCCAGCGCCGTGAATTCGGCCAGAAGCGATTGAATCTGCCATACAAATCCAACCTCCCGGTTCCTGAACGCTGCTAAATCAGCGGCGGAAAGCGTGCAAATGTCGTTCTGCCCGAAGTATATCGCACCCTCCGTCGGCCTGTCCAGACCTCCCAGCAGGTGCATCAACGTACTTTTACCCGCGCCCGATTCGCCTACCAGCGCGAGCTTTTCCCCCCGCGCGACTTCGAAATTCAGGCGCGAAAAAACCGTAAGGTCCGCGTCGCCAGAGCGGTACGTTTTCGTGAGGTTGACCACACGGATGGCAGCATCGTCATCGCTGGACATCGCTGCTTTTATCTTAAGCGAGTAGGACGAGCTTCAGCTTGTCCGATTTGAGCTTGTTCTACATCCGAAAGGACAAGCTAAAGCTTGTCCTACTTAAGCTTGTTCTACTTCCGAGGACAGGCTAAAGCTTGTTTTGCTGGATTAAAACATGTACACCTATTTTGTTTGAAACGATTCTTGGATAACTGATTGCATACCGGCGTACGGAAGGAAAGTAGTTCCCCTCATGAATCAGTTGAAAAATCTTACCTTGACAATAATTGCGATCGTGGCCGCGCTGGGTTGTTTCGACACACTCCGGGCACAGACGACACTCACCGTGGCGACGAACCCTCCTACATCGCCCGTCGCGCTCGCCTTCAACGGCGTTCCCGCCAACGGAATCAGCCAGCCGCAGAATTTGTACATCAGTTGGAATTCGGGCGCGACCGGCACTGCCGTGATCACTGCGAATCAGAATTGGATTGTCACCCCATCCACGCTCAATTTCAATTCGACACCCTCTGTATTGCCGGTTCGCGTGAACACACAAGGACTGATTCAAGGAGCGCCCTACTCGGGAACTCTTACGGTCACCGTTAGCGGGCAGAGCGCGCTACAACAGACGGTAAACGTGACGGTAAGCGTAAGCGGCGCGTCCGCGCTCTCCGCGAATCCCTCGACTCTTTCCTTCAGTGCCCAGCAAGGCTCCGGCACTGCGACGCCATCGAGCTCCACCGTGCAGATCGCAAGCAGCGGCGCGGTGCTTACCTACTCGATCACCCCGCAGACGCAGACTGGTGGAAATTGGCTTGAGCTCAGCGCCACCAGCGGCACGTCGGGCGACGCAGGTTTTCAAGTGTTCACGAATCCCCAGGGCTTAACCGCGGGCACTTACACCGGGTCCATCATCGTTCAAAGTTCCACCAGCGGGGATTCAGTGCAGATCCCGGTCACGCTAACGGTTAATGCGAGCGCGACCCTCACCACCTCTCCGAGCAACCCAGCGCCGATTTTGTGGCAGACCGGCACACCCGATCCCGGTCCGCTTCAATTGAACGTCACTTCCAGCAGCGGGACGACGACTTTCACCGCTGCGCTCACCCCGAATGTCGCCTGGCTTCAACTGAGCGCATTCGGAGGAAGCACGCCAGGCTCTGTGATGCTGATACCGAAACCCGCGGAGGCCAATCTCACGCCCGCCACCTACACCGCAAGTGTGGTCTTTAACCCTGGAGGGGTCGCGGTTCCCATTACATTGATTGCGGCCGCGCATCCGCTGATACAACTTTCCGCCAATTCGCTGGCATATAGCGCCCAGTTCGGCGCGACCACTCCGCCGTCCGACCAGACGGTACAAGTAACCGCATCCGATGGCAGTAAACAAGGGTTCGCTTTCGCTTCGGATTCGGCTTGGCTTACGGCCACAACTGGAACGAATTTCTCGACATCCGGCACCAGCACGACCGCCGCAACCCTTACTATTCGGGTCAATCCTGCCGGCCAGCCACTCGGCAGTTCGACGGGAACGATTAAGATCACACCTACGAACGGCGACACCTACACGCAAACGATCGCCGTGACGCTCAATTTGACTGCCGCATCCGTATTGCAGGCGGGACCGCAGGCTTTATTATTCAGCTACGAGACGGGCCAATCGCTCCCTGGCGCGCAGCTCGTGAGTGTTGTAAGCACCGGGCAGCCGATTTCATTCACGGTGACCCCTAGCGTTACCGCCGCCGCAAATTGCCCCGCGAACTGGCTCGCCGCAACAGCGTCTGGAGCCGCTACTCCGGCAACCGTGACAATTACTGCTCCAGGCATCTCGGGCATGGGCGCCGGCTTGTGTTCCGGCGCGGTCACGCTTAGTTACACGTCGTCCACCGGCACGACGAATTTGACCATCAACGTCACAGCCGCGGTGAGCGCCGCCAATAAACCTGAGCTAGTGGTGAATATGCCGGCCGGATTCGGCCTGGAGACTGCTCAGGTGGGCGCGCAACCATTCACGCGCACCATCTCGCTTACCAGCACGAGCCTGAGCAGCCTTCCCGATTTTCAGGCTTTAGTAACGTCATCGACGGGCGGAGCATGGCTTGCGGTGAGCCCCAACACCGGCAATGCTCCCGCGCCGCTCACCGTCACCATTTCACCGGGCGTGCTGACCAATCCGGGAGTCTATAACGGGACCATCCAGATTTCGTCTTCTACGATTCCGAATTATCAGCTCACGGTTCCTGTGACGCTGACCCTGACCTCCAATGTGAGCGTGGCGGTTTCGCCGACATCGCTCACGTTCGCGGAGGCACAAGGAGGGCCGCTTCCCGCCGCGCAAACCCTCACTCTGGCCAGCACCGGCGGCACGGCGAGCTTCACGTCATCAATTCAGTACTCCACGGGCAACAACTGGTTGCAGATTTCGCCGGCCAGCGGGTCGGCGAGCGGGCCGATTCAGGTCAGCATCGCCGCCAACACTCTATCGCAAGGCCAGTACACTGCGCAGATCTTGTTGACACTGGTCGGCGCCTCGCAGCCCTCGTTGACGATTCCGGTCACGCTCAATGTCGGCCCGGCGCAAACGGTCACGGCCTCCGTCAGTTCACTGAACTTTGCGTATCAGATCAATGGCGCGACGCCGGCGTCGCAGAAAATTACCCTGACAAGCACGGGCGGACCGGTTGCGTTTACCGTTGGCACAACGACAACCTCCGGCGGCAGCTGGCTTTCGACCGATATTCCATCTTCCGGCTCAACCACCGGAAGCACAGGCTCGAAAGACATCAACGTCTCCGTAAATACGCAAGGCTTGGCCGTGGGGACATATAACGGATCGATCTCGATCTCCGCTCCAGGAGTATTGGCGAGCCCGATCGCGATCCCAGTTCAGTTGGTGGTTACCGCGCAGGCGGCGCCGCAGCCGACCACAGTGCAGAACGCGGCCAGTTACGTTGCCACCTATATCGCGCCGGGAGAGCTGATCACGATTAAAGGCTTGCAGCTTGGGCCGGCCACAGGGGTCAGCTTTGCGCTGAACGCGAGCGGCGGAGTGGATCCAACACTCGCCGGAGTGCAGGTGCTGTTCGGTGGGGTTCCCGGAACTCCGATATACGTTTCCGCCACTCAAATCAATGTCATCGCTCCTTGGGAAATCGGCGGGCAGCTCAGTACCAACGTGGTCGTCTCATTCAACAACGTGCAGTCGGCGGCAATCCCGCTAGCTGTCGCGGCTCAAAGCCCCGGGCTCTTCACTTCCAACCAGCAGGGGACGGGTCAGCTTTCGGCCATTAATCAAAACGGGACGTATAACGGCGTGTCGGGTGCCGGCATCCAGCCCGCTCCACAGGGCAGTGTGATTTCGGTGTTCGGAACCGGAGGCGGCCATACCAATCCTCCGGGCGTCACCGGAAGCGTTACGCCGGTGCCGAAAACATCGGCGGACCTGCTCACGATCTCGGGCGCGACGGCCACCGTCGGGGGCGTGCCTGCCACCGTGCAATTCGCAGGCGCGGCTCCGGGCCTGGTGACAGGAGTGTTGCAGATGAACATCGTGGTGCCGAACGGCGTTACTGGGAACGCGGTGCCGGTGACGATCAGCATCAACGGCACATCCACGACCCAGGTAACCACGATCGCGGTGCAGTAGCGCGGGTTGTGGGGCCGGGTTGCTAACCGGCGGCGGGTTGCCAAACCCGCCTGCCGACCTTTCCAGCAAACCTGAATAGCGCGATTGGCAATCGCGCGCCGGTTAGCAACCGGCCCCACATGCTACCGTGGTTCAAGTGTTCGCGATGGCGTGGTTCACCCGGCAAAAATCAGGAGCGAATGCGCCAGATAGCGAGTATCGCCGCGTTCGCACCGAAGGCCTCTGGCAGAAATGCGAGAGCTGCTCGCAAATAATTTGGAAAAAAGCGCTAGAGGACAATTTTCAGTGCTGTCCGAAGTGCGGCCATCATTTCCGGATCGACGCCCGCGCCCGCCTCGCAATGCTGTTCGACGCCGAATTTCAAGAGCACGACGCGGCGCTGATTTCAACGGACCCGCTTAATTTCGAAGACTCGAAAAAATATTCCGCCCGTCTGCAGGCGATGCAAAGCGCTACGAAGCTGTCGGACGCGCTCATCTCCGCTTCCGGGAGATTGGAAGCACGCCAGGTCAACATTTGCGCGATGGAGCTGAAGTTCATCGGCGGCAGCATGGGAGCGGTTGTCGGCGAAAAAATCACGCGCGCAATCGAGAGATCTATTGCGAATCGGGCGCCACTCATTATCATCTCGGCAAGCGGCGGAGCGCGGATGCAGGAAGGCGCGATTAGCCTTATGCAGCTGGCGAAGATTTCGGCGGCGTTGATGCGGCTGGATGACGCGAAAGTTCCTTATGTCAGCGTGCTCACCGACCCCACAACAGGCGGCGTGACCGCGAGTTTCGCGATGCTCGGAGATCTGAACATCGCCGAACCGGGCGCGCTGATCGGGTTCGCCGGTCCTCGCGTGATCGAACAAACCATCCGCCAGAAACTGCCCCACGGATTCCAGCGCAGCGAGTTCCTGCTGGAACATGGGTTTCTAGACGCCGTAGTGAATCGCACGGAGTTAAAATCCTATATCGCGCGCGCTCTGAAATTCTTTTGCGATTAAGGAGGACTCATGAAGCCGATTCTGCCGTTGCTCGCCGCTTTTGGCGTGGCCGCTTCCGTGGCGCTGGCTCAATCGAAAGGCGGACCTCCGGCGCCGCCCCTCATGGAGTGCGGCGTCCATGGCGATATCGAAATCCTCTGCGGGACGCGATCGCCTGAAGACCTTGAGCTGACTCCGGACGGCAAATACCTGATCGTCAGTCAGATGGTGAGCACGCGCGGCGCAAACGGGAAAACAGCGCCGGGGCCGGAGGCCGGCTTGGTCCTGTTCGATATCGCCGCCAAAAAATTCAGCAAGCTTTCGATTACAGAAGGCCGCGACACGAAATGGGGCGATCCCGCCTGCCCCGGCTTCATCGCCGACAGGATGATTCCCCATGGCATCTCGCTTTCGAAGCGGAATAGCGGCGCGATGCAGCTCTACGTGGTGAATCACGGCGCGCGGGAGTCAATTGAAATGTTTGAGCTGAAGCAGTCGGGCGGGAGTTGGTCCCTTATATGGCGCGGCTGCGCGGTAAGCATCAGGGATTTTAACGATGCCGCCGCACTACCCGATGGCAGCTTCATTGCCACGCATCCCACCGCGCTCAGGAGCCAGGGAGATACCTCGGATTTATTCGCGGGCTCGCCGAGTGGGTACGTTTCGCAGTGGTCTCCAGTCAAAGAAGAGGGCGAACTACCGGGTACGCACGCTGGTTATCCGAACGGAGTTCTTGCCGGCGCAGACGGCCGCCACATGTACTTCAACGCATGGACTGCGAAGGAAGTTCACAAGTACGATTTGCGGCAGAGCAAAGATGTAGGGGTGGTGAAACTCGACTTCATGCCCGATAACATCACCTGGACCGCGAACGGCCATATGCTTGCGGCTGGCGTGAAGAGCGCGCGCGGCGAATGCCCCAGCGGAAGCGGGACGCCTTGCATTCAGGCGTTCGAAGTGGCCGATATCGATCCCGCGAATATGACCGCGCAGAGCGTGTTCGATTCACAAGGGAAGGGCGGGTTGATTTCCGGTGTTTCGGTCGCCTTGCAGGTGGGCAATTCCATCTACATCGGAGCGTTCCAGGGCGACCGCCTTGTGAAAATCAGAAGCAAGTAGGGCAAGCTTTAGCTTGCCCAGGGACAAGCTGAAGCTTGTCCTACTAATTCCCCTCAGTCTTAGCCAGATTCGGGTCTGAATCCAGCGCCGCCCGGACCATTTTTCGGCCGGCATCCTGATCGCCCGCCTTGGTAAGCGCAAGACCGAGATGATATTTCCGTTGCGGCGTGCCTTCGGCCGCAACCGCCGCTTTCAAGTGGCTTACCGCGGAATCGTAGACGCCCTTGCGGTAGTACAGCCAGCCGAGCGTGTCCTGAACGGACGGATTTTCCGGCGCCAGCTTGGCGGCTTGCTGGGCATACTTCAATCCCTCATCGGGGTTGTCGTTCGCGAACGACCAGGCGAGATCGTTCAAAGCGGGGATATTGTTCGGATCCGTATCGACAATCGCGCGATATTGAGCATTGGCGCCCGCCTGATTGCCAGCCTTAGCCTCTACTTCCGCGAGCATCATCCGCGCGAGCGCATCTTTAGGGTCTTTCGCAATCATGTCGTTCAACATCTGCTGGGCGGAATCGGGCTTCCCATCCGCGATCTCGAGTCGCACTTGCGCGATGCGAACTCCCGGCATATTGGGATCTGCCGCGGCGGCGGCCGCAAGCGCCGGCCGAGCCTCCTTCCGGTTGCCGGATGCAAGCAGCGTTTGCGCCAATAGGAATTGCAGCCTCGCCGACTTCGGATTCTCTTGCACGCCCTCCCGCAAACGCGCCACAGCCTTGGGCAACTGCTTCTCCGCCGCGTATGTCTGCACGAGCAAGCTCCACGCATTGATATTATCCGGCTGTGCCTTGAGGAGTTCGTCGATGGGCGCGCGAGCGCCAGCGTAGTCTTTTTCGATTAACTTTAAAGTGGCATCCTGCATCAGCAGGAGCGGGGTCTTGGCAATCGCCAGCCCGCGCGCGATTTCCTTCCGCGCCCCTTCTTGATCCTGGTTCGCCATCAACGCCGCGGCGTGGACCGCGATAAAACCGGGATTATTCCTTTGCGCTTCGGGTGTTTGATTCGCCACATCCAAGCCTGTCTTCGCCTGTTTGTCCGCAATCAATGCTTGAACCAGATCGATCCGCGCCGCGAGCATATTCGGATCCAGCCGGAGCGCATTCTCAAGTTCCTGCCGTTGCCCGACATTGGAGCCGCTGGCCGCTCGCACGCGCGCCAAGGCATAGTGCACGGACGCGGATTGGGATTGCGTGCTCGCAACCTGCTGAAGATCTTTCTCGGCTTGCGTGTACTTGCCCGCTCGAAGATAGATCTCCGCGCGCTGTGTTAAAGCCAGCGAATCGTTCGGCTGAGCCTTAATCGCGTCGGAGAGAAGTTTCTCTGCCTCGCCTGGCTTATTCACGCTGACGTAAGCCGCTACCAACTGCGTGCGAAGATTCCGGTCCTTGGTATCCGCCTTCCACAAACGTTGCAATTCCTGGATGCCCGCATCGCTTTTGCCCGTTCGAAGTAAGTAAACCGCGTGCAGAGACCTGTACTGTTTATCCGGAAGCGCGGAAATTTGGCGGTAAGTTTCTTCCGCTTGGTCGAGGCGTTTTTGGACCATTTGAACATAGCCCAGGGTGAGCAGCGCGGCTCCATTTTTCGGATCGAGTCCTACAGCGCGGCGCGCCTCGGCTTCGGCTTCATCCGGCTTGTTGATCGACACATAGAATTGCGCCAGCGCCAAAGCTGCTTCCACCGATTTCGGAGCCTGCTGAACGGCATCCTTTAAGACCTTTTCCGCGGCGTCAGGGTCCTTTTGCGACAGTTTGAGCCGCGCGAGTGTTACCGAGGACCGCAAGTCGGCGGGAGCATTCTGAAGCGCGTCTTCCAGCACCCGAATCGCCTGATCCGAATCGCCCAGGCGGGCCTCGGTAATAGAAAGAGCATTAATCGCTTCGGAGTTGCCGGGCGAGGCCCCGATGATTGTGTCCAGCCGCTGCTTGGCATCCTCGAGCGTCGTCTTATCCGTCGTGCTCGCCATCATCTCGGCCATCTTCAATTGCGCTCCACTGTGCTGCGGATTAAGTTGCAGCGCCTGCTGGAAGGACAAAATGGCTTTCTCGTAATCCCGGAGCTGGAGATAGGTCAAGCCAAGCTGGTACGCAGGCTCGGCATCCATGGGGGCGACCTTCGCCGCATTCATGAACTCGATCGCCGCGCGGGAATAATCCTTTTTGTCGAAGTAACCCGTGCCCGTTTTCAGGAATTTCGCTTCCTTCTGGGCGGGAGTACTGGAACATGCAGTAAAAGCAAGGCCCGAAAGTAGCGCAATGGAAGCTCGCAACCGCATTTTACATCCCTCCTTCAGCTTCGATGCCGGCCTCGATTCATGTCTTTTATAACGTATCGGCCGAAAAACTGCAACGCGAGTGGCGAAAGTGGATGCGCGTTAAAGATGGAGAGCGGCTCGGCACGGTTCTAGACACGATCGATGTTGTTAAAAACTCCGGGGTCGGGTTGAAAAATCTCACAGCACCCGGTCGTGAGAACATGTCCCGCCGGATGTGCCCCAGTGTGGTATTCTTTAAGACCTCTTGTTTACCCCTAATAAGGCGTGCCCGTGAATTCCGGCGGGCTCGGTCCTCCATCGTCTCAGCATACGATTTAGCGACGACGGTCGTCCGTCGAAAGGACAAGGAGAAACGCAAATGGGATCGGTACATTTTGCTAAGGGCGCCGCAGTAGTGGCTGCGGTTGTAATCGGGGTTGTGGGGATGTTGAGCCTTCCGCTGGCTCTGCAAGCGCAGAACAACGACGAGGCGATCCAGCAACTCGTCACGAAAGGCTTCGCGATCGCACCCGTTCCGCTGAATCTGGCGGGAAAGGACCCCAATTTGGTGGGACTCGGCAGCTATCTGGTCAACGCTGTTGGCGACTGCAATGGTTGCCATAGCAGCGGCACGCCGGACTCACTCTTCATTTACCCCTACCTCCCGGACGGCAACCCGTACTTTGGCCAGTTGGAGAAGCTCGATCCGAGTGTCTATCTGAATGGGGGCACGAACTTCGGCGCAGTCGGGACTCCAACTGGGCCTAAAGGGTACGCGGGTCCAGCCATCATCACGCGAAATCTGACACCGGACTACACTGGACGGGCGGAAGGCGGCCACACGCTTGCAGAGTTTAGCGACATCATCAAGAACGGTCATGATTACGATCATGTCCATCCGAACTGCACACCAGCCCAAATCCAAGCAATTAATGAAGGTGAAACGCCAATTTGCATTCCCACCGGAGTCATCCCCGGAACCACCTTCAACAACATCCCGGATGGTAGTCTTCTCCAAATCATGCCGTGGGTAACGTTTTCGCATATGACCGACTATGACATCAAGGCCATCTACGAATATCTAAGCGCAATCCCCTGCATCGACAACACACTAGTCCCGGGGCCGGCAGGCGACCCCAACGAGCTACGCAACCAGTGCGGGCCGGGACCAATAGCTCCGGCGGTGCGGGCCGACAATGATAATAAAGGTCCCAAGGCTTTGCGATCGCCCCGGATCCGCGTCGGGATCGGGGGCGCAGTTAAGTAGAAGCGATCGTTGTCCCAAAGACAGGTGTGAAAGCAGATTGTGGATAGAAAGCGGCTGCCTGACGCCTGACCGCGGGTAGACTTACGGGATTTCGACTTCGGTATAGCTGCCGGGAGTGGCCGCGTTGACCGCCGCGAAAACCCGCTCAACATGCGCCCGTACTTCCGGCCATTGCTGCTTACTCAACACAACGATCGCGATTTTCCGGCCGACAAGGTTCTGCTGATAGCGGATGTTTTTATCAGTGGTGAGAAATACGTCAAAATCGGCACTTTCGGCGACGCTGAGCAATTCGCCATTCCGCAGCCGGTCCCATGTTTCCTGCGCGGCGGTCCTGACCGTATGGCCTTCCAGAAACGCGCGGATTGGAACAGGTATCGCCTGATCGAATAAAACCCGCATTACGGCGCTGGGGCGTAAGCCGGGGGTTTGTCGAGGCTGCGGGCGGCAAACTCGATCACGGCTTTGACCTGTTCACGGTCGAGGCCGTCAAACCACTGCATAATATCGTCGATGCTGGCTCCCGCTTCGATGTTTTCAAAAATGGCGGATACCGGCATGCGGGTACCTTTAAGAACCCATGCGCCGCTGACCTTGCCAGGGATGCTTTCCACCGCGGGGCATTGCGACCAATCAAGACTCGCCATGTTCTATTCTCTTTTCATCGTAGCTTTTTAGCACGGGTCGGCGGCGACCTCACGCGGAGAAGGGCAGAGGCGGCGCGGATGGGAGGCCGTCGACCGCGCTTCCACAAAGCGGATCGGCGTTAGGTCACAAGGAAGAGCCGGGCGGAAACATTGCAGTTGACATTTGTTGGGCTGCATAAAGGACCCATTCCGAGACGAACGATCTGCATCACTTCATCAAGGAAGGGTCCGCCGTAAGGTAATTCGAAAATGTGTGACCGCAAGACGGTGCGGGTTTTTGATTCCATGTCCGTGTATAATGATTCGTCACAAAGGAGGCAGAGAAGATGGCTAGTCTGTTGCAGCTAGAATTTGCTACTATCATGGCGCCTGCCAATCAGACCTGGTGGTGGTACCCCAGCGTTCTGAGTGACCAAATCGGCCAACTGGTGACTAACAACAAGGCGATGCTCACCAGTATCCGTGCGTACGTTGATATCGACAACACCGTGAAGTTTGCCCTCATCATGGCTCCTGCAAATCAAGCCTGGTGGTGGTACACCGGCGTTACCGGCGCTCAGGTGACGCAATACCTGAATGCGAATAAGGCGCGGCTCACAGATATTAGCGCCTACATTGATACAGACCACCAGTTGAAGTACGCGGTGATCATGGTTCCTGCTGATCAAACTTGGTGGTGGTATCCCGACAGCCCTGCCGACCAGGTAGCCGCAAACCTGAATGCGAACAAGGCCCGGCTCACCGCGATCAGCCCCTTCCTGGATACGGGCAACAACTTGAAGTACGCGGTGATCATGGCCCCCGCTGATCAAACTTGGTGGTGGTATCCCGACAGCCCTGCCGACCAGGTAGCCGCAAACCTGAATGCGAACAAGGCCCGGCTCACCGCGATCAGCCCCTTCCTCGACACGAGCAACAACTTGAAGTATGCCGTGATCATGGCCCCCGCGGATCAGACTTGGTGGTGGTATCCCGAAAGCCCGGCCGACCAGGTGGCAGCAAACCTGAATGCGAACAAAGCGCGCCTGACAGTGCTGTCGCCGGTCGTGGTGCCCCCCCCCGAGATAACGTGGAATTTCGGGACGGGGTCCGGCACCACCAGCAGCGGTGCCACTGAGTGCGCCTACACGCTGAACCTGACCCTTCAATCGAACGGAACCTGTCATTTCTGGGGGTCCTACACCAACCGCGGAGATGTTCCGATTATTACGGCACCCGCTCAGACATTCGGGGTCTCGATCGTGGTGCTCGACGCGAACGGGAACGGTTATTCGTTCAGCGCCGGCGGTCAGGTGCCTTCGGCGCCCCAATCAGGCTCTACCTACACGTGGGATCAGACAACAAATTCCTCGGCGATTGCCGCCAACTGGAGGGCTGTCGCCGCACGAAATGATGCACAGTACGGATACCACAACCAAAGCGAACTTATCGGACATACTTAGGGAGATCGAAGGGGCAGTCTCAAGCGCGGCTCAAGCCGTAGGGGTCGTGGTCTCGGCTGTGACGAGTATTATCGCTGCGCTGGGACCAATCTTGTGATATGCCTCCTTGCTGGCAAAGGCTAGCGGGGTCTTCGTGACGCTGGCAAATTTCCGGCGCAGGCGTAACATTTTTTTGGTTAAGCGATTTCCAGCCGCATAAGATCAATGCGTGACACCCGGATTTGTGCAAGATCGTATTGCGCCTCCCGCAGGAGCCAGCTTTCGGCGCTGCCCGCCGAAAACCTTGGACAGAGGCACGAAGGTGCGGCGCTATAATGGGGTCTCTCCCCTGGGAAGGATCTCCTCACATGGACGAAAAAGAGCGCGCCAGAGCTTTGGGCGCCACGCTGGGCCAGATCGAAAAACAGTTCGGCAAAGGGTCCATCATTCGGTTGGGCTCGCAGGCCGTGGCCGCGGCGCCCGCCGTGTCCACGGGGTCGATTTCGGTGGATTATGCGCTCGGCATCGGCGGTTTCCCGCGCGGGCGCATTTCGGAGATCTTCGGGCCGGAGTCGTCCGGTAAGACAACGGTTGCGCTGCAAGTCGTCGCGGAGGCGCAGAAGCAGGGCGGGATGGGCGCTTACATCGACGTGGAACACGCGCTGGATCCGGCTTACGCGCGCAAGCTGGGCGTGGATGTGGACAATCTGCTGGTTTCCCAGCCCGATTACGGCGAGCAGGCGCTTGAAATCACCAATGCGTTGATTACCTCCGGCTCCATCGATGTTCTGGTGGTGGATTCGGTGGCGGCGCTGGTGCCGAAGGCGGAGCTCGACGGCGAAATGGGCGACAGCTTCATGGGCGTGCACGCTCGGTTGATGTCGCAGGCCATGCGCAAGCTCACCGGCATCGTTTCCAAATCGAATACGTGTCTGATTTTCATCAATCAGATTCGAGAAAAAATCGGCGTGATGTTCGGGAATCCGGAAACGACCACGGGCGGCCGGGCGCTGAAATTTTACGCGAGCGTTCGCGCCGATATCCGCCGCATCAGCGCCATCAAGGACGGGGAAACGGTGATCGGCAACCGGACGAAGATCAAGGTCGTGAAGAACAAGATGGCGCCCCCGTTCCGCGAAGCCGAATTCGACATCATCTACGGCGAAGGCATCTCAAAAGAAGGCGACCTGGTCGATCTCGGCGCAGCGCAGAACTTGATTGAGAAGAGCGGCGCCTGGTATAGCTACAAAGGCGAGCGTATCGGCCAGGGCCGCGAGAACGCGAAGCAGTTCTTAAAAGACAATCCCGACGTGATGAAGAAGGTCGACCAGGAGCTTCGCAAGGCGTTAGGGATGGTTCGCGCCGAGCCGGCGCCCGCCCCAGCGGCTGGACCGCAGGCGGTCCCGGCCTCCCGAGCGCGGGGCTAGTCGCCTCAGTAGTGCTTGTTGCAGAACTTCACGCGACCGCGTGGGCGGGTTGAAGCCCGCCGCAGGCTAAAGCATGCCCCACAGCGTCTGTACGCCAAATCTGCAATCAAGCTCTAGGACCGGTCGATCGCTGCAATAAACGTCGAAGTGTCGATGTAGGACTCAATCCTTGTGACCGTATACGATCTGATCTATATTGAGGCTGGAGTTCGGATCGCCGGATTCCACCATCCCTACGTAACGCATCCACGGCGAACGCCGGATCAACTCGCTGACGGAGACACCGAGCTTTCTCGCCTCTTTTTTCGCCAGCGCGTACCCCTTTTCGTCCAGGCTGATTTGAGTGCGGACCATGTTATCACCTGATGATAACTTCACGCGTTCACACGATCAATACAATGACGGTCGCGCCGACCCGCCCAGCAGCGATGTGTTCATCGCGCCGATCGTGTGCACGCCCTCGTGCCCGCCCCATGCGTAAAGCAGCCAGACCTCGGGGAAGCCGCCCGCGCGCAAAGTCAGGCCGGTGGAGTAACTATGCAGGAATGGAGTGGAGCTTAAAGCGCTTCGGGAAAGCGCGACCTTCCCAAAGTCTGCATTGAATGCTACGCCGAGCGGCGAGAGTTTTCCGGGCAATGAATGCTCGAAGCTGCCGCGCAGCAACATCAGGTTCGGCGCGCGGAAGCGATAATCCTGATAGCTGGCGAGAAACGGCGTCCCGTTTATATCCGAGCCGCCAAGCGTCTGCTGAAAGTAAAACGGCACTACGTGATTGGCCGCGGTCATGGATTGGCTGTATATAAATCGGAAGCCAATACTTCCCTGCAGGTCGCGCGTCGGCGATGGACACTTGTGAACGCTGGGATCGGAGGAACAGTCATTCGGTCCGTTGTAGTCTCGCGTATACGGCAGCCGGGTTTTCCGATACAGCGCGATTTGATGGCCCAGATCTGTCGTGAAACGCTGAAAGGAATAAATCGAGCCGCTGGCCACGTACTGCTGGTAATTGAAGAAATAGTTCAGTCGCACATAATCGGCCGCGAATACCGGGCGGGCCCGAATCCCCTCTCCGAATTGCGCGAACGCCGGTTGGCCCGCGAGCCCGGGCGCAGTCGCGTTATTGTAGAGCTGCTCAATCGACGGGCTGGAATTGCCATAACTTCCGCGAAGATTTACGAAACGCCCGTTCGCTTCGCCATACAGCGACATATTCAACTTCTGTAAAACCGGCCAAACCGCGTTCACGCCAGTTATTGTCTGAGTCATTCCGTAGTACGATCGGGCCGTATCTACCGTATTCGGCCCGAGCCCGAAAAACGTGAGCGTGTTCAGCGAAATGCCTTGCGCATAGGCGTGGAAAACCGGAAACTCTTGGATGGACGGTTCCGATCCGCCTGAAGATCCCGGCCCGCCCGGCTGCACTACGATTTTGGGATGGCGCACCAGGACCGCGGTCAGGTATCCGCCCGCGCGCCAGGATGCGTTGCTGGTCGCTACCGCATCCACGCTCCAGCTCAGGCGCCAGCTTTCGTTCGGGGTCAAATGGCTGACGAATGCGAGTCCGCTCCCGAAACCGTTTTGCGGAGCCAGGCTGCCGAGGGCGACATGCAGAGGATGGTCCGTGGCCAGCAAGTCGGCGCAGCTAGCGATTTTTCCGAAGCTGAAGCCGCTCGCGCAACTATCTTTGAAACGCTCGCTTTCGCCGCGAAAATCGGCGGCGAGCGCGCTTTCCTGCGCGTGCAAGCACGCCGGAACCAAGCAAAAGACAAATAAAGCGGCTGATTTCATGTTGCCTTCTTTACCTTCGCGCCTTGCGGGTGCAGCACTGCCGTGATTCTGCGCACGTACTCGGCCGCATCGCCCTCGGTCTTGATCGATTCGAAGTCGATTCCCGATCGCATTTCCGGCGGAAGCGTCTTCTCCACCTCTCGAAAATGCCGCACCTGATTCAGCAAAAGCGTGTTCTTCACCAGGGGCCGTTGCGGATTGTAGGAAGTCTTCGGCGCCCGCGGAACGCGAATCACATTTGATGGTGTACCCATTGGTCTCCTAGCTCACTTGAAATACCGGGCAATCCGAATCCGGGCGCATGGTATCGGACAATAAATCGAGGAACGTACCGGCCGACTTTTCCCGCCAGGAACGCTGCGCGAAAGCGGGATCTATAAAGTGGTCGGTCACTGTGCGCGGAATCGATGCATGATCGAAGATCCGTCCATTCGCCGGATCTTCGGAACCCGGCACCACCGTCGACTTCCGTATCCAAGGTGAAATCAAAACCGCCGGAACCCGAATGCCTAGCCGGTCAAACGCAAACGTATAGCCTGTCCCGGTGTCCGCCACCGGAGCGATGAAAGGATCGTTGTTCGATCCTTCCGTAAACCCGTCCGGCGTGCACGAAGGAGGAGCCACGTGGTCATAGATGCCGCCGTGCTCGTCGTAAACCACCAGCAGCGCGGTGCTCTTCCAAACATCGGGGTTCTGGCGGATCGCATTATAGACGGCGGCGATGAAAACCTCGCCTTCCTGCACGTCATGATCGGGGTGCTGGTCCGACGCGAGCAGCTCGCCGCCGCCGTCGCCTTCGTGATCGGTGTAGTTCGGCTCAATGAAGCTGTAATCCGGCAATGAGCCCAGCTTGCAATCGCTCAAAAACTGGTCGTACGTCCCGAACACTTTCGGCTGATTGCTCAAAAGATTCACGACCTCCATGGTCGAGCTGGCTTGATCGAAGTAATACAATTTCGTGGTCCGCCCGGCGTTGAGCATACGGTCGTAGATGCTCGCAATCGGCTTCTTGATTTCGAACGGATCCATAGTCACGCTGCCGAACGACGTCCCATAATGCGCGAAAGCCCGGTTGCAGATCGTCGGCCCCGGAATAGACGCGAACCAGCCGTTAAACACCGCGAAGCTGCGCGCCAGCGTCGTCAATACCGGAAGCTTTTCCGGCGTGAAATAGTACATGATTTTGCGCGAGTGATTCACATCCCGCTGCATGTCAAAATAGCTCTGGACAAACCCCTGCATATTCGGAGCGGCGGGCGGGCCCATTGCCGGATAAAACAATTGCTTTTGCACCGCCGGGAAATGATGGTTCGGATCCGGGTCTAGCTGGCTTTGCCATTCGGCGTTGGGCTGCACCCTGGCAGGCTCATTCTCCGTGTCCAGATTGGATTCGTTACCCGTGAGGCCGTTGATGCGCGCGTCTTCACCTTTTAACGCTCCGAGCATGTGATCGAACGAACGATTCTCCATCATCAGCACCACAATGTGCTTTAAATTGTCCAGTCCCAGGGACATTAAGTCCTCCTCGCTCCTTGCGATTGTACGCTACACGTGAGTAACCAGGAAAAAAATACGATTCTTCCAGGATTTTGGGCGAAACAGTTCAAAGGGGGCAAATCAAAAGGGTAGCGATCTCACCGTTTCGATAGTGGGAAGGGACAAGCTGAAGCTCGTCCTACTGGCGCGCGTAGTAACCCTGCCGCGCTTGAACCGCGAGGTTCTTGATCTTGCACGCAACCTTAATGGACCGGTATCCCGAGCCGGGCTGGTCCGAGGTGTAGCCAAGATTGTACTGGCTGCGCAACTCGTCTTCGAAGCGGGCATAGATCTTGTCGAGCGTCTCGTTACCGGAAACTTCGGCGTAGCCGCCGCCTGTTTCCTCGGAGATGCGCTCCAAAACTTTTTTGCCGTCCGCGGTGCGGTTTGAAGTGGGGTATCCGCCGCCTCCGCCCCCGCCGGGGAACGGACCGCCAAAGCCGCCCCGCCTGCGCCCCGTGCCGGGACCGCCGAACCCGCCGCCCTGGTTGCCATACGCGTTAGGATCAAAAAAACGGATGGAATAGACCAGAGTGTCGGCGCGCTGCGCGGATTCCACGGCGCTCGAAAGCGTGACCTTGCTGCCGTTATCCACTCCGTCCGTGAGCAGGATCAGCGCCTTGCGGCCTTGCTCCTTACGCGTGATCTCGTCACAGGCGAGCAAAATCGAATCGTACAGCGTCGTGCCCGCGCCACCCCGCCCGCGCCCTTGCGGATAACCGCCGCCCTGGGGATAACCTCCTCCGCCCTGGCCGCGACGGTTCAACTGTGGACCGGGCGTTTCCAGGTCCTCCAGCGCGCGTTCGAGGTCCTTTTTGGATGAGGTCAGATCCTGGAGCAATTCCACCTGACGGTCAAAGTGGATCACGAAAGCCTTGTCGCGATCTTCCCGCAGGACCTGTTCCAGAAATTTATAGCTGGCCCGCCGCTCCGGCTCCAACACCCGGCGCTGGCTTCCGCTGGTATCCACCAGCAGCCCCAAGGTCAACGGCAGATCGCTCTGTTGCGCGAAATATTTGATGACCTGAGGCCGGCCTTCCTCTTCCAGCGTGAAATCATCCTTTAACAGATTCTTGACGATCTTCCCCTGCTTATCGTGAACGGTCGCAAACACGTTCACCACGTTGACATTGGTTGAAAATTTAACGTCTGGCGGCGCTTGCGCCGCCTGATCCTGCCAGCCGAAAAGATGGCGGGCGGGGATCGCCGCCGCGGCCAAACGGAGCACATCACGCCGAGACGCCATCGTTCAGAGAGACGTGAATCACCGCTTTGCGTTTACACGAACTTTCGCGAACCGGAAGCCACCAATTAGGGCCCGGCGCGGACGCAGCTATGACCCAGAAAACACTGAGTTAGCGCGGCCTGATCGCTCCGTCAATGAGAGATTTCCATTCGCGCTCGCACTATCTTGCTTGAACCACTGGTCTCCCCCGCAGAGTCCCCTCCGTATCGAATACACCGGCGATTTTTGGAAGCAATTCCAACGCGACCCCGCCCGTATCGAGACCTTTGGCCTCCTTTATGGCCGAGCCGAGAACAATACAGTGCGCCTGGCCAATAAAGAATCGGGAGAGCAACATCCAATCGGTATTTATTTTTTGCGCAGTCGCGGCGAGGTCTTTCTCACCGAATCGAATATCAATCTATTTGAGAGTTACGGCGCTTCCGTGGCTTTGGTCATCTCGGGCGCAAAAGCAGGCTTCTTCGTCCGCGACTTCAATGGCTCGCTGCAATCCGTCCGCAGCTATCAAGAGGTTCAAGTGCCGCGCCTCGGACGGAAGCGGGGCAAAGCCGGCCTCGCGGCGGGCATCGTCTTTATTGCGGCTGCGCCCCTGGCAGCATTGGCGTATTTCCAAGGCTCAGTAAATACCGGGCTTTCGGTGCGCGAACAAGGAAATGTCCTGAATATCTCCTGGAAATCGGGCCGTAGCGGCGAACTCAAGATTTCTGAAGGCGCGATTCAGACGGTCATTGCAGTGCTGCCGGATCAATCCGGAGTGAATTACATTCGCAGCGGCGAGGGCGATGTAAACGTGGTGCTCACCGTAAAACCGTCTGCGCCCTCATGGGCGAGCCTCAAGGTCCGCGCGTTATTCTAGGCGAGTGGTCTTAACCGCTCGCCATGCAGGAACGGTCGCCGTAATCCGGTTGGATGGAAGATTGGTGCTGAGTCCCGCTCTGCAGCAGTTGAAGACGCGCATCGACAAGCTGATAGCAGCCAAAACGACCTCCGGGTTGATCCTGGATTTATCGGCGGTGCCCGACATGGATAGCGCGGGAGTGGGAGAACTGCTGACCATTCACACCTCCGTGACGCGCCGCGGGCTAAAGGTGGCGCTCGCCGGCGTCAACCGGCGCGTGCAGGAGGTCCTCGATATCACCCGCCTCGACGGCCTGTTCGCTATTTGTCAGGACGAGAAATCAGCTCTTGAGCACCTCTCGCAAGCCTAGGTTGCGCACCAGACGCAAAAGCGAGTTGGGGTGTAAACCGAGGCGCTTTGCGGCTGCTTTGTAATCGCCTTCGGACTCATTCCAGGCGCGCAGAATCGCTTCGCGCTTAGCTCCGCCCACCGAGGTCTGGTATGCGCTTGAAAGGTCCGGAGCGGGCGCCGCTTCTAGCACCGATTCCGGAAGATCCTCTGGGAGGATTCGATTCGACTCTCCCAAAACCACGGCGCGTTCGATCGCATTTTCCAATTCCCGAACGTTCCCGGGCCAGGCGTACGCCGCAAGGCAATGCTCCGCCTCCGGCGAAATGCCGTCCACGCGCCGTCCGCAACGCGCCGCGGCTCGAGCTACGAAATGGCGGCCAAGCAGAGCAATGTCTTCACGGCGGTCCCGCAGCGGAGGCGTCCGCAGCGCGACCACGTTCAGCCGGTGAAACAGGTCTTCGCGGAACGCGCCCCGGCGAACCTCGGCGGAAAGGTCCCGATTCGTCGCCGCGATCAAACGAACATCCAACCGCAGCGTTTTGGTGCCGCCGACGCGCTCGAATTCCCGCTGCTGAAGGACGCGCAACAGCTTGGCTTGGAGTTCGGGCGCGAGCTCGCCCACTTCATCCAGGAAAACAGTTCCACCATCGGCGATTTCGAGCTTACCCTTCTTTTGCGTGGCGGCGTCGGTAAACGCGCCTTTCTCATGGCCGAAAAGCTCACTCTCGAGCAGCGCCGGTGTAAGCGCGGCGCAGTTAATGGCGACAAACGGCGCTTGCCGGCGCGCGCTTTTATCATGCAGCGCCCGGGCGACCAGTTCTTTCCCGGTGCCGCTTTCGCCCAAAACCAGCACCGTCGTATCCAGCGGCGCCAAACGATCGATCATTTGCACCAGCCGCTGAATCGCCGGGCTGGAACCTAAAATCCCGGATTCCACCCGTTCTTCGAGCAGCGCATTGCGAACCTGGAGCGTTTCGATATCTCGCACGCTCTCAAGAGCCGCGGAGGCAAGCGTGGCGAGCGCGGCCAGGATTTGGCTCGGGAGGTCCACAATGATCATTCCCTCAATCGCGCCGTGAACGAACAGCGGCGCGGCGCCTTCGACTGCGCCGTCGCGGCAGGCGCGCTCGACGAGTTTCACATCCGCGCGCCGCTCCTTCGCCAAAGTGGCTAGGGCGTGTTCGCCTTTCGCGAGCAGGATAAACCCGGAGATGTCCTCTCCGCCGGCCAAATCTCCGAACAGCCGTAAGATCTGCTCTTCAATACGGGCGGCCTGCCGCTCATCCTCGCTCGACGCAGTTGCGGCCGCAAGCGAACGGAACAGGAAGAGCGCCGAGCAAGCGCGCATCAATGTAGTATCGACCGACATCCAGAGATCAAGTGTTGCATAAACCGGTCGGTTAATGCGCCGCTAACCATCCGGTTAATCGCGGCGGATGTCCTCACATGTTTTCAGGTACATACCTGTTGGCCTACGACGTGCAATTCCAAGTTCGTTCCGCAGGGACGGAAGAGACGGAAAGGACAAAACGAATGAAAAACAAAATAAATGCGCTGCTGTTTTCCGCCGCCCTGACGCTGAGCCCCGCGGCGGCCATGGACAAACCAGAGTGACCGCGCACAGCCCGTTTTCGGTTTATAACGAGGGCGGGCTGCCAGGCGCCTGGGGATATGCGGTTGTTCAGGCCACGCAGGCGGATCGGTAATTAAGCTGGAGTACCGGCAGACCAAGAAGTCTGCCTCATTTCGGCATCGCCATTGGATGGCGCGGCTAGCGGTTTAGCCAAGCTGAGATTCGTTGCGGCACCGAGAGTGGTTGCGTATTATCGGCATCCCTGCCGGCTGATTCGGAGGGAAGAGAACAAAGGCGGCCGGGGTTGCGGAGGACCTCGGATGCCCCGATCCGATCTCTTCAAGAGCGGCGGCTAATAACCGCCGCTCAAATTTTTCTGGGCGGGCTAAAGCCCGCTAAGCCTGCCCCACAACTGGCTGTACGCCAACTACTCGAAAGTGTAGTCGCACCGGTCCAGGTTCAAGTTTCGGTTGTAGTAGGAGTCCGATAACGCGGCCGTTTTTCCCCAGCGTTTTAAGAACAGGCTTCCGTCGCGGGAATGGCGATCGCGCCACTGCTGTCCCCCGTAGAGGAAGCGCGCCCGCGGCGTGTAGATGTTCCGCAGGCCCAAGGACCGTAGTTTAAGACACAAATCGACATCGTGATACGCGCTCGAATAATCCTCCGCGAACTTTCCGGCCTCGGAGAACATTTCGCGCCTGATCATCATGCAGCCTGAAGCAACGGCGGACACCTCACGCGCGCAACATATGACGCCAAAGTACCCGGTAGAATCCGCTGGCGCTTTATGGAGGAGGCGGCCGGCGGTCCCGCGGCAACCCAGGACAATTCCGGCGTGTTCCAGGGCGCCATCGGGATACGCCACCAATCCTCCTACCGCGCCCACGTCCTTTTGCCGAGCGTAAAAGAGCATGCAATCAATCCAATTCTCCGTGATCACTTCGAGAGCGGGGCTCATGAACATCAAAAAATCGCCCGTCGCATGCTCAGCGCCGAAGTTGGCCGCGCGAGGCAAATCAAATCGACCGGGCAAGAGGACGCTCTTTAAAGTGCGCGTCTTCGTGTGCCGTTCGGCGCACGCGCCTCCACCGTCCTTACCGACACAGACGATCTCAAAGTTCTCGTAGGCGCTTTTGGCGGCAATGCTCGCCAGGCATTTATCAAAGCGATCTGGGGCATCCACCGCGATGACAATGGAGACCCGTGGTTCGAAGTCCGGAGACACGGGTAGTATTTGCAATGTGTGAGTGGCGGGCCCTGGCTCTACGACCGCTGCAATATTCAAACGCCGCAAATGCTCCGTTACAGCCCGCTTCTGGAGCTCTCCGACGTCGCCCTTCGCGTCCTGGGAGGCGGCAATGCTGCCCGGAACAGCGCGCCAATGGTACAGGATTTCGGCCAGGTGGCCGATGCGCGAGCTTCGCTCCGAATAACGGAGTAAGAATTCGAAATCCTGAACGCCATCAAACCGCGCATCGAATCCGCCGATATCGAGCGCCGTTTCACGGCGCACGCACAGCAGGTGACCCACATACATGACACCGCGAAAATATTCCGGCGACCAGTCGGGCTTGTAGAAAGGCTGGTTGCGGATGCCGTCTTCGTCCACTTTATCCTCGTCGGTGTAAACCGCGTCGAGGCCGCTATCCAGCGCTTGTAGACATTTCGCAAGCGCATCCGGAGCCAGCAAATCGTCATGATCCAACAAACACGCGTATTCGGCGGAAGCCATCGCTAGTCCTTCGTTACTCGCCGTACTGATGCCGCTATTTCGAAGGAGTTTACGGAATTTAACTCGGCCCGTGGATTCGAGAACCGCCAGAAGCGCATGAAAATCAGTGCGCGTGGAAGCGTCGTCGACGACACACCATTCCCATTCAGCGCAGGATTGTTCGAGCAGTGAGATGGCTGCCTGCGCAAACCAGGCAACCTGTGTGTTCCATGCCGGAGTAATCACGCTGATTCGCGGACTTCCGGGCGTGGATTTCGGCTGCGCCGCCATCACCTGTCGAAGGATTTCGCCCCACTGCTCAACGGTGGCCGCACTCGATAAGTAACGGCTCGCGGACGCGCGACGAACCTGGGGCGGCCGCAAAACCCCTCCGAGCGATAACAATCCTCGCCACATCCGGCTATCGAGAAAATGTCGAGAAAGGCCTTTGCGCCAGAAAATTGCGCCTCCTTGCGGGAAAATTCATCTTAGCAGCGATGTAATCCCGGCCATGCGGGCTAAAGGCCGCCGCAGGCTGGCAGCCCGGCTTTAGCCTGCGGCGGACTTCAGTCCGCCTCTTCCTTCTTCAACCCACAGTGCGCCCTCAACACCGCATAGTACTAGCCAAGGATTTGTACTCCGACGCGTTCTCCGTTTGCCCATTCCCAGTAGGTCCGCAAAATGCAGATTTCTTCCGGGGCAAGAAGGAATTGTTCAGCTGTCCATAGGTGTGCAGCTTCATCAGCCACTGGCTATGATCCTGAGGTTGCAGGAAGCGCCGACCGGGATGAATGTGCAGATTGCCCACGTGGTTAGCGACCTTGGCGGAGTGACCGGCATGGCTAACCTGGACGCTGTCCTGGAGGGGGAGCGTGACCGGTACAAGTTGGCGGACCTGGCTGACCCTCGCATAAAAGCCAATAGAGTGGAAATCGCGAAGAGCTTGGAGGACAATTGGCGGCCGGATTTGTTATTCGTGCTCCGGCAGCAGCGCGATCTGTATCGAGACTATCAACGGCGCATCCGGGAATGTGACCAAGCCATCCAGGAACATATGAAAACTCTGGAGGGCTAGAGCCGAACCGGGTACCAAGCCGGAGGAGCCGAAACGGGGCAAGCCGGCTGCTGGCACGCGCCCCAGTTTTGATTGCGCGCCGCCGATCACCTCGCGCGCCTGGTCTACCGCATGTTCAGGTACGGACACCCCCGCGGTGCATTGATCCGGACAGGGCGCATCCGATGAGAGTCAGATCCTCCACCCCGCCTGCCGCCTCCAGCCCACTGTTATCCTGAAATCGCCGGCATATGGGAAAGTTCTTTCTTGGATTCTTCATCGGCCTTGTTTTCGCCGTACTGTTTGGAGTTATTCTGGCCTTCGCGGCCATTCGAGTCGGCCAAAGCCGGCCTTCCGTAGCGTCGAATTCCGTGCTGGTTCTGCATCTGGAAGGAGATGTCCCGGAGCAGAATCCGGTCGAGTTGCCGCTTCCGTTTCTCCAGCAGCAACAACCGGTCACGATTGTCGAAGCCTGGCAGGTTCTGCGCGACGCCGCCTCGGATAATCGCGTGAAAGCGGTGGTCCTGGAACCCCGAAACCTCACTGCCGGATGGGGCAAGCTGCAACAATTGCGTTCCGATATAGCCGCCTTTCGCAAATCAGGCAAACCGGTTTACGCCTTCTTGAAAGGCGCGGGAATGCATGAATACTATGTCGCGACGGCTGCCGACAAGATCTACATGTCGCCGGAGGACGAACTCGACGTGAAAGGGCTGCGCGCCGAGCTGATCTACGTAAAAGGCACGCTCGACAAGCTCGGCGTCAGCATGGAATTCGAGCACGTCGGACGCTACAAGGACGCGCCCGATACGTTCACGCGCACCTCGCCCAGCCCCGAGACCCTGGAAGTCAACAACGAAATCCTGGATCAGTACTTCGGAGATATTATTTCCGTGATTTCGGAAGGCCGCAAAAAGAAGCCTGAGGACGTGCGCGCCGCGATCGACCAAGGGCCGTTCGTCGGCAAAGGCGCGCTCGACGCGGGTTTGGTAGACGACTTGATTTACGAAGACCAAGTCTACGGGAAGCTGGACTCATCCTTGGGTAAGCTCACCAGAGTCGGCGAGCGCAACTATTCGCGCGCGCAGACTCCTGCATCGGGCGCGAAACGCATCGCGTTTCTGGTAGGAGATGGCGACATCACCCGTGGGTCCACCAACGAAGATGAGCTGTCCGCAACCGGAATCACCGAAACCTCGATGATCAAGCGGATGCGGGAGGTCGAGAACGACTCATCGATTCAGGGCGTGATTTTTCGCATCGACTCGCCGGGCGGCGATGGAATCGCTTCCGACGATATCCTGCACGAAGCGAAAATCATGAGCCAAAAAAAGCCCACGGTGATTTCGATGTCCGATTTGGCGGCCTCGGGCGGATATTTCATTGCGATGACCGGCGACCCGGTTATCGCCGAGCCCAATACCCTGACTGGTTCGATTGGGGTGTTCTTCGGCCGGGTGAATCTGAAGGGATTGTACGACAAAATCGGTATCAAAAAAGACGCTCTTACCCGCGGGCGCTACGCCAACATCGATTCCGAAAACGGGCCCTTAACGGACGATGAACGCGCAAAGCTAAAAAAAGAGATTGAGGTCTTCTACCGGGGCTTCGTCCAGCGCGTCTCCACCGCCCGCAAGCGCGATTACGACCAGGTGGAACCCCTCGCGCAAGGCCGCGTTTGGACGGGCGAGCAAGCGCACAAGAACGGGCTGGTGGATCAGCTCGGCGGTTTGGATGAGGCAGTGCAATTGATCCGGCAGCGCGCCAAAATCGGGGCTTCGGAAAAGATCACGTTGGTAGCGTATCCGCCCAAGCGAAGTCTTTTCGAGATGCTCTTCAGCCGTTCTAATGAATCAGAAGTTGAGACGCGAATTCGGTCGATGGTAGGACGGCTTCCGATTCGCTCGCTTGCGCACGGCGGCATCCTGCGCCTGATGCCGTTCGCGATCGAAGTTAAGTAAGCCGAAGTAGGGCAGGATGCCATCCTGCGCGCGATTGCCAATCGCGCCACTCGGTTTCACGGAACCAGCCGGAGTTCCAACGTCGCAGTCGATCCCTCCTCCACCCGCACGCTGGTTGCGCTGGAGACTACAGATTCGAGCGGCACGGATTCCGGCGCGGCCATCGTCGCGACCGCGTAGTACGAGCCGGGCGGAAGGCCGCCGATTTCGAACGCGCCATCCGCAGCGCACTTCGCGAGCCGGATCATCTCCGCGCCGCCGCTGGCATCGAACGTCTGCGGAACGATCATTACTGTCGCTCCGTTTGCTTCCCGCACCGTCCCACGTATAAAACCGGCATTCGGCTTGAGGACGATCTGCAGAGGCGGCGAAACCATGGACAAATCTACTACTTGGCCGGTCACATCCATCGAGCCCAGCATCACCGATGAAACGTACGCGGCGCCGGTAGAACCCGCGAAAATGCGATATCGTCCGGCCCGCATTTCCTGGAATACAAGTGTGCCGGCTTCACCCGAGGCGAAGTAGATCTTATGTAAGGCGTCTTCGCCCACGATCATAGCCGCTACTCTTCGATTCTCTTTCGGTACTTCGCCCCAGTCGGCCGTCGCGTTCAGGTTCAACATGGATGCGAGCTCAACCCGCAGGTCGTCCACGTCACGGCGGCCGACGGAAATGTCGGTGAGACCGTAGCGGTTCTGTCCCGATTCGGCCACCAATGCCCAGTCCCCCGGCCGGACCGCGGGAAATTCGAAATTGCCTTTATCGTCGCTGGTGACGCTTGCTTCCTGCTCATTCGAGGCCGGGCTGCTGACATGAAACCCGGCTCCAGGCGCGAAGAATACCGTCATTCGCGATTGAGCCTGCTTGCGAGTGAGATATACATGAATGCGAGCCGCGGGCCGGCCGCTTTCATCGAGCGCGATGCCGCGCACGCGATATACCTGCACATTTTGTAGCCTGAAATCGAAACCCGATAAATTGTCTCCTCCGCGGATACTGACTTTCACCGCCTCGGACGCTTCGATCCCCGAGGGGTAATACGTCGCCGCGAGTTTCGTTCTCGTGCCGTCGATGCCTATCGCCGGCTTACGTTCTGGTGGCCACGCGACGAGGGTATAGGCGCCAGGAGCAAGACCGTCGAGTTGAAAAGATCCATCCTCGCGCGTTATCGCAACTTTGCCCGTGTCCGGCCGCGCTTCTACTTGCGCGTTCGCGACGGGCTTGCCATCCGGGTCGAACACACTGCCACGCAAAGTGGCCGCCGGCGCGAGTTCGATTCGCAAGCTCTGGGCGTCTTTGCCAGGTCCAAACTCCACTGCCTGGATTCCATTTGAGTTCAGCGGGAAGTATCCGGTCTTCTGAAAAGTCGCGTAATAAGTCCCGGGCTGAACCGAGCCGAGGTGAAACTGGCCCGTTTCCGAGGTACTCGTGTCATAACGATTCGCCCGTCCGGCCAACGTGACGATGACCCCGGAAAGGCCCGTTCCTGTCACGCTGTTGACCACTGTCCCTTCGATCACATCTTGCGCTAAGAGGCTGTGCGCTGCAAACAGGGCGGCCAGGAGCTTCATGACACCACAAGAATAACGTGGTGGGGCAGGCTGCCAGCCCGGCTGCCAGCCTGCGGCCGATTGCCAATCGGCCCTGCGCGCGCGAAGTATCATCCGCCCGGTTAACGCAAAGCCGCGCCGCGCCAGTTTTCGGTTAAACTAAACAGGCAAGGAAACGATCTTTATGCGCTCAACTGCGTTGGTGCTCTTTTCTATTGGCGTCGCTTTCGTCGCAGCCGGCCAGGACCCATCCGGCAAAATTTCTGGTGTCGTTACCGATGCCCTCGGCGGTGTCGCAGACGCCACCGTACAAGCAAAGGACACGGCGACCGGCAAGGTCTTCAAAGCTGTGGCTTCGCAAAAGGGGGCGTACAGCCTTTCGAGTCTCCCGCCCGGCGCCTACGACATTTCCGTCAACGTCGGCGGCCTGAAGCCGTTTCAGCGCAAAGGCGTCGCCGTCGCGGCTGCGAAGCTGACACAGCTCGATATCCAGCTGGAAGACACAACCCAGCTCAGCACGCTGGGCGAGGACCGCCTGAACGTCGCCGCGGCAGAAAAGCGCCATCATGCGCCGTCAGGCCCTACGCCGCGGACCCCCGAAGGCAAGCCCGATTTTTCCGGCGTGTGGTGGAGTCCTGTTGTAACCGATCCGGGCAAGCCGGAATTCCTCCCCTGGGCCGAGGACCTGATGAAGAAAAGGCAAGCCAACAATCTCCAGGAAAGCCCTCAGGCTCGCTGCCAGCCCTCGCCGGTTACGCGCGTGGGCCCGCTGCTGCAGCTCGTGCAGAGTAAGGATTACCTGATCGATATTGAAGACGATGCCACGCCGGGCTTCCGGCAAATTTACCTCGATCGGCGCGCCCATCCGAAGGACCCGAATCCGTCGTGGCAAGGCCATGCTATCGGGCGATGGGAAGGCGACACGCTCATCATCGATCGGGTCGGGTTTAACGATCGTGCCTGGCTGGATCGCGACGGCCACCCGCACACCGACAAACTGCATGTCATAGAGCGCTACCGCCGTCCCGATCTTGGCCATCTGGAAGCCGAGGTGACGGTGGAAGACCCGGGCGTGCTCGCGAAACCGTGGACGTTCAAGCGCGTCGCCGAGCTTGCTCCTTCCGAAGAAATTTACGAATTCGTTTGCACGGAAAATAATGTCGATGTTCCGCACATGGTAGGCAAATAGCGCACAGCGGCTGGTGGCGGGACCAAAGCCGTCCATCGATCCCAAAACCCGGCCGCGCCAGCCTGCGTTGTACGCGGTTTCTAATAGCGCACAGCGGCTGGTGGCGGGACCCAAGCCGTCCATTGATCCCGAAACCCGGCCGCGCCCGCCTGCGTTGTGCGCGGGTTTCTGATAGCGCACAGCGGCTGGTGGGGGGACCGAAGGCATCCGTCGATCTCGAAACCCGGCCGCGCCAGCTTGCGTTGTGCGCGGGTTTCTAATAGCGCGCAGCAGCTGGTGGCGGGACCGAAGCTGTCCATTGCATCCCAAAACCGAACCGCGCCAGCCTGCGTTGTGCGCGCGTTTCTAAGTAGCCGGGAAACGGCGCGCCGCCGGGGCTGATCCTTCAGAAGAGGGACACAGAAGGAGGGATCGCCATGTTACACACGGAAAATCAACAGCATCAGGCGGAGGCTTCGGCTCGATTAGAAACACTTATTCAACGGCTGGAACGCTCGGATGACCCCCAGGCCTCGCTGTTAGTTGAACACCTCCAAACCGCGGACGCGATGCTTCTCGGGGCGATGCCGCAGGAGAGCGTCAACAACCTGGAAATGGCGCGCTCGGCAGCGCACGATCTCACCGATCATGACCTTCGCGGAACTATAGCCGGCGAGCTCTCCGATTTGATCCGATCGGTCTCCCTATCGGCAGAACCCGAGCAGCATCCGCACGAGCGTCCGGCTGTGAGCGAGCCCACGCGCCCCGATCTAACCTCGTTTTTTCGCGGCAACGAGATAAGCTTTGGTATTTTCTATCCCAAACAATTTGTTGTCGCTGTGTTCTGGTCGCTTGAAACAGCAGATAAGGCCGCCGAGGCTTTGCGCCAGGCTGGATTCGCCGCCCATGATGTTATCGCTGCTCCGGGCTCGGAGGTTCTCGATCATGTTGCCGAGCTGCGCGCCCAGACCGGACTCTGGGGTCAGCTAATGAGAGAGATGTCGCGTTTTTTCGACACGGAAGCGAACTTAATCGATCAATATGTGAGTTGGGCGAAGCGCGGCGCGGCGTTTGTTGCTGTCTACAGCCGCGAAGAGGAAGACGCGACGAAAGCAACCGAGATATTGAAACCGTTCGCGCCGGTGGCGGCGCATTGGTACAACGCCAGCTTTGTTCGCACCCTCCCGGTGTAGGCCGCAAACGTAACAAATCCTCCTCCCGCATCGCCTTATTCTCCAGCATTGTATTTCTCACAAGGGGAGAAACGACCGAATGAATCGCTGTGCTCTTGCCGCCCTGGCGGCAATTTCCGCGTGCGTCTTATTCGCGCAGCCCAAAGGCGGGCCGCGCACCATGGCGGACGATTTGAAACAATCTTACAACCAGATGAAAAACCTGCTCACCCGGGCCGCCGATGAGATGCCGGATACCGGATACAGCTTCCAGCCCACGCCCGAGGAACGCAACTTCGGAGGTTGGGTGGCTCATGTGGCCGATGCGCAGGCGAACAGTTGCGGACGCGTCAGCGGCAATGCCCAAAATCTGGGCGCGGCCCAGATGACGTCCAAAGCCGATCTTGTCTCCGCGCTGAAGAAGTCCTTCGACGTGTGCGACGCGGTGTACGAAGGCGCGACCGAAGCTAACGCCAACGACCCGGTGCAAAGCTTCGGTGGAACGGTGCCTCGCATATCAGCGTTATATGGCAACATCGCGCACGATCAGGAGTGCTATGGCAGCATGGCCGTGTATCTGCGGTTGCAAAAGCTGGTCCCTCCTTCGAGTCAAGGCCGCGGAGGATTCGGCGGCGGCAAGGGTAAAGGTCCGGGAGGCGGCGGAAAGCAGTAGCTTATTCCCACTCAATGGTAGCGGGCGGCTTGTTCGTGAAATCGTAGAACACGCCCGCTATGCCGTCCACCCGAGTAAGCTCGCGCACGATTTCTTCCAGCAGCTCCTTCGGCATTCGAACCGCGTTGGCGGTCATCCCGTCCACGGAATCGATGGGCCGCAGCACCACCGAATCCGGCCGGTCCGGCGTGCCGAAGGGAATAAGCACCACCGGGAATTGCCAAACCGACTGATCGAATCCCGACGCGTGCGATAAATGGCGTACGATAGCATCGGCGCGCCGCAGGCGCGCTAACCGTTCGCGGCTCAACCGCGCTGCGGAGGAGCGCATTTCCCGAACCGGACCGGTGGCGCCGGCAATAACGATAACGCGATTGACGCCGTCGCTCGTGTTCACCAGATGCGCGGCTTCGTCGGCAGTAGCCGGGAAATCGTCAATGGCGAGCGTCGCGCGGTACGTTCGCGAGTCGCCCTGCACTCCTACTGAGCGGACTGGCAGCACCCATCCGCCTGGCGATTTCTCCGGCCACCCCGAATCCATGCTGCAAAGACAGCGAATGGCCAGCCCGGGGCCAGGAAATGGATGGCGTTCCAGCAGCGTAGCGGGTAACCCCAATTCGCGCCCGATCGCGCGGACTTCGTCTTTGTAGAACGACGATAGAGGCTCTACGATTCTCCCCTCGCCCATGAGCTTCTGAATGCCGGGCACGCGATTGTGGTGCGTTTTGATCAGGTCCGCTTTCGCCGTGCCGCCCGACTCGATCGTATCCGGATAAATCGTGCCCTGCCCCAAAATCCAATGGCCGTTCAGAAAGTGCTCGGTTTCGAGAATGCGTTCCTGCACCCGCACGAACTCTTCGCCGATTACTTCGCGCTTGTGCTCGGGGTCGATTGCGTCTGCAAGGCCGGTAAGGAAGTGCGAAGACGCGTCTTCCACCTGGAATCCCCGCGCCCCCAAGGCCTCGAAATTCTCGCGGACGAACTCGGTTTCACGTTCCCGCATGAGTCCTGTATCTACGTACGTGCCGCGCACCCGCTCAGGCCCAAGCGCGCGCAAGCAAAGCGTGTAGGCGACGGTAGAATCCACTCCGCCGCTGACGAAAAAGAAAATTCCACGCTCGCGAGCCGTGGCGCGTACCTGTTCCTCGAGGTCGCGAATTTGTGCCGTGGGGTTCCAGTCGCGCTCGCAGCCGCAGATATTGAAAAGGAAGTTCGACAGAACCCGTTTGCCGCTGGGCGTATGCGCGACCTCGGGATGAAACTGGACGGCATAGAGCAGCGTTTCCGCCGAGCCCATAGCCGCAATCGCGCACGTTCCGGTTCTGGCCAGCACATCGAAGCCGGTGGGCGGCCTGGCGACCACATCCCGGTGGCTCATCCACACTTGCTGCGGTCCCTCAATGCCTGTGAATAACGAACTGTCGTGCACGACCTCGAGTTGAGCGAAACCGTACTCGCCCCGCTCGCCCTTTTCGACTTGTCCGCCCAATAAATGAGCGATTAGCTGGTGGCCATAGCAGATGCCGAGCACCGGCGTGCGGCCGTGGAGGAGGCGCGGATCGATGGAAGGGCTGCCTGCGTCGAAAACGCTGGATGGACCGCCCGAAATAATTACGCCCTTCCGCCCCGTAAGTTCAGATGCGGCAATTTCGCTGGGAGCGACTTCGGCATAGACGCCGAGATCGCGCACCTTCCGGGCAATAAGGTGGCAATACTGCCCACCGGCATCAAGGACGGTTATCTGAGGTGGCAACTAAAAAGCTCTCAGCTTTCAGCTATCAGTTTTCAGCTTAAATCGCGAATAAAAGCTCTAAGCTTCAGTCTAACCGCGTTTCGCTGACGGCTGATGGCTGATAGCTGTCAGCTATAGCTGACAGCTATTTTACTGGCCGCGCTGCCCGGACTGCGCGTTAACGCGCTGAACCAGCAGTTTCTTCGCGTTTTCTACCAGACCGCGCGCTTTAGTCATTGCATCGATGCCCTTCAAGACCTCGGGATCCTGCTCGATGGCGACACGCTCGGAATCCTCGAAGCTGAATGCGGTGATGTACATCTCGCGCTTCAGCTCCTTTTTGATCCAATCGTGGTGAGAGGTGAAGTCGGCTTCGGAGAAATCGATCTTATTGTCGAGCAGGTAACCGTGGAACTGATTGACAATCGTCTCATCCGGTTCCCAGCCCTTGGGAAGCGATGCCTCGGACTTGGGCCCGAAGTACTTGGCCGCGAAACCGAACATGCCGCGTAAAGCCAGGACTTGGAATTTATCGAACTTGTCGGGCGTGCTGCAAATGTATGGCGGAGCGTTGCTGGTGCTCGCGCACGCATATCGCTCATCGGGCGTAATGCCGCCGCCGCCGTAAACCGTGCGGCCGCTATCGGTCATCTTCACGTCGGCCGCGTTCTTCTGGTCGAGATTGGTGTGCGTGTAGTAATCGAGGAACGAAATGTTTGAATAATCGCGCTGGATTAATCGCCCGCTGGGGGTGTAGTAGTGCGCCGTCGTCAACGCCAGGCCGGTATTGTCGTTCAGCGGAAATACGGTTTGCACGAGGCCCTTACCGAAAGTCGGCTCACCCAGAACCCAACCACGGTCGTGATCTTGCAAAGCTCCGCTGACGATCTCGGCGGCGGATGCAGTCAACCGGTTCACCAGGACCACAATCGGGTAATCTTTGCCCGGACCGTCCGCACGAGCGGAATAAACCTTGTTTGGCGACGCGCGGCCACGATGGCTCACCACCGCTTCGCCCTTCTTCAAAAAGTGGCTCGCAACGTCGACACCTTCGTTAAGAAGACCACCGGGGTTGCCGCGAAGATCCAGGATCAGGCCCTTGATCTCCTTCTCGTTAAGCTTCTTCAGCTTTTCATCCAATTCTTTGGCTGTGTTTTCGTTGAAGCCGGTGATGGTCGCATAGGCGATGCCCGGACGAATAAAGAACGCGAACGGCACGCTGGAACGCGGAATCTCATCGCGGACGATCTTAAAGGTAAGAGGTTTATCCTGCCCCTCGCGGGCCACAACCACTTGCACCTGAGTACCGCGCGGACCCTTCAGGCGCTCCGCAACCTCGCTCATCGTGAGCGTATCGGTTTTCGTATCATTCACCTGGAGGATGGCATCGCCCGGCCGCAACCCTGCGCGGAACGCCGGCGACCCGCCGAATGGATACTGCACGATCGTCTTGTTTCCGCGCGCGCCCACCATCATGCCGATGCCGTAGTAGTGACCGCTCTGGTCTTCCCGCAGCCGGCTGAACTCTTTCGGATCGAAGAAGTTCGAGTGGGGATCCAGCGTATGCAGCATGCCGGGAATGGCGCCGTCGTAAATCGCTTTATCCGGCTTCACCTGATCGGCGAAGTTCTGCTCCACCACGTCGTAGACCTTGGTGAATGACTTCAGGCTTTGGGTAACACGATCGTCGGAGCTCGCCGCGGAAACGCGGCCGCCGCCCACGAGCGCGGCGGCGAGTGAACACAAAACGATGAATGCGGGTGCAAGGAGATACGTCGGGCGACGAAAACGCATGCTGATTCCTCCAGCCGGTTTCAGTATAGCAGGTGGGTTGCCAGGGGGCGTGCAACGCCCCCAAAACTATCCGACGCGAGCGCGCTTGGCGGCCGCGTGCACCGATCCCGGCTCCATACGCGCCGGCTTCCTCTCGGTCTCCTTCTTTTCCGCCTTATCGTTTTCCGTGATCCTGCGCGCCTGGTCGCTCACGCACACCAGGAACATAGGCTGCCGCGCGTTCTTCAGAAGGTCGATAATGCGCTCGTGGTGATCCTCAAGGTAGATCGATTTGCCGTCGGTCACCAGATGAAGATTGGAGTTCGGCTGCAGAACCTCCGCCAGCCGGCGTCCCATTTCTTTCTGCAGGAAGCGCAGCACGCGGCGGATCTTCTGCAGCGAGAAGCCCTTCCTTCGTAGTTCCGCGATCACGGTGATTTCGATCACCTCGCCAGGGCCGTATACGCGGCGATGGCCCTCATGCCGGGGCGAGACGACTTTGCGCTCATCCCACCATTGCAGTTGCCGAAGACTTACATTGGCCACCTGCGAAACTTCGCTCGACGTATAAGTCCGCTCGGGGACCTGGGACTCGGAACGGTTCTTTCGTGGTTTAAACATAATGTCTTGTTTCCGTTTTATCGGAATCGGATCGACCTTTCGATTGTACTCGACTGGCGTGTGGTGTCAATAGGGCGTTCGCAGGCGCGTTTGTGTTACACTTTTTTGCTTTCCCGCTTGCCCCGCAAAATTGGAATCGAAGTAACCGCGGACCCCGGCCCTGGGATTCTGCACAAGCTCTCCGGAGCCATCGCGGAGCACCGCGGCGACATCGTGAGCGTCGAAATCGTCGAGCCGCGCCGGACCTACTTCGAAATCGAGATTCCGGACGGCGTCGACGAGATGCTTGCGAGCCTTCGACGCTTGCCGGTAGTACAGCAGGTCGCGCAAGTGGACACGATGCAGCAAGTCTACGGAAAGCGCATCATCATCATGGGCGGTGGGGCGCAAGTGGGCCAAGTTGCGCTCGGCGCGATCACGGAGGCCGATCGCCACAATATCCGCGGCGAGCATATCTCCGTCGATACGATTCCGCTGGTGGGGGAAGACGCGCTAGCGAAGGCGGTTCGCGCAGCGGCGCGCCTGCCACGCGTGCGGGCTTTGGTGATGGCGGGCTCGCTGATGGGCGGCGATATCGAAAAGGCGGTGCGCGAGGTGCGCGCGCAAGGACTGCTGGTGGTCAGCTTGAATATGGCAGGCAGCGTTCCCGAAGCGGCGGATTTGGTGGTGACCGATCCGGTTCAGGCCGGAGTCATGACGGTAATGGCCGTCGCAGACACGGCGAAATTTACCGTAGAGCGCCTGAAGCGCCGCGAATTCTAACGCCGCCGGCGGCAACACCCTTGATAGACTCAGAACAGCCGTGGAAACCGTTCAAACGTTTCAGGACGTAGTCGAATTGGCCAAGGGAGCGCATTACACGATTGTGCTCGACGAACACCTCCGCGCACTGAAGCCCGGACTTGAGGACGAGGGTTTTAAGGTGGTGTTGCCCCGGCAGGGAGCCGGCGATTCCGAGATTAAGGAGTTGGCGAAAGGCGGCTGGACGATCGCCACGCGAAACTCAAGAGACTTCATCGACGACGCCTTGCATTACGACTACGACGTCATTGCCGTCGAAGATGTGAAGTTTATCGACACAAAGCCCGATCGTAGCAATCAGACTGTCGCTAAGATCGCGGGCGCGATAATGCGAAGCCAGCTTGCGTCACGCAAGGGAAACTTCATCCTCCGCGTCCGGGATGATGGGTCGTTTCACTTGCGGCAGCTTCCTTAGGCAGCGCCCTTCAGGGGCGCTTACTGACAGCCGTTGATGCCTTTGGTCAAGCAGATCGAGGATGTGATATCGGGCGGTATCGGCAGGCCTTTTTCGGTCATCAGCTTTTTTATGTAAGCGGCGGTTTCCGGGTGCGGGATTGCGGATTGCACGCCGACGCGGACTAAGCCCTCGGCGTAGTGGAGCGGGATCCAGGTCAGGCCTTTCATTGCGCCGTTGACGGTGTCGCGGCTGCCGAGGTCGTGGGCTTGGAGATTTGCGCCGCGGTCCACCAGCAGCTTGATCACGTCATTGCGGCCCTTGTGAGCCGCGCCGTGCAGCGCCGTGCGACCTTCGTCGTCCGCTGCGTTCGGGTCGATGCCAAGGTCGAGGCACATTTTGACGGCTTCGAGATTCTCTTCGGGCGACCACTCGTAGGTGATGCCTTCCACCCAGCCAATACCGGAGGCTACGGCGAGCGGAGTCACCTTATGCGCGCTGGCGATCTTTGGATCGGCGCCGTGCGCGAGCAGAAGTTTCATCAGCTCCACATCGCCGGATTGCGCGGCGCGCCAGAACGGAGTGGCGCCATCTTCGCGCACCCATTGCATGGTGAAGATGGTGCGCGTTTCGGTGCTGTCGCCGACGCAACTGGTAGGCGTAGATTTCGCGCCGCATACGCGCGCGTTCACATCCGCTCCCTTGTCGATCAGCAGCTTGATAAATTCCATCTGGTCCATGTCGGCGGACCGGACGGGATAATCGCCGCCTTCGATGTTGCGATTGTCGGTCGCGAGATAGAGCGGCGTCCAGCCGCCTTTGTTCGGAATGTTGGGATTCGCGCCGTGCTCCAGGAGATATTTGCCGATCTGGTAATGCCGGTTCTGGGTGGCTACCAGCAGCGGAGTCCAGCCGTAGCGGCTGGTTTGATTCACATCGGCGCCGGCGTCCACGAGAGCCTGGACGCAATCCAAATGCGCTTCGCGCGTTGCGAAGATTAACGGCGTCAACCCGCCGCCATCGGTGTTCTGGGTACGGCCGAAAGCAAAATCAGCGGCGGCTTGATCGGCGGCCGCGACCACATCGATGTCCCCGGCGTCTCCGCCGGCCGCAGCCGACGCCGCGCCGCGTCCGCCAGCACCCCGGCCACCCCGCCCTCTGCCCGCGCCCGCAGCCGCTTGCGCGCCGCCGCGGCCCTGACCTTGCTGCCCGGTAGAATTGAGCGCGTCCGCCAAACCTCCGCGGGCAAACGCCGAGCGGGACCGGTCCGACTGAGTGGGCGCGAGGTAAGCGGTGTTGCCTTTCGAATCGGGATTAGATGCCGCGCTTAGGTCGGCGCCACGCTGGAGCAGATATTTCACCGCCGCGGCGTGTCCCTGTTCCGCGGCCCACATCAAAGCGGTCGTTCCGCGCAGCGTCTCTTTTGCATTGATGTCGGCTTTGTGATCCAACAGCACCCGCATCGCATCCACGTTCCCGTTGCGAGATGCGAATAATAGGGGAAGCTCGCCTTTAGGACCGCGCTCGTTGGGATCAGCGCCGGCTTTTAGGAGCTTCTCGATCATCGGCGCGTTGCCGTTCAGGCTCGCGAGCGAAAGAGGAGTCGCGCCATCGCGATTCGCCAGCTTCACGTTTGCGCCGGCGGCGATGAGGATATCCGCAAGCTCAAGATCGTTTCGATAGGCAGCCCATTCGACCGCGGTGGCGCCGTCGGGCTGGGGCGCATTCACGTCGGCCTTTTGCTGAATGAGCGATCTAACAGAGGCACGGTCGCCTTTCGCGGCTGCGTCGGCGACCGGGCTGGGTGTGGCGGCCAAAGCTGCAACCGCGAGAGCAAGAGTGAAGGAATAAGCTTTGAAACCACGCGTCATGTTTGGGTTCTCCTGACCATCGGGACAAGCTGAAGCTTGTCCTACACCAAACCCGTAAGCCTGCCGGTGCTGTCGCCGATGGAATCCTGGTGGATTCCGTACATATCGAGGACGCTCAGC
>JAFAQY010000130.1 GCA_019261985.1 Bryobacterales bacterium | reverse complement strand
GCCACGCTGTATGAGGTCGGCTATAACCACTTCTTCCATGGCTCCCATGGCAACCAAACCGGCGATTTAGTTTATTTCCAAGGCCACGCTTCGCCGGGCGTGTATGCTCGCGCGTTCCTGGAAGGGAGACTGACGGACCAGCATCTCGTCAACTTCCGGCATGAGCTTCGCGATACTCCCGGGCTTTCTTCTTATCCGCACCCTTGGCTAATGCCCGATTTTTGGCAATTCCCGACGGTGTCGATGGGCCTCGGGCCTATTAGCGCGATCTATCAGGCTCGCTTCATGCGCTATCTGGAGCATCGGGGCGTGATCCCCGAGACTCCGCGCAAAATTTGGGCTTTCTTAGGCGACGGTGAATGCGACGAACCCGAATCGCTGGGCGCGCTGACGCTCGCTTCACGCGAGAAGCTGGATAATCTGATCTTCGTCGTCAATTGCAATCTCCAGCGCCTCGACGGACCTGTGCGCGGCAATGGAAGCATTATCCAAGAGCTGGAAGCGGCCTTCCTCGGCGCGGGATGGAACGTGATTAAGTGCCTTTGGGGAAGCGGCTGGGACGACCTTTTCGCGCGCGATGCAAGCGGCCTGCTGCTTAAACGGATGCAGGAGTGCGTCGATGGCGAATATCAAACCTTCCGCGCTAACGACGGCGCGTATTTGCGCAAGGAATTCTTTGGAAAATACCCAGAGTTGCTGAAGCTGGTGGAGCACATGAGCGATGACGAGCTCTGGGCTTTGCGCCGAGGCGGGCATGACCCGATGAAGGTATACAACGCCTACCAGCGCGCCGTAGAGCATACAGGCCAACCCACCGTGATTCTGGCCAAAACCGTGAAGGGTTATGGCCTGGGTGCGGTCGCACAAGGCCGTATGACTGCGCATCAGCAGAAGAAGCTCACCGAAGACGATTTGCGGAACATGCGGACGACCTTTGAGCTGCCGATCTCGGATGAAATCGTAAATACCGTTGGTTTTTATCGTCCACCCGAGGATTCCCCGGAAATCTCGTACATGCACGAGCGGACGAAGGCCATGGGCGGATCCCTGCCCGCACGCCGCCCTAAACCCATTCAGCTTACCGCGCCGCCCCTGGAGACATTCCACGATGCTATCGGCGGATCGCGCGGACGCGAGGCGTCCACTACGGCTGCGTTCGTCAGCGTATTGAAAAGTCTGCTGAAGCATCCCGGCCTCGGCAAGCTGGTTGTGCCGATCGTTCCGGACGAGGCGCGCACCTTTGGCATGGAGAGCCTGTTCCGGGAGTTCGGCATTTACGCCAGCCAGGGCCAGAAGTACAAGCCGGTCGATTCCAACACGCTCTTGTACTACAAAGAAGCGCAAAACGGCCAGATTTTAGAAGAGGGCATCACCGAGGCGGGGTCCATGGCGTCGTTCATCGCTGCCGGTACGGCGTACGTCAACTATGGCGTGCCCATGATTCCGTTCTATATCTACTACTCGATGTTCGGTTATCAGCGCGTCGGCGATCTGGTTTGGTCCTTCGCCGATTCTCGCGGGAAGGGGTTTCTGCTCGGTGGAACCGCCGGACGCACTACGCTGCTGGGCGAAGGTTTGCAGCACGACGATGGGCAAAGCCCCCTGCTGTTCAGCGTAGTACCCACTTGCGCGATTTACGATCCTGCCTACGCGTATGAGCTTGCGGTGATCGTTCAGGACGGCATCCGCCGGATGTACCAACTTGGCGAGGACCGCTTCTATTACCTCACCGTTTACAACGAAAACTACGTTCAGCCTCCGATGCCCGAAGGCGAGGGCGTTCGCGAAGGGATTCTGCGCGGAATTTACAAACTTAAGGCGGCCGAGAACGGCGCCGCGGCCGCGCAGTTGTTCGGCAGCGGCTCGATCCTGAATGAAGCTTTACGGGCGCAAAAGATTCTGGCGGAACGCTATGAGATTCCAGCCGACGTGTGGTCCGTGCCCAGCTACAATGAGCTGCGCCGCGAGGCAATGGAGATCGATCGCTGGAATCGCCTGCACCCCGCCGAGGCTCCGCGAACCCCGTTCATCACCAAGTTGATGCAGGACACCGAAGGCCCGATCGTCGCCGCATCCGACTACCTGAAAGCGATTCCGGATCAGCTTGCGCCATGGATCGGCACGCGCCTTATTTCGCTCGGCACGGACGGCTTTGGGCGCAGCGAAAACCGGCAGCACCTTCGCAATCACTTCGAGATTTCGGCTGAGGCGATTGTGCAGGCCACCCTTGCCGCCCTTGCCCGCGGCAACGCGATCCGAGCCGAGCGCGCCCAGGCCGCGGTCGCGGAGTTGGGCTTCGACCCGGAGAAAAAGGACCCGGCACGGGCATAACCGGTCAGGCCAGGCGAGACGGAAGAACTCGAGCGGTTTACAAGGGCGGGAGTTTGAACCGTATCAGACTGTGGACGAGCGTCTGGGGATCGATTCGAAACTTCTGGGAAAGCAATCTTAGGTAGGCTCCTCGCAAATCGTCTAGTTCACCGCGACTATAGAGACTTTCGAGGATGCCGATGCAGCCGATCACATTCAATCCTTCAGAAACGGCGTACCGCCGCGCCCTTGTTTCGTCAAATGAGCACGGGGTCCGCTCCCAACTCTTTCGCCAGAATCACCGTGCTGACCTCCCCGGCGGCCAGTCTTGTGCGCTCGATCTCCCGGGACAGTAAACTGCGGCTATGAACCGTCGCCACTTCGATCCAATCGGCAACCGAAATCAGATCCGCGCCAGGTAATCCGCTACCGGCGATCACAACTTCTTCATAGACTTCGCGCGCAATATGGACACGGCCGTAAACCTGGTTCAAAAACCCAAGGCAACCGATTCTAGCGAGGGCGATGATCGGAGAGGCGTCCGATACAACCCTCACAGACCAAGTAGATCAACAGTGTGACGGTCTTCTTCCAATTCAGCTATACCGTAATGCCAGGCGGCCTCATGTTCGCCGGCGAACTGCATAAACGCCTCAAGAGGCGTGCCGCAAAGTTCTGCCGCGCGCCCCATGGATACCTTGTTTTCGCGAAACAATTCCAGAGCTATTAGCTTCGCGGCTTCATGTGAGATATCGCCTTGGTCGAGCCTTGCCGCGGACACCAGGTCAGCGGGCAATTCGAGATTCACCGTGGCCATAGTTTAAGGTAGCAGTGGCGGCGCGAGGGCGGCCGCGGTTGCGGTTGCGCAGTTGGGCTTCGATCCGGAGAGAGGGACCCGGAAAATGCGTAAACGGCACCACAGCATGTGATGCTAGAATGTATCACATGGGGACCGCCTCCGTCCGAGACCTGCGGTACAATTTTCCGGCGATAGAACGGATGCTCGCTCGCGGCGAAGAAATCCGAATCACTAAGCGAGGCAAGGTGATCGCCAGGCTAACACCGCAGAAAGCCGCCGCGCCCAATCCGCCGGACTTCTTAGGCCGCATGCGCAAAATCTTTGGCGATCGAATTTTAAGCCCAACCGGCGCTGAGCTGCTTGCTCGTGATCGGGACCGGTATTGACACGGTACGCGGATACAAGTTTTCTGGTTGCACTTTACCTTCCCGACAGCAACACGGAGGCGGCTGCGGCGGAGCTGGGTGTAAAGCTCGCACCGGTCTCAATGACCACCTTCACAATCTTCGAATTTGTGAACGCCGTTTCTGCGCGCAGGTTCCGCGGGGACATTTCCGCGCGCGAAATGGACAGTGTTCTAGCCGGGTTTCGGGAAGATATCGCACGCGGCAGTTACGAAAACAAGAGCCTGCCGGACAGAGTCTGGGAAAGAGCGGCTGCCCTTGCTGAAGCGCACACGCCGCGCTTAGGAATTCGCGCTCTCGATGTCCTCCATGTGGCCATCGCGACCGATTTGGGCGCATCAACTTTCTATACATTCGATGAACGCCAACGGAAGCTCGCGAGGGCTGTCGGACTGCATGTTCGCCCGGTTCGCATTTAGACCTGCCGTAAGATTCGTTGCCTGGGTGAAAGCGCCTTCACCTCCGCGGCGCTCAATTCCCGCCATTTCCCAATCTGCAAATCGCCTATCCCGACTAGTCCAATCCGCGTCCGCACCAACTTCAGCGTCTTCGCGCCTAACGCCTCCACCATCCGGCGGACCTGCCGGTTCCGGCCTTCCGTAATCGTGATTTCGAAAAACGTGCACTTGGCTGAATCGCGAACGCGGGTGACTTGGGCAGGACGTGTTGGACTATCGGCGAGTTCAACGCCCTCGCGCAACTGCTGCAGTTGATCCTCGGTCAAAACGGTGGAAGCCTTCACTAAGTATGTCTTCGGCACGTGCGACTCAGGACTGGTAACAAAATCGCCGAATTGCGTATCGTTCGTCATCAGCAGCAGGCCGCTCGTGTCCTGATCCAGGCGCCCTGCTGGAAAAATCCACTCGTCCACGTCCTTCAGCAGATCGTAGACCGTCGGCCGTCCTTGCGGGTCTTTGTAGGTCGTCAGATAGCCCGCAGGCTTATACAGGAGCAGATAGATTTTCCGCTTGGCTTGAAGTGGTTTTCCATCGAACGTGATGCGATCCCGCGCGGGGTCGGCCCAAGCATCCGCGCTGCGAATAGTCTTTCCATTGACGGCAACACGTCCCTCCGCGACCCACTTGCGCGCTTCGGTGCGCGAGCCCACCCCGGCGCGGGACAGAATGCGATCCAGCGTCTTTTTCAATGCTTGCGCGGTTGAAGGCCGAGCCATTTTATCCAGCTTCGCATTCTTGTAACGCTAGAATTGACTATTGGTCGACATTCACAGCCACTTACTTTACGGGCTCGACGACGGACCCGTCACGCTGGAGGACTCAGTCGCGATGGTTCGTATGGCCGTTCAACACGGCACCACGGATCTTGTCGTCACGCCGCATGCAAACCACGAATTTGTATTCGATCCGGAGCGGATCGCGCAGCGCCTCGCGGAGGTTTGCGATGCATCGGAGCACGCTCTGCGCCTCCATCGCGGATGCGATTTACATCTGAGCTTCCAAAACATCGAAGATGCGATTGTAAACCCGTCGAAATATTCCATAAACGGTAAGAAATATCTACTCGTTGAATTTTCCGAGTTGATGATTTTCAACAACACCGCGGACATTTTTTCGCGCTTCATGCAGGCGGGTCTACGTCCGATCGTTACGCATCCTGAACGAAATGCGCTGCTTCGCAGACGGAAAGATCAAATCGGCGCATGGGTCGACGCGGGAGCATATGTACAGCTCACCGCGCAAAGCGTTACGGGCCAGTTCGGAAAAGCGGCGCAGAATTGCTGCCGCGATTTGCTCGATAGGGGGCTGGCGCATTTCGTTGCGAGCGATGCGCACGATTGCGAATACCGGCCGCCCAGGCTCGATCAGGCGTTCGCGTGGCTGGCCAAGTACTACGGCGAAAAGACGGCCGAGTTGCTTTGCGTGATAAATCCCAGGGCAGTGCTGAGCGGCGATCCGGTGGAAGCCTTGCCGCCGAAGCCCGCTCCCGAATCCCGCGGATGGCTGCGCTTCTGGCGCTAGTGGGGCAGGATGCGATCCTGCGCGCGGTTGCCAACCGCGCTGGCCGGGCTTTGGGAGAAAGGTCGGCAGACGGTGGCGCGGGGGCCGCGGAATGCGTAACCAACCGCGCTCGCCGGGTTGGGTGGAAGGTCAGCGGGCGTTGGCGCTGGGGCGCGATGCATTAACCAACCGCGGGCCGGGTTTGGTAGAAAGGTCGGCAGGCAGAACTCAGGGAGACCCGCGCGATGCATCGCCAACCGCGCTCGCCGGGTTTAGTACAAACGTCAGCAGGCGGGTTGGCAAGCCGCCGCAGGTTTGGCAACCTGCCCCACGGTATGATTGTGGGGTTCTAGCATGACCGTTCCAGCATGACCACCCCTGCACAAACCGCTGTCGAGGCGCCCGCGTCAAGTAGCTCGCGCTTCCTCCCTGTTCTCCTGCTCCTATTCGCCGGCAGCGGCTGTTCCGCGTTGATTTATGAGGTGGTGTGGTATCAACTCCTGCAGCTTGCTATCGGCTCGACCTCGGTATCGCTGGGCATTCTCCTGGCCACGTTCATGGGCGGACTGTGCATTGGCAGTATTGGCTTCCCTCGGCTGAAACTGCGCCAGCGCCCTCTGCGAGTCTACGCCGCTCTGGAATTGGGAATTGGAGCGCTCGGGATTATCGTTCTATTCGCGCTTCCGCTCTTAGTGCGGCTCTATATCGCGGCGGTGGGTTTGGGACTTCCGGGGATGCTATTGCGTGGTTTCATCGCCGCGATCTGCTTGCTTCCCCCAACCATCTTGATGGGCGCGTCCCTCCCTGCGATTGTTCGCTGGGGAGAATCCGAGCGGCAGGATGCCTCGTGGTGGGGACTGTTGTACGGCGGCAATACGGCCGGCGCAGTGCTTGGGTGTCTACTCGCGGGATTCTACCTGCTGCGTGTGCACAACACTGCCGTTGCCACGTATGCGGCTGTCGCGATCAATGTCGCGGTCGCGCTGATCAGTTTGGCTGTAGCGGCGCGGACGCCTGGGGGCGGGCAAACCGATCCCGCCGAAAATGTGGTGGGCTCGGACGCCGCCGGCTCGGGCAGCAACTGGGCAGTCTACGTCACCATTGCCTTGTCCGGTGCGTGCGCGCTAGGAGCCGAGGTAGTCTGGACACGCCTAATGGGATACCTGATGGGCGCGACCGTTTACGTATTCTCGATCATCCTCGCGGTGTTTCTAACCGGCCTCGCGCTGGGAAGTTGGATCGGATCGCTGCTAGTGCGCTCGGTGCGTCCAAAAGCCGCGCTGGGTTGGTGCCAAATTCTGCTCTGCGGCGGCATCGCGTGGACAGCGTATATGATCTCCGATTCGCTGCCATACTGGCCGATCAACCCGATGCTGGCGCAGAGCCCCTGGTTTACCTTCCAAATCGACTTAGCGCGCTGCCTCTGGACAATTCTGCCGCCCACGATTCTTTGGGGCGCGAGTTTTCCGCTGGCACTCGCTGCCATCCGAAAAACGGGCGATCCCGGCCGGATGGTCGGTGCCGTTTACGCGGCCAACACTTTGGGCGCGATCGCCGGGGCACTCGGAGTGAGCTTGATTTTGGTCCCCTGGATCGGAACGCAGCAGACGCAACGATTGCTTCTTCTGGTCTCGGCGGCCAGCGCGCTGTTCACGCTCGTGCCGCATATCCGGGAGCGACGTTCGCTTGCCACGACCATTGCGCTCACGGCTGCGCTGCTGATTGCGGGCCGGCTCGCATCCGGCCTCGACGCCGTGCCAGGCGAATTAATTGCTTATGGCCGCCGCATGCCTCTAAACGTCGGTCAATCGGAGATTCTCTACACGGCCGAGGGACGCAATTCTTCGGTCGCGATCTCGCGATGGTACAACGGCGCGACATATGTGAACGTCAACGGCCACGTGGAGGCGACCACCGAAATCTACGATATGAAGCTCCAACGCATGGTGGGGCATCTGCCCGCCTTGCTGCATCCGAACCCTAAATCGGTATTGGGAATCGGCTTCGGAGCAGGCGTGTCCGCCGGGACCTTCACTCGTTATCCCGGAATCGAGCACATCACGGTTTGCGAAATCGAACCGGTGATCCCGCCCACATCCACCAGGTATTTCGGTCCACAGAATTATTCCGTGATGTTGAACCCGAAAACGCGGATCGTCTACGACGATGCGCGGCATTATGTTCTCACCACGCGCGATAAGTACGACATCATCGCTTCAGATCCGCTGGACGTATTTGTAAAAGGCACCGCGGCGCTGTATTCGAAAGAATATTTCGATGTAGTGAAACAGCATCTGAATCCCGGCGGGATGTTCACTTTGTACGTACCGCTTTATGAAAGCGATGAGAAAACAGTCCGCAGTGAACTAGCGACGTTCTTCGCTTCGTTCCCCTATGGAAGCGTTTGGGCCAACACGCGCGATGGCCAGGGTTACGACATGGTCTTCATGGGGCAGGCGGACCCGCTGAAGATTGATCTGGACGAAATCCAGGCGCGGTGGAATCGGCCGGATTATGCGCCGGTGGTGCAGTCGCTTCGCGAGGTCGGAATTCCATCGATTATCGATCTATTTGGCACATACACCGGAGGACTATCGGATCTGGGCGAGTGGACCAAGGGATCAGACATCAACACCGATAAGGATCTGCGGCTGCAATACATCGCCGGTTGGGGCATCAATTCTCAGCTTGAGGATTACATTTACCGGCAAATGCTCCGGTATCGCCGCTTGCCCCAGAACGTGTTTACCGGATCGCCGGACCTGGTCAATTCGGTGCTGCTCGCAATCCGGACGGGCAGGTAGCGGTGCAGGTCCGGGGGCCGGCAATTACCGCCGGCCAAGCCGCCGCGCGCCTGGACCGTTTGCCCGTAACGCGCTCTATTTGGCGCCTCGTGTTCTTCATTTCGCTTGGCGGCGCATTCGAGTTTTACGACATCTTTCTCGCCGCCTACATCGCACCCGGGCTGATCTCGAGCGGAATTTTTTCAAATAGCACGACGGGATTATTCGACATCCGCGGCATTGGCTTTTTTGTATTCTCGACCTTTGCGGGCATGTTCGCGGGCTGCATGGGCTTCGGATTTATCGCGGATCGTCTGGGCCGCAGATCCGTATTCATTACCGCGCTCCTTTGGTACTCAATTGCGAGCGCGATCATGGCATTTCAGAACTCCGCGGCCGCGATTAACCTGTGGCGCTTTGTCGCGGCTATCGGAGCGGGCCTGGAACAAGTGACTATCGATACGTTTCTGCCCGAATTCGTTCCGCCGAAGTCGCGTGGCAAGGTGTTTGCGTTTTACCAGTTCATTGCGTTTGGGATTGTGCCAGTTGTGGCGCTTCTGGGGTGGCTACTTGCGCCCCGGCAGCCTCTGGGAATCGATGGCTGGCGCTGGGTAACCTTAATTGGTTCGGCCGGAGCGTTGCTCACATGGTGGCTGCGGCGAGGATTGCCGGAAAGCCCTCGCTGGCTGGCCGAGCATGGACGTGAAATGGACGCGGCGCGCGTTATCGCAGAGGTTGAGAAGCGCGTGGAGCGAGACCTTGGCTCCGCGCTTCCGCTTCCGGGACCGCCGCTGGCGCGAACAGAGGGCGGCGCGAGTGGGTTCCGCGAAATCTTTCGGCCGCCCTATGGCAAACGCACTTTGGTCCTGTCGATCTTTAAATCTGATGCAAACGATCGCGTTCTACGGCTTCGGTTCTTGGGTCCCGACTCTGCTGATCGCCAAAGGCATCCATGTCACAACCAGTTTGGAATATGCGTTCCTCATCGCGATCGCGAATCCGATAGGACCGCTGCTATGCTTCTCGATCGCGGACCGGATTGAGCGCAAGTGGCAGATCGTTTGGGCGGGCGTAAGCATCGGAGCTTTCATTTACTTCTTTGCGAACCAGGGCAACCCGGCTCTCATCATTACCTTCGGAGTGCTGGTGACGCTTGCGAACAACTGGATGTCATTTGCGTTCCACAACTACCAGGGCGAGATCTTCCCCACGCGCATTCGCGCCCGCGCCGTCGGATTTGTATATGCATGGAGCCGCGTCAGCGCGGCGTTCGCGGGTTTGTTCATCGGCTTCTTTTTGCGCCAGGGCGGCACGCCCGCCGTGGCGCTGTTCATTGCGGGCGCGATGGCCATAATGGTGATCACAATCGGCGCTTTCGGGCCAAAAACGCGCGGTTTGCCGCTCGAGGCGATTTCCCGCTGACGGTAGAATAAAGCTTCAAGCCTCATGATCCGGTTGCTGCTCCCGCCCGTCGCCATTTTGCTCCTTTATTCCTGCGGCCGATCTGCGCCGGCCAACGTAGCCGCCACGGTAAACGGCCGCGCAATCACGTACGCGGATTTGGACAAGCAGTACGAATCTCAGTTCGGTTCGTTGAGCGAGCGCCCCGGCGACGATCAGGTGGTGATTCAGCGGCTGGAGGTCCTGCGGACCCTCATCGACAACGAAATCATGCTGCAGCGAGCTGAAAAAATGGGGCTGCTCGCCGTAGATTCCGACGTAGAAGCCAAATTCACGGAAATGAAAGCGCCGTACACGCAGGAAGAGTTTCAAAAGCAGCTCACGCAGCGCAAGGTTTCGGCGGAGGAATTGAAGGCGCAGCTTCGCCGC
>JAFAQY010000011.1 GCA_019261985.1 Bryobacterales bacterium | reverse complement strand
AATAAAGGGGGCTTCCGGGCAGAACCGCCGGGCGGCTTCCAGCAGGTGCAGAGTTCCAAGCGCGTTCACTTCGAAATCGAGGACCGGAATGGCGGCGGCGCGGTCGTGCGATGGCTGGGCGGCCGTATGGATAATCAGACTCGGGCGAAGTTCCTTGATGAGGCGCAGCACCGCCTCACGGTCGCGGATGTCGATGGCTTCGTGCCGGTAACCCGAAATTTCACGGCGCAGGCGCTCGAGAACCCAGCTCGTATCCCCTTCCGGGCCGAAGAAGACCGCGCGGTGATTGTCGTCGATACCGGTAACCCGGAGGCCTTGGCGCGCGAAGAACAGATACTTCCGAGCCGATAAGGCCGCAGGAGCCGGAGACCAAAATAGAAACACCAGACATTTTAGAGAGACAGCGCTTGGGTGTCGGAGGCAAAATCCGCTGGATGAAAGCGATTGAGAGATCGCATCGGTTATAATTGGTGGATCCAATGGCTAATCCCTATTTCCTGTAGCAAGAGGAGGGTGTTACGGTTTTGAAGCCGGTGGGGGGGGCCCTGATCTACTCGAATGACGCGGGTGTTCGAAACGATGCGTCTGCGTTATCGCCCGCTTCGTCCCTCCTATCCGTTTCAGTAGGATGGCTAATGCTGGCATGTGGAATCCTGACTGCGTTGGTCACCGCAAGTATTGTGTACCGCAGTTACAGTCCCGTTCCCGCCATGGATCAGTGGGGCCTAGTCACCTATCTCGCGAGGCACGACGGAAGAATTTCCTTGCTTCAACTGTGGGCGCAGCACAATGAGCATCGAATTCCGTGGGGTAAATTAGCCGAATATACCGATCTTAAACTTTTCGGCGGCAGAAACATATCTCTATTGCTTGAAATTTATTTTCTCCGCTTGTTGGAGTACCTTTTTCTATTCTGGATGTTCCACCGCAGCGGTGTCAGTAGAGCTCAGATGTTAACCGTGCTTGGGTTTGCGTTATTTTGCATCTATTACCCGATTCAGATCGAGAACTTCTGCTGGGGCTTCCAGACTGTGTTTGTCTGTCTTCCGGCGGCGGCATGCATAGCGATTGGAGCCGCCGTTCTACATGGCTGCTCAACTTCTACCCAAGGCTCCAGATCTTGGTGGTCGTGGGCAATGGCGGCCTCGTTATGCGCTGGAATTGTGGCAGAAACGAGCTTGGCAAGTGGCGTTTTTATCTGGCCTATTCTCCTGATTGTCAGCATCATTTACAGAACGCCGCTGAAGTCTAAACTCTTGATACTGTACGTGGGCGCCATGGCGGTGGCGGCATACCTCTGGGGGTATGTAAGTCCGTCACAACACTCTAACCCCTTTTCAAGCCTGAGGCAACCAGTAGCTGTGGCGAGATATGTTCTGGCATATTTAGCATTTAGTTGGGATCCAAAACTTCCGGACTCATCGGCATGGCCCACATTTTTCCAATTGATTGCTATTTGCGCCATCGCTGTTGTGGCCGTGGCTCTGGTGAAAGCCTTACTGTTTGGCCCGAAGACCGGTCAGTTGCAAATATTTCTCGCGTGTTATGCGACGTTTCTGCTAATAGTGGCGGCCTCAACGGCATTGGGCAGGGTCAGCTTTGGGGTGGAGCAGGCGACTTCGAGCCGCTATCAGTCGCTCGCCTTGGATTTTTGGGCGTGCGTGGGTGGCATACTTGTCCTTTGGCGTTGCGGTAGTCGGACGTCATCATCGCGCTTGGTCGAAATACAGACTCTCATGTTCGTTTTGCTGATAGCGTCGGTACCGCGCTTTACGTCGGCGGCTTCGGGTGCTGAGGCTCGGCAACACGCCCTAGAGGAGGGGTGGCGGCAGGTCACTCAGAGCCCATCGACAGCTGCAGGAGTACTCTATCCGCTTCCGATTCCGGAGGCGTATGCATATCTGCGGTTTCACCATCTTGGTCCGCCAATGCAACTTCCGCTCGATGCGACGGGAGCGGTTACTAGACCGGAGGGCTTGAGAGTAAATGGTTATCGAATTCTGCCTCCTGCTGATTGTGAAGGCTGGTTAGATTCAGTCAAGAAGGTGTCGGGGAAAGAGGGCGAGATTACCGCGGCAGGGTGGGCGTGGAATGCAAAACCTGCAAAGCGGCCTAACCGGGTACTTCTGGCCGATGCGCGTGGCGATGTGATGAACACTACGGACGTCAACGTTCCGCGGCCTGATGTCCCTAAAGCGATACCCCATATTCGGGACGTTAATACGGGGTGGGTACTTACGACCCACGCACAACCGGGAGCGGTAGTGCGTGCTTTTGCAGTTTCGGACGATTCAACGGCCGTATGTCCCTTGACAGGCACATTCAAGCTTCAGTGATCAGAACGGATCTGCGAACATTTTGAAGGTGACAATGCTTATAGACTCGAAGTATTTGCGGAACAGGAGTTGGTTGGTTCCGCTGCTCTGCACTCTGCTCTCGCTTTCAGACTGCGGATCTGATTCGCATCCCAAGCTGCCGGTGGGCGTGGTCGACCTGCCGACGGCGAATCAGGCGATTTCCGGCGCTTTTGACGCCGCTGGGTGGGCCATTTCCGAAGACCGGATTGCACGAGTTTCGGTTTACGTCGACGGGAATTATTTGAAGGATTGCACACTTGGCGTGAGCCGTCCGGATGTTAGCAAGGTTTTCCCGGGTGTTCCTGACGGTGAACGCGCCGGTTGGACCACTCAAGTGGATACTGCGTCTCTACCGCCCGGCAAGCACGAACTGCTATTTGAGGTCCAAAGCTCAAAGGGCGCGATCCGGGACATCGGTGCGATTCCAGTTGAAATCGTCCATTGACCCCGGAGCTATCGTGGCACACGGATCCGACGCCGCTCCGGTGGTATTAGACAGACTGTTCCAGTTCCTTTTATGGGTGGCGCTCGCATTGGGCATTGGGACCGCCGGGTTCATGGGCTATCTGACCGTTCGGTCCTACTCCCCTGTACCCTGGATGATCCTTGGTTCTTTATCTACCAGCTCGATCATCTCCCAAGATGGTCTCTTTTGTGGACCCAGCACAACGAACACCGGATCGCGTTTCCCAAGTTGTTTTCTACGTTGATCGTTACGCCTTGCAGGTCGTAATGGAAACGGCATTTGGGACGGCCCCAGAGTGGACAGATCGGTGATTCACCGTCAGGGGGACTACCCGGCTGTCGGGCCGTGGAATGGCTCGGACCGCTTGAAAATTGGCATCTTCCGGAGCGGGTCGTGGCTCGTGGGCCCCGATGGGGATTTCTCATTAACGAGCGGGGTGCGCTTTTTGTTTTTGGGTACCCGGCGATGTCCCCGTTTTGGGCACTTGGGGGCTTTGGGCCGTTGCGCATAGGCGTGTTCCGTCGCGGCGAGTGGTGGGCCGACATGAACGGCAATAACGCCTGGGATTTACATGATGGCATCGGTGAATTCCGGGCAAGTGGGGGTCTCCCGGTTGTTGGGCCGTGGTGAAATTCCACCTTCTCATTGGTATAAGGTATTGTGAGGCCTCTAGTCTACGCGCGTGTGCGAATGCGAGGGAACCAGTATTCCGAAGCATTCGAGAACAATTCGGCATGGTATTCTAATCGTCTATCAACTCTTATGTATAGCGGATCACGGCGGACTCGAGCAACCAGACACACGTACCAGATCTGGGTCATTGCGGCCTGTTTCGTGCTGGCGAACTGTGGAGAATCCAGGTCACATCCCAAGCTGCCAATGGGCTGGGTAGATTCGCCAACTCCGAACCAGTCGATTTCAGGTGGCCTCAGCGCGATGGGTTGGGCGCTTTCCGAGGATCGCATTGGCCGGGTTTCCGTCTATTTAGATGGAACGTACCTAACGGATTGCACTCTTGGAGCGGCTCGTCCCGACGTAGGTAAAGCATACCCGGGTTTTCCGGACAGCGATAAGGCGGGGTGGGGCGTACATCTGGATCCGGCATCATTGCCGCCGGGAAAGCATGAACTAGTTTTCGAGGCAGCGACAACGAAACGTGCGACCCGTGACATTGGCGCAATTCCAATCACAATCGTACGATGATGTATCGCTTCGCTTTCGAACAATTGGCCCAGATCGAGATCCCATGGACTGTCCGCAGTTCGTTGGTTCGTCGACCGACGCCAAGGAGCAGGTTGTCTGCAATGAAGAGTATGACCGATGAATGAGTTGAAGAGCACTCTCAACCGCCGGCGGTTGAGCGGTTCAGGAATCCTGCCTAGGTATTCTAACCGTCTAGGAGCGATCCAAAGAGTTGACCGGTCTTTCGATGTTTTGGCTGCCAAGATAAGTCACCCGGACTATATAGCTTTCGATAAAAACGCGATTTGGTTCTATGCGACATGCATCGCTCTTTTCCTCCTGATGTGCTTGGCCGGAATGAGTGGTTCAAGCATAGCCATCTTTAGCACCGCGTATCCATACGGAGCACGCGGATCACAGCCTCTGCTCGGAACGCCCCGTGGAATCCGCAACGATGAGTGGAATTACCACACCCCTTTAATCCTAAACCAATACTTACGCCCGGATCGTTTTTCGCCAAGAGATACAATCCTCGGACCAGGCAACTCAGGCTTGATTGGTAGCGCCCCTGTTCGGCATTTCACGACTCTATTCCGGCCCCAGTTTTGGGGATTTTTCGTCCTTCCCTTTAACTATGCCTATTCGATTTTTTGGGAGGACAAATGGTTTATCCTCACAACGGGCTTATTTACACTACTGCTAATGCTGACACGTTCGACCTCCACGTCGATTATGGGCGCTCTCTGGTTCACATTTTCCGCGTTTACTCAATGGCAGTTTTCATGGCCGTCTCAGTTGCCTGACATGGTCGGTCTGTGCGCGTGGATCGTGTGCCTGTTTTGTTATTTGCTGAGCGGCTCCGACGACTGGATGCCGCTCGTATTCGCGGCATTGGGTTTTGTCGCGTGCGCGGTAAACTTCGCCATGTTCGCCTATCTCCCACATCAGATTCCGTTAATATGGTGTGCTGTTTTTATAATTGGGTCGTGGGCCGCGGGTAGAGTTCATGTTTTGCGAAGTCCTCAATTTTGGCCGAGACGCCTCGCCATTATTCTTTCTGCGTTTTGTCTTCTCGGCGCCGTAATGTTTTTTTTGTATCGCGACATCGCTCCTACCATCGCGGTCGTGGCAAATACATATTATCCAGGGCGCCGGTCACTGGGTGGGGGGGGATATAACTTGGCGATATTGGGCTCTCATTTTCTTGACCTGTGGAATACGGAAGCCCGATATCCGCCTAGTTTACCAAACATCTGCGAAGCTTCAGGCTTTATCTGGCTCGCCCCCGTTACTCTGTTTTGTCTGTCCAGAGTGAAGAGGGTACCAGGCACTCAGAAGATTGCATTCGTGTCTTTGGGTCTTTTTTTCGTTTGGTTGTGGTCGTTTGAGATACTGCCGATCCCCGCCAGTATCACCCGGCTCGTCTTCTTCGACATTGTGCCCCCTGGCCGCGCGCTGCCCGCACTCGGGTTGGTGAATGTTGCGCTAGTTGCATTAGTTCTTGCTTGGCCTCGTGAACCTGTTCAGCGCAGCTTTTTTCAGCAACTCACCCAAGGTGCTGCCATTTTTGCCCTGATATTGGCAGTCATCGGCTTGGTTAATGTAAGCTTTGGAAATTTCTATAGTTTCCAAGCGATTTCGGTAACCTCGTTGCTCCTTACGCTGGCTGTTAAATTCCTGCTGGACGGCCGGACGTTCTGGTTTGGGACAGCTGTTGTCATTCCCTCTGTTCTAGTCTTCTCCGGTGTGAATCCCGTACAACGTGGATTTGACACAGTATTTCGGTCGGACCTTTTTCGGTTCGTGCACAGCCGCCCGGCCCTCTTGAATGGAAAATGGCTCGTTTTTTCCCCCGATATCGCGCCGAGCGGCTTCTTTAGCGCTGTTGGATGCGATGTATTTACGGGAATGAAATACGTGCCCGATTTGAAAGATCTCGGAGTATTTGATCCGACCGGGGAAAATTTCGCTAAATTTAATCGCGCTGGATACCTGTTAGCCAGTTTGGCGGCAAACAGCAGTTCCAATGATTTCGAGCAAAATGGAATCGTCGTTACTTGGAAGGTGAATCCACTAGACCCAAGGCTTCGACAGGTCGGCATACGATATGTTGCGTTCCAATCTGAGCCGCCGCAAGATATAAAACGATCGTTGGCGCCCCTAACGTCAAATCCTGTCAGCACGTTTTGGATTTATGAGCTACAAGAAAAGGCCTCTGCTCCTGACACCATCCCCGAAAAAGTTCAAAGCATGGCGCGAACCGGAACTGCGTCACGTTTTTACGTCGATATGATCGGCACAGCGCTGAATCCAATCGCTGGCGCGGAGATCGCCGTCTCCGCGCACGTGCCTCTAACTGTAAACGGTTGGGCGGCCGAGGTAGCTGGCGACTCCCCGTCCGGGGTGGAGATCACTATTGATCAACGAGGCTACCCCGCCATCTATGGCCTAGCCCGTACCGATGTCGCCCAACTATTTAAAAACCCTGCTTACACCGCCTCCGGATTCACGCTCCGTATTCCTGCCAGCGAGCTCTCGACTGGACAACACACTCTCGCAGTGCGGATTATTAACAGGGCGGGAACTGCGTACTTCGAGTCCCCCGTCTATCCTATTCGCGTTCAATAAGGCCATTGTTTTAACTGTCCGCGGACGATTTGGATCAGGTTTAGAAAAGGAAGTACGATGACATCGGTGCGATTCCAGTTGAAATCGTCCGTTGATCTCGGAGCTATCGTGGCACACGGATGCGACGCCGCTCCGGTGGTATTAGACAGACTGTTCCAGTTCCTTTCATGGGTGGCGCTCGCATTGGGCATTGGGACCGCGGGGTTCATGGGCTATCTGACCGTTCGGTCCTACTCCCCTGTACCCTGGATGGATCCTTGGTTCTTCATCTATCAGCTCGATCATCTCCCCAGATGGTCTCTTTTGTGGGCCCAGCACAACGAACACCGGATCGCGTTTCCCAAGTTGTTCTACCTCGCGGATTTTTATTGGTTTCACGCCAAAGGTGTTTCTACGTTGATCGCCACCTACGCCGTACAGGTCGTCCAATGCGTCCTCCTAACCCACTTTCTTCGCAAGCTCGGCTGGCGCAACGGCGCAATCCTGCGATCAGCAGTGGGGCTGATCTTATTCTCCCTGTTTAGCCCCGCCAAACGGGAGGACTTCGTTCACCCGTGGGAGATTGCATACGTTCTCCCGATCTTCGCGATCACGCTAGCAATAATAGGATTCGCGCTCAGCGCGGAGAAATGTCGATCTCATTGGTTTTCGCTCTGGATAGCAACTGGCTGGATCGCCGCCGTGGTGGCTAGCTTCTCCCTCCTGAGCGGTTTCCTGATCTGGCCAATGCTGTGCATTGAAGCATGGATGCTAGGTTTGCCCCGGCGCGGATGGCTAGTAACCGCCGGGCTGGGTATCGGAGCAGCGGCTGTGAATGCGATTGGGTTCCGGCGAGAGGGGACTACAAACCTCGCGCACACGATTCAAAACACGCGTGAGGTTTTCGTTTTTTTCAACACGTTAATGGCAGAAAGCTGGCCGCCCCTCTTCTATCATGTGGGGCAAGTGGCAGCGTGGATAGGCATTTTTATCTGCATCATCATCGTATGTCGCCGGGTCGCTCACCCGTCCAACGGTTCCCCACTCGAGGTCGGCTTGGCCATTTTGGCGCTGACATGCGCAGGGGCGGCCGGCATGACAGCCGTGGGACGCTACAACCTTGGATTTACAAATCGTTATGAAGAACCGGTGCTTCTGTTCTGGGCGGCTTTCGGTTTGTTGCTGTTCGCATTTGCCCGTGGCGCAAACCGGCACAGGTGGGTACTCCCCTTGCAGATCGCGCCCGTGTTGATCGCGATTGCGAATGCCGACAGAATTCAGCCACTTGCGGTTGAGGCGAAGCTCCACAGCCAACTCCTTAACGTCGCGGGCGCCGCCTTAGCCTCTGGTGTGAGCGACCGTGCCGCAACCGCCTTCCTCACCATGCCGGACGAGTGGACCTTTGGCGAGCTAGATTTCCTAAGGAAACATAAAGCTGCATTGTATGCCGCACCGCCGTTATCATTGGTGGGCGCGAAACTGTGGGATGTATACCGGATCAAACCGGGCGCCTGTGACGGTGAACTCCGCAGTTACAGCATTTCCGGCGACGCCGATAAGCGCGGACTATCGCTGCACGGCTCAGCCTGGAACAATGGGGACAATGTTCCGCTGTCTTGGTTGGTGATTGCCGACCACGGCGGAAGGATCGTGGGCTTTGGGGCCAACGACTCGGCTGCTCGGCATCCCGGGACAGAACGGGAGAACACATGGAGCGCATTCGGGCCAGTGCCCCGGAAAGGTGACCAGCTTACACTTTATGGCGTCATCTCCGAAACGGAGATTTGCCCAATCAGCGGTGTACGACCAATCACGGGGGTCTCCGAATTAGCTGAGGCGCGCGAATCGGCACAGTCGCTAACGCCGGTTTGGCTTCCCACTGATACGCCTCCGCGCGTCATCGGCGGAACGGGTACCATCAGTGCCGGTGTACTCACGATTCGCTCTGATAATGGGGACACTCAGGTGTATTTCGATACCGGCACGGACTTGAAACAGTTTGCGGCGTTGGTGATCAAGGCGAAGTTCGAGCGCGCCGATACAGTGGAGTTCTATTTTGCGCGGCAGGTCGACGGGCGCGGTATTCAGGGTTCTGTTTCCACGACCGGCGAGTGGATACTCCTGCGGGCGAATCTTGGACTTAACCCCTACTGGTCAAAGGAAGCCAGCAACACGATCCGTTTCGATCCGACAGGCGCGCGCGGAACCGGGGCCGTCACCTACATCGCCGGAATTTGGGGGAGTAGGATCGCTGTGCCAGCGGATGCCGATTTCTTTGAAACCGGTCGGGTGGCTTCAAACGCATCGAAATAAGCGTCATACACGCTTCCTTACACGACCAGGAAGTGCTTTCCAAAGAAACGCCATATCCAGGGCATGGCTAAATCGCTCGCAAGATCCAAATCGGGTAGGTCCTGCCCTGCGACATCGTGTACGGCAAGAAACGGCCGATACACAATGATCGAAGAAATCCCAGTACGCGCCCGGTAAGTACTTAACGTTCGGCCCCATCATGATCAATGCGCCGCCGGGTCGAAACGCGCCGTTGGCGTTCAACAGCGTCCGTTTAAGCGCCTCTTTGTCGGGCAGGTGTTCAAAGAAATTGCTGGTGAGGATCGCGTCAAGCGAGCCAGGAAACGAGTCCCATTCAGCGGAACAGTCCTGGTGAAGAACCGTCACGCCGTTGGCGGCGTGCTGGACAACGTCGAGATTTAAATCCCTCGCGTATTTGTTGCAGGGCGTGCGCCGCATTAATGAACTCGCAATATCCGCTACCAGGATCTAGGACGGCGGAATCGGGCTGGATGCACCTGGCAAAGAACGCGCACAACACGTCCCAAACGCGCTAGCGGAATAAAATCGTGAGCATCTCCCTGGTCAGTGGCCTAAACGCAGAATTTTGGATCCGCATTTGCGAGATCTCTTGATCCACGAGGCTTTGGGCGCTCGTGCTAAGCTTAAGTCCTATACCGCGCGAGCTTGCGCGAGGCTTCCGGTCAAGGTGTCCCGCGGCGATTACAACTGTGGCCTTGATACGAATGACGGACAACGAAATCTTTTTCGAAAACTTCGGCGCGCTTACGGACGACGAATGGAGGGACGTGGTCCTCCGCAGTTGCCAGGAGCGGGTAATCCGAGGCGTCGAGTTCCCGCCACCGCCCGACGAGTGCCTACAGCGGCAATTCGTGGGTGCCAGCGGGGCGGACGCCTTCAAAGAAGCATTCATATTCTACAAAGAACTGAAGAAATATGCTAGCTGCCTAGACATCCGTCTCGACCGGAATACAAGGGTGCTGGATTTTGGGGTAGGCTGGGGGCGGTTCTACCGGATTTTTTTGCGCGATTTTGCTGTAGAACATTTCATCGGAATAGACGTCGATCAGAAATGCATAGATTTTTGTCGCGCCTCAATGCCCTACGGCCGCTTTGAAAAGTGCAGCGCCTTTCCGCCTCTTCCGCTGGCCGGGAATTCCACTTTCGAGGTGATTTATGCCTACTCCGTGTTCTCCCATCTGAGCGAACTGGCCGCCCGGCTTTGGATGCGCGAATTCGCGCGAATTCTCAAACCGGGCGGCATGTTGATCGTTACAACCTTCAAGCGCGATCACATAGCCGTCTGGCAAAACAAGCTGGAAACCGGCGGTGAAGTGTGGCGCCGCGTTTTAAGTGATATCGATTTTTCAATTCCCAAAGCACTCGCCGATTTCGACGCGGGCCGATTTATCTGGGTGGGCACGGGAGGCGGTGGGGTACTGTCCAACGATTTCTTCGGCCAGGCTATCATCTCTCCCGCTTACGTGAAATCCGCCTGGACGGATACGTTCGAACTGGTGGATTACGTCTCTGAAGACCATCGTGGGCCTCAGGCGTTAATCGTTGCGAAGAAATCCATATAGCGAAACGTCCGCGCACCGCTATCCCTAAACTCATTCGTCTGAGATGCCGATCTTTTGGGAAGGCAGGTTGTTGAAGGCCGGCCTAGGGAGAAGACGATGAGATTTCAGTGCCCGACTCGCCCCAGATGTTTTCTATCGATGCCGATGATGATAGCGCTCATGATCATCCCCGGGCCGGCAAGCTGTGCCTCGCTTTTGTCCGCATCCAATTTTGGCGGGAGCCAATACGATGTGATCCGAGCTGTAACGACGGACGCCGTCGGCAATATTTATGTGGTAGGCGAAACATATTCGAATGATTTTCCCGCGGCTAAGCCGTCGATTCATTCACGCACCACAGGCGATGCCTTTGTTGTGAAGTTGAGCGCGACCGGCACCCAGATACTGTACAGCTTGGTTTTTGGCGGTTCTAGCTACGATTCGGCCAGAGGTTTGTCAGTCGATTCAGCAGGTAACGCCTACATTACCGGGATTACGGACTCGTACGATTTTCCTGTTAGTGCCGGGGCGCTGCAAGCACGGTCAGCAAGTCCGGGATTGCAAGATGCATTCGTGGCCAAGGTAAATGCTGCCGGAACCCTGGTCTACGCGACTTACTTAGGGGGTTCTTCGAACGATGCGGGCTACGGAATTGCCGTGGATCAATACGGAGCCGCTTTTGTCACCGGTGCCACGAGCTCTCAGAATTTTCCAGTTACCTACAACGCCCCTCAACTGGTTGAAGCTGGAATATCCAATTGCTTCATCGCCAAGCTGGATCCAGGTGGCGCAACCCTAACCTACGCGACGTTTCTCGGCGGCCGGGGCATCGACCTTTGCCGGGGTATTGCGCTCGACGGGGCCGGCAATGCCTTTGTCACCGGAATAACGAATTCTTCTAATTTTCCGGTGACAGGAGCTATAAACACTGCGTTGTCGGGATCGTCCGACGCATTTTTGGCTAAGCTAAGTCCCGCCGGAGATCGCTGGCTGTTTTCAACATATATCGGCGGGGAGAGCGTGGACGAGGGTAATGCGGTAACAATTGGGCCCAATGGGCTGGTCTATGTTGCCGGGGCTTCCACTTCGAGTACATTCGGCGTACCGAATGCATCGCAAAATCAAAACCGCGGCAGCTATGACGGCTTTCTTTGTGCCATTGTACCGGACGGAAGTCAATTGTTATGGGCCAGATATATTGGCGGGAGTGGGTCTGATTCCGCGACCGCTCTATCCGTCGCGCAGGATGGCCGGATAGTAGTCGCTGGTTTCACCGGATCGGCGGATTTTCCGCTAGTCACGCCTATCCAGAGCACGTTCGGCGGGTTGTTTGATGCTTTCGTTTCCGTCGTCGACGCCAACGGGAGCGCCTTGGACTTTTCCACTTTTATTGGTGGCGGCCAAGACGATAGAGCCTACGGCGTAGTCTCTGCTGGAACTAACGAGTTCATCGTAGCCGGCCAGATCTTATCAGGTTCTGTTTCTTATTTACCGGAGTTATTCTCGTCGCCACCCGGTCAGTATGACGGTTTTTTTGCCCTCATCTCATATTCACCTTCCACTATCCCGTTGCGATTTGTGCCAATTATTCCCTGCCGGGTCGCGGATACTCGACCCGGACACGGATTCACAGGTGGCTTCGGCCCGCCCGCTCTCCCCGCGTTTGGCACACGCACTTTCCCAATTCCAAGCAGTAATTGCGGAATACCGATTACGGCTCAAGCCTATTCTCTAAGCATCACCGCCGTGCCGCCCGGGCCGCTCGGATATTTGACAGTGTGGCCGGCAGGCCAAGCCCGCCCAAGGGTCTCGACTTTAAATTCTGACGGCCGCATCAAGGCTAATGCGGCGATTATCCCTGCGGGCTTAGCGGGAGGCGTTTCGATTTTCGTCAGTGATGCTACGGAGCTAGTGCTCGATATCGATGGTTACTTCATTCCGGCAAGCTCTTCGCTGGCTTTAGAATTCTTTCCCCTGCCTCCCTGTCCGGTGTCGGACACGCGTACCCTCCCTGGAGTTTTGGGCGGGCCCTCGCTCGCCGGAGGGAGTACTCGAACATTTCCCATTCTCTTTGCAACTGCCTGCGGAATCCCCAGTTCGGCGCAGGCGTATTTGCTAAACTTCACTGCATTCCCCGGTGGCCCCTTAGGATATATGACAGCATGGCCTACCGGTATACCGCGGCCAAAGGCGTCTACGCTCAATGCAAGCTCGGGTGCGATAACATCCGCTGCTGCCATCCTCGCTGGCGGAATCAGCGGGTCAATAGATGTCTTTGTGAGCGATGATACGGACCTTTCGATTGAAATCAGCGGCTACTTTGCTTCCCCGGCTGCAGGTGGATTATCGCTTTACAGCATCGTTCCGTGCCGCTTGTTAGATACGCGTTATCCATTGTTGCAACCGCCGCTTCCCGGCGGTATAACCTATTCCATCGACATGAGCGCAAGTTCCTGCCAGCCTCCCGCGTCTGCCCAAGCTTATGTGGTCAACGCAACGGTAGTCCCGCCGGGACCTCTGCAATATCTGAATATATGGGCGTCGGCCGCGGGCGTTCCAAGCACGCCGACGTTAAGAGCTCCGGACGGCGCGATCACTTCCAATATGACGATCGTTCCAGCGACGAATGGCATCATAAACGCCCTTCCGTCGGACCCAACTCATCTCATCGTCGACCTTATGGCGTATTTTGCACCCTAAGGTGTGTTGAAAACGCCAGAATTTGCCCGCTTCCATATTCAGACTGCAGCGGACGCGCCGGCCGGCAACTTGGGAGTATAATTGCATGCCTGTACATCGAAATTCGGACTATAGTAAGGATCCAGCGCGGCAATTGTCTCACCCCACGTCGTCAGCAGTCGATTCCGATCTCCTAAGTCGTAGTAATTGCCGCGGGTGCGGGATTCAAAATGAAAAAAGCGGGCATGCGGCGTAAATATATTGCGAAATCCCAGAGAACGTAATCGAAGGCATAGGTCCACATCTTGATATGCCGTACTGTATTCCTCGGAGAACCCGCCGGCCCGCTCGAAAGCCGATCGGCTCAGCATCATACACGCCGCGGTTACGGCAGAAACCTCGCGCGCGCAGCTCAGAGACCCCTCGTAGCCGTCCGAATTCGCGGGTGCATTGCGCGAAACGTGATCGGCGGTGCCTCTGCAGCCGAGTACCACCCCTGCATGCTGGACAGTCCAGTCGGGGTAAAGGAGCATCGCTCCGACGGCGCCCACATCCTCCTGCCGCGCATAATAGAGCATCTCTTCAATCCAACGGCTGGTTATCACTTCGGTGTCATTATTTATGAAAACGAGGTATTCGCCGGCCGCACGCCGCACGCCAAGATTATTAGCCCGGGAATAGTTAAAGCGCCCTGGAAACAAGACCTGCTCCACCGGATAGGCTTGCATAACGCGCAATGCTTCAGCGTCCGTGGTTTCGTTATCGACACAGATAATTTCAAAACGGGCATATGTTGTCTTCTCCGTGATGCTTCCGATACACCCCCGAAGCAGATCGGGCGCGTCCTTCGTCGGAATGACAACCGAAACCAGCGGTTGATCTCTCACTGGTCGCGGCACAATACGGAGGCGATGCGGATACGATGCCGGTTCGGCAACCGCCGGTAGCCGCATACGATGCAAGTGTTCTTGGACGGCCTTACTTTGGAGCGCTGTCGCATCAGCGCTGGTGGACTGTGCACTTTCGAGGTCGCCTGACGTGACGCGGTGATACAGTATCTTGCTCAAATGGCCAATGCGCTGGGTCTGCTCGCAGTAGCGGAGCATGAATTCGAAAGCTTCGATGCCGTCGAATCGAGGATCGAAGCCGCCGATTCGGAGCGCAATATCGCGGCGGACACATAATAAATCACCAATATACATGACGCCTCGAAAGTATTCGGGCGACCAGTCTGGTTTGTAGACAGGACGGGCCTGAATCGCCCCCTCATTTGCTACGTCGTGATCTGTGTAAACGGCATCAAATCCCTGATCTAGCTTCTGTACGCATTCCGTCAACGCCGCCGGCGACAGCGCATCGTTCTGATTCAGAAAACAGACATCTTCGCCGATAGCGAGCCGTAAGCCTTCATTTAATGCGCCGCTCATACCCTGCTTGCGCTCGAGTTTTCGGATCTTAATCCGATCGGTGTCTCCGAATACTGCGAACAGTGCGTGAAAGTCCACCAGCGTGGAAGCATCATCGACGATGCACCATTCCCATTCGGCGCAAGTTTGCTGTAGTACCGAAATCGCCGTGCGCGCAAACGCGGAAACAGGCGTATTCCAGGCCACGGTGATAATGCTGATGCGGGGGCGACTCGAATGTGCTCGCGCTAGTGCGCCGGTGGCAATGGCGAGGGCTTCGGCCAATTCCTCGGTTGGATTCCTTTGATGAGATTGTTCCGATGGTGATTCCGGCGGAAGTGGCGCACCGTCCACTGATGGTATCGATGCTACGGTCGCGCTCTGTTCTGTAGCGGGCGGGGCCAATCTGGACCTCTTGTTGAATAACAATAGTGCGCCCCCCAGCCATACTAACGTGCGCCATATGCGGCTTTCGAGAAGCTCCTCGATGCGCTTCGTGCAACTTTGGATTTCGTCTTGGTGGCGCGAAAGCGAGTTTCGGATCGCCACGCCATCGCGAAAAATGCGTTCTTGCGTCTCCCGCACTCCTCGCATCTCATTCTGAACGACTTTTAGCTGCGCCTCCAGTACGATCAGTTTTGTTTTCAGATCGGACGAAGGAGAGGGTTGCCGGTTGTCCAAGCTAACTTACGCTCCGTCTGCCAAGGATTTATAAAACGTTGTTGCTGGCCGCGCATGGTATGAACGGTATCACGGATTATAGCATTGCTATTTTTGCCGATTGCGCTCAAAAAGTCTCTATTTTGAGCTTGCAAGTGCAAAACGATCATCGTGCCGCGTGGGGGGTAGTCCCCAGACGAGAAGCGGCCCGTTTGGGGTAAATTAAGAAGTTGATCCCGAATCTGCCTTCGCTGCGATTCAAGCCCAAGTTCGTTTGCCCTGACGGCCGGGGGTCTTGGTCAGGACACTTGCCCTGCGCCGTCGACCTGATCGCAGCCCGCAAGCCGTCAATTCTCGTGGAACTGGGAACAGACTCTGGTGAATCCTATTTTGGCCTGTGTCAGGCTGTGAGCGAGAACATCGTAAACTGCGAGTGTTACGCAGTGGACCGATGGGCAGGGGACGGCAATACAGAACCATACGATCACGGGGTCTTCGGCAATATCTCGCATTACAATGCACGTCATTACGCATCCTTCTCGAATTTATTGAGAATGACTTTCGACGAAGCTTCAGCGCTATTTTTCAATGAATCAGTTGATCTTCTACACATTCGTGGCTGCCACGCATATTGCGCTGTCAAGCATCATTTTGAGAGTTGGTTGCCGAAGATGTCTACAGGTGGCCTGATCCTCATAGATGATATTGCCGTCGAAGGGACAAAATTCGACGGATGGCGATTCTGGGCAGAGATCGCGAGCCAATTCCCTTCGTTCGCGTTCTTGCATTCTTCCGGACTGGGGCTCCTTGCTAATGGTCGGGTGAGGGACAAGCATCCGCTTTTGTCGGCCCTGTTTAACGGCGGTTCCGACCCCCAGACGGTTCGAGACTACTATTACCTGTGTGCGCAGAGCCTGTCTGATCAGCCCTTGCCCAAGCCGGCCGAAACCTCTAAGTTCCGCGTCTATTCTCCCGACAGCACCGGGTATTCGGAAGCTCGCAGCGTAATCGCTGAAACTTTACCGAATGAATGGCTCACTCTCGACCTTGAAGTTCCTTTTCCCTCGGGGCGTTTGCGTGTGGATCCGACCGACCGCAGATCGCTGGTGGAGGTCTCTGAAATCGAGATCAGGCACAGTGTTAGCAATGATCTCCTATGGAGACTTGACCCCACTATGGACGAACTTGACTATGGGGGCACTGCGGTCCAAGTCCCTAGTGAAAGTCCACTGACGATTCTCAGTTTCGGAGTGGATCCACAACTCTATCTTCCCAACTTCGAAGTGCCCGATCGGGCGGCAACCTTGCGAATTCACTGCCGGCTACGGGTCGATCCCGATTTTCACTCTTCGCCGGCGGTTTTAGAGCACTGTTCAGCAGCTATCTTCGAGCTCGGCCAATCTGTTGAACAGCTAAAACGGAAATATGAGGAGCAGAAGGCGTTGTACCTCCAGGAGTCGGCGGCCAAACAGCAAACGCTGGAAGAGGAAAACGCCCGCCTCCTGGAACAGACTCAACGCCAAAGCGAGCTATCTCTGCAGTGGGCTACCAAACAGCGAACGCTGGAAGACGAAAACGCGCGCCTCCTGGAACAGACTCAACGTCAAAGCGAGCTATCTCTGCAGTGGGCTACCAAACAGCGAACGCTGGAAGAGGAAAACGCCCGCCTCCTGGAACAAACTCAACGCCAAAGCGAGCTATCTCTGCAGTGGGCTGCCAAACAGCAAGCGCTAGAAGAGGAAAACGCTCGCCTCCTTGAACAGACTCAACGTCAAAGTGAGCTATCTCTCCAGCGCGCTGCCAAACAGCAGACGCTGGAAGACGAAAACGCCCGACTGCAGAAATTAGTGGCCGGAGTGACTTCTGACCTCGCGGCACAGGCACGTCGGTATAACCGGGAATCTCAATTGTGGGCTTCCAGACAGCAACATGTCGAAAGGGAAAGGACGGCGCTCCAGATCAGTCTTCAAGCGGAGGGGAGGAGAGCGGAGGAGCGTTTGCGAAATCTAAATGCCATTCGCAGTTCTTTCTCATGGCAGATAACTTCACCGCTTCGAGCCGTTGGAACTCTCGTTCTAAAGGCGCATGAACTTTTTTTGAAGTGTCTATACCAGTCCAGCGCGTTTGTAATTACGGGGAAGATAATAGCGAAGGCCGTGTCTGGTGGCTACTTTCCGCTGGGAAGGTTTTTCCTCCCGTCCAATCCATTGTTCTCCCCGCAATTCTATGCTTCGTCAAATCCCGATTTGTCTCGCAGCCGTAATTTGTGGGGGCATTATATAGGATTCGGTGCAGATGAGGGACGAGATCCGCATCCGCTTTTCAATACGCGGTATTACACGGTAAATAATCCGGATGTCGTTCGGCGGCGTTTGAATCCTTTGATACATTATTATGCGTTCGGTGCGAACGAAAATCGCCAGCCGCATCCGGAATTTGACCCAGTCGAATATTTGAGGGAACGGCATGATGTCGCGGAAAACCGGGTTAATCCGCTCCTTCATTACTGGCAATACGGTAGGTACGACATACCCTCAACGGTCCTGCGACCGTCTGTAACTCATGAGCAAGCCAACCCGGGTGCTTCCCGCCAATGTTCGGGGTCAGACGCGGCCACGACCGTGGTTCCCAACGGGCCTCTATTTTCGATTGTGATGCCAGTTTTCAACACCGCCGCTGGTGTCCTTCGTCAAGCAATAGAATCTGTCCGACGACAGTCCTACTCCAAATGGCAGCTATGTATCTATGACGACGGATCGGATCGGACTGAGACCGCTTCAATTTTGAAGGAGTACATCGAATTACAAGACGCGCGTATCGAAATCGAGTTTGGCGCGACAACGCAGGGAATTGCGAAAGCCTCGAATGCGGCTTCGGTTCTAGCTCGGGGCGATTACATCGGTTTCCTCGATCATGATGACGAATTGGATTGCGATGCGCTTTTGGAGATCGCCAAGGCACTGGAAAGAAATCCTACCCTAGATGCTGTTTATACAGACCAAGATACGATTAACGCAGATGGCCACCGAATCGGAACGCTGTTAAAACCGGATTGGTCCCCAGAGTTGTTCCGCGGCGTCATGTTTGTGAACCACCTGCTCGTCGTGCGGGCGGAGCTGTTTCGTGAACTTGGCGGTTTCGATTCACGGTTTGAACGCATTCAGGATTTTGAATTCATGCTGCGAGTCTCCGAGAAGACGGATAAGGTCGGACACATTCCGCGAATCTTGTACCATTGGCGCGCCGTTCCCGGCAGCGTAGCGTCCGCCACAAACGCAAAAGGCCCGCTCGAACCGGTCCAAGCTTCCGCCGTGAACGCTCACCTTCAACGGCTTGGCATCGGCGCCATTGCAATTCCGCACCCATCGCTGCCCCACCGCATGACGATTCGGGCGATTTCGCGATCAACACACCCACGGGTCATAATCGCTGTTCGGGACACCCCAGAACCGTCCACCTTTGCGGTTCATTCAATTGTCGAGCGGTCTTCTTACCCGAATTTTCTTGTTGCGGTTTCGCCAGTTGTTTCGCGCGCTCTGCCCGACGACCCACGTATCTATGTCGCGAACTTGGAAGAAGTTCACCGGCGCCTCGACGCGCACGATTTTCTCATATGGATCGATGCTGATCTGGAAATTGTAGAAAAGGACTGGATAGAAACCCTTCTCATTTACTGCGAGCAGCCAGATGTGGGTTGCGCGTCTCCTCTAATTTTGTTAGGCGAGACGGTTTGGTGTTCGGGGCTGGTATTGGGAGTGGATCATGGATTAGGGTATTCCATGAGAGGACGGCCTCCACGATCCGATGGTTACGCTGGCTCATTATCCTGTGCGCGTGAAGTAAGCTCCGTTTCCGGAGAGTGTCTCATGGTTTCCGCCCGCCTATTCCAGCAATCAGGCGGCAACGTCAAATACTTTTCTACATCAGTTTTTGATGGAGCTGATCTTTCTTTGCGGGCGAGAGCTTTAGGCAGACGCAATATTGTAACGCCTCAGGCTATCGTCCGTAGACGCATTGAACCCGCAGCCCCGATTGGCTGTAAGCTGGACGCGGATCTCTTTTCAGATCGCTGGCACAGTTTGGTCCAAGAGGGGGATCCCTACTACATCTCGAAATACGTGCCGCAAATCCCAGTTTGCTCCCAGGTGCTCGCGACTGCTCACGCGTGAACGTACTATTTATCAGTCATTGTAATTTTCGCGGAAACAGCGCGATTCACATCTTTAGCATTGCTAATCAGTTGAGCGATTTGGGTGTCAATTGCGTGGTATGCGTTCCGGATGACGAATCGACGGTCACTGAGCACGGCACGCCCAAGTTCACTGCCATCTCATATGCAAATGCATATGCCGCCCCGGTCGTTTTTCCAAATGGACAAGGCGCGGACGTAATTCATGCGTGGACCCCGCGTGAGCTCGTGCGTAAACTTACCCTCCGGTTGGCCGTCCAGGGGCGGGCCAAATATGTGGTTCATCTCGAGGACAATGAGGATGTCATTCTTGAAACGGAGTTAGGTACGGCGAAATACGCTGAACTCTACCGGCTCACAAAAGAGGCGATGGACGAAATCGTGCCGACGCACCGATCGCACCCGCTCCGTTATCGGGAATTCCTGGCAAGCGCTAGCGGAGTTACCGCGGTCATTGATCGCCTTCTGGAATTTAAACCCTCGAACATTCCTGGGCTGGTATTCTGGCCTGGTTTTGACCCTCAGTTCCTGAATCTAGACTGCCTCGAGGATTCGCGAAGACAGTATGGCTTTCTTGAGAAAGAGTCCGTACTGGTATATAACGGCAATATTCATGAAACGAATGCTTCGGAAGTACGCAGCCTTTTTCTCGCTGTGCAGGCTTTGCGACGCTCGGGTCGCCATATCACGCTCCTGAAGACCGGCGGACAATACATTGCAGCTACATGGATTCAAGAGGCTGTCGAGAACGGAGCCGTTCTTGAGTTAGGATTTCTTCCAAGATCGCGCTTGTATTCAATCTTAAGAATCGCCGATGTTCTGGTCCAGCCAGGCCGTGCCGGTCGTTTCAACGATTATCGATTTCCCTCCAAGCTGCCGGAATTTTTCGCGTCCGGCAAACCCGTGATTCTTCCCCGAACGAACCTAGGCCTGTCGGTGCGCGATAGCGTCGAGGCAATGCTGCTCGATTCCGGAGATGCAATCGAAATTGCGCAGAAGATCGAACTCATTCTCGACGATGCCAGCCTAGCCGCGCGAATCGGGGCCGCCGGTAAGCAATTTGCGATCGAGCGATTGAGCTGGTCGAAAAATGTTCCCGCATTGAAGGACTTCTACGCCCGCCTGCGGTAACTGGCACTCAACCCCAGGGCAGGGACCTCTCCAGCCAATCCTCCAATTTACGATTGTGTCGCCAATAGTGGCTCCGCAGCCATGTTATTGCGCGATCGTCGACACCTGTGAACATACCTGGCTTGGACACGTTATGAGGCGTCACGTCGGGCAACGGCGACGAGTCCGGGTCTATATTTAGAAACTCTAAAACCTCTCGTACTGTTGCGGCGGGATCTCGAAAAAAATCATCGCAGAAAATTATTTTCAGGCGTTCTACAGGAAACAGTTCCGTATAACGCAGAATTTGCTCGTAATAGTATCCGCTGTCAAGGTAGGTTCTGAAGCAGCCCTGCCCCTGAGCATCAAGAGTACGCGCATACATCGCTGCCGCTTCCGGCGTGCTCAGGTCTGAACCCGATTGGATTCGCTCGAAGTCATCTTGTACGGCTTTCCAAAAGGGCAACGGATCTAAACCGCGGCTGTACCAGTGCCACCAATGCGATACACATCGTTCAATGGGATTTCGCAAAAGGACGATCAGCTTGGCGTCGGGATTGTAGGCGTGAATTCGGGGCGGAACAAAGGGCAGGTAAAGATTTCGGTGTCTTGCCTCCCCGACTACTTGCTCATCGTTCCATTGCCAGAAGTACCGGTTGAAATAGAATTTTTCCCCGTACGAACATTCGGCCTCAAAATAAAAGGGTTCTTTCGGATTCGACATACATATGAGTGGGTGCGCCGCAAGGTATCCATGAAGGGATGTAGTCCCACATTTGGCGGCGCCGAGAATGAAAAATGACGGAAAGCGATAGGTGCTTTCACCGGATCGCCATGTTTCAGGCAATGGGCGGCTAAACCCGGGATCAATCAAATGATCCGGCGCGGACGCAGGTAACTCGTAATCAGTGTTGTCGATGAAAGCGCGAACCGAGGTGACTTCGTCAAACTCCATTGGGATTACGAACTCAAACCCGTGACAGGACGTTTTGAAGCCGGCGGACAACAGGTCCGGGCGGTTGCAATCCGCAGTTGCCATTCCGGCCTCGATGCCGTTTATGAAGATTCGAACCTGGATCGGGTTCGCAAACATATCATCGCGACTGTAGGCCCATCCATGCACTGTTCGGCCCCGCACGTGGTCAACATACCCCTGACAGGAACGCATTTAAATCTAGTATAGTAACGATCCAAAACCACCGGGAGGTTACCCGAGTCTGATGACGCCCATTTTTGGTTTCCTCAGTTCCGCGCAACGCGGCAAAAAAATGAAGAATTGGCAAGCGACAGGCTCTCCTCGGCAAGCCGCACGCGCGGGCCAAGCCCAATTACTAAGAACACTAACAGACCCTTTCTTCAGGAGGGTGGCCCCGTGGCCTTGACTATTACGATGTCAGTCCGGCTATGTCGCATTCAAAGTTATCAATATCAACGGAAAGACCTCTCGAGCTAAATTCCAAGTTACGACTGTACGGCTCGTAGTAGTGGCGTAGTCATGTATTAGGGTGAGCAATCCACATGGCCTAACATTGCAGGTCGGGACGCGTAACCGGATTAATATTAAGATAGGTTAAGCGGATTCATATTAACAAGCGGGAACACACCGGGATCAATAATAAAACGGCAAAACCTCACGAAACTTCGGGTCCAAAATGCATGAAGCCAGGTTGTTCCGCATTTGGCTGCTCCGCGGATGAAGATTGAAGGGGGCCGACCCGAATATGCACCGGATCGCCAAGCCGCTGCAGTGCGCAGTTGGAGCCATGGCGAATCAAAGAACTCGCGGTGGAAGAAGGCAATCATGCTGGGTGGAAGACGAGGGCGCTGAAGCAGTGATTTCGTCAAACTCGAGGGGGATTTCGAACTCAAACCCGTCACAGCATGTTCTGAAACCAGCCGATAATAGGCCTGGCGGCTCGCACGCTGCCGTTGTTGTTCTCGCGGCAAGGCCATCGATGGAAATGCGAACCTGGACGGGTTTCGCGAGCACATGGTCGGTGCAACAGCCCATCCATAGAACGGCCGTTCCGCGTACCGCATCTATCTGATAAGAAGCCATCTTGTGCAAGATCGTGTAGTCAGCCGCGGGCGCGCAGACCCGGGTTTGGGGCAATGTACGCTAAGATGTTGTATGTTTGATGACCGAAGGTCCGCCGGTCTGGATCTCAAGTGAGGGTGTACCACTTGCGCGGTTGCGAACAAGCAGACACAACTGAAGTGAAGCCAATTGCGTTTTACCTTCCGCAGTTCCATCCCATCCAAGAAAACGACGCATTCTGGGGTAAGGGCTTTACCGAATGGACCAATGTAACTCGGACCCAGCCCAACTATCAGGGCCATTATCAGCCCCAGCTCCCCGCGGATTTGGGATTCTACGATCTTCGCGTACCGGAAGTGCTGGAGCAACAAGCTGCGCTGGCAAGGCAATATGGCGTCTTCGGCTTCTGCCTTTATTATTATTGGTTCAACGGGTACAAGCTGCTCGAGCGGCCGTTAGAAGGAATGCTTAGGTCGGGCCAACCGGAGTTTCCATTTTGTATTTGCTGGGCGAATGAAAACTGGACTCGTGCGTGGGACGGCGGCACTGAACAGGTTCTGATCCGGCACGATTATTCGAGTTCTTGCTGTGATCGCTTTATTGAGGATGTCATTCCGATCATGCGGGATGAACGCTATATACGATTGGATGGCGCGCCCATGCTTTTGGTCTACCGGGCCGATTTATTACCAAACGCCCGCTCCATATCGAGACGCTGGAGAGAGCTTTGTGCGGCATCCGGTCTCGGTACGGTTCACCTCTGCGCAGTCCAGAGTTTCGGGATCACCGACCCCCGCGAATATGGGTTTGATGCGGCGGTGGAGTTCCCTCCTCACGCCAAGAGGGCTTTCATCGACCCGGGTTCATTCCCCGGAATCCACCCCGATTTCGAGGGTTACCTGGAGGATTACTCCGGGATTGTCCGCAAGCATGTCGCGATGCCGTGGCCTGAGTATCTGTTCTATCGCGGTGTCACACCCGCATGGGACAATACACCGCGACGTGGGAGAAAGGCTCATATCTTAGTTCATTCCAGTCCCGCTCTTTATGAGGAGTGGCTTTATCACGTAGCGAAACAATCCTTACAGCACGCTTCCCGCTTCGTATTCATAAATGCGTGGAACGAATGGGCCGAGGGCGCATATCTCGAGCCCGATCAGCGATTAGGGCATGCCAGACTTGCTGCGACTCGAAACGCGCTTTACCGCGCTACTTCCTCTGTACCAGTCGTGGGCGGGGAGTCCGCATCCGAATATGTCCCTGCACTTGGGCAACACTGACGCAGATCAGCTCGCTCGTTTATACCGGAGCTATCCGCTGCAGCGGCTAAGCTATGGAACCGTCCGGGATTACTGCGATAGTGTGGAGAATCTCCCGAACTTGACAACAAGCGGCGACTTGAAGGACTGTCAACGCCCTTGGGTCTTCAAGGCCATTGTTGCAACAATGCAGCGCCCTGGAAAACTGTTAGAGATCGGGGCGGGCGAGCCGGTTATTGCGAATCTTCTTGCCCAGGTCGGCCATGAGGTCTGGGTTGTCGACCCTTACGATGGATCCGGCAATGGCCCCACCGCGTATCAGGAATATCGGAGGCGATACCCCAAGCTAAACTTCCTACGATCCACATTTGGGAAAGACCTCAGTGGAATAGAGGAAAGCTCTTTCGATTGCATATATTCTATCTCGGTATTGGAGCACATATCCGGCGCCTCCTTGAGCAATGTGTTCGCCGGAATGAGACGCTTCTTAAAACCAAATGGCGCAACGATTCACGCCATCGATCACGTCCATCGGGGTAACGGCGCCGCCTGGCACCTTTCGAATCTGCGGCAAATGATTCGCGGGTTCGGATTTCGGCAAGATGATTTGCAGGATCTGCTTACTGCGATTGATCAGGACACCGACACGTATTACCTGTCTGCCGAAGCCCACAACCGTTGGCGCGGGACTGTTCCATACGCCGAATTCCCGATGCGCGTTTGCGTCACCATACAGATCGTGTCGCAAGCGCAGACGTTGATTGCGATTGACGCAGGAAGTGTATAAGCCGCGCTAGGGTCCGCCACCCCAATCACTGCTTCAAATACCTATCAAACCACTCAAGCTCCTCGAACAGCACATGCTCCATCGACTCCATACCCCGGTAGCCGTGAGCTTCGGCCGGTAGCATCACCAATCTCACCGTTCCCCCGTTGCCCCTCACCGCCGCGTACATGCGCTCGGATTGAATCGGGAACGTGCCGGTGTTATCGTCCGCTTCGCCATGAATCAGCAGCAGCGGAGTCTTGATCTTGTCCGCGAACCAAAATGGCGACATCTTCGTGTAAACGTCCGGAACCTCCCAGAAAGTTCGCCGCTCGCTCTGGAAACCGAAGGGCGTCAGGGTGCGATTGTATGCGCCGCTCTCGGCGACGGCGGCGCGAAACAGCTTCGAATGTGCAACCAGATTCGCCGTCATGAACGCCCCGTAACTGTGCCCAAAAACGCCGATCCGGTCGCGGTCCGCGAAGCCCATTTCCACGGCTTTGTCCACCGCCGCTTGCGCATCCATTAAAAGCTGCTCGCCGTACGTATTGTTCACGGTGTCGGCATCGCCCACGATGGGCATCGCCGCGTTATCGATCAAGGCGTATCCATGCAGAACCGCAAGCTGGTGATAATTGAGCTGATTAAATGCCTGATCCGCGTGCCCGGTCACTTGGCCCGCGGTGTCGGTATCGCTGAACTCATAAGGGTATGCCCATATCAGCGCCGGTAGCCGCGTTCCAGCTTTGTAATTGGCGGGCAAGTACACCGTGAAAGACAGCGGCACTCCATCAGCACGCTTGTATGTGACCAGTTGCTTCTTCACGCCCGCTGCTTGCGGCATCGGGTCCGAATAATCGGTCAGCTTCGTAAGGCTCGCGCCGGAGCGGATGAAATAGTTCGGCGGCTCGGTAGGACTTTCGCGGCGCGTAAGCAGCTTGGCGCCCGCGTCATCAAGCACCTCCACAATTTCCTCGTACCCGCCGGAAGATTGAAAAATACGCTGCGCCTTGCCGTTAGTAAGATTGAATCGATCGAGGAACGGTTTATCGCCCGCTGGCGAAGCGCCTTCTCCGGTAAGAAAGATTTCATCGCCCACCTGCATCGCCTGCCGGCGGCCCTCGGAAGATATTCGCATGACCGGCTTTCCCGGATCGCGATACGCATCGCGTTCGTTGCGGGTGAACACCACACGAGCCGGGATTGTGGGGTTTTCCAGATCAATCGCCAGCGTGCGCTCGATGCGCTGCACGCGCTCATAATCTCCTACCAGCGCTTTTCCGCCAGCCAGAATCTGCAAATTCCGGAACCGCTGCTCCGTTTGGAAAACATCGCGGGGTTGCGCCGTAAAGGGCGCGCCCAAGCTCACGATTTTGTCGCGATGCGGCACTTTCTCGCGCGGATTGCCGCCATCCAAAGCCTCCACCCATACCAGCGTTGCAGGTTTGTCGGGCAGCCATTGATATGCGCGCGGACCCGTGCGAACGCCCGCCAGCGGAACGTGATCCGCCAAAGGCAAACTGGCCACCTTGTACTCGGTTTTGGCGGTGCGGTCCCAGATCTCGATGTCCTGAGGAAACGCCTGGGCGGGAAGTGAATACGAATACGGTTTGTGCAGCCGCCCGATCAACAGGTGCTGTCCGTCCGGCGATGGATGGATAGCGGTGTAGATTCCCGGCTTTGCGAGCTGTGTTTGGCGTTCCGTCGCTGAATCGATGTAGACCAACTGCGCCGTCGCGTAGTAGTCGAACAGGTCCTCGTCATGTGGATTACTCAGCAGGTCTTCGTATGTTGGCGCGGGCCCCGCGTTGCCCAGGCTCTCCTGAACATGTGGACCGTTCGGAATCGCCGGCTCCGCGGGAGGTGTTCCGCGGCCGGCGGGCACCATCGTCACCATCAACGTGCGATTGTCTCCCAACCATTGGATCGCCTCGCCACCAACCCGCACTGTGTTCACATGTTCGGCGACTCGCCGCGTCGCGCCGGTTGCCGGCGCGCCAAGCCACAGCTCGATTCCATGCGATGTCACATTTGTGAACGCGAACTGTTTGCCATCGTGGCTCCAAATCGGCGCGCCCAGCTTGGGGGCGCTTGGCAATGTCAAATGAATATCCTCGCCGCCGGGAAGCCGCTTCAGCATGAAGGAAACGAAGTACGGGGCCAAATGCGGCCCATTGGTGTTCACATCGATGCGTCCGCCCGCCAGGCGCAGCATCGGCTGCGCCACTTCCGAGATCGGCGGATACCGCACGGGCTGCATGAAAATGGCATAGTCGTGTTGCGGGCTAACAGATACGGTTGGAGCCGCCGGCGCGGCGAGGGCGTCGACGATCTCCTTAGGAGGTTGACGGTAAGAGAAGTCGCCAGCCAAAGCGAACGTGGCTGTGGCCAGAAAAAGTAAGGGCAGCAGTGGTTGGCGCATAGGTCGATTTTAGCTGGTTAACAAACTGGTATAGGATGTCTGGAGCGGTCTCCACCGCATAACGCATGAAACAACCCATTACTGGCTTCATCGCCACCCTGATCATCATCGCCATCTCCTTCGGCTTCATCTCGCTTTTCGATTTCCCGACCTTCTCCGGATGGGTCACCTACGCGCTCATATGCCTGATCCCGATGGAAATCGTCATCGGAGTCACGTGGGCTTGCAAATTCCCGGTTTTCGCGGCGAATCAAAGACAGCCGCTGAAGGGCATATTGTTGGCGTTGATCCTTCCCGTCGTGGGCGCGATCTTCGGGGCCGTCTACTACTACACCGCGGGGGGCGGCGTCAGCCCGCCGACGCCTATGCTCGCGATGTGCACCATTGTTTCCGTGATCGTCACCTTCTGGATGGCAATCATGTGGGGCGGCTGGCCGTTCACGGCAGTTATCAAAAACACAGTACTGGCCGGATTTGTTCTGGTGGCGGCGTGCTATGCGGTGAACTACTTGCTATTCCGGATCTTCTTCAACTATGAGTTCATGCGCGGAGCGCCGGTCTACGTGCCATCGCTCGATCCCCACGGGATGTTCAACGCCTGGTACGCGCTGGTCTTCTACATGTCCGCGATCGGCGTCATGTTCCTGATGTTGCATTTCGATCTTTGGCCGCTGACCACCAGCCCCGCTTTGATGAAACAGCCCGTGCTTGGCCTGGTATGGACGCTCATCGCGCTGGCTGTTGGTGGACTTGCTTTCTACATCGCCGTTTACGTCATCGGCATGGACGTCGTCGCGTACATGATCAAGGCGCCGGTGGCGTTCATCTTCGGAACGATTGTCGTTTTGAACATGCTTCAAGCATCGCTGTTCGCTAAGATGACGCAGCCCGTGAAAGGCGTGCTCAGCGCAGCCACCGCGGCCGTCATCGGCGTGATTCTTTCGCTGGTCTACGGCGCGCTCGCCCCCACTCTGACCGGCCAGTTGGCAGTCGGGCCGCCCGGCTACGATTTCGAGCGCTGGCTCGCTTCCGCTCTCCTGGGAGTCACGTTTCCGCTACTCGTCCTATACGCGGAATTCTTCAAATTTTGGCCGCTCCAGCGCGCCGAGTAGGTTATTCTGTAGCTTTATATGCAGCGTAAGTCCGCACTAGTTGTTTCCACATTGTCCTTTGCTTGTCTGCTCGCAGCCCAGAACACCCGCGACAAGGTGGAAACCCGCCAAACCGAGCACATGACGTTCGAACCCAGCGCCGTCGTGCATTTAGAGAACATCCTCGGGCACGTGAAGGTTGAAGGCTGGACCCGTCCCGACGTGGAAGTCACCATCGTAAAGGCCACAAAAGACTACTTCAGCGGCGATCAACAGGAAACCGCGGCCAAAGAACTCGACAAAGTTAAAACCAGCTTCACCCGCAAAGGCGAGGAGATCGTCGTGGCCAGCGAATACAAGCAGGGCGGCATTCCAGGTTTCCGCACCGATCCGCCGGTGGACATTACCTATGAGATCAAGATGCCGCAAGATGCGCGTCTGGTGATCGATCAGAATAGCGGCGATGTTTCCATGAGCCGCTTGCTCGGCGACATACGCGTGACGATGGAGCGCGGGTCCGTCACGGCCTTCGTGCCTTCCGAAGGACAATACAGCGTTGACGCGAAAAGCAAATTCGGCACGGTCACCTCGAATCTCGCAACCGCGCAACATGGCCTCTACTTTCTTGGCGAGCGCCTGGACTACGACGCTTCTAAGACACAGCACAAAATCGTGCTCCGCGCCAAGTTCGGCGACATAGTAATTGTGCACGCCCCGGCGCCATAATGTGGGGCGGGTTGCTAACCCGCGGCCGATTGCCAATCGGCCTTTTCGGGTGTTACCAACACCGCACAGGCGGCAACCGCCGTCAAGCCCGCTAATCTGAAAGCGTGAGGATACTGTTGGTTTCGACGTATGACCTGGGCCGGCAGCCGTTTGGCTTGGCGTCTCCCGCCGCTTGGCTCACGCGCGAAGGCCACGATGTAGTTTGCGCCGATGTTTCCATACAGCGTCTTCCGGACGAACAAATCCAGGCTGCCGAACTGATCGCGTTCTATCTCCCGATGCATACGGCAACGCGCCTCGCGCTGCCGCTTATCGAGCGCGTGAAGCGGTTAAATCGACACGCGCGCATCGCGGCGTACGGATTGTACGCGCCGCTGAACGCTGCGTTTCTTCGAGGCCGAGGAGTGGACGCCATCATAGGCGGGGAGTTCGAAGCCGGCTTGGTCGAGTTCGCGCGCGGCGGGAATCCGCCCGAGATTTCGCTTGACCGACAAACCTTCCTTCCACCCGAACGGAGCAACCTCCCCACTTTAGACCGATACGCGAAGCTGCGGGTCAACGGGACGCAGCACCTCGTCGCGTACACCGAAAGTAGCCGCGGCTGTAAACATCTTTGCCGGCATTGTCCCGTGGTTCCGGTTTATCAGGGGACCTTTCGTGTAGTTAGCCGCGAAGTTGTGCTTGACGACCTCCGGCGGCAGGTGGCCGCCGGAGCGTCGCACGTGACGTTTGGGGACCCGGATTTCTTTAATGGTCCCAAGCACGCGATGCAAATCGTAACAGCGCTGCATGCCGAGTTCCCTCAGCTGACTTACGACGTGACGATCAAAATCGAGCACCTGCGCAAGCACCGCGATCTGCTGAAATGTCTGAAGCAGACCGGGTGCCTGTTCGTCACGAGCGCGGTCGAATCGATCGACGATGCCGTGCTCGCAAAACTCGAGAAGCATCATACTCGCTCCGATTTCTTTGAAGTCGCCGGCTTTATGCGCGAAATCGGGCTAACGCTCTCGCCGACCTTCATCGCATTCACCCCGTGGACCAGTCTCGATGGCTACCGCGATCTGCTTCGCACGATCGCGGATTTGAACTTGGTCGAGAACGTCGCGCCCGTGCAGCTTGCGCTTCGGCTCCTGGTCACATCGGGATCGCGCCTGTTGGAACTTGACGAGATACGCCGGGCGATCCAGGGGTTCGATTCGGAGGCGCTGGTTTATCCATGGAACCATCCGGACCCCGAAGTGGACCGGCTCGCGGATCGAGTCTTTCAACTCGTGAACCCGCAAAAGGGCGGAAGCCGCGCAGAGATTTTCAGGCATATATGGGAACTCGCGTGCAAATCGCCGGCGCCGAACTATAATCTGATCCCCCGCGCCGCAATTCCGTATCTCGATGAGCCATGGTACTGTTGAGCGGAACCAACGCCGGCGCGGGTCGCGCTGGTCTGAGGCTGGGTGGGGCGGGCGCCCTCGCCCGCGCCGGACCCCCAGGTCCGGCAATGCTGACATGAAACGAATATTGCTGGTTGCCGCCAAAACCGGTTATCAAGTCCGCGAGTTTTACGGCGCCGCCGAACGCCTGGGCGTCCACCTGGTTCTCGCGACAGACCGCTGTCATATCCTGGACGATCCCTGGTCAGACCGAGCCGCGCCAGTGCAATTCGCGCATCCGCAAGGTGCAATGGAAGCGCTGAAGCAACGCGGCCCCTTCGATGGCATAGTTGCCGTTGGCGACCAGCCGGCCTATGTAGCCGCCGAAATCGCAGCCTGCCTGGGTTTGCACTTTCATTCGCCGCAATCCGTGCGCGCCGCGAACGATAAATTCCGAACGCGCGAGCGCTTCCGCGCCGCGGGGATGCTGGTTCCGGCTTATTCCCTCTACTCTGCAAATGAGCCTAAGTACCCGTGCGTGCTAAAACCGCTCCACCTCTCCGCAAGCCGCGGTGTGATTCGCGCCAACAACACCCGCGAGTTCGAAGAAGCTCTCGCGCGCGTTCGCAAGATCACACGTGGCGAAGCGGTTTTAGTGGAGGACTTCATTCCGGGTAGCGAATTCGCGCTGGAAGGAATCGTTACGGCCGGATGCCTGCAAACGCTCGCCATTTTCGACAAACCCGATCCCCTGGACGGCCCCTATTTCGAAGAAACGATCTACGTAACGCCTTCGAGAGAGACCGGCGCAATTCAACAGGCAATTCACGCCGCGGCGCAGCAAGCTGTGAACGCCCTGGGGCTCAGCCATGGTCCGGTGCACGCCGAAATGCGGGTAAATTCGCGCGGAGTTTGGATGCTGGAAGCCGCCGCCAGGCCCATCGGCGGCTTGTGCGCGCGAGTGCTCAAGTTTTGTGGGCCAGGTTGCCAACCTGCGGCGGACTGCCAGTCCGCCTCTTCCGGGCTGGTTGGCAATGCGCCGCTTAGCGACCGGCCCTACAACGAAATCTCGCTAGAGGAACTTTTGTTGCTCCATGCAGTCGGGGAGCATCCTGCGCATATCTCTCTCACTCCAGACGCCCACGGAGTAATGATGATTCCCATACCCGAGTCAGGCATATTTCAGCGCGCATCCGGACAGGAGAGTGCCAGCCGTGTTCCCGGTATTACGGCGGTGGAAATCACGGCGAAGGAAGGACAGAAGTTGGAAGCGCTCCCAGAGGGCGCCAGCTACCTCGGGTTTCTGTTTGCACGGTGTTCCACGCCTGAGCGAGCCGAGCAAGCCCTCCGATCGGCGCATGCTTGCTTACATTTCCAGATGAACCAGGCTTTGCCCGTAGTGAAGTAGCATCTCTCCAGCCCTAGCACTCACGGCGGTGCACGGTTGGTGACTACGAACTCTTGACGTCAGGCGGCGCTGCTGTGAGCCGGCGAAGAACCCGCTGTTGCGCCGGAGTTCACCGCAGCGGGAACGGCAAACTGCACACGCGTCCCAGTGGGGCCCGCCTCTATGGCAAGATCGGCCTGAACCCCATAGCAAAGCTGAAGCCGGCGTTTGACATTCGCGAGACCCACCCCCGCGCCGGCTCGGTCGTGTATCCTTTCATCGTCCTGGATATGAGTCCCATTGTCTTCGACCGTTATCAGAACTCGCCCGTCTTCCACTTTTGTAAACAAGCGCAATAATCCAGGACCTTCCTTCGGAGCCAACCCGTGCTTTATGGCGTTCTCCACTAGCGGCTGAATCGATAAAACCGGAATCTGGACAGGTAAGGCCGCTTCGTCCAAATCGATCTCTACCTCAAGGCGCGGACCAAGGCGGAGCCGTTCTATTTCTAGATATGCTTTGATAATCTCCATCTCGTCAGCGAGAGCAATAAACCGTCTCTCTGACTGAAGAAAGTATCGAAAAATTTCGGACAAGTGGACGACGGTCTTTCTCGCGCCCTGCGCGCTCCGAGGAATAATTCCATAGAGCGCATTGAGAGCGTTGAATAGGAAGTGAGGATTAATCTGAGATTGCAGCGCGCGCAACTCAGCTTCCGAAACCAGCCGCTGCATTTCCAGATTTCTGAACCGATCGATTTGTGCCATAATCGCGGCTGTCAAGCGGCTTAGAGCCTGGAGATCCTCGCTGAGGTATCGCCTTCCTCCTTTCCGTCGTCCGAACAGTAGGTAGCGCGATTCCGTGGGCCCGCTTGGAAGCGGCACGATTACTTCAGCCCACGCTAACTCCGGAGCGTGCCTTAGCGCCGCCACATCCGAACTGAGCGCCGGAAAAACTAAGCAGGATATTTCCGGATGCAGTTTTACGACATGGTCCGGAACCGCCTCGACACGATCAGAGCTCACAAATCGCCCGAGGTAGCCGCTCGCCCATTTGACGAAATCGGCTTCGGTCGCGAACGACGATCCTTTTGACTCGATCTCTTGAAGAGCCGCATCCAGTTCGGGCCTCCGAAACACTACCTTCGTCAGCCACCGCTGGACCTCGCCCCTCGCTAGAGCAAACGCAATAAGCAGTATGCACAAGCTCAGAAGCAAAACAGCTTCCTTGATGGGATTCTCAGAGATCCGCTCGTCCGCCATGATCCAGGGGAATGTGATGCGAACCGCCACCACGGTAAGGATCGCGGCTACGAACACATTCGCGAGGAAGCGGACAAACGCGTCCAGAAGCACAAAGCGATAGTCCTGAAGCAACACGAACAAGGCTATGGGAATTCCTGCATGATGCAGGATCAACTCGCTCGACCATGCGTGAGCGGGGTGTCCGGATCCGAAGTGCACGAATGACATGGCGAAGAGGCACAAGAACATGGCTCCGAAGAGACGTGAGACCCGCGCTTTTCCAGCTACGCTGCCGCGAATGATGATGGCCCCCGCGGAAAGAAGGGTCAAGACCGCAAAGCCGAAAGTGATCAGAAGCAGCGCCCGTTGCTGGAAAAGCCGGCCGGGACGGAATAATTCCAATAGGTGCATGCCCACGGAGGAAAGGCTGAGAGCGTAGCCGGCGCCGATGACCGGCCGGAAGCTTCCTTCAAGTGACAGATGGAGCAGCACGGCCGGCAACAAACTGAGGACAGCGAAGCTGAACGAGACAACGATATTGGTGTACTCGGAATTGCGCGTCGTGGCGATCAGGACTCCCAGCGAACCCCCATTCCATAAGAAGGCAAGTCCGGCCGCGGCTACGGAAAGCCAGCTTCCCCGAATACTCGCGCCTGCCCGGTCCCGCAGCAATAGGTATACGAAAATTCCGAATATAATCGCGCCCGCGGAGTGACCCAGGATGTTTACTATCTGCAGCTCGTGAAGAGTGGACATGACCCGATTCAGGCGCGGCTCGCTACGCGAAGTCTTATATTACAAGAGTCAGCAAAGCGGCCGAATTTACGACTGCCGCTGCAACGGAGCCAAGACCCAATTCATCGGCTGTACTCGCCGCAAAGCGTCAGCATAACCCCAGCCGCCGATTCTGGCCAGGAAAAACTCACGATCGGGCCGAAATGCAGCGCGAGCGGGACGATTGACCAGGCACGCGCGCGAGCGAATTGGGAGAAAAATGCAGGCGACATACAAACGATGGCGCCTGCAAAGTATTCGGTGCTCAAGCAAATCGTGGTTGCTTGAGATTAAGTATGCGCCGAAGGCTCCGTGCCGCTCAGCGAATTCTTGCGGGCGGCTGCTGAAGCCGTTAGACGGAACAAATCGTCGTTGAACGGGATGAAATCGATGAGACAGCACGGCGTCATCAAGCTCCGAGTGGGGTGTTACGGGCAGCCCGGCAGCATCCTAGTGTTTGCGAATAGCGATTAGCAGGCCGAAGCTGGCGCCGATTGACCGCTCGTGCCCTTTTCCAAAGTTGTAGTCGTAGGCCGGTTCCACATACCAGCCGTATTTGTGCTTCCACCGCCTGGGCCAGAACATGAAATCCAAAACCGCCTCCCCGCTAATTGAATTTGCTGTCGCCCCGGACTCGCTTGTGTGAATCCACTCCGGGCCAACACCGGCCATCAACTCGATCGTGGACGAAAGCGTCCAAGGCTTCTTGAATAGCAGGTCAGTGGCCCATTCGATTGTGTGGCGCCCGAAGCTCGGAGTCACCCCCGCCTCAAGTTCCAGCCATTTCTCAACAGGAGTAACCTCAACGGCCACCGTAGGTCCAACGCTCGCACTGTGGTCTTTCAGGTTCCGGCTCGGAGCTGCGCCAATCTCAATAATGCCCGCCTCCTCCGCATCTTTTTTTTTCCTGCGCGGATGCGTACCCAATGAAGATCAGAACCGAGGCTGCCCAGACCCATCTTGTGGGATTCATGGTTAGAAGACAATTTACTCGATTGAGTTGTTTAGAATCAAGATGTATTTTCCTGGGTGGTCCGCAGCTCTCGCTTTTTCGCCATCGCGCGCGATTTCGAGTCATTCCCGGTCATCCTGGATTCTGGCCCGCCCATGCTAAAACGCAGTCCGCCCGCGACTATTCGCTCACTCCAATCAACCGAGTTGGTGTACAAATAACGGAAATGGACCGGGAAGTCATGACGACTCTCATCGTGGATGACGAGCCGATCGCGCGAAGCGTCTTGCGGGAGGAACTGGAATACCTGGCGGGCGTGCGGGTTATCGGAGAGGCCGAAAATGGCAAAGAAGCGCTGGACAAAATCGAGAAGCTCCGGCCCGACCTCGTACTGCTGGACCTTCAAATGCCGGTGATGGGCGGCTTCGAAGTCGTACACAAACTGGGCGGCCAATATCTTCCCGTCGTCGTGATCGTCACGGCCTTCGACGAATATGCGATTGAGGCGTTCGAAGCGGGCGCCATCGATTACTTATTAAAGCCCGTTAGCCAAGCGCGTTTGAAAAAAGCCATTGAGCGCGCGCGGAAGCTCCGGAGTAAGCCTCTTGAGAAGGCCAATGCCGTTGCCGCAATTTCCTCCGTTGCGGTTCAACCGAATTTCGCCGCGGGCCGTAAAATCATCGGGCGGAGCGGGTCGGATTACGTTCTGCTCGACCTTGACGAAATCCTCTGCTTCCAAGCCGAAGGCGAGCTGGTATGGATCGTTACGAGTAAGCAACGGCTGCTCGCCAGCCAAACCCTGCGCCTGATCGAGGAACGTCTTCAGAACCAACCTTTTCAGCGCGTCCATCGCAATGCGATCGTTAACGTAAATCACATTCGCAAAATGAGCGCGATGAGCAGCAATCGCTGGATGCTTACATTGAGCAATTCTCTGCAAATCGTCGTGAGTAAACGCCAGGCTCATAACATCCGCAAGATCCTGAATTGGTAAGACCGGGCGTTTCCGTCTATGGAAAAGCAACGCCCGCTCATCGTCCATTCGTGTCCGTTCGTAAGAATATGCTAGGTCATACAACCAGCCCGCCCGCATACTGATGCAATGAAAACAGTTTTGCTCAACAAGAAGGCTGTGGCCTTGATCGCGTGGGTCTACGCGCTCTCAGCCAGTTCGATGTTTGGGCAGGCCGGTAACGCTGGCACGGTTCGAGGAACAGTTCTCGACCCATCTGGCGCGGCAATTAAAGGCGCTTCGGTCAAAATTCAGAATCCCGTCTCGCATTTCGCGGCGACTTCCTCTACGGACGATCAAGGGAACTTCGTATTGAACAATGTTCCCTTTAACAACTATCACGTATTGGCCAGCGCACCGAACTTCGCGGCGAACGCGCAGGACATTTACGTGGAGTCCCCCGTTCCTGTGGAGTTAAAAATGATGTTGGCCATAGGCTCTACCGCTACCACTGTCACCGTGGAGGCGGCCGCCGATTTAGTCGAAACAGACCCCGCCACTCACACCGACATCGACCGGCAGCTTTTCGACAGATTGCCGCTGGAAAGCCAGTCCTCCTCACTCAGCTCGCTAGTGACGCTGGCCTCCCCGGGCGTTGCCGCCGATTCTAACGGGCTGTTTCATGGCTTGGGCGACCACGCCTCGAATTCGTTTTCAGTCGACGGGCAGCCCATCACCGATCAACAAAGCAAAGTTTTCTCGAATCAGCTTCCCCTTGACGCCGTACAGTCGATGGAGGTGATTGAAGGCGCGCCCCCGGCCGAGTATGGCGACAAAACGAGCTTGGTAATCGTGGTGAACACACGCTCCGGCCTTGGTATAAGCCAGCCGCATGGTGAGGTAAACACATCTTTCGGTAGCTTCGGAACGGTGAATGGCGGAGCCAATGTTGTCTATGGCGGCCAGTCATGGGGCAACTTTATTTCCGCCAGCGGACTGAACACGGGCCGCTTCCTCGATGGCCCGGAGTTCACCATCCTGCACAGCCAGGGAAACCAGCAGAATTTTTTCGACCGCTTCGACTATAAGCCGACACAAAATGACACTCTGTCACTGAATGTCGGACTGACCCGCTCCTGGTTTCAGACGCCCAACTCCTTCGACATGCAAAACGCCACAGCGTGGAATGGGCTGGTCGTCGGCAATAGCGGACTCGGCCCCAACGGGCTGCCGGTAGGTTCGACCGACCAAGTTTCCAAAATCAGAACATTCAATATCTATCCGACTTGGACGCGCGTCATCAATAATGCAACCGTCTTTACGTTCGGAGTGTTCGCCCGCCAGGACCAGTTCAATTATTACCCCAGCGCGAATCCGTTCGCCGACTTGATTCCTAACCTACAGAGTACGACCATCGGCCAGAATCGGCGGCTGACCAACATCGGGGGCCGCGCTACGCTTTCCTATGTCAAGGGGATCCACAATATCAAGGCCGGGATCACCTTTGAAAACACAATGCTGACGGAAAATGATTCGTTCGGAATCGTCGATCCAACGTTTAATGCCGTCTGCCTGAACCCGGACGCAAGCCCGAACACGAATCCACTACTGACAAATCCGAATAATTGTAGCGGGGCATTGCAGCCCAATCCCGGCTATGATCCGCTGCTTGCCTGTTATGACCTTACCAGGACTGCTCCTCTGCCCGCCGCGAATGGATGTCCGGGTGCAACGAGTGGCCGGTACGTGTTCAGCGGCTTGGCCAATATCCACCAGACCGCGCTGTACTTGGAGGACACGATGAAGCTCAAAAACTGGACGGTGCGGATCGGCGTTCGGGGCGACCTCTACTATGGCATCACCCAAACCAACCAGGTGGAGCCGCGGGCGGGCATCTCATATTCCATCAAGCCCACAAGCACCGTACTTCAGATCTCCTACGCGCGTACCATGGAAACACCCTTCAACGAAAATCTAGTGCTTTCCAGCCTGGGATGTAACGACGCCGTTGTCAACGACCTGATGGCAACGGTTCAGGGCTACCCATGCCTGACCGCGCCGGTGCGTCCAGGATGGCGCGACGAATACCATGCCGCCCTCCAACAGGCTTTCGGCCGCTATTTGGTGGTCAGCGGTGAATACATCTGGAAGTACACCCACCGCGCGTACGACTTCAGCGTGTTCGCCAATACGCCCATAACGTTTCCTATCGAATGGGCAAGGTCCAAAATTCCAGGCTATGCGATTCGCGCAACGGTGCCGAACTTCCACGGTTTTACAGCCTATGTCGTCATGTCGAGTGTCGCAGCGCGCTTCTTCACCCCGCAGGTCAGCGGAATCGGAACCACGCCGTCCAGCCTCGGAGCCGGAGGGGTGTTTCGTATCGACCACGATGAGCATTTCAATCAGACCACCCACCTCCAATACCAGCCCTGGAGCCGCGGGCCATGGTTTAGCTTCAACTGGCGGTATGACAGCGGATTGGTTGCCGGGCCCGTTCCTTGCGCGGGAGGAAATTGCACAAATGGGCCGAACGGAACCGACACGATCGTGGATGCTTCGGGTCTCACCCCCGATCAGCAATTCCAAGCCGGCTTGTACTGTGGAAGTGTGCATGCGACGCCAACCACTCCGATCAGCCCTGATAGCACATGTCCCGCGAATCTCTACGGTTCGTCGCTGGTCAAAATTCCCGCCGCCGGAACGGAGGACGACGATCACAATCCACCTCGAGTCGCTTCCCGCAATCTTTTCGACCTGGGCTTTGGCCATGACAATCTTTTCCACGGCGACCGTTATAAGTGGGCTATACGGCTCTCCGTCGTCAACCTGACGAACCAATATGCCGTGTACAATTTCCTTTCGACGTTCAGCGGGACGCACTACGTGACGCCGCGCGCGTTTACGGGAACCGTTGCCTTCCATTTCTGAAAATATTGTCTGGCCCGCGAAAACGCGGACCGGCACGCATTCCTAACGCCGCGGGTCGTTCACCGCTCGCATTGGCGTGGTGTTCTGACAGGCGGTTTACGAGGCGAAGCACTTCACCCGAGGGCGTTGAGGTCCGCCAACTTCGATGCGGAGGAATTTCGGGATTATCCGCGGCCAGCGCACCCCAGGTATGTCTTGCCCACCCGGGCTCCTAGCTTCCTTAGCGTCGCTGGCAAAAAGCCCGCAGCAGGAGCACGCAAGTAGCCCAGCAGCCACGTTTCACTTGAAACTGACTCAGCGGTTACTTCGTACGCGTGTACTAGCGCTGCTCTGTCACTCCGCCGGCAGCTCTTCCGTCGGCTCGCCTTCGCTGAGGCCGCCTGCGTACAGCGCCCGGGTCTCCTCATCGTAGCCCGGGATGTTGTCCAGCGGTACGGATTCGGGTTCGGTCACCATCTCCTCTTCCGTGATGTCCTCGCCCGCGATCTTCACGCCTCGGTAGTATTCCATACCGGTGCCGGCCGGGATTAGGCGGCCCATGATGACGTTCTCCTTCAGGCCGCGGAGGTGGTCCACCTTGCCGTTGATGGCGGCTTCGGTGAGCACGCGCGTGGTCTCCTGGAAACTCGCGGCGGAAATGAACGAGTCGGTCGAAAGCGAAGCCTTGGTAATGCCCAGCAGCACGGTCTTACCCGCCGCCGGACGCCCGCCCGCTTCTTCCACTCTCTGGTTTTCCGCGCGGAAGCGGAACTTGTCGACGATCTCCTCGGGGAGGAATTCCGTATCGCCGATATCTTCCACCTTCACCCAGCGCATCATCTGACGCGCGATTACTTCCAGGTGCTTGTCGTTGATGTTGACGCCCTGCAGACGGTAGACTTCCTGGATTTCGTTTACCAGGTACTTCTGCAGTTCTTTTTCGCCGAGCACGGCCATAATGTCGTGCGGATTGCGCGGGCCATCCATTAGCGGATCGCCGGCATGCACGCGCTCGCCCTCCTGGACGTTGATGTGAACGCCCCGCGGAAGCGCGTATTCGCGCTGCTCGCCGTCGTCGCCGATGATGTACAGCTTGCGCATACCCTTGGAGATTTCGCCGTACTTCACCGTGCCGTTAATCTCGCTGATCACGGCCGTTTCGCGCGGCTTGCGGGCCTCGAACAGTTCCACCACGCGCGGCAGGCCGCCCGTAATGTCCTTGGTTTTGGTGGTAGCGCGCGGGATCTTCGCCAGCACGTCACCGGCGTGGACTTCGTCGCCGTCGGTTACGGTCAGGTGAGCGTGCATCGGCATGAGATAGCGCTTTTCATCGTGCTTGCCGCCGCCCTGCGGACGGACGAGCAAAGCCGGCACGCGCTTCTCATCGGGCGAATCCGTGACCACCCACTGCGAGCGGCCGGTGATTTCGTCCACCTGCTCCTGCATGGTCATGCCCTCGATGAGGTCCTTGAAGTGAACCACGCCGCTGACCTCCGTCAGGATCGAGAACGTGTACGGATCCCATTCGAGCAGGACGTCGTTGGTCTTCACCTTCGCGCCGTCCTCGAACACGATCTTCGCGCCGTAAACCACCGGGTAGCGTTCTTTTTCGCGCCCCTTATCGTCCAGGATCGCGATAATGCCGCTGCGATTCATGGCAATGGTTTCGCCGCGGGCATTTTTGACGGTAGCGATATTGAGGTATTTGACGAACCCATCGGACTTGGCGTCCTGCTTCGACTGCTCCGCCGAACCGGTAGCCGCGCCGCCGATATGGAACGTGCGCATCGTAAGCTGCGTGCCGGGCTCGCCGATCGACTGAGCCGAGATGATGCCGACCGCTTCACCACGCTCCACCAGACGCCCGGTGGCGAGGTTGCGGCCATAGCAAAGCTGGCAAACGCCGCGCTTCGATTCGCAGGTGAGCACGGAGCGGATCTTCACGCGCTCGATGCCGGCCGCTTGAATCGCCGCCGCGAGGTCTTCCGTGATCTCCTGGTTAACTTCGACGATTACGTTGCCCTCATAGTCGACCTGATCTTCGAGCGCGACGCGGCCAACGATGCGGTCGCGCAAAGGCTCGATGATTTCGCCCGACTCGATAATCGGCTCGACATAGATACCGTCGCTAGTGCCGCAATCGAACTCGGTCACGATCACGTCTTGCGCGACGTCGCAGAGGCGGCGGGTCAGATAGCCCGAGTCGGCCGTCTTTAGCGCCGTATCGGCCAGGCCCTTGCGGGCGCCGTGCGTGGAAATGAAGTACTGCAGCACGTTCAAACCTTCGCGGAAATTCGCGGTAATCGGGGTCTCGATGATCTCGCCCGAAGGACGAGCCATCAGACCACGCATTCCGGAAAGCTGGCGGATCTGTTGCTTCGAACCGCGGGCGCCGGAGTCGGCCATGATGTAAATCGGATTCAGATAACGGCCGGTGCGGTCGTCGTCTTCCATCCTCTTGAACATTTCTTCGGAAACGCGCTCGGTGACCTTCGACCAGATCTCGACGATCTTGTTGTAGCGTTCGCCGTGCGTAATCGCGCCTTCCTGGTACTGGGAGACGACGTCGATGACTTCTTTCTCGGCGTTGCGCACCAGTCCGGCCTTTTCGCCCGGCACGATCATGTCGTCGATGCCGATGGAGATTCCGGCGCGCGTGGCGTACAGGAAGCCCAGCGCTTTCACTCTGTCCAGCATGGTAACGGTGGTCGGCAAACCGAACTTCAGGTAGCAGTACTGAACCAGTTGGCTCAGGCCCTTCTTCTTCAGCAGGCCGTTAATGAACGGCATGTCGTCCGGCAGCACGTCATTCAGGATCACGCGGCCGACTGTGGTGTCCATGTACTGCTTGTTGAACTCGATCGGCTCGGTATGCATCACGTTCTGGTTATCGAACGCCTTCACCAGATCGATGACTTTGCCGGTGTAGCGAAGCTTAATCGGAGTCAGCGTCTCGACTTCGCCCATTTCGAGCGCGATCAATACGTCGTCTACCGACGCGAACGTCCGGCCCTCGCCCCGCGTTCCCGGCCGGGCTTTCGTGAGGTAATACAGGCCGAGCACCATATCCTGCGTCGGCACGGCGATGGGAGCGCCATGCGCGGGCGAGAGAATATTATTCGCGGAAAGCATCAAAGTCGCGGCCTCGATCTGCGCTTCCGGAGAGAGCGGGATGTGGACGGCCATTTGGTCGCCGTCGAAGTCGGCGTTAAACGCAGTGCAGGTCAACGGGTGCAGCTTGATGGCTTTACCTTCGACCAGCACCGGCTCGAACGCCTGAATGCCTAAGCGGTGCAGCGTGGGGGCGCGGTTCAAGAGAATGGGGTGGTCCTTGATGACTTCTTCAAGGATGTCCCACACCACCGCGTCCTGCTGCTCCACCAATTCCTTGGCTTGCTTGATGGTGGTGCAATGGCCGCGCTGCTCCAGCCGGTGATAGATGAAGGGCTTAAACAGCTCCAGCGCCATCTTCTTGGGGAGACCGCACTGGTGCAGCTTTAGCTCGGGGCCGACCACAATCACCGAGCGTCCGGAGTAGTCGACACGCTTGCCGAGCAGGTTCTGACGGAACCGGCCCTGCTTGCCCTTGAGCGTGTCGGATAGAGACTTGAGGGGCCGGTTATTGGCGCCGCGCAGCACGCGTCCGCGGCGGCCATTGTCGAACAGAGCGTCCACCGCTTCCTGCAACATGCGCTTTTCATTGCGCACGATCACGTCGGGAGCGTGGAGGTCCATCAGCTTCTTCAACCGGTTGTTGCGGTTGATGACGCGGCGGTACAGGTCGTTCAAATCGGAAGTGGCGAACCGGCCGCCATCCAGCGGGACCAGAGGACGCAATTCCGGAGGAATTACCGGCAGCACGTCCAAGATCATCCACTCGGGTTTGTTGGCTGATTTGCGGAAGCTCTCGGCAACCCGGAGACGCTTGGCGTACTTGAGCTTCTTCTGCTGCGAAGGCTCCGTCTTCATCCTGTCGCGGATTTCCTGGCTGAGCGCTTCGACATCTATCTTCTTCAGAAGCTGCTTGATGCCGTCCGCGCCCATCATCGCGACGAATTTGCCGGGATATTCCTGGTCAAGCTGCCGCTTGCGCTCGTCGCTGATGACTTCGCCCTTGCCGAGGCCCGGCACTTCACCGGGATCCACGACGACGAAGGCTTCGAAATACAGAACTCGCTCCAGCTCGCGGAGTGTGATATCGAGCAGATAGCCGATACGGCTTGGCAGGCCTTTGAAAAACCATACGTGGGAGCAGGGGCTGGCCAGCTCGATATGCCCCAGCCGCTCGCGCCGCACGCGGGATAGCGTTACTTCGACGCCGCACTTATCGCAGATCACTCCGCGATGCTTCATGCGCTTGTACTTGCCGCACAAGCATTCCCAGTCCGCGATGGGACCGAAAATACGCGCGCAGAACAGACCGTCGCGCTCGGGTTTGAACGTGCGGTAGTTGATAGTCTCGGGTTTTGTAACCTCGCCGTGGGACCAGCTCCGGATCTTCTCGGGAGAGGCCAGAGAAATGCGAATGGAGTCAAAATCCGCGATCAGGTTCGCGCGGTCATAGGGGGATGAACGATACATAATTATGCCTCTCTTTTTTAGTTAACGCCTAAAACGATCTTCCAAATGGTCCAGCCGTGCTTCCACACGGGTGAGCCGGTTATCAATCTCGATGACCTTGCCGGTCAGGACGTCGAATTTTGCGTCCAACCGGTCAAAACGCTCCTCCATCTTGTCGAACCGCCCATCGAAGCGGCTCTCGAGAGTGTGGATTCGCGTGTCCAGGCCGCCAACGCGACCATTGATCGTACTGACTACGACGGAATTGACCAGAATCCCGGCAAGCACTACGAGCATTGGCAGCCCGACTGTTAGGTACAGCTGGACGTTGGTCATGTGGCTTCCTAGTCAGCCGCCAGCGCTGTCTCCATCATCTCGCGCGGTTTCTTCATCAACTCCACATCAAGGCAGAGCGATTGAAGCTCGCGGATTAATACGTTGAAGCTCTCGGGAACGCCCGGCTCGGCCGCTGCCTCGCCCTTTACGATCGCCTCGTAAATCTTGGCACGGCCATAGACGTCGTCCGACTTCGCGGTTAACAGCTCTTGCAGCACGTAAGCGGCGCCGTAGGCTTCCAGAGCCCAGACTTCCATTTCGCCGAAGCGCTGGCCGCCGAATTGAGCCTTACCGCCCAGCGGCTGTTGCGTGATCAACGAGTACGGCCCGATGGACCGGGCGTGGATCTTATCGTCCACCAGGTGCGACAACTTGAGCATGTAAATATAGCCGACGGTCACCGGCTGCTCGAACGGCTGGCCGCTGATGCCGTCATACAGCTGGACTTTGCCGGAGCTGGGCAATTTCGCTTTGTTCAACTGGCTCTTGATGTCGCCTTCCGTCGCTCCGTCGAATACCGGCGTGGCAAAACGGACTCCCAACGCCCTTGCGGCCCAACCCAGGTGGGTTTCGAGAATTTGCCCGACGTTCATGCGGCTCGGCACGCCGAGCGGATTCAGAACAATCTCCACCGGCGTTCCATCCGGCAGATAAGGCATGTCCTCTTCGGGAACGATGCGCGCGATAACGCCCTTATTGCCGTGCCGGCCGGCCATCTTGTCGCCGACCGACAGCTTGCGCTTCATCGCGATGTAGACTTTCACCTGCTTGATAACGCCCGGAGGAAGCTCGTCGCCCTTGCGGAGTTTCGAGATCTTCTCGTCGGTGATCTTTTCGAGCACCGCGATCTGCCGGGAGGTCATCTCCTCGATTTCGTCGATCTGCTCGTTGACGCGTGGATCCTTGTCCTTCAGCTTCATGCGCTTAAGATCGCGAGCCCGGAGCTTTTCGATCACATCGCGCGTCAGATCCGTACCCTTGGCGAGCAGTTTCTTGTTGGTCTTTTCGTCGTGCAGGTCGGCCAGGAGTTCCTTGCCTTCCAGCAGCTTGGCCAAGCGTTTGGCGCGCTCGTCGTTCAGAATGCGTTTCTCGTCTTCCAGGTTGCGGCGCAGCCGCTCTTCCTGATATTCAAGAATCAGCTTGGAGCGCTCATCCAGTTCCGCGCCCTTCCGCGAGAAGACCTTGCAATCGACCACCGTGCCCTCGATGCCCGGCGGGCAATAGAGAGAGGCGTCCTTCACGTCCCCGGCTTTTTCACCGAAGATCGCGCGCAGGAGTTTTTCTTCCGGCGTGAGCTGGGTTTCGCCCTTCGGCGTTACCTTGCCGACAAGAATGTCGCCGGGCTTAACGGTGGCGCCGATGCGAATGATTCCGCTCTCATCCAGGTTGCGGAGGAAGCCCTCGGCGATATTCGGAATATCGCGCGTGATTTCTTCCGGACCCAGCTTGGTGTCACGGCCATCAATTTCGAACTCTTCGATGTGAATCGAAGTATAGTAGTCTTCCTTGACCAGCTTCTCGCTGACCACGATGGCATCTTCGAAGTTATAGCCGCGCCAGGGCATGAACGCCACCAGGACGTTGCGGCCCAGAGCCAACTCGCCCATCTCCGTGCACGGGCCGTCCGCCAACACGTCGCCCTTACGGACCCTTTGGCCCTGATAAACGATGGGCTTCTGGCTGATGCAGGTGTTTTGATTGGAGCGCTTGAACTTGGTCATCTGGTAGATGTCCGCGCCCACCTCGCGGGAAAGCTGCCCTTCCTGGGTGTTGCCTTCCACGCGCACGATGATGCGCTCGCTATCCACCGAATCCACGATTCCGTTTCGCTTGCAGATGATCACAGCGCCGGAGTCGCGCGCGGTTACGCGCTCCATTCCGGTCCCGACAAAGGGCGCCTCGGCCCGCAGCAGAGGCACGGCCTGCCGCTGCATGTTCGAACCCATCAGCGCGCGGTTGGCGTCGTCGTTTTCAAGGAACGGAATCAGGCTCGCCGCAACCGAGACGAGCTGCTTCGGGCTGACGTCCATGTACTGGACTTTTTCGACGTGCTCCAGCACAAAGTTGCCGGCCTGGCGAGCGTTGACCAGATCGGACGTGATCTTGCCTTTCTCGTCGAGCTGAACATTGGCCTGAGCGATGATGTACTTGTCTTCTTCCCAAGCCGAAAGGTAATCGCAGTGCGCCTCATACTCGACAGTTTGCTTTTTGGCGGCGAGATTCCGGTTGTGCTTTTCCATTTCAGCCTGGGACAGAATCTGGCCGACCTTAAGATCGGTATCGCCGGGATTCAGCACGCGGACTTCGTCCACCACCACGCCATCCTTCACGCGGCGGTACGGGCTTTCAATGAAACCGTATTCGTTGATTCGCGCAAAGCAGGAAAGAGAGCTGATTAGACCGATATTCGGGCCTTCCGGCGTTTCAATCGGGCAGATGCGGCCGTAGTGCGTCGGGTGAACGTCGCGGACTTCGAATCCCGCGCGCTCGCGAGACAACCCGCCCGGACCCAGCGCGGACAAGCGCCGCTTGTGCGTAATTTCGCTCAGCGGATTGGTCTGATCCATGAACTGCGACAACTGCGAAGATCCGAAGAACTCGCGAATCGCAGCCATTACAGGCTTGGCGTTCACCAAGTCGTGCGGCATGGCCGTCGACATTTCCTGGTACACGCTCATCTTTTCTTTGATCGCGCGCTCCATGCGCACCAAGCCGATACGGAACTGGTTTTCGAGTAGCTCGCCGACCGCGCGCACACGGCGGTTGCCCAGGTGGTCGATATCATCTACGGCGCCGATACCGCGCCGCAGCTTCAGCAGGTACTGGATGGTCTGGATGAAATCCGAGTGGTCCAGAATCCTGCGATCCAGAGGGTTCTTGCTCTTATTCTCCGGATCTTGCAGCCACGCTTCGGGAGCGTAGTCGATCTTGTCGTGGATCTTGATGTTGAACTTCATGCGGCCCACGCGCGAGAAGTCGTACTTGCGCGGGTCGAAGAACATCCCGTGAAATAGCTGGGTCGCGGTGTCGACGGTGGGCGGATCGCCCGGACGCAGTTTGCGGTAGATCTCAAGCAAGGCGTCATTCTGCTGCTTCACGCCGTCTTTCTTGAGCGTCTGCGAAATTACGTTGCCGGCGTCGTCGAGCTCGGGAAAGAATACGTCGAAGTTCGTGATCTTCGATTCGATCAACCGGCCCACGATGGTGGGCGTGAGCTCATGGTTGGCCTCGATCAGGACCTCGCCGGTTTCCATGTCGATGATGTCGGAAGCGACATAGGCGCCTTCCAGATCGTTCGCCGCGGCCTCCACCTGCTCCACGCGAGCCTTTTGCAGTTCTTTATAGACGCTGCCGGTGATCTTACGGCCCTGCGGCACCACGGTTTCCCCGCCCTTGGTTACGGCGAAGGAAAGCTTGTGGCCGATCAGGGCGTCGCCGACCTTCCAGAACAGCTTCTTTTCCTTAATCGTGATGTCGGCGATCTTGTAGAAGGCGTGCAGAATCTCGGCATCGGTCTTCAGGCCTAGAGCCCGCAGAAACATCGTGCCGTAGAATTTACGTTTCCGGTCGATACGGACGTACAGGTAGTTCTTGTTGTCGTATTCGAATTCGACCCAGCTTCCGCGATATGGAATGATCTTACCAAGGAAATAGCCTTGGGCCGGCTGGCGCTCGAAGAACACGCCGGGCGAGCGGTGCAATTGCGAAACAATCACGCGCTCGGTGCCGTTGATAATAAAGGTCCCGTTGTCCGTCATCAGCGGGATTTCGCCGAAGAAGACCTCCTGCTCCTTGATATCGCGGATGGTCTTGTTGCCGGTTTCCGGATCCTTGTCGAAAACGGTCAGGCGGATCGTAACCTTCAGCGGAGCGGCATATGTCATACCGCGCTCTTCGCATTCGGCCACATCGTATTTAAGCTGCAACCCGACGGGGTCGCCGCAGCGGTTGCAGAAAGTAACAATATTCTTATTGAATGTTCCGCAGCGATGGCAGAGCACATCGCCGATGTGGAACGGATCGGTTCTAATGGTGGCGCCGCAAGCAGGGTTGCGGCAGGTGGAACGGAGGTGGTGCAGCCCTTTCAGGTTGCCGCACTTGCACTCCCAGTTTCCAATTGCGTAATCTACAAATTCGAGCTGGCTGAGGCCGCGGAAGTCCGAAATCGGGAAAACGCTCTTGAACACGCTTTCCAGTCCAGTGTCGTCGCGCTCGCTGGGCAACAGGTCCATCTGCAGGAAGCGCTCATAGGACTTCTTCTGGACCTCGATCAGATTGGGGATCGGAATCGAGGTCTTGATCTTCGAAAAATCGACTCTTTCGCGAGTGGCGCCATTTACAGGGGTTAGCATCTTTAATCCTTCTTAGCGTGCAGGCAAGCGATGGGGACAAAAAGGTCCATCGCGGGAATCAAAAGAAAATGGCCCGACGGTACAGGTCAGGGTGGAGACACACGTCGGGCGGGATCAGTGCGCGCAGGGCAAAGCCACGCGGTAGTTCAAACGAACTGCCGAGCAGGTCGCGGGGTACCAAAATCACTCTTATCGGTCCGGCGCTCTTTCCGGGCGCTTACTATAATAACAGCCGCCGCAGCGCCCGTCAAACGGCGGCAGGCCGAGGAGCGGTGGAGCAGGCTTCAGCCTGCAACGGAGGCTTTAGCCTCCGCGATCAATGTGGACTTTAAGTCCACATTGTAGGCTAAGCCTGCTCCACCAAAAAACTACTTTACTTCTACCGTCGCGCCGGCATCGGTGAACTTCTTCTTAATAGCTTCGGCCTCTTCTTTATTAACGCCTTCTTTGATGGTCTTCGGGGCGCCATCCACCAGATCCTTGGCTTCCTTCAAGCCCAGGCTGGTGACTTCGCGAACGGCTTTGATGACGTTGATCTTATTAGCTCCCGCCGCGGTGAGCACCACCGTGAACTCGGTCTTTTCCTCCGCCGGAGCCGCTGCCGCAGCCGCGCCCGCGCCCGCCGCCGGAGCCGCCGCGACCGCCGCGGCCGCCGCTGACACGCCCAGCCGCTCTTCCAACATCTTTACGAGCTGAGACGCCTCGAGCAGCGTAAGCCCTTGAATCTGATCCGCAATCGCATTAATGTCTGCCATAGTTTTTGACTCCTGGTGACAGGCCGAAGCTTGTCCTGCTTTCTTTAGACAAGCTGAAGCATGTCCTAACTTTAATAGACAAGCTGAAGCTTGTCTTACTTAAATTTGTTCTCCTTAACGCCCTGGTCTACCACGACCGCAAGCTGCCTTCCGACCCCACTGGCCGCGGTAACCACCCGCTGCGCCGGAGCGTTGATCAGGAACAACAGCTTCGCGTAAATCTCTTCTTTCGCCGGAAGGCTCGAAAGCGCATCGATACCGGCCACGTCGATAACGCGGCCCTCCACCATTCCGGCGCGGAAAGTGAACGATGGATTCGCTTTGGCATACGCCGTCAGAGCCTTTGCGAGCGCTACCGGATCGCCCTCGGTGTAGGCAATCGAGCACATCCCCTTCAGCGCCTTCAGCAGGTCCGCCGAGCGCGTGCCTTCCGAGGCTTTCCCGGCGATCGTGTTTTTCACGACCCGGTACTTCGCTCCCGCTCCCTTAACGCTCTTGCGCAGCTCATAATCCTGCTGCACCGTAAGCTTCTCGTAGCTAGCCAGGAACACGTGCGCGGCCTGCATCAATTCCTCGCGCAAGGTCTCGAGATCTTTTACTTTTTCAGGTTTGCTCTTCATCGCTTTGGCCTTTCGCTACGCCTGCTTCGCGTTATACGGACTCTCGTCCAGCGGAACCCCGGGACCCATGGTCGAACAGATTGTCACGCTGCGAATATACTTGCCCTTGGCCGCGCTGGGTTTGGCCCGAACCACCGCCTGCAGCAATGTGTTCGCGTTCTCCACCAGCTTGTCGGTCGTAAAACTGACTTTGCCCACAGGGCAATGGATGCAATTGGTTTTATCCAGCCGGAATTCGACCTTGCCGGCCTTCACTTCCTTCACAGCCTGGGCGATATCCACGGTAACGGTGCCGGTTTTGGGATTCGGCATCAGACCCCGCGGTCCAAGCACCTTGCCGAGCCGGCCCACCGAGCGCATCATGTCCGGCGTGGCGATTACAGCGTCGAAATCGGTCCAGTTTTCCTGTTGGATCTTCGCCACCATGTCCTCTCCACCGACAAGATCCGCCCCGGCTTCCTGCGCTTCCCGCTGCTTGTCTCCAGAGGCGATCACAAGGACTTTCTTCGATTTTCCCAGTCCGTTCGGCAAGACCACAGTTCCGCGGACCATCTGATCGGCGTGCTTGCCATCCACGCCGAGGCGCATATGGACTTCCACAGTCTCATCGAATTTCGCGAACTTGATTTTCTGGATCAGCGGAACAGCTTCTTCGATCTTGTAAGGACGCTGTTCGACTTGCTGGGACGCGGCGGAATACTTCTTGCCTGCTTTGTGGCTCATAATGTGATTGGTCCAAACGGCTCAGGCCTAAACTAACCCCTGAAGCCTCCCAAGAGAGATGAAACTCCAATGTAGCAAATGCCGGAAGCAAATGCAAGCGCGGTTTCGGGGTAAAAAAAGCCGCTATCGATTTGGATGATCAAGGCTGCTGAAAAGTTGCAGATTCCTTCCGTACGTACCGGACGCGCAACCGCGCTATCTTTAAAAAGAACACCAGGAAAGAACACTGGCAGCGATGGACGATCAACAGTTCAGAACACTTGCGGATTCCGCATTGACCGACCTTCACCGGCGCCTCGCCGCTATTTCCGGAGATCACGACTTCGATGCGGATTTTAATGCCGGCGCTCTCGCCATCGAATTTGACGAACCGCCCGCGAAGTTCGTTATCAGCCCCAATTCGCCCGTGCGCCAGATCTGGCTTTCAGCTCATTCTAAGAGCTTTAAATTCGATTGGGATGCGGGCCGCAGTGCCTTCGTGCTACCCGGCTCCGGACAGACGCTCGCGCAAGTGATCGGCGAAGCGATCTCGCAGCAGCTCGGGGAAACAGTGAGCTTGTAATGGCGGGCGTCTACATCTCTTATCCGTTCTGTGCGCAGAAGTGCACGTATTGCAACTTCGCGTCGGGTGTCCTGCCGCTCGATTTGGAAAAGCGCTATTTGGAAGCGTTGAAGCTGGAACTTCGCGGGACCGACTGGCCGTGGGTCCCGGAAACCGTGTACCTCGGAGGAGGTACGCCAAGCCGTATCGATCCCGCGGACCTTGCGGAAATCCTGGCCGTGATTCCCGGAAAGCCGTGGGCAGAGGCCACGATTGAAGCCGCTCCCGGAGGCATTTCTCCGGAGTTGGCTCAAGCGTGGCGAAACGCCGGAATCAGCCGTGTCAGCCTCGGCGTGCAGTCGTTCGTCACACGCGAGCTGGCGCGCACCGGGCGAAAGCATACGGCTGAGATCGTCGCCGCCGAAATCGAAGTCCTTCGCGCGGGCGGCCTGGACAATTTCAACATCGACCTTATCGCCGGCCTTCCGGGCCAAACCGAAGCCAGTTGGAATGCCTCGCTCGACTGGGTTGAGCGCCTGGAGCCGCCGCACCTCTCGGTCTACATGCTCGAAGTCGACGCCGACAGCCGGTTGGGCGCCGAAATCCTCGCATTCGGGAAACGCTACGGAGCGTCCGACGTCCCGAGTGACGATGCCATTGCCGGGTTCTATGAAATCGCGGTCGAGCGGCTGGCCGCGAGCGGCGTCCGCCGCTACGAAATTTCGAACTTCGCCCGGCCCGCCCTCGAATCCCGACACAACCTGAAATACTGGCGCCGCGAACCCTACTTCGGATTCGGCTCGGACGCGCATTCCTTCGATGGCGCAACACGGTGGCAAAACGTCGAATCCGCCGCGGAGTACGTCGGGTGCCTGGAGCAGCACGGCTCACCCGTCGCCGCGTGCACCGCTACCGACCCGGCCGAAACATTCTTCCTAGGCTTACGGCTTGAGGAAGGCATCGAAGCCGATTGGTCGTCCTACCAAGAAGGCGTCGAGCGATTCCAGCAGGAGGGTTTGCTCGAAATCAAGGGTAGCCGGCTGCGCCTCACCCCGCGAGGCGTTCTGCTCTCGAACGAAGTCTTCGCCCATTTCGTATGATCGACCTCCGCAGCGATACCGTAACCAAACCCACGCCCGCAATGCGCCGCGCGATGGCCGAGGCCGAAGTTGGCGACGATGTTTACGGCGAAGATCCGACTATAAATCGCCTGGAGCGCCGGGCCGCCGAGATCATAGGCAAGCAGGCCGCGCTGTTCGTGCCCACCGGGTCGATGGGCAACCTGATCGGGATC
>JAFAQY010000102.1 GCA_019261985.1 Bryobacterales bacterium | reverse complement strand
CTCCCATAGATCCAGCGCTTGCAGGCAGAACGCCGTCGATACAGGGTTGGAGTACGGCAGCATCGCGCTTCCCTTTTTTCCGAAGCAAAACCCGCCCCGAAGTCTTCGACCCGTAGAGCTTAAATCTTGGAACGAAGCCGCGCGTTCAGCTTCTTCCTCCGCGGCCCTTTCGTCCAGCGGAAAATCGTTCACATGATGCGCGATCAGCCGGACACGCAGTAGCTGCGCGGCCACATCGGATCGCTCGAAATCCGGTGCGATCTCGCGGAATAGAGCCGCGGCGCGGCAAAGGCCGGAGCGTAACGCCTCCCGCACGTCTTCCCGTTCGGTAACCGGCAACAAACCTTCCAGGAAGTAACAGTAGGCGTGCAGCCGGTCCATTACTCGTTCACGCTCCGGCTCGTTCGAAAGAAACGACGCACGTGTTGCAAGCGAATATCCCAACAGTGATTCGTACAGCTTCACGGCGCTGTCATCGCCCGTTTCGCGCCACGCCAGCGCCGCCTTCAACTGATAACACCCCGGCGCGCGCGACCATCTCGGCTCATGCGGAACCGGCTGTTTGTCCGGCACGGAAATGACGGGATGAAATATGCCATCCCCCATGAAATCGAATGCCAGAGAAAGCGCCGCCTCTCGCGCGCGCTCGAGAAAAACACGCTCTCCGGTAGCGCGCCATGCCGCCATCAGCCCACGCGCAATGATGCCTGTATCGAAGAAATACGCGAGCGGCGATTGAATTTCGAACGGGAAGAGGCAAGCGCCCCTATTCCAGGCGGAGTCCGCCAAAAATCGCGCAGCCCGCACAGCGGCATCCAGATACACCGGTTGGCCGGTACGCGAATGCAGGTACGCGAACGCGCTCGCCGAATAGCCCGTGATCTCGGCGGAAACGGGGGCGTTTTTTTGGGCATCGCAAAGGTAGAAACGCGCTACGCCGCCGCCCGGCTCCTGAATGCCGGAATTCAGGAACCAGCAGCCTGCATTCTCCAATGAAGGGATCAACCTCAAATTGTATAATGAGCATCGATTGACGCACCGTATTGCAGGGCCACTCGTTTTCATGGCGGCAACTGTGTGCGGTCAGGCGGCGCCCGCCGAAATGCCCGCCGGCCTTTTTCGCGGGTCGTTTGTAAGCTGGTCCGGCTCGATGGCGTCGGGCGAGTTTACGATCCGCACGTCTCAAAACGCCGACTTGTTCTGCTACTTCGATTCCCACAGCTATATGGAGCGGGATCATCGCCGCATCCCAGTGGCTTCCCTGGCCGCCGGGGAAAAGCTCGAGATTCTCGCGGATCACAAACCGGGTTCTAGCACCTGCTATGCCCGAACCGTTGCGGTCATCGACATGGCTGCCGAGCGCGCGGCTTCTGAGCGCGCCCGCCAAGCCAAGCCGCTACCGGCCGCAGGCAGGCCGCTCTTCTTCACACCCCGCGGCGATCGTACTCTCGCCGGGATGGTGGTCGGAGTCACCGCTCGCACGTTGACCCTGAAAACCACTTCAGGCCACACCACGCTAGCCCTTCGCCCCGATACTTCTTATGTAAGCGACGGCATCCGCTCGGGTCCCACCGATCTTCGGGTGAACACTCGCGTCTTCGTTCGCGCGGGAAGGACGATCGATGGCGCGATCGAAGCCTATCAGGTGATGTGGGGCGAGATCCTCGACGTGCAGTAACCGCCGGTTCCACACTGACGCGAACGCACCCGCGAAAGCGGTATAAATATCATCATGCTCAGTCGCACGCTACTTGCATCCGTTCTCAGCCTCACTCCTCTGCTGGCCCAAACCAGGACCTTTTCCCAGCCCGCTCCCGCGCACGATGTGACGATCGCGGCGATTCCCGGCGTCGTCGATGCCGGCGCAAAGTGGACCAAAGTCTGGGAAGGGACAGCCACCGCCGACGGCATGGTCGGCACGGAGGACGGCGGCATCCTGTCGGCTCAGGAGCAAACGGACCAAATCAACAAAATCGACAAAGACGGAAAGTTCTCCGTCTATTCCAAAGCGCCGCACGGCCCCGGCGCCATTTCCATCGGTCCGAAAAATCGTATTCTTATCGTCGAGCGCACGTGCACCGACCCCGGCGGCCATTTGGGCACGAAGCCCGAGGATTGCAAGGAGGCCACGGATGTCGCCGCATTGACGCCGGAGCGGAAGATCCTGGCGAACAACATCGACGGAAAGAGCCTCGGGCGCGTAAACGACCTCGTCGCGGACAAAAAAGGCGGCGCGTACATTACCAGCGGCCAGGTGTTCTACATGAACCCGAAGGGCAAGGTGAGCGTGGTTGCAGACAACATACGGCCCAACGGAATTATTTTGAGCGCGGATGAAAAAACGCTCTACGTCACCAATGGAAACACGATCGTCGCTTTTGACGTGCAGCCCGACGGCTCCGTCAAGAACCAGCGCGATTTCGGCAAGCTCGAAGCGGGCGGCGCGGGAGACGGCATGGCGATCGATTCCACCGGCCGTCTATATGTGACCAGCAACATGGGTGTTCAAGTGCTTAGCCCCGAAGGCAAGTATCTCGGCATCATTCCCACGCCGCGCGCAGCTATTACGCTTGCGTTTTCGGGCCCTGCCAAAAAAACACTTTACGTTGGCACAATGGGCGCGATCATCGATGGGAACGAGTTCGCCACTGCTCCCGGAGTTCGCAATATCGCGATGACGATCTACTCGATCCCGATGCAATCGGAAGGCTTCAAAGGCCGCTCCAAGTAGGACAAGCTTCAGCTTGTCCATTGGACCAAGCTTTAGCTTATCCGGGGCAAGCGCAAGCGTGCCCTACTTCAACTCGACCGGTTTCCCGTGCGGCGTGTGGCGGTACGCATCCGCCCACGCCTCCTTGCGCCCGAGCATTTCCCCGCGCGTCGCCAGCCGCTTCTCTGCCGTCAGCCGCTCCAGCGCCGCCAGCCAGTGCTCGTAATATCGTGAGCCGTCGTCCGGCTCGCCGCGGTCCGCGGCGGCTTTGAGTTCCTCCGCCAGAGCGGTCGACCACTCCGTCCACGTGAAATGCCCTTCTTTGGAAAGCTGTACCGCCATCGCGAATGCCTGGGCTTGCCAGGGCTCCGCGAAAACCGGCGTGGGCGCATCCATTCCGGCGTCAGGCATGGTCAAGATAAGGGTCCCACAAATCCAAATGCACGCAATCGCGGGGCGATGCCTCGTCTCCCCACAGCTCGCGCGCGGCGAAACGCACGGAATATAAATGCTGCGGCTGCTCGCCTTGGAAATGGGCGTTCGTGTCCGGGAAAACGAAAATGCCATGATGGCGCGAGATGACGCCCTGCTTTCCCCTCGCATAGCGGGGCAACCGTGTGTGACCTTCGGGATTCATATTTCGCGCGCGCACCCGATCGCCCACGACGAATCGCGCCACCGCCGCCGCGTCCGGGCGAGAGTAGCGGTCGCGCCGGTTGGCATGCGCAGCAGCTTCGGCCGCCGATAGCCGCCGAAGGGCGGGCGCCGCTTCAGTCGCCGCCTTACCCGTTTCGATTTCCTCGCGCGTGATGATCCCGTGCCGGATAAGCAGGCCGATGTTTCGCGCCAGCCATTTCTCGTAGTAGCTCATTCGGAGATAGTCAGCCGGAGGAAGCATCTCGATTGCGTGGCGCGAAGCATCGAGATTCCATTTACCGAAGGCGCCGATTGCGCGCGTGATCGCGTAAACACGGCCCTCCCATGGCTCGTGAAAAACGGGTTCGTTCTCTTCGCGGACGATCGGACCCATGCCGTGCATCCCGCCCAGGTCGTGGATTCCGTTCATGGCTTTGGTTTCGGCGCGAATACTTTCGCGGTCCCAATCATGGAATCGCGGCTCACCAAGGCAGCAAGGTCATCCTCACTCAGATTTTCCGTTCCCACCGGCCTCTCGGGCACCACCAGATACCGGATCTCCGCCGTGCTATCCCAGACGCGAATTTCCGTTTCTTCCGGCAGCTCCAGTCCGAACTCGCGCAAAACGCCGCGCGGATCGATCACCGCGCGCGACCGGTATGGCGCCGATTTGTACCACACCGGCGGCAACCCCAGCACCGCCCACGGATAACAGGAGCACAGAGTACAGACCACCAAATTGTGTACCTGTGGCGTGTTTTCCACGGCAATTAGGTGCTCGCCCTGTGAACCGGCATATCCAAGCTCTGCAATCGCCGAGCCGCCATCCACAAGCAGCCGCTTCTTGTACTCCGGATCCACCCAGGCACGCGCAACCACGCGCGCGCCGTTACGAGGTCCGATCTTGTTCTCGAAAGCGTCCACCAGAGTGTCAAGCGCCGCGGGATCCACCAACCCCTTCTCCACCAGCAGCGATTCAAGGGCTTTCGTGCGCAGCGCCGGATCGGAAGGCACTGCTTGATGCTCGTGATCGTGAGCGTGACCGTGGGCGTGCACCGCTCCAATATACACCCGCGCCTCGGGCTGTAGACTGAAAGTATGCATCGATTTCTGCTCCACAACGGAGAAATCCGCGACGTCGGCCAACGTTTTGTTTCGTTAGGCCAGGTGGGACTGCTCAGCGGATGGGGTGTGTTCTCCACGATACGTATTTATGAGGGCGTCCTGTTCGCCTGGGAACGTCACTGGGCGCGCATGCAGCGCGACGCCCGGCTGCTGCGCGTGCCCTTTCCCAGCTCTCCGGAGCGTCTGAAAGAAGACCTCGACAGGCTCGTGGAAGCAAATGAGGCGTGGAACGGCACCATGCGCGTTGTAATTCTGCGGAACCGTGGGGGAATTTGGGAAGGTCCGGGCATTACGCGCGACTTCGACATAATCGCTTTAACTGCCGACGTGTATCCATGGCATAGGAATCTGTTGGGCGGAGCCGGCGTGAAATTGGGCATCATTCCACACGCTCGCCATGCCGCAAACGAGTTCGCGGGCGCGAAGATTCTGTCGTGGGCGCAGAATCTCGCGTGGTATGAGCGCGCGCATGAGCAGGGCTACGATGAGGTGGTCCTACTGAACGAGCGCGGTGAAGCGGCCGAGTGTACCTCGGGCAACATCTTCGCCGTTTTCGGGAAAACCGTTCTCACGCCTCCGGTCGCCTCCGGCTGCCTGGCGGGCATCACGCGCGCGGTTCTGCTGGAAGAGCTTCGCGATACCGGTTATCAGATTCGTGAGAAAGTTTTGTTCCCCGCGGACTTTGAAACCGCGGATGAGGTCTTCATCACGTCTACCACGCGCGAGCTGCTTCCGGTTATTTCTATTGAAGGGCTGACCATCCGCCGCGGGCATGCGGCTGTTGACGTTTTGGAGAAAGCGTTCGGCGCATACGTGCGATCCTACATTGCACAGCACCCGGCGCTCGCGCGATCGGAGCAGACCTAGCTTTTAGCAATATGCAAGCCGCCTGCCCGCAATGCGGCGCGCGAGAAATCCGGTTGTCGCATAACCAGACCTTGGGCGAGCTCGTCAAGAGCTGGATGGGCATCTATCAAGTACGTTGCCGCCGGTGCGAGCATCGCTGGAGGACGAATGTATGGTTGATCGCCGCCTGGAAGTACGCCCACTGCCCGCGCTGTTACCGCCCGGAACTAGCTACGTGGAGCGAGCAGTATTACCATCCCCCGCTGCGGACACGCATGATGCTACGCCTAGGCGCCACCCCCTACCGCTGCGCCTCCTGCCGCTGCAACTTCGCAAGCTTCCGCCCCTGTAGGGACCGGTCTTAATCTGTCGATCATTCTTGATTGTTCTTGATTGTTGTTGATTGTTGATTGTTGTTCAGTGTTGTTGATTGTGGGGCAGGTTGCCAAACCTGCGGCGGCTTGCCAAGCCGCCTGTTGAGCGCGATCCGTCAACCCCGTGCAGGATTAGCATCTCGCCCCATGGTTTACCCAACTTGCTAACATAATCCCAAGCCCCGTCGCCCGTTGCCGCTGAGATTCGGGAGGCGCAATCCCTGGGTGGATTGAATTCACGCCGGTGGCGGATTTCGCCGCCGAAATTCGCACATACTACCAAAGGAGGAAAAATGAGACGGAGAGGATTTTTCGCTCTACTGGCGGGGGCTTTCGCTCATTCCAAGGCTTTGCTGGCGCAAATTTCCGGAAAGCCCACCAACCTGGACGAGCACGGCTCGCATCTGTCCAACGTGGACGGCCCGACGGCGCACGTGCACACCGCGGCGCCCGCTCCCGCTCCGCAAGGTGTCGTACCCGTCCTCACCCGCTCCTTCGATAACGCGCGCACCGGCGCGAATCTTAAAGAAACCGTCCTTACGCCGGCGGAAGTGCAACAAAAAGGTCTCCGCAAATTGTTCAGCCTCTCCATCCCCGATGACAAGCGCGGATGCGAGGCGCAGCCCATCATCGTGCCGGATGTGCCGGTCGGTCAGGCAGGCGCAAAGCATGACGTGGTCATTCTATGCTCCATGGCGAACACGGTTCGCGCATTCGATGCAAATACCGGCGCGTCGCTTTGGGTCCGCCAGGGACTCGGCACTCCCATTCCAGGCTCGAGAAAGATCGATGGATGGCTTGTCAACGACCACTGGGGTATTCTAAGCACGCCCGTCGTGGATCCCGATACGAACACGCTCTACTGTGTGACCTGGTCGAATCCGCGGGGCGACTGGACCAAAGCGGTGAATACATTGTGGTCGTTGAAGCTCTCCGACGGCTCCAATGCGAATCCTCCGCTGAGTCTCGACGGAGTAACCTATGATCCCGGCCATGGCCTGCCGGTACAAACGTTCAAGGCATCGGCGCGGAAGCAGCGCTCAAGTCTCCTGCTGACGAATGTGAACGGCCGCAAGACCGTTTTTATTGCGTCCGGGACCATTCAGGAAACCGCGGCGAATGCGCGCGGCTGGTTGGTCGCCGTCGATATCGCCTCGAATACGGTCGGTGCGGCGTGGGCCGCGGCTTCCCATTACTTCGGTGGAGGTATCTGGATGGCGGGGCAAGGTCCCGCGGCCGACGATGCAGGCTTCATCTATGCCGTCACCGGCAACGGCTCGTTCGATGCCGTCACCGAATTTGGCGAATGCTTTATCAGGTTTCAGTACACGCCTCCCTCGGGCAACATGCCCGGAACCATTGTGCCCGTCGATTGGTGGTCGCCATACTCGGATTCCGGCCGCGCCGGCGGTCCCCAGACGGGCGATCACATCACTACCGATATCGGCGGCGGCTGGGATGATATGGATCTTGGCTCCGGAGGCGTGACGCTTATTCCGTGGTTAAATCTCCTCGTCGGCGCCGGCAAGGACGGTATATTGTATGTGCTCGATCCGCGCAACATGGGCAAGACGAAGCCCCAGGATTTTGCGGATCCGGCAGCGAATTACGCCAGGCTCAAGGCTCCCCCGATTTGGTTCACCTATTATCCCGGCAACGGAATCGACGCTGCTCCGCGGAAATTCAGCGATTTGAATTTCCTGAGTGGCGGCCGTACGCATCACGAACACTCCACGCCTGTCGCTTATCAAAGCCCGAATCACGGCACGTTGCTCTTCTGCTGGGGCGAAAACGGAAACCTTCGCGCATGGTCGATCGATAACTCAGGCGTAGCGAAGTACCTCGCGTGCAGTTCCGAAATAGCATCGCCCGAAGCGGCGCAGCCGCCTGCCGGACATGGTGGAATGCCCGGCGGCATGCTGACCCTTTCCGCTAATGGAAGCAATCCGAACTCTGCGATTCTGTGGGCCACGGTTCCTCTGAAAGATGCGAATGAGATCGTCAGCCCGGGCGTGCTGTATGCTTACGACGCGACTAACTTCGGCACATACGGCGACGGCTCGGGAGCCATTACCCGCCTGTGGACCAGTCCGCAGTACACGTACAACAAATTCAACCTTCCGATCGTCGCGGGCGGCAAAGTTTACGTGCCCACGTACGATGGCAAGGTGGATGTATATTGCCTGAACGGATGAAGGTTCAACTCACCAGGCGCACGGGCGGCGGCTCGGTATTGCGGTGTCAGCGCGCCGATGGATCGGTGACCTGGCAAAAACAGGACCGCCACGCCGAGTTTTTTGCGCTCCACGATCTGACTCATTTCGCCGTGGAATCCACGCTCGGATTCCAAAACGGTTTCTTCGGCCTGATCGCGCAGGGTTGGGATATCGAAGACACCACCGGCAAAGGCGTGCGTGGCCGCCTGCCCCCGGAGGCGGTTCTGGTCGAGCAGCTTGTGGGCTTACTGGGCTACGATCGCTCTTCGGAATTGCTCGCGGACGCCGGCGATTTCAATGCACAAGCCGCCTCAATCGCGTCGGCCCACGGCCGCCCGGCGCCGCGGCCGTTGAGCGAGGAAGAACTCGCGCGTGTGCGCTCCAAGCGCGGCGAGCTGTTCGAGCAATGGCAGGCGCTCGCGCCGGGATCGAGCCTCGAACTGCGGTGGGGACATTAACACAAGCATGATCTGGATAGCAGTCACCTTTTATAATAATAAAAAGAACCAATGGATATCCGGCTGACACCTCATGGCGAAGAGTTGCTCAGGCAACAACTAGCGCAGGGGCAATTTCAGTCCGCGGAGGAGGTCATCGAACGCGCCTTGGAGTCGCTTTCCGAGGGATTGCAGCGGCGCTCTGCCATGGGCTTGGCGGAGTTTGAAGCGATTTTGGACGCCCTTTCTGACGGTTCGGATCGATTGCCTATTCTTCCCAATGAAGCCACAACGCGAACTGGGATATACCGCAAGCACAATTGATAGGTTTCACAACGCAAGGCCCCAACTACGAGGTCATTCGGAAGGCGCTCCACTCGTTCCGACAGACCGGTGCCGGGCGTGCTTCACCTCTCAGAATCTTGCGGAGTTTTGGAACGTCTGCACACGCCGCCAAGCCCAAAATGGTTATGGGCTGAGCATCGCGGAAACCGACCGTCGGGCCGCTTTGATCGAAGCAAGCTTTACACGTTTGCCCGATTCCGAAAAAGTTCACACGGAATGGAGGCGGCTTGTGGTCATAGTGGTAGTAACGCCGGTTTAGTAACAGCCGCGATCGGCTATCGGAGCGGTGGCGCGGTCTCGCCAGTGAGGGCCACTCTACGGTAAATCTCAGCCAGCGGGATCGACACGTCGAGGCTCTCGAACCGGCACGCCGGTTCCAGTCCGGCAAATTCGGTCAACAACCAATGCGGACCGGGTTGGCGGCGGAAGACCTCCAGACGCGGCTCAGTCTGCGATGCCAGCGCGAACTCCTGAAGCGATTCGAGTTTCCGATATTGCTGAAATTTGAATCCCCGGTCGTAGGCTTCGGTCGAAGGAGAGAGCACCTCGATGATCAGTCGAGGATTCACAAGCATATCTACGTGAGCGTCTGCGAACCCAGGCTCATCGCCAACCACAATAACGTCCGGATAGGCATAAAGCCCGCGTATGGAAACACGTACGCGCATGTCCCTGCTAACGGCCGAGCAGCCCGTTCCATCTAATGCATTTCCCAATCTGCGAACTAAGTTGCTCGTAATAAGGGCGTGGTCCCATGACACTCCAGGCATGGCGTACATCGTACCGTCGTAGTACTCGCTCTTATGCGGAGCTGCGCGTTCGATCTCCAGGTATCGCTCAGGAGTTAAGCCGGGCTGCGATAGGGCGGCCATGCCTCATATTAGCGCTGACAATCCCTTAAACATGCTCATGGGTCGGATCGTTGAGGGCGTACCGGCACGCGAGGGCTATGCCGGGATTTCAGTTATCGTAGGCCGTCGATAAAGGCGTTCATTTCACCGAGCACTTCCGCTTCGTTGGACACAAACACATAATGCTCGGCTTGCGGGATCCGCACCACGCGCGCCGTGGGCACGCCGGCCTCGAAGACTTTCGCCTGGGCCTCCTCCAACGCACTCTGGGCGGCAACTATATCCGCCAGAGTCTTGGCATCCACCTTCAGTGCCGGCGGGGGCTTTGGCATTGCGTAAATCGCAAGGACCGGTGCGGCAATTTTGGTGTATTTCTGCTGGCCTGCGATAATCGCCGTAGTAATTGGCGCTCCCGGCACTGAGGGTGTCGGCGACGACATTAGCATCTTCTGTTGTTGCAACAGGATTTTTTCAAGAGCCGGCAGCCTTGCCAATAGTTCTTCAATCGCCGCCAGATCGCCGCCGCGTTTCGATCGAACCTTCTCTATCAGCATCTGAAGCTCATTCATCTCGATATTAAAGTCCGGGCGCGCAGAATTGTAAAAGGCCTACGGGTACCCGGCGTCCAGGTAAATCAAACCGGCGACTTTCTCGGGATAGCGCGAACCGATAGAACTCAGTTCTTCCCCGCCGAGGGAGTGTGCCGCGAGCACCGGCTTTACGAGCTTGAGCTGATCGATGACGGCGAGAACGTCGTCTCCGAGCCGATCCGCCGCGTAATTCGAGGGCGTGGGAGCCGGAGCACTGGATTTCCCGAATCCGCGCCGCGTGACTCCATAGATGTGATATTTCTCCGTAAGGCGCGGAGCGAATCTATCGAAGATATGAGCATTGTTGCCGAGGCCCGTTAAAAGAAGGATGGGCCTTCCCGCGCCACCCCAGTCCAGCACTTCAAGCTTTACGTCCTTATCGACAGTGAGGAACTGAACGGAATGCGGAGTATTGTCTGTTGCGTCCTGCCCGCGTAATGCGGCGGATAACACTGCTGCCGCGAAGTAGGTGGCGATTTTCAGTAGCATGGAAAGTCTTCAGAAACCGCCCAAAGTTTATCCCTCGGTTATTAAATTATCGTGACGAATCGAGTTAAATCGCTCCCGAGCAGTCAAAGCTCGCGGCGTGCGGCTATAGCCCCTTGAACATCCTCCCCCACCGGATCATCGACGGATGCAGCAGCACGGGAGGACCACCGAACGGCCCACCCAACACCTGGCCGGGAGTCGCGGCCGCGGAGAAATACACGAAAACCGGTTTGCCCACGAAATCCTTCTCCTCTAAAAAACCCCAATAGCGGCTGTCGAGCGAGTTGTCGCGATTATCCCCGAGCACGAAAAACCTGCCTTGGGGGACGACTAACTCGCCGTTAACCGTATTCTGCTGCAGTTCTTGCGACCAGAATGAGGGCAGCGGCACATTGGGCTCCGACGGAAAATTATCCCGGAACGGGTCGATGCTCCGCGAATTGTGGACGGCATAAGGCTCGTCAACCGCCGATCCGTTAACGAACAGTCTTTTGTTCTCGATCCGCAAGCGATCGCCGCCCGCCGCGACCACGCGCTTTACGAAGATCTGGTCGGGATCCACCGGGTAACGAAAACTCACAACTTGGCCGCGCGCCGGGGGAGTCACCGCGGGGCGGACCAGGATGCGATCGCCAGTCAAGAGTGTGTTCTCCATCGAACCAGCGGAGATCACGTAAGCATGCATGAGCTGCGGCGATAAGAACACCACCACCGCCAGGGCCATCCAAATCCACCGCGAGCTAGCCGCGGCCACCGCGGGCATGCTCCGCCCGGCCCGGAAAAGAACCCACGCCGCAAACATAGATAACGCAACTCCAGCGGCGATGTCGATCCACTGCCACCGCGACAAGCCCAGCCGAGCCAGTGCAACGACGGCCACCGCGGAAAGCGCCAGGATGAACAGCGCGCCTCCGTAAGCGCTCCAGCGCCGGCGTTTGGCGATGCCGAACGCCACCACCGTAAAAACTATCGCCGGCAGCAATGCGCCCACCGGATTCCATACGGCGAAGAACAGGCAAAGCGCCGCAAAAATAATCGCGACGGCAAGTCCGCCCACTGCGGCTCTCGGCTGTGAAGGTGTCATATGCTCTTATACGCAAGCCGCAAGATTTTGTTTGCTAAGCTTGTGATTTCTTATGCCCCAAATTTTGGATGGAAAAATAGTTCGCGAAGAGATTTTTGCGAATTTGAAGCCGCGTCTGGCAGCGGTTCAAGCCAAACTTGGCCGGCCGCCCGGCCTCGCCGTTGTGCTCGTCGGCGAAGACCCGGCTTCGAAACAATACGTTCAGAATAAGATCAAGGGCTGCGCCGACTTGGGCATCTGCAGCCGCAAAGTGGCGCCCGCCGCCACGATTTCAACGGAGCAGCTATTAAAGGAATTGGACAAACTCAACCACGATCCCGCGATCGACGCGATTCTGGTGCAGATGCCGCTGCCCAAACAAGTTGATTCGCGAAAAGTCCTGGAGGCGGTCGCGCCCGGCAAGGACGCCGACGGTTTTCATCCGCTCAACGTAGGCCACCTCGTCGCCGGACGTCCCGCGCCTCGCGCCTGCACCCCCGCGGGCATTATGGAAATGCTGAAATATTATCGGATCGCGGTGGATGGGCGGAAAGCGGCCGTGGTCGGCCGCAGCGACATCATCGGTAAGCCGATGGCGCTGTTGCTGCTCCAAGCCAATGCTACCGTGACTGTCTGTCATTCCCGCACACCAAACCTCGCCGAGGAGTGCCATCGCGCCGATATCATTGTGGCCGCCATCGGCAAGCCCGCATTGATCACAGCCGATTTCATCAGACGCGGAGCTACCGTAATCGACGTCGGTACCTCCCGTATCACCGACCGCGCCGAAGCGGAACGCCTTGGCCGGGCAAACGAATTCGCCCAAAAGGGCGCGGCGTGGGTCGGCGATGTGAATCCGGTAGATGTAGAGAAGGTTGCGGGCGCCTACAGCCCGGTTCCGGGCGGCGTGGGCCCGCTCACCATCGCCATGCTGATGTCCAACACCGTTCAGTTGGCCGAGCAACACGGGTAGGACAAGCTTAAGCTTGTCCTACTTTACCCATGCTTAGTGTAGGGCTCACCGGCGGGCTAGCCAGCGGAAAAAGCCTTGTCGGCAGCGCGCTCGAAAGCCTCGGCTGTTTCCTCATAAAAGCCGACGATCTCGGGCGCGAAGTGCAAGCGCCCGGAGGCGAAGCCTTCCCGGCGATCGTCAATGAGTTCGGCTCAGCCATCCTCAGCCCTGACGGCGGCATCGATCGCCGCCTCCTCGCGGCGCAAGTCTTTCAAAATCCTGAGCGTCTCCAACGCCTGAACTCCCTTGTTCACCCGCCCGTCAAAGCCCGCGAGCGCCGCCTTCGCGAGCAGTTCGCGCGTGCGCACCCCGATGGAATTGCAGTGACGGAAGCTGCGATACTTATAGAGACGGGAAGCTACCGCGATTACGACAAACTAATTGTCGCTATCTGCCGGCCCGAGCAGCAGATCGAGCGAGCCATGGCGCGAGATCGTTTTACTCGCGAGGAGGTTCTGGACCGCATCCACCGCCAGATGCCCCTTGAAGATAAATTGAAGTATGCCGACTACGTCATCGACACTTCAGAAAGCAAGGAAGCCTCACTAGCGCAAACGCGAGCCGTCTATGAATCGTTACGTAGCTTGAACCCCGGAGCAAAAAGATGAGACTGCGAACCCTGTTGATTGCCGCCGTTCTGGCCGGCGCTTTCCTGTATGTGACCTCGCGCAGCGATTCGCCGCTGCGGCGCGCCTTCGCCCCCAATGATTCCCCGCTGTGGAGTGGGCCGAACACGGCACACTCCGCCGGCCTCGGCTCGGATGAGCAAAACAATATCGACGTATATCGCAACGCCCGCGAAAGCGTCGTGTACGTCACCAGCACCGTCGTGCAGCGGAACTTCTTCTTCGGCGATCAGGTCGCTCGGGAATTGGGTTCGGGGTTTGTTGTAAATGCCGCCGGTGAAATTCTTACCAACAACCACGTGATCAGCGGTAGTCAGCGTGTTGAGGTGATGCTGCCGGACCAGACTCGCTATCCAGCTAACATCCTCGCTCGCGATCCTCCGAACGATTTGGCCCTGATCAAGATTCAGCCGAAGCGGTCGTTGAAATATTTGTCCTTGGGCGATTCGGACCGGATTCAGGTCGGCCAAAAGGTCCTGGCCATCGGCCAACCTCTCGGACTCGAGGGCACGCTCACCACCGGAATTGTCAGCTCGCTTGGCCGCACCATCGGCGGCGAAAACGGACACGAGTTGGAAGGTATGATTCAAACCGACGCCGCGATCAATCAAGGCAATAGCGGCGGGCCGCTGCTCGATTCCTTCGGCAATGTCATCGGCATAAACACGGCAATTTACTCGCAAGGCACGGGTGGCAGCATTGGCATCGGTTTCGCAATGCCGATCAATCGCGCGAAAACTATGCTGGACGCGTATCGCACGGGCAAGAATCTGGAGCCTGCGGGACCGCTCGGCATCAGCATGCTTTACATCGCGGGCGACTGGGCGGAAGCTTTGCGGCTACCCTCAAGCGGAGGCATTTTGATCGATTCAGTCCGGCAGGGGACGCCAGCCGCTCAAGCCGGCCTGCGCGGCGGTGACAGAGACGTTGTCGTCGGTAACTACCGGATACGGATGGGTGGCGATCTCATCACTGCCGTGGAGGGCAAACCGGTGAACTCCGAGGATGCTTTAGCGCGCGCTATCTCCCGCAAGCACGCCGGCGACACGCTCGATTTGACGGTCTATCGCAATGGGCGCAACGTGGATGTAAAGGTAACGCTCGGCGGGGCGGTCGAAACCCGATTTTGAAAGTGGGGCAGGTTGTCAACCTCCGGCGGGTTGCTAACCCGCCTGGGCGGGGCCTGGACAAGTCGCCAGCGCGATTGGCAATCGCGCGCAGGATGGCATCCTGCCCCACGAAGCAGTAGGCTGAATCATGCTCCAGTCGATAGAATAGAATGCAGCCAAGCCCGTCTCGCGAACCTGCCGCGCCGTCTCCGGCACAAAGCGCTCTCGCTTCCGTAGCCCCGCGCCGCGCGCTCGCCGGCTTCTTCGTTTCGGGCGTTCTGCTTGCGTTTCTCGGTGCGATCCTGCCCGCATGGCGGCACCACCTCTCTTCGGATTACAACACCGTCGGATTTTACTTCGCGGGCCTAATCGTGGGACTCCTGTGCTCCGTCTGGGCCGCCCCGAAGCTCTTGGAGCGCAAACGCACCGGCTGGACGCTCGCGCTCGCGTGCGGAATCGCGGGAACCGGCTTCCTTTTTCTGGCATTCGTTTCTCCCCCCGTCGACGCTTCATGGCGCGTGGGCGGAATGGCCGTGATCGGTTTTGCAGCGGGCTTGCTCCACACCGCGATCTTTCATGCGATCTCGCCGATGTACCGTCACGACCCGGTGGCGACAGTCAACATCGCCGGAATCCTCTTCGGCCTCGGCTGCCTCACCGTAACGCTGCTCATTTCGGGCGCGTTTTATGTCTATACGGCCCCGGCATTACAGGCTTGGATCGCGGTAATACCCGGGCTTTTCGGATGGATGTACCGGCGGACAAAATTTCCGCCCGATTCACCGCCACGGCAGCCCGAGCCAAACGCCGTGCTTTCGCAGTTGCGTAGTCCCGCCGCGGTGCTCTTGGCCTTGCTTTTATATTTTCAGCTTGGCAATGAGTGGGCAATCGCCGGATGGCTTCCGTTGTTTCTGACGCGTCGCCTCGGCGTCAGTCCGGTCACCGCGCTTTCCATGCTGGCGATGTATTGGCTCGCCCTGCTTGTAGGCCGAGTGGCGGCTCAATGGGTGTTGCCAAGAGTACGTCACTCGCGCATGCTGGCCGCGAGCGTTCTCGCTTCTGTTCTCGGATGCAGCATCCTGTCCGTCACAGATAATCGCTTCGGCGCAATCGCCGGGATCCTGCTTTTGGGCTGCGCTTTCGCGCCGATCTATCCATTGGTCGTCGAAAAGATCGGCCGCCGCTTTCCGCATTTTCATCCGGGCTTCTACAATGGGATCTTTTCGCTCGCGATTGCGGGTGGTTTGCTATCGCCATGCACGCTGGGATTCTTCGCATCCGAATGGGGCGTCCGTATTGTAATGGGGCTGACGCTAACAGGCTCGATTGTAGTCTCCATTCTGCTGTTGCTCATATGGCTGGAAGCGCGACTAAATACAGCCACCGCCTGATGTGGGGCAGGATGCCATCCTGCGCGCGGTTGCTAACCGCGCTGGCCGGCACCGCTCAAACGCGACCAGGCGGGTTAACAACCCGCCGCAGGTTGGCAACCTGCCCCACAGTTCTCCTCGCACTGGCTTGCGCAAGCATGGCCGCCGACCTGCCCCATCGCCTCGACTACCTCATCGACTCCAACCCGCTCGCCCAACACGCGAATGTCGGCATTCATGTGGTCGACCTGAAGTCCGGCAAATCCCTCTACGGCCGGAACGAGAACCGCTTGTTCCTGCCGGCTTCCAATCTGAAGCTGTTCACCAGCGCGCTCGCGCTTCAGAAGCTTGGCCCCGATTACCGCTTCACCACCCGGTTGATCCGCGAATCCGCGGGCGATATCGTCCTGGCCGGTTCCGGCGACCCGTCCCTGAATGGCAGAGCGTATCCGTACCAGCGCGACGCTTCGCTGGGTCCCGGTCTGGCCTCGATTGAAGATCTGGCGGATCAAGCCGTCACCGCCGGTTTGCGGGAAGTAAAGGGCGATGTTATCGGCGACGACCGGCTGTATCCGTGGTCGCCGTACCCGCCAAGCTGGACTCAGGACGATGCCATTCACGAATCCGGCGCTCCCGTCAGCGCGTTAAGCGTCGCGGATAACATCGTGAACATCGCGATTTCTCCCGGTTCGGCCGCGGGAGACCCGGCCAAGCTCACGCTCGAGCCGCGGCTCGAATACTTCGCCATCGATAACCGGATTACGACTGCCGCCGGCGCCGGATTCGCGGAAATCCAGGTTTCGCGCCTCCCTGGCGCCCGTCAGATTCTGCTTTCCGGAACGATGCGTTTGAAAGCCGGATCCGTTCGGGAGCAGGTTGGCGTCGACGACCCCGCCCTTTATTCAGCCTACGCGCTTCAGGAAGCTCTTACACGGCGCGGTGTTCTGGTCCGCGGCCATCCCGCCGCCCGCCATCGCTCGCCGGAAACAAAGTATGTCGCGCCCGAGGGCGAAACGCTGGCGGTGCGAATCTCGCCTCCGCTTTCGCAGATCTTGCAATTGCTCGATAAAGTCAGCGAGAATCTCCACGCCGAGCTGATGCTCGGCGCGGCCGGAGGACTGGACGGATTGAACTCATTTCTTTCGTCCATCGGCGGGGGTCCGCGAGATTCACGCATCGACGACGGTTCGGGGCTGTCGCGCAACGATCAGGTCACGCCCAAGCTGATGACGCGGCTGCTCGCCCACATGTACAAAACCAACAACCGTGACGCGTGGATCGCCATGCTGCCGGTGGGCGGAGACGACGGTACGCTTTCCAAACGTTTATGTTGCAGTGCCGGCGCGCGCCGGATTCATGCCAAAACCGGAACACTCGCCCGCTCGATCGCGCTTTCCGGCTATGCCGAGAGTAAGACCCACGGATGGCTCGCCTTTTCCATCTTCGTCAACAATTTCGCCGCGCCTGCTTCCGAGATCCAGGCGTGGATTGATAAAATAGCATTGACACTCACGGAGTAATTACATGCCCATCTTTGAATACAAGTGTGACGACTGCGGCGCCAAGTTCGAGAAACTGGTGCGCCGCGCGAACGATGACGTGCTTTGCCCGAGCTGTGGCGAATCGCACTTGACCCAGCAATACTCCACCTTCGCGGCGCACGCGAATGGCGGCGCTGCCGATTTCCAAATGCCGTCATGTCCGGGTGGCATGTGCCAGACGCCCGACTTGTGCGGAAGAAACTAGCGCTGGTTCTTCTGCCGCTCGTCTCCGCCGCGGCGCAAACCGGTACCGCTGCGTGGACGGGGCCATCCGCCGCTGAAATCGACGCCGTCTATCCGGATATAGAAGCGCTCTATATCGATCTCCATCGCAACCCGGAGCTGGCATTCCACGAAACGCAAACCGCGGCCAAACTGGCTGCGCGAGTGAAGTCTCTCGGCTATGAAGTAACGGAGGGCGTGGCTGGGACGGGCATTGTCGCCATCCTGAAAAATGGGTCCGGCCCGACGGTTATGCTCCGAACGGAGCTCGATGCTCTTCCGGTGGAAGAGAAAACCGGATTGGCTTTCGCGAGCAAAGTGGTTGTAAAGAACGAAGCGGGCGAGAACGTTCACGTCGCGCACGCCTGCGGACACGATATACACATGTCCGCGTGGGCAGGCACGGCGAAGCTGATGGCCGAGCATCGCCAGCAGTGGCGCGGCACGCTCATGCTGATTGGTCAGCCCGCCGAAGAAGGCGCGGCGGGCGCATCCGCGATGTTGAAAGACGGTCTGTTCACTCGCTTCGCGAAACCCGATTTCGCGCTCTCGCTCCACGACGATGACACGCTGCCCGTCGGCCAGATCGGTTACCATGCCGGTTATTTTCGCGCCATCTCAGATCGCGTGATTATCACAATCATTGGCCGCGGCGGACACGCTGCTGCTCCGCAAAACACGATCGACCCGATCGTGATCGCGGCCCGCACGGTTCTGGCGCTGCAAACATTGGTTTCCCGCGAGAACAATCCGGCGGATCCGGTGGTGATTACGGTGGGATCGATTCACGGTGGCACGCAGGCGAATATTATTCCCGACGAGGTCAAGCTGGAACTCTCGGTTCGTACGTACACGGAGGACGTTCGCAGGCGGGTGTTGGCGTCGATTGAGCGAGTGGCAAAATCCGAAGCGGCCGCTGCGAACGCGCCGCAGCCTCCCGACGTAGAAGTCCGCCTTGGAACGCCGGCGGTATATAACGATCCTGAATTAACGCTGCGGCTCGCCGCCGCGCTGCGCAAAGCGCTCGGGCCGGAGAACGTAACCGAGATGCCTCCGAAGATGACTTCCGAGGATTTCGCGCAATATTCACTTGCCGGCGTGCCGTCCGCGTTGCTGCACATTGGCGCGGTAGATCCCGCGAAGCTCGCTCACGCACGCGAGGTCGGCATCCCAGTGCCTGCGCCGCACTCTCCCGAGTGGGCCCCGGAGCGCGAGCCGACCCTCAAGAACGCAATCCGCGCGGAAGTCACGGAGCTGCTTGAATTGCTCCGCTAAGCCTCAACGTTTTTCCACCATTTGGCGCACGCGGTCAAGCTCCTTGCGCAAGCGGCGCTCGCGCAGACCGAGCGAGACTGCGTAGATCACCAGGATCAGCCAGGCAGTGACGAAGCCGCCGAAGACGAACTGAAATTCGCGAGGACTCATTGTTCTCAGTAGGCGTGGGCCATGCGGCGGAGCGAGTCGATTTCGCGCGAGACGCCCTCCTGCCGCATGCGGACGATGACCAGCACGGTGGCGATGCAAAGCATGGCGAGGTAATTCCAATAGATCGGCGCTTCCATCCCGGGTCCCATGCCCCCGCCCTGGCGGACGCTCAGCACGGGAGCGGGATGCTGCGTGCGGAACCACTCGATGGATTTGTAGACGAACGCGACGTTCACGCAACCGAAAATCGAGAGGAACGCGGAGAGTTTGGCGCGCTGCGTTGGTTCATCCACGGCGCGGCGCAGAATCAGGTAGCCGGCGTACATCAGCCAACAGGTGAGCATGGATGTGAGGCGGGCATCCCAGGCCCACCAGATTCCCCAGGCATAACGCGCCCAGATCATGCCCGTCGCCAGATTAACGGAAGCGAACGCGACCGCGACTTCGGTTATGCCGGCAGCGAACGCGTCGAACTTCAAGTCGCCGGTGGCGAGATAGAGGCCGCTCGCGATCAGCGCGACGAAAAATCCCGTAAAGGCTGTGATGGCGGCGGGAACGTGGAAATACACGATCTGGTAGGCTGCGACGTTGGCCTCCGGTGGGAGGACGAAGAAGATCTTGTAGAGGTTCCAGGTCACCAGGGCGATTCCGGCGATGGCCAAAACGTAGGTGATTTTTTCGCGCATAACAATTAGACGCCTTTCCCTGTGCCCCTCATCCCACCAAAACAATATCTATGAATACCACGGCCAATAACGAGAAGATCACGTCGAACGCCACGAGCACTCGCACCCAGATCATGTTGTCGGCGCTGATCGGCTTGCCGCCGAGCAGGTCGGTGGTCAGCAGAATCGCGGCCATCAAAGGCGGGATCAGAAACGGATAGGTGAGGATCGGCAGCATCAACTCGCGCATGCGCAGATTCACGGTCAGAGCGCTGAAGGCTGTGCCGATCACCGTAATCGCCCAGGTGGTCATCAGCATGACGACAATAAGCCAGCCGAGTTGCGGCTGAATATGAACGTTGTACATAACCGCGAAAACACCCAGTGAGATAATTTCGACGGCCAGTATGAGCGCAAAGTTCGCCAGAGCTTTGCCCAAAAAAAGCGCGCCCGGCGGAGCGGGCGAAGCGACCAGAGCATCGAGGCAATCGTTCTGTAGCTCGCGGGCGAAGCTGCGGTTTAGCGAGAGCGCGCCGGCAAAAGCAAAGGCGAGCCAGAGCAGGCCGCCCGAAAATTCGTTGATGTCGATGTCGAGGTTGCCGGGGTCGAACGCGAAGCTGAACAGAAGGAAGATTACTACGGAGAATGCCAGGGAGGCGTTCAGGGCTTCTTTGGTTCGGAGCTCTGAGCGGAGGTCTTTCGCGGCTATCGTTAGGGCCTGGCGGAAAAAACTGGGGGAGTGGGGTTCGGCCGGTAACTGGGGGTTTAGTGCTGGCATCGGCTGTGGGGTGGGCTGAAGCCCACCTTGCAGGCTGAAGCCTGCTCCACCTCTCTCAGCTTTCGCCATACGTCCGGTATAGCCAGCCAGTGTCTTGTAGCATCTCCTGGTTGCGCTCGCCTGCGAACGCCAACTGGCCGCGCTGGATCAGTGCGACGTGCGTGGCCAGCTCCAATGCTTCGCGAAGCTGGTGCGTCGACATGACTACTGTGCCGCCCTTTTGATGGATCTCGGCAATAAGGGTATGCAGAACACCTATGGCGCGGTCGTCGAGGGCTGTGAAAGGCTCGTCTAGCAAAAGCAGATCGGGGTCGTGCATGAATACTCTCGCCACCGCTAATCGCTGGCGCATGCCGCGCGAGAATTCGCGGACCAAGCCGTCGCGCACGCGATCGAGTCCGGTGCGATCGAGCATCTCGGCCGCGCGCCTGGCGGGATCGGGTAGGCCGTAGAGCCGGCCGAAGAGCAGCAAGTTTTCGTTCGCCGAAAGCTCGTCGTAGAGCGAGATGCCGTGGCCCAGGACTCCGATGCGGCGGCGCGTCGATTCAAGGCGCGCGTCGGCTCCCTTGACCCGGACTTTGCCCTTTGAGGGTTTAGACAATCCGGCGAGGATTCGCAAAAGCGTGGTTTTGCCCGCCCCGTTGCGGCCGAGCAGCGCGACAGTGGAACCCGCTTCGACGTTCAGCTTGATATCGCGAAGCGCTGGAAAATCGCCGTAATATTTCCAGACACTCTCGACTTCGAGCGCGTTCAAGCGGCGGGACCCTTTCGGTAAAGCATCGTGCCGCCGAGAGCGAGGATTCCGAAGGCCAGGGCGAGAATCCAGTACAGACGGTCATAGATGCGGGCCATTCCGGGCGCGACTTTGGGCGCTCCGCTGTTTTCGTCCTGAGCTTGCGCGTTTTCGGTGCGCAGCGCGCCCTCGCCCATGATGCTGAGAACGTAAGAGGCCCCCGGCATAATTTCGTACACATGCGCTTGCGTGCGCGGCTCGGTGCCGAGGTCTTTGAGACCGTCGCCGGAAAGCGTGACCGTGCTGGCAGTAACCAGACGCAGCGGATCGGATCCCGCAGCCTTTCCCGCGAACTTCTTCGGATCGGGCAGAGTGTAGGCAAGCTCAAATTGCGTCTCGCCGGGCTTCAAGGGATAGCCGATTTTATAGATGTCGGCCTGAGCGGTTTTCTCCGGGGGGCGCCGGATGGGCATGCCACCGGGCGCGGTGACGGTCACTTCAGTGTTCGTGCCCTGCGGCAGAAAGAGCTGGGCGGAGCCTTTCGATGCATCTTGGAACGTCGTTTTGCCTTTGTTCTCGATGAGGAAGGTTTCGCTGACGCGAAGCTGCCCATTGATGGGCTCAAGAATCAGCAGGTGCTGCTGCATTACATCGGCGGAGAGCTTGTTCGTCGCGTCGTAAACATTCAGGCGAACACCTGTGGTGGGCGTGCCGGGCGGAAGAATCTGGTTGTACGTTACGCCCTGAAAATCCGTCTGAAGCAGGGCGGGCGGCGAGGGAACTTCTTTGTCGATTGAGAACTTTCCTTCGGCGTCCGATTTTGCGGTGCCGAGCGTTTGCATTCCGCCCTCGCCGGGGTGGATCAGGGTTACGGATACTGAAGGCTGTGGTTTGCCGGTGGTTTGGTTGACTACTGTGCCGCTGATGTTGGCGAAGAGGGGGGTGGCTGCGAGGAGAAACAGCGCCGGGGACTGAAGTCCCCGTTGCAGGCTGAAGCCTGCTCCACCTGACCGCCTTCTCATGACATTGCCTTTCCGCATTTGCCGCAGAACTTCATTGGTTCGGAGAACTTAGCGCCGCAGCTTTCGCAGACGGTGCCGGGCTTGGGTTTGCTGGGGACTGGAGCTGGACAAGCTGAAGCTTGTCCTACTTTGGTCTTTTCAATTTCGGCTATCACGGCGGCCAGTTCCTTTTGCAAGCCTACTTTTGTGCTTTGATAATCGGCGTCGGAAAGCTTGCCTACACGATATTCGAACTGCAAATCCCGGAGGTTTTCGTAAATCGCAGCCTTGCGCTCTTCCAAATGCTGAGCGGGAGAAACCGGCTCGGGCTGCGGAAGGTCTTGCTTGCGGACGAACAGCGTAAACACTACGGTGAGTGCGACCACCAGTACAACAGCAGAGGCCAACACCATTAGTCGAGATTCGCCGTTTCCTTTTCGATTTTGTCGAGAGTCGCCTGATCCACTTCGGGCACCGGCGCGGGCTTTTGCCGCAAATAGCGCCGCATGACGAGGATCACCAAGCCCAAGCCGATCGTGAGCGCGACATACGGTCCCACGACGCCCATGCTTCCCGGGGGCACCACCAGAACGTCCTTGCCCTGCTCTTTCACGAACTGATCCAGAATCTGGCTCTCGTTCATGTCCGATTGCAGCATGGTCATCATCTTTTGCTTATTGCGCTTGCATTCGGGGCAGCCCGGCTGCATCTGGCAATCCATGTGTTGCTTGCAGCCGCAGTTGCAGTTGAGTTTGGCGGCGATGGCATTGATTTCGCGCGTGTCCCACGGAGGCGTGGTTTGCGCGAAGGCAATGACCGTTAAAACGGCGATGAGAAAACTAACTTTCCACTCTTTCATGGGCACCTGCTACCGCAACAACCTGGGTGCGCGGCCAGACTAACCGGGTCTTGCTCGGAATCAGACACACTATGGTGCCGAACAGCACCACCCAGTAGCCGATCCATATCCAGCTCACTAGCGGAAAAACGTAAGCATCCAGCACGACCGCGTTTTCGTTCGTGTCGGAGGCTCCCGCGAAGTTCACGTATAAATCCTCGTTCAGCCGGCGGCGGATGTTGACTTCCGAGGTGGGCTGGTTCGAGGCGATGTAGAAGCGGCGCTCGGGCGTGAGGATGCCCAGCGATTCGCCGTCCTTGGATGCCGCAATGGAGGCGCGCCACCAACGGTAATTCGAATTCTGGCCGCTCTCGACATTGGCGAGTTTCAATTCATAACGGCCGATGCGGGCAACTTCGCCGGGCGCAACTTCGATCTTTAGATCCTTGTTAAATGCAGCTCCCGTGAAGCCGATGAACATGAATACGATGCCGATGTGGACGATGTAGCCGCCATAGCGCCGCGTGTTGCGATGCGTAAGCTCAACCATGGCCGCGAGCAGATTTTGTCCGCTCTTCGCGCGAATGGCGGTGGCGCCTTTGAAGAACTCGATGATTACCGTGACGGTGACGAAGGTACACAGCAGGAAGGACATCAGCGCGTAGGGATGATGAATGCCGATGGCAAACAGCCCCGCCGCGACAATCACTCCAGCGGCGAGCGGCCACATGAATGCGCGCTTAAGGCTCTCGATCGAACTGCGGCGCCAGGCGATGAGCGGGCCGACACCCGTCAACAGCATCAGACCTAGCCCGATGGGAATGTTGATGCGGTCGAAGAACGGCTTATCGACGCTGATCTTTTCGCCGGTGATGTGTTCCGTGATTACCGGGAAGAGCGTGCCCCACAGCACCGCGAAACATCCGGCGAGAAGCAGGAGGTTGTTAAACATGAAGCTCGACTCGCGCGAGAGGACGCTTTCGAGAGGAGCTTCGCTCTTGAGATAGCCGAGGCGGTTCAGGATCAGATACAAAGTGCCCGCGATGCCGAGCGCTTCGAACCATACGAAATACGGGCTCAGCGGCGACTGGGCGAAGGCGTGGACAGATTGAACGATTCCGGTGCGCGTCAGCGAAGTTCCGAAGATGCACAGCCAGAACGTGGCGCTCACCAGCACCATGTTCCAGACCTTCATCATGCCCTTTTTCTCCTGCATCATTACCGAGTGCAGGAATGCGGTCGCAGTGATCCAGGGTAAGAGCGAAGCGTTCTCGACCGGGTCCCAGGCCCAGTAGCCGCCCCATCCAAGCACTGCGTACGCCCATCCGGCTCCGAGCAGAATGCCAGTGGTTTGAAATCCCCAGGTGACCAGCGTCCAGCGCCGGGTGGTGTGAATCCAGGCTTCGCCGGGTTGTTTCGTCAGCAGCGAACCCATTGCGAAAGCGAACGGCACCGCGAAGCCCACATAGCCGAGGTAAAGCATCGGCGGGTGGATGGCCATGGTCCAGTACTGAAGCAGCGGGTTCAGGCCGTTGCCGTCGGCGACCTTGTCGAGGCCGATGACGCCTTTGCCCGCCATGAGCATTTTGAACGGGCTTTCGACGAAGGAAATCAGGATCAGGAAAAATGTCTCGACCGTCATCAGCACGGCCGTGACGTATGGCATCATCTCGCGGAACTTGCGGCGGTTTTGGAACACGACAACCGAGGAATACGTCGCCAGCAGCCACGCCCAGAGCAGCAGCGAACCTTCCTGCCCGCCCCACCACGCCGTGAATTTGTACACCGGCGACATGCTGATGTTCGAGTGCTCCCACACGTAGGCCATGCGGAAATCGCCTTGGAAGAGCTTGGCGATGAGAATTGCCGCCGCGAGAGTGAGCAGGGCCCAGACGGAATAGACCGCTCGTTCAGCGCTGAGCGTTAAGAATGGACGGTTCGCGCGTTTACCAGTTACCGCAGCGATTACGGAGTAAATCGCGAAACAGAATGCGAGCAGGACAGCTAGCGCGCCGACGTTTTCCATTTAGTTTTAGTTTACCTCCGTGGGCTGGAATCAGGCATACCGTGTATTAGACGCCGGCGGGTGGCGATGCTTCCGCGATTGTGGAACTGGGATTGGGTTCGGTTGGGTTCGCTTTTTTGGGGGTCATCGTGTGTTTTCAATCACTTGGTGGGTTCGCTTCGCATTTTTCGTTTTTTCCGATCTTCGGTCGCCTGGTCGCGCGGCCGTATGGGTTTGAAACTCTGGGCGTCGTGTCGCGGCGGTGCTTCATGACTAATAGTGTGCGGTTACCGAGTGGAGAAAAAAGTCGGGTGCCGGAGTAAGCTCTTGATAATGGAAGAGCATACCGATTGAGTTCGCCTGTCATGGGCAGCCCAGCTGCAAGGATTGAATGATCTAGCTGACTGACATCGTCACATTTGGCTGGGATCGATATTTTCAATCTCAGGGGCACGCTTAACAATTGACCAGCCGCCGATTTCAAGCTGCGCAAGTCATGCAGCATCCCGAACGGCGCTATTTCCGTGTCTCGTGAGCGGGCATATTATGGCGTATTATATAGATCTAGCTTTTAATCCAACTCAGCCGAGGCTGTCATGTGAAGAACACCGGACGGCGACGGCGATATTGCGGAGGAACTGCTTCAGATGGCAACCGGCGCACCTACGCCGTCGCTTTCCGTCCCCGGATGGAATCTGGCAGAAGTATTCCGGCGTTTTTATCTGAAATTTCAAGCCCTACCAGAACCGCGATCCGTTGCTGAGGCTAGGATAACCACGAGTGAGGTGGTTTTCTTACGGGAATGGTTGTCGGAGAAGGCCGAATCACCCGGGCTTTGGTGTTGGCGCACTTGGCAGGAGACAGTTGAGGGGGATGTTACCGCATCGAGCCGCGAAATGTTTGGCGCACTGTTCCTTATTCTCGCTTCCGAGATCATCCGTGAGGAGTGCAACGAGGAATCCGTTTGGCCAGCCATCAGTTCTTTGTTCAAGCAAAACAAAGGGACTCACTCCGTCCTTTTTTGGAATGGCCATCCAACAGAAGATTGCAAGGCAGCTATAGCCGCGGGCGCCGAGCGTCTGGGACTTCGAAGTCTTATTGATCGAGTTGGCAAGCAGGAGTACTTTGGCACCCTGAAGCTCCAGATCGGCTTTACTTTCAAGGGTGCTACACAGGGACTTCCCAAGTGGTTGAGAGGTATATCGCAGCCCCTGGCAGTCAAAATCCTTCTTGGTATCGAACCCGGATTTGAAGCTCACAAATCGACAGAGTTTCGGAGTTTATGGCGGGTCTTGCAGGAGTACCAGCGTGATCAGGTTTCTGTCGAGTACGCCACTTCCTTTCTGCAGAACTCGCCTTGGGTCCGTTCTACATGGGTACCTGAACTGCTTACGGCCGCGAAAGAGCGCTATACCGGAACTTCGGAAGAGTCCGGCGGTCCTGAAGGCGCTGCCGAGCGTGTAGGTGCTATTTGTGAGGCAGTTTTGTTATGGCAGCCCCCGCGGAAACCAGAGTTGTTTCTGCGCTTTGATCGCGACAGGCTAACCGATTCTCTTGGAGACGCCGATTCCGTGACCGTTGCCGTCGATCGGCAAGTAGTGGGCCGCTGGACCAAACAGGAGAGTGGGGCGTGGTGGGCCGAGTTTGAGAGGCTGCCGTGTCAACCGGAGCACGCTTCAAAGCCAAACTTGCGGCCTCAGATTCTTTCCATTACTGGCGGAAATACAGCGATTGAAATCGACCTCTTGTCTGAACTGGAATTGCTTGAGCCGCTTTTGATCTTCGATGCAGCAACTGGCCGACACGTAAGTGGCCCGCGTTTGGACCCAAATCGCGACTATTTGTTGTTATGCGATCCGGACATGGAGTTGGCGGGGGCCCGAGCTTGGAAGGGAAAGGACCGCTCCGTCTTCTTGCTTAGTGGCCCTGTTGCTCCGGATACGCGGGTTTTATGCGGCGGCGAACTATATTGGCAGCCACAGATTGGAACGTTCACGCCAAAGCGATCATTCGCTCTGCGGCTTGAGTGCGTGGGGGGCGAAACCATTAAGATCGGCGACCCGGCCCGTCTAGTGGTGCGCGGGGTTCCCGAGGATGCGCGTGAAGTACGGCTATTTATCGGTCACGCCGATTATTGTGTGTTGATGACGAGTGGTGAATGGCGAACTGAATCTGACGTGAGGATCACGGCCGAAATGGCGCTGGGCGATGAGCCGGTTCGGGTTCGGGTTAGCGGCCCAGACTTCACCAGGAAGGTACCCGCTCGAATGTCGCTCAATTTGAGAGGTGTCGCCGTGATTGAGACAGACGAATGCAACGAAAAAGTTCAATGGAAAATACTAAATCCGGATCGGCCCATGAATCGAGCTGGAGGCATCGGTAGGGCGCGCGTGTTCGCGGGCGCACGGGATGGCGAGCTGTGCGAAGGAGCATTCCTTGTCACCAGACGCCTCTCAAAAGAGTTGGACATCGGAGCTCTCCGCGGATGGGGGGATTGTTTGTTCGTATGCCGGGGTTCCAAGGCAGATCTCCTTGTCAGCTCTGTGGAAGATCACGGATGTGTGGACTCATGGGCGGGGCTAGGGAACGATCTCAGGCTGCGCTTGAGGACTCCGATCAAACCCAGTACGAGCCATGCGGTGTGGATCTGGCGAGAACTCGATGGGCCACCATTCAAGGTGGCATGGCCTGAAGTTAAGAGCGACGAAGATGGGTTCGAGTGGAGGCTTCCCAAGCCCTTCCCGCCGGTGGTTGCGGCGGTCGTTTACGGCGGTGTGTGCTTGGGGGCTTACTGGAACTTGAGCGAGATAGCTTCTGCGCTTACGCGTCCGCCCACAGAGCAGCGGTTTGGGCTCTTGCGATGGCTCAAAATTCCTGTGCTAAACCGACGACTGCGCGAAGATTTTGAACGAATGGCGCTTCGCGCGCCCTTATATTTCGCTCGTGCGTGGCTTGGCGATTCGGCCCTTCCGAATGGCTTCGTTCATCGGCAAGGTGAAAAGGAAGAACTGGGAGCAGTGGTTCGTACCGTTCTTTGGAACTACGTCGAGCAGAATGAGGCACGAATGTCGACGCTCGTACGATCAATCGGCGGAGATGGACGACAGGAGTCCCTGATCCGCTTAAGTAGCATTTGCCCAGCCTTGGTTTACAACTTCGCCCGGCTGTCCCACGGTCCCACGCGGCGCGATTCGCAGCGTTTCATTCGGCATATGAGGGATTCTTTGCTGGAACGATCGTCGCTGACGACGCTCGCGAAGGACTGCGCTGAGCTGATTGGGATAACTGAGGAGGTTCTATTAGCGTCTGTTAGTGCATATGGCAAATACCTGGAGGGTCGGGCAGTGCAACCGCCAGGCGCGCACGATCTCAAGCGACTCGGGGAGCGTGAGCGGGGCCGAAGATATCTGAGCGCAGCCTTGCTGTCTAGGCTCTTGGAACGGGGGCCAAACCTTTAATGAGTCAGCTTGATGCCCTAGAGCTTGTAGATTTGATGCGTCGGCGAGTTACTGATCTTGCGGTATCCGAGAACTATCTTCGCGATGAGAAATTGTCGAGAGCTGCGAAGGAAATATGGGCGGGTCCTGGAGGCACAGGCGGTTTGGTTAGCGAGATGTGGGTACAAGGGGCGTTTCCCAGTGAGCGCTCTCGTGATTCATTAATAAGTCTCGCCGCTGAAGGGCTATTTCCTCAAGAATTAAGTGACCACCTTGATACATATGGAAAATTTCCTGCCAACCGGCTCCTCTTTACGCATCAAGCGGCAAGTGTCCGAGAACTCGCTGACAACGGGCCTAAGCGCTCATTAGTTGTAACCGCTGGTACGGGGGCGGGCAAGACTGAGGCGTTCTTGCTTCCCATACTATCGGGGCTCTGGGCTCATGGCAGGAAGGGTCACGGGATCCAATGCCTGATCCTTTACCCCATGAATGCCCTTGTTACCGATCAAGTGACCCGGCTGTATGACTGGCTCGAGCCACAGAAAAGGGTGAGCCTTTTCCATTTCACGAGCGAAACGCCAGAGACGGATCGGGACGCTGAGCGTCGAGGTGAGACGTGGAAAGCTTGCCGCAGACGAAGTCGGGATTCCGCCAGGTCTGATGTTCCGGATATCGTAATCACGAATTATTCGATGCTCGAGTACATGTTGTGCCGTCCTCAGGACCGAGTATTTTTCGGTCCCGCGCTGCGCTATATAGTACTCGATGAAGCACACCTTTATACGGGCGCGCTTGCCGCGGAAATCACGTTGTTACTAAGGCGACTCAGGGATCGCTGCGGTGTTTCATCCGACGACGTTACACACATCGCGACTTCGGCAACCTTGGGCGGGAGCAAAGAAGAACTCCGCGGTTTTGCGGCAAAAGTTTTTTCAGTGCCGGATGCGTCCGTGGAGGTGGTTCAGGGGAAAAAGTCACCTTTGGTATTTAATTCGCCCGAACTGTCGGACATTCCCGTCCCAGAGCCGCGGAAACTGGCGACCCATCGGGACATTGAGATCGTTACGCTCACAGCGGACGGAGAATTCGCCGAACGAGATGACCGCGACCTAGCCAAAGCGGCTGATGCGCTCGTACCCTTGGTTCCTAGCGACATTTTGGCGGCTTCCAAGGCCGGCTGTGGCGGCGTCCTAGCCCGTTTCATAATTTCCGCTCTCGAGAGAGTTCCGGTTGTTCGGCGGTTACAAACGTTAGTCCATCAAACTGACTTGTGGTCCCTGCATGACCTCACGGCTGCTTTGTGGGGCAGAGCGGACGAGGACGCACGACAGGCCACCGTCTTGCTGCTCCGCCTGACTGCCGCCGCCCGAAGCGAGCCCGATGCCTCTCCATTAGTGCCGCACCGGCTTCACTTTCTGGTTCGCGCTCCCGAAGGATTATCAGTCTGTCTAAACCCTAATTGCATCGGACCTGGCACTCTGCGCGCGGAGAGTGTCGGTTGTTTTCAAGCGCCGCTGGACCGCTGCTCATATTGTGAGTCAATAACGCTACCTGTTTACCGCTGCAAGGGCTGTGGACAGTGGGCAATGGGTGGATATGAAAACCTGGACACAGGTGAGGTCGAGTCCGGCATTTTCACCGATTCCGGCAAGCGCCGTTATTACCTAGTGACACAGGCTGTAAACACGAAGCTGGCGGGTGTCATCATCGATCCCGAAACGGGCAAGTACTTCGCCCAGCGCATCGGTACTCGGTTGTTTCGCGCACCGTGTCCCGAGCACGGAACGGATTGCAATGATCCTTCGATCTGTACCCAGCAATGCTGTCCTTATTGCCGAACGAACTGGAGCTCGCGTAACGACGACGACGAGGATGACAGCTGGGATCTCGCAATCCAACCGTTGAGGGGCGCCGAACGGCTGGCAGTCGGCGTCGTTGCGGAGACTGCTTTGTTTGGAATGCCGGTGTATCCGGGTGTTTCGCGCGAGTGGAAACCAGGCAAAGGTCGTAGGCTCCTGTGCTTCAGCGATTCGCGCCGGGAAGCGGCACGGCTTGGGCCGCTGCTGACCCGGCAACATGAGGTTCAGCTAGTCCGGTCGGCAATTGTAGAAACGCTTGCAAATGTGAAATCGCTTCCTGACGAATACGTGATAGGCAAAATCGCAACGTACAGAGAAGAGGCTAAGAATTTGGCTCTCCCGTCAGGAATTCGGGAGGAAGCTCGCCGGCAGATCGAATATTTCGAAGAAATACTCTCTTATGCGGTGCAAGGTGTGCCCGTTATGAGGTTCGCTAACGAGATGTCGCGGAGCTCAAGGGTCGCTGAGCTTTTGGATCGCGAGCTGGCAGAGAGGCATAGGACCGAGTGGCGCCAACGCGATTGGGAGGAGAACGGGCGACGTGTGGCGAATCATACGGAGGCATTGCTAGCTGCTGAAATGGACAATCCGCTTCGCACTGCTTCCTCCGTGGAGGCAGCGGGGTTGGTCGAATTGGTTTTCCCTGGAATTGAATCGATGAATCTCCCACGTACGGTCGAGGGCTGCCTACCGAACGATCAGGTGCGTCGGAATCTTGCGGAAGTATGGCCCGATCTGTTGGCTGCACTTCTTGACACGATCCGTGCGAACCGCGCGGTGGGGTGGTCCGAGGAAAAGGAGGGCCGCAAGTGGGAAGGTGAGTCCCCGCTATACGGACGGTGGGCCACGCGCCGCACCAGTGGATGGACTGCCTGCAGGTTCATTGGAGACGATACCAGAAAACGAGAGGATCTCCTTCAGCTTCGTCTGTGGTTTGCCCGCCGAGTTTTGCAGGCCGCCGGGGCGCCGGAAGATCGCGCCCGTCAATTGCTCGAAGCATCATTCGATCAGTTGTACGAGGCGGCGGATCGGAGCCAGCTGAAGTGGCTTAAGTCAAAACCATACCATGAGGTAAGCCGCGGCGTATCCGAGCCGGCCATTCAGGTACTCTTGGATCAACTTCGAATCAGACGACCAACGACTTTATTCCGATGCCCGGATACGGGAACGATGTGGCCCCGCAGCGTGCTCGGATGGGCCCCACTTAGAGGGTGTGGAGGAAATCTAACAGCGATCGATCATTGCCAAGCCGATCAAGACCGGCGGTGGGGCCGTCCACGTGCCGAGTTTCGGGACTTGCCGATTTTTGCCATGGGGCTATGGGGCGAAGAACATTCCGCGCAACTCGATCCGGAGGAAAATAAGCGGCGCCAGCAGTTATTCAAAGAAGGCGCTCGCAACTTGCTTTCGTCTACCACGACAATGGAACTCGGCATCGACATCGGCGGCTTGAACGGCGTGATGCTAGGTAATGTTCCGCCGGGGCGGGCAAACCACATGCAACGTGCCGGACGCGCGGGAAGACGCTCCGACGGCTCTTCGATAGCCATCACGTTCGCCCGCGCCAGACCGTTCGATCGGGAGGTCTTTTACCGATTCGGTGACTTCATGAAGCGGCCTTTCCGACGTCAGGCGGTATTTCTACAACGGGAGCGCTTCGCCCGCCGTCACTTGCAGGCACTTATGCTCGCGGAGTTTTTTGTCCCCATGCAAAGCGGGAACACCGGTGCTATGCAGGCCTATTACAACATGGGGAAATTCTGCCGTGTTGATCCACCGGAACGATGGAAAGGGGACAAGCCAGACTGGAATCCGGGAGGAAACGGCTACAGAGGAGAATTTGTGGCATTCCTCAAGTCCCTCGGTGATGCCTTTAGGCAACGCTGCGTACCGATCGTCAAAGACACCCCGCTTGAAAAGATCTGTGTTGTCGATCAGGCTTGGCGGGATTTTGTCACGGAGGTCGGAAGCGATTTCACGAAGGCGGTCGATGAATGGGAAAAAAACTACGGCTACCTGCGTGACGCTTGGCAGGACATTCCCGGAAATCCTCCAGCGGCGGCGTTGGCCGGTGAGCGCGCCAAAGCCAACGCGATACGGTACCAGATTAGGATTATGTGCGAGATTAGCGTCATCGAGTGGTTTTCCGACGCTGGCTTTCTCCCGCGCTACGGCTTCCCGATCCATCTACAAAGGCTTTCCGTGAGGGAACCCCGCAAAGAGGACGGCCAGGGTAAATCCGTTACTTCAGAGAGGTACCGCTTGGAGCGTCAGTCGCTGCTGGCGCTCGGCGAGTACGTACCCGGCGCGGAAGTCCTTGTCGGAGGCAAGGTCCTGGAATCGAAGGGCATTCTTAAGCACTGGACTGAAACCAACCGGGACGAAGCGCTCGGCCTGAACCAATGGGCGCTATGCTGCCAGGCTGGACATGAATACTTGGCCCCGAGCCAGACTGCGGTCTGCGAGTGTGGAGAGGCTCCGGTGGAGACGGGACAACTGCTTATGTTCCCGCGATTCGGGTATACCACGGCTGCATGGGAGCCCCCGAGACCACCGGGCCGTCAACTGGATCGTGTCGGCAAGGTTATCGTGAGACCGGCAGGCAGTTTCGCGACGAAGTCTCCGGCTAAGCAGGATGGAGACTTTGCGGGAGTCGCAGGATTGGAGGTCTCCTACTATGAGGCGGGTAGCGCCGATATGTTGTTCCGTAACGCAGGAGGGATGGCGGGAAGCGAGCGTGGGAACGGATTCGCAGTCTGTACCCGTTGCGGGTTCGCGATGAGTGAGGAGCAACCTGCCACTGATAAGGGCGATGGACCGCTGCCCAAGGACTTTAAAGACCACGCCTCGGTTTTTTCCTCGAACCCTTCATCGCGATGCTGGAAGAAAGATCAGGATGCCATCTTAAGGCACCGGATCTTGGCAGCCCGAGAAACATCCGATGTTTTGGTTCTAAATTGGCCTGGAGATTCTGATGAACGGGCACTCTATTCCGTCGGACGCGCACTGTTACTTGCGGGTGCGCAGCTCCTCGAGCTCGATAGCCGCGAGTTGGCGATTTTCGTGGGGGAACAGTCAACGAATGAGATCGTTTTATACGACTCGGTACCGGGTGGAGCGGGCCATTGCTTGGAACTTATGGAACTAGGCCGTTCATGGCTGGAGAAGGCGCGTGAGATTCTCCGAGGATCTGACGAGCATGACCAAAGCTGCCGCCGGGCATGCTTGGATTGCATCTTGGACTTTTCAGGCCAATTTGATGCTCATCGCTTGGATCGCTTAGCGGCGCTTGAGGTTCTCGAATCGGGGTTAAACGGGAACTGAATCCTTCCGGGGAAGTTTCCTCGATCACCTGCAAGACAGGTTTGGCATTGGTTGGCACAAGTCTGCAAGAGTCGGGTCGTTCCTGACCCGGCGTGGTCGGCCGCAGCGTGAGGCGATGACGTCAGCCTTTCCTACTAGACGGCCGCTAGAGGGGTATCATCAGCCAAGTGGACGTTTTCTGACGGGCTGCAACGGCGGTTTATAACGGTAAGTGTTCGATACACATGACGAACAGGCAGCGGCCGGATGAAAATGGAGAGCATTGAAACGTGCGAGGGACCGTGGCAGCGTGGCTAACAGCGGGCGGGAGCAGATGGGCAAAGAATGAAACCTGTCGTGCTTACGCGGCATGCGCGTGACCGTTGCATCCAGCGCGGCGCTACGGAGGCGGACGTGATTGCCGCGATACGGACCGGCAGCCGGGAATCAGCGCAACGCGGACTCTGGCTTTATCGCTTGAATCTTGAATACAATCGCGCCTGGGGCGACAACACCTTCGCTGTGCAGCAAGTCGTCCCGGTAGTAGACGAGGAACAGGAACGTTTTGTGGTTATCACGGTGTACGTTTTTTATTTCTAAAATGGAGACGGTATGCGAATCTCGTATGACAGGGAAGCCGATGCTCTCTACATTCAATTGGTTGAGGGGGACTTCCAGTGCCGTGTTGTTCGTCTGACGGACGATATTGCCCTCGACTTCGCGTCCGGGGAGCGGCTGGTTGGAATCGAGGTGCTGAGCGCGAGTCATCTGTTCAAGAACCCTGAGTCGCCTGAGATCGAGTTGCGGCACGTTTTGCCCCAAGCGGCAGCTTGACCCTTAACGATGCGATTGAGCGCTGAGTGGCCAATCGGCCCGAGGCCACGGGGCGCGGAATACGGGGACATTGTAGGGTATGGAAGAGTGGACCGTATTTCATCGGGCTGAGAATTATCCGGCGCTAAAGAAAGTGGGGCTCTGTTGCAAATAGCCCGCGATCGAAATGGAATCGCCTCGGGCTGGAACGGCGCGGCTCGTGTACAATCAAACGCGCGGAGCATGCGCGAGTATGACCTGATCGCTGACTGGTACCCGACTGATCGCGGCCGGACTGTCGGCGTCGCGGAAGCGCTCGCGGTCGCCGCCACGCTCCCAGACCGCTCGCGCATTCTGGACGTCGGCTGCGGTAATGGCGTACCGATCACAGAGGCGCTCGTGAACGCCGGCCATTGCGTCGTTGGCCTCGACAGCTCCGCCGAAATGCTCGCGCTCTTCCGGAGCAACCTGCCGGACACGCCCGTAGTGCGCGCCGACGCCCGCCGATGTCCGTTCGCGAACGGCAGCTTCGACGCGGCGATTTCGTGGGGGATGTTGTTCCACCTCGCAAGAGGCGACCAGGCTGCGGCGTTCGCGAGCGTGTCGCGTGTGCTCAAGCCAAGCGCACCGTTTCTCTTCACAGGGGCCGAAATCGATGGAGGCGACGATGCCGGCATCACGGGGACCATGAACGGCGTGGCGTTTCCCTATTACGCCGTCCCCAGCTATCGGACGCTGACGGCCGAGCATGGCCTCGTGCTCGTGGACGTCCACGATGACCCCGGCGTGAGCACGTATTATCTCACTCGCAAGCCGGCATGAAGTGAGGCGATAGCTCGATTGCGTCACCAGTAACGGCGTGGCGTTTATCCATCCAGTTGCGTGGACGTAGGCGGCAAATCGGACCGAGTCCGGCCGGGACACGACGAGCGCCTAACTAGCGCAATGGAATCATCCGCTCCCTTGCGGTCGCGTCTCGGTATCGGCTATCCGGTTTGTCCCCTCTCTGTTGCAAATAGCCGACGATCGAAATGGAATTGCCGCGAACCGGTGATGGCGTCTTGTCGAGCTCCTGTCGCTCGTCAATTTTCTGAGGGGATCTGCTCGGCCTGATCCACCACGAGAAGGCCGGCACTTCCCTTTTGCCGCTCGATGTGTAAGCCGAGTTTGTCTATGGCGTCGAACATTGAAGGGCCGTCTTCGCCCGCATCACGCTGCTGCTGGGTGATCCATTCGAGCGTGAAGGTGAATGTCTGTGTGAGCCCGGTCTTATCGACCACCGGACCATCGGGAAAGTATGCGGGCGAGAGCGTCTGAAGCTGCTGTGCCAATTGCGCGGCCGTCATGTTCCGACACACTGCGGTGGTAATACCATTGGCGCCGAACATATTACGCGCACATCCGGATTGGCCTTCGTCTCCTGCGCCGCGAGGCTTAATTTTCAGTCCGGTTTTTGCGAGTTCCAAAGCATAGATCACAATTTCCCGTTGTTCCCGGTGAACGCGAAGCTTAAAGCGGTCCGCTAGCAGATTTTGCAGCATGACGGGGACCTGATCCGGTACCGTGTCCTCCGGTAGTTTCGCCACAATGTCAAAACGAGGGATATCGCCCGTCCTGCCTGGCGGGTCAATCAGCCACGGCGGCCCGGCCAGTTGGCGCCCGCCGATGTTATAAGCGATCATGATCAGCTCCTTTAACTGCCGATTCAGGATACGCAAAGTAGTACCCGGAGCGGCATTGAGCGTGGGCACAAAGCTGTCGAGTATGGAATCCGGCAGCGACCTGCGCACGCTGGCCACTTCGAATTCGGCTCGCCGCGCATCCTGTGCAGGGATAGCAACTGCAGCAAGGAATAACAAAAGCGGGAGCTTTCTTGAACATGAATGTTGCATAGGCCGATCATCCCACGCCACGGGGGTCCAGGGGTACGAACCCGCCTCAGTCTCGCCCGCTCAGAGGATCAATGCGAAACGGCGAATGCCCGCACCGGCTGAAAGGGCAAGGGCTTTATAGGGAGCTAATTCACCTCCGGACCCGCATGGCAAAGCAGGCACGCCGTGCGGGCATCTTGCGGAAAAGCGCAGGACAGCGTGAATAGCTGCCCTCGCACCAGGTGACTTCGCACGATATGATACGCGGTCGACGGCGGTTCTAAAGACGGTGGGGAAACCGTCAGCACGACATTACGCCCGGCGATCGAATAATCCACTTCCGCGACCGAACCTTTAATATGCGCGCTGCTAAGCCGGATGGAAGAAGGCGGGGTCTGGCGGATGGGAACGTCGAATGAGCGGGATTTGAGCCAGGCGGCGATTTGCGCGGGGTCGGTGGAACGGAGTTCGGCGGGGCGTGGGCGCAGCCAGAGCGCGAAAAGGACTACGACAGCGGCGGCCGCGGCAACACCCGCCAGCACGGGCTGAAACCGGTAACCCGGCTTTGGCCACTGAATGACTTGCGTTGAAGGCTGCGGCGGATGCAAACCTTCCGGGGCTGTGACACGGCCAAGGTGTTTGTTCAACACCTGTTCGAGTTCAAACGCGGCCACGATTACCTCCTGAGTTTTGGGATCCTGAATTGCGGAATTTGACTAACCTTCGCGCCAGAATTTTGTGGGCTCGGTTCAGGCGCGATGCCACGGTTCCCCGGGAACATCGCAAAATTTCGGCGATCTCTTCATAGGACAGGCCTTCGGTGTAGCGCAGCACAACTACCATGCGGTGCTCGGGGGAGAGCCGGGCTACAGCTTCCTGGACCTGCCCTTGCGCTTCGTCGCGCAAAAGATCGGTTAGGACGGTCTCGGTCGACGGACGGACGGAGTCCACCAGATCTTCCAAGATCGGCAGCAAGTTCCGGCGGCGCCGCCGGTGATCGAGGCAGGTATTCACAACCAAGCGGTAAAGCCAGGTGTCGAAACGCGCTTCGCTGCGGAAGTCTTTGATATGGGCCAGAAGCTTGATAAAGGCTTCCTGGGCGATATCCATTGCCGACGCCTCGTTGCCCGAAAATCGCAGCGCGATCGAATACACCTTGTCGCGGTTGGCTTCAAAGAGCAGGGCGAAGGCGTCGTGGTCGCCCTGACGGCAGGCTTCAATTACTGCCGGATCGTTTTCGTGGAGCACCATGCCGAGACCACCCATGTTAGACGACATGGGAGTGGGGTTGCTTCCGAGTTTCTTTATGAGCCTGTTGGGCCAGCAGATACTTTCGGCGCATGGAGGCTAAGTTGTGCTTCGGCAAGGCGCGGTTGTGTCTTTAGCGTGCGCGACCAAGGCACCCGCTATACTTTGGCTAGGCGACCTCGGCGGCCGGCCCTATCACCAAGACACCAGGGGTGTGCGGGGGCCGGGCCTGCATCGCGGGTCACCGGGTGCGGGTGCTCGATATCGTTATCTTGCACGAACACCAGGGCCTTACTCCTGACGAGATCGTTTCCCGGCTACCCTCTATCACTCTTGCCGACGTCCATGCCGCCTTGGCTTACTATTATGACTATCGTGAGGAGATCCAGGATGAGATCCGGATCGAGCGTGAACAGATCGACGAATTCCGCCGGACCAACACTTCGCTGCTCGATAGCAGGATAGGCACAGGAAACCAATTAGCTTCCTGAATGTGGGCAAAAGCTTCGTCGGGTGCGCTCTGGCGTAGCAGGCTTGCCGCGAACCGTTACTCGGCCCTGTGCAATCGCGCCCAGTCCGAGCCGCATCGACGTGCGGTGATCGACGATCATGCGAGGGGCATCTTTGAGTGAGCCTGAGCGCGGCGATTTCTGTGACATTCGATCCTTACTTCGTGACGCCCGAACTGGCATGAGTAGATCGGCGATCCGATGCTGACCGAGCGGCATCCTCGACCGGCTGGTCTCCGATGCCTATCGCGTGGACAGGCGCGGTGATTCGATGCGTAAGAATCGAAGCAAACCGTGAGCACTCAGGTTTCCTACTCCTCCGTGGTTCTATGCCGGCGATCGCGCAACAAGGCGAGCACCTCTGCGTGCTTCAATTTCTCGGCCCATGCGAGCGGCGTGGCCCACGGCTCGGCATCGGCTTCTACCGGGTCGGCGCCGCGATCCAGATAAAGCTTCACCAACTCCACGCGGCCATAGCGGCACGCCCAGCCAAGCGGCGTGCTCTTGAACCACTCGTCGCGGACGTCGAGCCGCGAGCCTGCGTCCAGCATGGCGGTAGCTTTCGCGAGCCGGTCCACGGGATTGTACTTTCCGCTTCGCGGCCAGTTGCCGGCGATTTCATGCAGCTCCGTGGGCGCGCAGATTGCGATATCGCAGTGTTTGAGCAACATGCGCAGTACCGCGACGTCGAATTCTCCCCAAGCCCGGCGCAGTCTCGAGGCCCACCATGGATCGCCGCGTGGGCGATTGATACGCGGAAGCGCCAGTTGCAGCATCTCCATATTCCCGAGGCCGTCGCCGATGAGTATTTCCGCGATCGGCCTGGCCTCGCTCATATAGGGGATCGCCTGCGGATGGAGCCGGCCTGCGGCTTCGTCGTCGAGCATTTGCCGCGCCTTATCCACCAGGCCCGCATGGCCGACCAGATCCGCATCCAGGTAGCCGCCGTAGCGCTCGAGCAGTTCGATCATGGCCGGATCTTTACTGTTATAGGCATCGAGCATCGGTGTGCCCGCGGCATAAATGTGGCCGTTGGGATCCGCGCCGCGCGCCAGCAGAACCCTCGCCATGCCGATCTGGCCGGAGCGTACACAATACTGGAGCGGCTGCCCCCAGGAGTCCTGCGCCGGTTCCAGATCCAAGCGCGCGCGCGCGTCCGGATCGAAGCCCAGGTCCAGCAACAACGTTAAAATGCCGGCCTGGTGATAGCGCACGGCGGTCGAGAGCAAGCCCTCGCCGCCATAGCGCGGATCGCCGAGCGCGCCCTCGGCGTGCCGGGTTCGTAGCCACTCCGCGTTTCCCGTCATGACGGCCCAGCGCGCGGTCGGCTGTGCGCCGCGGGCGAGCAAAAGCTCCGACATCGCTAATTCCCGCGCATCGGGCTTGCCGAACTTGTTCGAGCTTCTTCCGCCCGCGAGGTCGAGAGGCGTTCTGCCGTTCTTGTCGAGCGCACCGATGTCCGCGTTGCGTTCGAACAGCCACTCGGCCACGCGTGGCAGCAGCAACGCCGACGCGTAGTGTAGCGCCGTGATGCCGTCGGTCCCGCGGTGATGAACCAACTCGGGACGCGATGCCAGCACCGCGATGATCGCGTCTTCATCGCGCCGGTGGAGCGCGTCCCTCATCTCCGGCGGGACGGCCGGTCGAGGGTCCATGGAGGTTGCGACCGCATGCCGGGCTTTTTCCTTGAACAGCCCGACGATCTCGGTGTAGCCCCGCTCGGCGGCGAGATCGAATGCGCTCGGATAGTTCCCGGAAGGCGCTTCGATGTGCATGCCCGCGTAAGGATCCGCGCCAAATTCGAGCAACAGGCGCACCATCTCCGGCCGGCGCTCAGCCACCGCGTGATGCAGAGCCCGTTCGTCATACGCCGAGAGTTTCATCCTTGCAAGCTCCGGTCGGAGCCTCAGCGCTTTGCGTACGCGCTGCAGATCGCCTGCACGCACGGCGGCGGTGAAACTTGCCGCGGTCACGCCATCCACATATGCTTTGAGTTTGGGCCAACGCTGGAAGCCATAAGCACGCGCGAGCACAAGCTGAGCGTCGTGCAGCGCAAACGTAGCTGGGTTCGGATCACGGAAGTGTGCCGCGACTTGCAGGCAGGCATTCGTATCGCCGGCAAGGAATGCCTCAAGGAGTTCCTTTGCCTGACGCTTTAACTGATCGAGATCCGGATGTTCGCGCATTACGCGAGTCGGGGGGGTTTTAGTCACAATGAGCTCCTTTCATGGCGCCCGGTGTCCGCTCGCTCGGGCAGAAAAGAGTTCATCGAACCAACTAAGAATTACAAGGTGATCAGGGGACGCAGTCCTTTCCGCGGACATGGTGGCTGCCTGACGAGCCACCGAACAGGTTACCACCTACAGACGCCGCAATTTCGCGCCTTGCGAGCCGACGAAGGCTTGACGGATGTCCTGACCCACGATCGGCGTTTAGAACAGGAGAGGTTTCCGGGCGCTCTTTCGGGATTTGGTAAATGCGCGTCTATTTGAGCTTGCGCCGTCTGCAGCATTGGCGCTCACACCCTTAACGCGGAATAAAAGGCTTGCCGCACCCGTGACGTTCAACGACTGCTGGAGCCGCTGTCGATTGCGAGAAGTTCTATGCGGGTAGAGATCACACAAGGCCAGTGCGCAGACGCCCGCCCTAAGTGGGCCGGACACTTCCCTTACAAAAGAAGCCTTTCCCCGGCGAAGCTCTACACCGCGAGAGTATTTATCGCCCAACGGGTAGCGCCGCCTGGCCGACGCAGTGTACTGATCAGAATCGTTGAGGCGGAGCCCGCAGCGGGGTTAGCGCTTTCCCGTCGCCCGTTCGTAACCGTAGCGCATTGCGCCCCGCACCTTGTCCCAAACACTCTGGGGATGATTCTTCAGGTAGTCGGTTCTGAGCCGCTCTTCTATCGCTGGAAAATCCTTCCCGCGATTGTCCGTTCCCATCCGGTAGCCGTACTCGTAAGCCGGCAAGTAGTCGCTAAAGACACCCCCTGCCGATGCATACTGCTCGCGATAATTGTTCTGGAAGTCGGTCTGACACTCACTGGGGATAGAGGAAGAACTGGCGCCTAGCGGCTCAACTTTAACTTCAGTCCGGCGCGCAGTCTCCCGCACCGGCTCTGTACGCTCGGTGGATTCTTTCGTGATCACCACTTCTTCCACCACGCGCCGCTGCTTCGTTACGACCGGCTCTTCAGTGGTTTCTATGATCTCGATCGTTTTTTCCGGCACCTGTTCCTGTGGGAGCTCGCTTATCGGGCGATTGGCCGGTCGGCGTTCGATCCGCACCTTCTCGTCTCGCAAATGGACCTGCTGTTCCACAGGTTGCTCGACCACATGGCTGTAGACGCGTACGCCCCCGCGGACTACGGTTTTCTTCCCGATACTGACCTGTTCTTCGATTACCGGAATCGATTGTGTCGAAGTGCCTTCCTGCTGTTTAATATCTTGCTGCTTGGCACTTGACGGCTCTTCATCGTGAACGTGAGTGGCGCCATGATTCTCCAAAACGTCTATAACATCATCTTCGTGCGCGTCATCTGTGTCTACCGCGACCACGGCTTTGCCGCTCTTGAGCGCCGCTTGGTAGTCTGTGGTGGAATCAGGGCTTTCGCCGCTAAACAGCTGTTCGAGCCAAGCGACGAATCCCCGTCGATGCTCTTCCGGCGTTTTGGCCGGGCTCTGCGGCAACCGATCGCTGATGTGGATATCCTGCTGCGGCACTCCTAAGTTCGCGAGGTCTCGCGCAACGTTCTGTGCTGCCATGCTGTCTTCGAGGATCGCAACTACAGTCTTGCTATTCATACGTGGATTACCCCTCCTTTGGGCTTTGGTCGCGCGCCTATGGCAGGCAGATGGCGACCGGCGGGCGATTCGTTTTTATGATGTTGCCGATTGAGCGGTCGTTTCGACAAGCTCGTCTAAATAGTCGATCTGCTGCCGCTGCTCCGAAAAACCAATGCCCGAGCAGATTAGTCCTCCAACGCTTGGGTAATGCGTACGGGCCGTCGGTCCAGTGTCAAGCGCGCCCGTATGCACGCAGAAGTCTGTCTTGGAATACCAGCCTGTGCGAGAATTGTCCGCAGTCTCTAGGCCTTGATCGCCGGATAGTTCGGAATTAGGAAATCAGAACCGCCTTGCGGGCGCGAACGGCGCATTGCAATATGCTCAGCCTCACGCACCAACTCGAATCCGATCGCCTGAAATGCGGCGAGCACGCGGGCCCTGGGAGCATCTACCGGAAACTTGCCCATCAGGCCGGGATAGTCGACCCGAGCGCGTAGGCGACATAATCGTCCGAATGCTGCTCCACGACGATTTTGAATTGTCGCGCCATGTCTGTCTGAGGTCTACCACCGGATGACCGAGCTTGATCCACGTGTTGCCGCCAACGTAAACGTGAGTTGGCTTCAAGGCGATCTCCAACAGCCACGCTTGTTAGATATACGCCAGCAGCCGTCCAGCCGTGACCGCTCCCAACCAGCAGATCAGGGCCGCCCAGGCCAGGGTCTTGGCGTTGTCGGGAAGCTCGCCGTGGGGACCCAGATTCCGGAAGACTTTATTCCGGGTGAACTGGAGCACGGCGACGCCGGCGAAGATGAAAACCATCTTGATGTAGAACGTGGGATCGACCATTCGTTTGGTCGCGCTCGCCATTAGCAAAGCGGTACCGGTCGCCGCGTTCACCCAGAATCCAATCCACATCAGCGGGTACAACCGTTCGAGCGGCTGCACCGGCGTCTTCGGCGAAACTCCCAGGAACCGGAGACTGATGACGGCGCTAAGGCCCGCCACTACGCCCATGCCGATGACATGCATCAACAGGACCGTGGGATACGCGAACTTGGAGGGGGATTCCCGCACCCATGTGCTGAAGCCGAGATTCTCAATCGTGTCTAAGAAATTCATCGCTTCTGTTTCCTCACCGGCGCTGACCCTCCACTGCGTTGCGCTCCGCCGACTCGTCAGTCTTCTCGATGAGATATCCCAGAAGTCCCAATAGCACGGTTGCGCCAATCGCCAGGAGGCTCACGATTACTGTGTCGATCAGCACGAACATTAGAATGAGTGTCCGAGAAACGGCAGCATTTGACCGCAGAAGATTACGCCCAACCAAAGGAAGATTCCAGAGGCCGCCGCGACTTTCGCCGCAACCGGTGGCATGTCATCGGCTCCCAACGTCCAGGGCTGGTCGAATACGGTGAAGTACAGGGCGTTCGCTCCAGCAACTAATATTAACCCCAACTTCCAGAAGAAGGTCGCGTTGGTGACATAGAAGTCCGGCGGAGCGCCGATGAAAAACAGCATCCCCGTCAGCACGTTGATACCGAACCCTAACATTCCCCATGGCAACAGGCGGTGCAGGGCCGAATACGGGATTCCCTTCATGAAGCCCAGCATTCGCAGATCAACCAGCAGCACGACGCCGAATAGCAGCGAAAGCCCGATGAAATGAACCGTCTCGCTGGCGGGCCATCCCCAAGCGAGGTTCACCATGGCGTCTCCGATGACTCTCGCCAGCGGCGGGTCTGCGCTGTCCGGCTCGGCCGCGCCTGGATTCTCGCGAATTTCCGGATGACGGATCTCGCCGCCGATGTTCGCGGCCCGCGTCATCATACCGAAAGTCAGGAGCCCGGTCACAAGGACAGCCGCGAGCGTTCCGCGCGGTAAGCGCGATACTCGACGGTACTGCCACAATCCCAACCACGCTAAGGCGCCGGTGAGTTCCATAACCCCGAGCGCTTCGAAAGCCGCGGTTTCATGCAGCTGAATCCTGGTTACGGACACTTGCGGCGTTTTCTGCAATGCCAACTCCGCGGCGGTCCCGGTGACAAACGTCGGAATCGACAACAAGGCGATAAAGAAGAAGATTCCCAGGCTGGTGCGCTTCAGATCGTCGCTTTTGGTTACGACCGCCGAGAAGAACACGCTCAGTCCGACGATCATGCCGATGGTCGGGAAATGATTCAGTAAGAGATGAACATGTGTCCAATTCATAACGAGTGTGGGGCAGGGTTACGACGGGGGGGAGGCGGACTAAAGTCCGCCGCAGGCTCAAGCCTGCGCCACAACTGAAGCCGCCCGACAACTAGAACCTTAACAATAGAAGCCGCCCCACAACTGCTAGTGGCGAAGTTGGGTGGAAAAGTCCCCCGTCTCATACACTTCGCAATTGGCGCGCTCATGGATTATTTGTGGCGCGCCAGTGCGCAACTGCAGAATCTTGTCCGGCATCACCCATGGCTCGACGAGGTCGTCCGGGTCCTCCACGGTCTCCTGGTAAAGAATTTGATCGCCCTTCCGCGTCAGCTTCTCAATAATGTGCATGTCGGCGGAATGGAGCAGGCCCCCGCGTCCGAACCAGGTGGTATCGACGAAATTGGTCGAGTCGATCACCAGCGTGTCGCCTTCCCATTTACCGATCGAAAGCCCCATGTAATAGGCTTCGACGGTGTTGGGGCGCGCTCGGCCATCGGTCGGGATGTCGCGGAATTCGATATTTCCCCCGCCGTAATCGCTTGTTGTATAGAAAAAGACGATGTCGGTCGCAGACTGGATAATGCGCGACGGTGTACCCTCCCGCGGCATTCCCATCGGTTGACAGGTCATGATTGGATCGTACTTGTTCGTCCACTGATCGAGTTCCTGAATCTTGTCCCACAACTCGGGTTTGTAAATGGGATGACTCGGCTTCAATACCGCCTCGGAGCCCGTTAAGCCGAACCGCGAGGGCGAGATGTATTCATAATCCACCCAGAAGTTGTCCATCGGGATTTTACAGCCGGTCCCGGGGTTGATTCCGCCATCCGGCGTCTGCGTTGGACTACATCGGCGGTTCCCACCACCCGTAATTGCAAGGGGCGGGCCACCCCAGTTCCCTGTCATATCCGGATGTCCGTCGGGCAGGCGCGGGGTTACTGCGGCTGCAGTCTGCGTCGCGGGTGCGGGACGTGCGTCGACGTTCAGAGTCCAGTTGGGAGGCTGATTCGTTGGCTTGATCGCCGCCTTAACGCTGGCCGGAACCGGCATTACGACATACATCTGTCCCACTTCCGTCAGCGTCGTCGTAATATCCCGAACCACGGCGCCGTTCTTTTTCTCGATCATCCTGCCTGCGTAAAACGCTTCGGCAGGATTCAGGGGATTGTTCCAGTCCTTGTAATTGCTGTAGGTGAACTCGTAAGTGTTGGCTCCATTTTTCACCACGACGCGTTCGGGCATGAACTTCGCGTCGAGCGTCGCGGCCGCGATCGCATTGGGAACGCCCGGAATCGGGAACGTCACGACAGGCTTATTGCCTTCCCACGCGACGGAGGTTTTCCCGGCCATCGAGACGTCGGCAGGTACCCGTTGCGGCCTGGGCGCCATTTCCGGTGGGTCGCTTATCCCCGCCATCGCGCCCTTGAATGCACCCTGCGGACCTGCCCACAGGCGAATCATGCGTTCCTCTACAGTTGCGGGCATCGGCGTCGCCTTGCCCTTACCGGGGACAAGTTCCGCGCCGGGAATGTCTTCGTTCCAGGCATACGCTCCGCTGAGGACTTCGACATTGGAGCACGACTGGCCATTGGGCCGAGTGCCCGTGTACTGAATCCGCTCGCCCGACATCTGATAGCTGATGCTGGTTCGATACTTCGTTACGTTGCAGGGCTGGCCGTCCGCTTGAATGGCGCCCTTGCCCTCGTATTCGAGCGTCATGATCAGGTCTCGCTCCTCGCTACTTCGGAGCATGCCCATATACCAGGCCCAGTTGAAAAGGACTGCTTTCAGATCCTTCGCACCGGGTGCAGGGGTGTACAGCGGCGCAGCGGCGCCTCGGCCACGTCCTCCCCCGCCGCCTCCCGCCTGTCCTCCGGCCCGACCCTGCCCCTGCGCCGGAGCCTGCGCACTGGCCGCCGGCATCAAGGCCACCGATAAAACGGCCGCGATAGCGACACGTGTGCAAATGATTTTTCGGAAGCTCATGCCGGTCCTCCTAGTCGTTGGGGTTACCACCGGACACCACGATCTCGTGGCCGTCGGCATACTTCACGGCCTTAAGAAATCCTAACGGACTGCCGTTCTTCGCAGGGATGAATTTTACGGTAACGCTATCCCCTTGGTGGAGCGCATTCGGTCCGATTTTACCGACACCCCTCTGCGCGAGAGCGGTGGCGGAGCCGAGCGTCAGCACCCATGTCGTTTCCTTGCCATCTTGATCTTTCACGTTGACCGAAAGCGACCCGTGGGGATTCGTGAACTGAACCTTATCCACGGTTCCGGATAGCTCTTTTTCCGCTTTCATGTCGTACACGCCGGCGAGGGAATGATGAGCCAGCAGCGAGCCGGCCGCGATTAACCACACGCTTAACAAGGCCACACAGCCTAGAGTCTTCTTTAACATTCACGAGCCTCCACAATTGGTCTTCAGCGTCAGCAGCATACCAGACGAGCCACCGTAGAGTGTATCACCGCTGAGCCGCGCTGGTTCAAATAAGACGATCAGGAGGGAGTGCGGAGTTACAGCGCGGCCTTATGGCGCGGAATGCAGACGGGCCGAGGCGATTCGGGGCAACGCGCGAGTTCATCGTTTCATGCATCCAGCTTTCGTCATCAGGGTGAATGTAGGTCGGCAATTCCTACCGGGCGAGAGCGTCTGAAGGCATCCGCTTCGACGTGCAAGAAAATCTAGCGGCCGCTAACTTGTTGCCGCGCATCAGCGATCTCTCGGCGTGACATGGCGAAACGAGCAAGGGCGCAAACTTGCACTCCGGTGCCGAGCAGTTTATCAAGACCACCCGCGTCCGAAAAGGAGGAATGAGAATGAGAAGTTCCAATCTCTTTGCGTTCACGCTCGTTCTTGTGCCATTTGCAACACTCGCGCACGCGGACGTGATTGCCGGCGATCCGGCGCATCCCGATCCGGGCACGGGCCTTTGTGTCCCTTTTGCGTGCTTCTATCAAGGTGAGTACCAGCAGGTATACTCGAGCAGTCTTTTTTCCGGGCCATTTGATATCACGGGCCTGCAATTTTTCGATTCGATTTTTGCGCCGACCGGCAGGGCTTCCGGCTCAGAGGTTATCTCGCTGTCGACCACATCCGCAAACTGGAACACGCTCTCCAGTACGTTTAGCGCGAATGTCGGCCCAACTGCGACGCAGGTCTTTAATGGAACGATCGGAGCAGCGCGGCCGTTTCCGGGAACGCTGGTACTTCCCTTTAGTACGCCTTTTCTGTACGACCCGTCGAAAGGAAACCTACTGGTGGATATTCAAGCCAATATTGTCGTCGGCGGAGCAGTTTTGTACGACACAACCGGTTTTGGACAGCCGAACAATTTCGAGGGAGTCGCTTACATGGGCCCCGCGGGTGTGGTGGTTCAGAGCGGCTATGGCTTGATAACGGATTTCCAAGGCGCTCCGGTTTCCAGCAGTTCTCCCGAGCCGTCAAGCATTCTACTGCTGACGAGCGCGGTTGGGGGGCTGGTTTATTTCGCGCGGGGGAGACGAAGGCGAAACGCGTAATGCGGACGCTCGGGTGCTGCGCGCGGTTGGGCCGACCTGCTCAGGCGATTACGTAGGTTCCCGCGGTTCGAGACCCATCATGCAGAGCTTTAGGTAACCGCACAGGCGGGCTGAAGCCCGCCGCAGGTTGGCAACCTGCCCCACAGGCTGAAGCCTGCCCTCACAGGTAAGTCTGCAGTTAGAGTGTGGGCGGCTGAAGCCTGGCTCACGGCTAACTCTGCAGTTAGAGTGTTGGCGGGCTGAAGCCTGACCAACAGGTAACCCTGTAATTAGAGTGTTGGCGGGCTGTATGCCAATGACGGCGAAGTTAGCCGCGCCAGTTTAGGTTGAAACGGCCGCTGTTTATGTCGCCGTTTACGTCTACAGAGCGCACGTTGCGATTCGAGGCTACGCGGACTCGAAGATTGCCGCGGGCCTGAGCGCTTTGATCCAGATGCATCGCCGATACCAGGTCGGCGTCGATTATGTCGCCGCTGACGCGCGAAATTCGGCCGATGAAGCTGAGTGTGTTGGTGGAGAAGTTGGTATCGAACGCGGCGGTTACTTCTCCACGGGCGCGATCCACCGTCACTCGGACCGCACGGAGGGTATAATTCGGGCCACCGTGCCTGTTGAAGGCGCCGCGGCCGCGCCCGCTGAACTGAATCAAATTGCCCCAACGATTGTCCCAAGCGCCACCCCAGCCTCCGACTCCCGGCGGCGGAAACGCCGCGCTTCCACCCGGCGGCGGAAAGGGCCGCGGGCCGCCCGAGCCAAAGTTGCTCCACAGGAGATCACCGGTATATGCTTCGGCGCCGGGTCTTGGATCTTCAATGCGAATCACGGCAGTGCCGCGATTGGAGTTGGGATCGCGCACTAGGAATTGCCTGCCGCGACCGTCGATTCCGTTAAATCGGAAATTAACAGGATTGCGCGGCAGGGGCTGATTGCAGTCGAGACGCCGCCACGTGGACGGGTTCCCGGAGATCGTGCGCAGTGTTCCGCGGTCGTCACGAATTTCGACTTCTGCGACGTCATCGACGACCACTTCAAAAGTACACTTGCCATCTCCACCGCCCCCTGTGATTCGCGCGCGTATGGTAGCGGGGCGAGACGGCCGTTGCGCCAGTGCGATCGAAGCAAAGGCGAGGAGCGTAGCCAATGTACGAGGATGCAAACTTCGCATGCTCATAGCAGTACCTCTGATTGGTGATGCCGAACGGTGGAACAGGATTTCCGGCAGCGGTTAAGTGCAGGCAAAGACGCGCCGTTCTACCACCGGCGATTTACAGCGATTACACGGTTCGTGGTACCTTCGCCAAAGGATTCGAATTAAGGAGGATCATCCGTGGCCAAGTTATCCAATTACGCCGTGCGCGGCGCGTTATCGATTTATTTCGCACTCTCGGCAGGCACGATAGCGTTCGCCGACGACAAAGTTGCGCCGGTCGGGCTCGATCGGGACAAAATCGCCGGGCTAGGCCTGACCGCGATTCCGCCGGACGCGTTCAAGGACATACTCGTGGCCGGCGAGCTGAAGATGCGCGTGGCGACGCTGTTCGATGGCAAGGAACTGCACGTGTCCATCTTCGAATCGACACCGGCGAAGACGAATCACCGGACCCGGCCGACGGATGTGGATGAATTCGTGTATGTGCTTAGCGGCAAGCTGATTCTAACCGAGACTAACGGCACGGTTCACGAGTACCGGCCTGGAGATTCGCTTGTGCTTCCGACCGGATATACGGGCACCTGGGAGATGCAGGGCAATTACAGAGAGCTGGTGGTGGAAATGCAGAAACGCGCCAAATGAAACACGGCGGTGTCAGCAGCATCCTTGCAAAGGAGGTTGGAAGTGACACTCAGACAACGGGTTGTATGGGTTCTCGTATTAATCGGCGTGCAATGCGTCATCCTTAGCACAGCTCTGGCACAAACCAGGGGCGGTGCGCTAACAGTTCGGTATACCGCGATTTCGCCGTTCATCGCGCTTCTGGCCGGAATTTTGATTTTAATTATGCCGCGGCTGCTGAATTACATCGTCGCCCTGTATTTGATTTTGATCGGGCTGGTGGGAATTTTCGGATTTTAATAATAGGCCGTCCGGCCCTCCGCAATATAAAACTGAGGTCACTTCTTCGGTACAGGGTTGGATGTTGCGCCCGCGCCGCCGGGAGTTGTTTGAAACAACTCCTCCAGACTCGAGTCGGCCGGCGACGGCGCGGCCTCTTTTGCACGGCTGGTGGAGAAGCCGATCAGGCGGCCGGCGAAAATCACGCTGATCCAAATCGCGAGCGACAAAATCGCGACCGCTTTCCCAGCCGGCGGCGCAGACGGCGCCTTATCCCAGCGATGAACGGCGCGGCCCAAAGTGAGCTCAAAAGACGCCATGTTGATGCCGGCCAAAACCAGCAGCAGCATTTTCGTGCGGAAATAAAAATTGTGGTAGTACACATCCGCATTGGTGATGAACATGAGCGCGCCGGTTACGGCTGTGAGCGCGAACGCCGCCCAGGTCCATTTGAGGATGTCGGACGCCATGCGTTTGAACGGACGCTCGGCTGAGGCCGCGCCTAACAGCCGCAGATCGATGATGGCGATGGTGCCGAATACCAGGGCCAAGCCGATCACGTGTATCGATTCGAGCAGCGGAAACAGAAGCAGTCCATCACGAATTGTGGATGCGAGGGCCGACGATTCCAGCCATTGGAGAATTCCGGCGATAGTCATCTTCAGGCTTTGGCGGCCGGCGACCAGGAACCCCACACATGGTCATAGGCGATCAGGCGGCCGAGGATGATAATGCAGGCCCAAATCAGGAACGTCAGAACCGCGAGTAGTTTTGTCGTGCCGCGCTTTACCAGGATCTCTTCCCACTGCCGGTCATGTTTGCGCAGGCTGCGCTGAAAAACTACGGCGATGACCGTTGCAAGCGCGACCAGAAACATCTTCAACCAAAACGAGAATGTGATCAGCTCACGGACGGGCTCACCGATCACCATCAAAGCTCCGGTGGCGAGCATCAGCCAGAGCGCGCCGGTCAGCCATGGTCCGAACCGGCGGGCGGTTTGAAGCAGGCTCTGATCCATTCCGGCCCAGCCGAGCAGGCGCAGAACGATCATGAATACGGAACCCAGGACAATCGCGATGCCGGCGATGTGGATGGATTGTATTGCCGGAATGGCCCAACTGTTGTGGTTCTGGAGGAAGACGCTTGGGGACGTGGTGGAAAGCCACTCGGCGAATGGTTTCATGCTGCCGACGATTCCACCAACCCCGCGCAGCGCGGTTGGCAACCGCGCGCCGGATGGCATCCGGCCCCACAGGCTGCTTTCATGTCTACTTCAACTCCAGGTATTCGCAGCTCAGAACGTAGTGCCGCCTAGTAGGGTCATGCCGGGGACGGAATCGCAGTGTTTATCGGCTTCCGGGAGTTTCGGTTTGTTGGTGGCCGGATCCACGGGGCACTTGGCGATGGCGCCGATCCGCGAACCGAAATTGCTGCCATCGCGCAGGGGATTGAGCTTTACGCTGAACACCGTGCCGACGGGAAACGTGGCCGCGGTGATCCCCTGTTGCGCGACGGCGGCGGCGCCCGCCATCTCGACACCCCATTCGACATACTTTCCGTCCGGAGTCTTTGCCAGTCCTTTGCGGTCGGGAGCGATCAGAACGAAGTGGATCTCGGCGTGGTTGGCTTGCGCGACGAACTGTTTCGCGACGCCGGTCAACGTCACGGTTTTGTTCTGGTCGTACATCGCGAAGGAGTGATGCGGTAAGGCGGGCATCGCGAAGATTCCTAAAAGGAGCGCGGCGGCTGCTGCGAAAGTCAACTTGTGCATGTGTGCTCTCTGCCTATTTAAAAATATCGAGTATTTCCTTGGGAAGCTCTTCTTGCGGCTTGTCCCATCCCGCTTCGAAATACTTCTCCCAATTCTTGGCCCAGGGGCGGCCGTAGTAGTCGACAAAACGGGGATCGTCGGGCGAAAGTTGCCGCGGACGTCCATCGACGTCGCGCAGATTGCTTAAGCATTCGATGTAGGTGTACCGCCGCGCGGGATTGTCCAACGTCGCGCCGCGAAGGAAGCGCATGGTGAGATGCAGAGGCGCGACGAACGCGTCGGGATCGTAAAAAACAGCGTCGTGATCCAGCCCGATGAAAGCGCCATTGTCGTACACGGGCGCGTAGGTTTCAATCGTTTCCAGCTTGTCGCTGAACTCGAACATGGAATGCGACAGCGTCCAACCTTGAACGTGCGCGGTCCAGGTGACCAAAGTAGTTCCGTCCCAAAATCCGATGGTTTCGCCGTACCATTGGGGGACCTTTTGCACGTGCTCCTTGCCAATCAAAACCTGGCGAAGGAAGTTGGCGGCGATGCCAGAAAGAAATTGAACCTGGTTCACATTCATCGTGAGCTGAAAATTCCCGCCCTGCGAGGCTTGCGACCACCAGCGCATGAAGCCTTCCGGATAGCAGAAGGACGCGTTCCATTGGGGCGAATTACTCACGCCCTCGTGATAATTCATCTGCACCATGCGCTTTTGATATTCGAGAGTCAATAGGGACAAAATGGTCGGAACCTGACTAATGGTTCCCCAGGTCCATTGCGAATCGGAATAGGAAGGGTCGCGAGCATACCATCCGTCCCAGTCGGGCACGGTGGCTTTGGTGTAAACCTTCGGACCTCCCGCGGCTTTGGCCTTCGCCATCAAAGCTTCGTAGTGTTCCCTGGCGATCTTGTAGGGATACGGACTCACGATTTTGTCGCGGGGATAATCGATGTTGCAATCGCCCCACGCGGCGGATGCCGGCGGATTCTTGCCTATGCGTCCCGAGGTCCAAATATCCGTTATTTGCCGGGGAGTGTTGCAGCGGAAATACCGCTTGTCCGACCAAAGCTCCTTGTCCTTATAAAAGTTTTTCGAGGTAAACAGATCGAGCGGCAATGCCTGCATTCCCGCAGGAGGGCCGGCAAACGTCGGTGTGTTACCGCGTCCGAAGCCCCCTCTGCCCTGTTTGCCTTGGCCAGCCGCGGGTGTCGGCGGAGCGCCGTTCTGCGCAAAAACCGTTGCCGCCGGTCTCGGCCACAACCATGCGAGCTCGACGACGGCGGCTAGGGAGAACAAAAGAATTAGCGATCGAGCGTTCATGCGGCCAGCCTCAGATCCGTTTAATCATACATCGAGCGTGAAGCGGCTGCCAAATAAATGGCGAGGAGAATTGCGGCGACGCCCTACGTACGCAGCACGTATTTCAGTACTCCATAGACAACCGGCACGCTGAATAATGTCGAATCGATGCGGTCGAGCCAGCCTCCATGGCCCGGCAGAGTGGTTCCGCTATCTTTCAAGGCGCCACCGCGCTTGAATGCCGACTCGCAGAGGTCGCCGATCTGCCCGGCGATATTGGCGGCGGCCGCGATCGCAATCACACCCCATATTGGAAATGCGGGAATGAAAAAGTGAGCATATATCGCGGCAGCTAAAATCGCGCCGGCAACAGAACCGAACGCGCCTTCCCACGTTTTTCCCGGACTCACATGCGGCGCCAGCCGGTGGCGGCCGAACGCGCGTCCGACGTAATAGGCGGCGGTGTCGCCCGCCCAGCTCACCAGCAGAGCAATCATGAGCCAGTGGGCGCCGGACGGATCGATTTGCCGCAAGGCTCGGGCGCAGCGCCAAGCTCCGAAAATGTAGACGACGCCGAGCACGAAGGCCGCAGCCCCGGGCAAAGCGTCTTTCAAATCAGACGAGCGCAGCGCGAGCGCCATGGCCAGAATCGCTATGAGGACGATCACCGCGTCGGGGTAAGGCGCGAAAAGCAAAGCCACACCTGCCGCCAGTCCAGGAGCTCCCGGCCGGGGGATTCCATGCGCGGCGGCGATTCCATCGAATTCCTGAAGCGCCGCCAGGCCCACGAGAAACAGAACCGCGTTGAAGACCCACCACGGGGATGCCAGAACCACCCAAACAATGAACGGAAGCAGAACGAGCGCGGTTGCGACGCGCTTCATCTCACGGGAATACTTGCGGCTTGTGCAGCTGGGCGCTCTATTGGAACGTGTTCCGCCGGAGCCGGATGCAGGCCGCCGAAGCGGCGCTCCCGGCGCTGGTAATCGAGAATCGCTTCGAGCAGCTCCGTGCGCGTGAAATCGGGCCACAAGGTTTCGGTCACGTAAAGCTCGGCATAAGCGATCTGCCAGAGAAGGAAGTTGCTCACGCGCATTTCGCCGGAGGTACGGACCAATAGGTCCGGGTCGGGGATTCCCGCGGTGTAAAGCCGGGCCGAAATCGCGGCTTCATCGACGCGGGGGCCGGTTCCGCTGCGCGCTTCCTCGACAAGAGCTTTGACGGCATCGACGATTTCGGCGCGGCCGCCATAGTTAATGGCGATGTTCAGGAGCAGCCCGCGATTATTCGCGGTACGGCGAATCACGGCGTCAAGATCCTCGCGAACCGCCGCAGGCAGCGCGTCGAGACGCCCGATGGCGTTAAAGCGGATGCCATGTTTCATCATCAGCGGCAACTCCGCGTTCAAATAGAGTCGCAGCAGGCCCCACAGGGTGTCGACTTCCGTACGCGGCCGCTTCCAATTTTCCATTGAGAACGCGTACAGGGTCAGTGCACGAATGCCAAGCTGGGCACAGCTTTCCACAGTGGAGCGAACGGCTTGAACGCCGGCGCGGTGCCCGGCGACTCGCGGTAAATGCCGGTGACGCGCCCAGCGGCCGTTTCCGTCCATGATGATCGCGATGTGCGCGGGCAGGCGGGCCGGATCAATCGCTCGCGCGATTGCATAATCCTCGTCGCCCGGCGCGAGCAGGTCCAGCAAAGATTGCATCTTTCGTTCATGGTAACCCAGGCAACAATACCTGCGGAGACGGATCTTCCGCATACCTGCACTTCGAAGACGCTTGTAGTATCATTCGACCCGGGAGGTTCGCCGTATGAAGCGAAATCGGATTATCGGCGCAGTGCTGGTGGTTGCCTTAGTCGCACTCGGAGCCGCTTCGGTGTGGATCGAGAAGAAAAGCGTCGTGCACGCCGCGACCGTGATGGCGCCACGCTTCGAAGTAGATCCGTTGTGGCCGAAGCCGCTGCCCAATCACTGGATTTTGGGGCAGACCATCGGCGTTTCGGTGGATGCGCAGGATCACATCTGGATCATTCACCGCGCGGGTTCGCTCGAAGACAACGAGAAGCACGCTACTACGAGTCCGCAAACGGCCATGTGCTGCAGGCCGGCGGATCCGGTGCTGGAATTCGATCAACAGGGCAATCTGCTGCGGCACTGGGGCGGCCCCGGCAATGGTTATGACTGGCCGGAATCGAATCACGGCGTTACGGTGGATTATAAGGGCAATGTGTGGATTGGCGGCAACAGCGGTGTAGCCGCCGGCGGCGGAGGCCGCGGAAAGCAAGCGGGCAAAGCGAAAAACGCCGATCCGACACTCGATGAGGGGCAAGTAGTTGGGGTGGAACCCTACGTCGACAACATGGTTCTTAAGTTCACGCAGGACGGCAAGTTCCTGATGCAGATCGGAAAGCCGGGCAAGAGCAAGGGGAGCAACGATGTGGAGAATCTCCGCCGCCCGGCGAAGATTTTCGTCGATCAACAGACGAACGAAGCGTACGTCGCCGACGGTTACGGCAATCATCGAGTGATCGTGTTCGACGCCGAAACGGGCAAGTACAAGCGGCATTGGGGCGCGTACGGCAATAAGCCGGACGATCTGGATCACGGCCGGTATAATCCCAACGATCCGCCGGCGCAGCAGTTCCGGAACCCTGTCCATTGCGCGGAGTTGTCCGTGGATCGCCTGCTGTACGTCTGCGATCGCGTGAACGATCGCATTCAGGTGTTCCGCCCGGAGGGGACATTTGTAAAAGAAGCTTTCTATGAGAAACAAACTTTGGGCTCGGGGTCGGCTTGGGATATCGCATTCTCGCGAGACCCGCAGCAGAAGTACATTTATCTGGCGGATGGAGAAAACGACCGCGTGCACATCATCGACCGGCAATCGCTGGAAGTTCTGACGACGTTCGGCGAGGGCGGACGGCAACCCGGCGAGTTCTATGGCGTGCACAGCATAGCCACGGATTCCAAGGGCAACATATATACCACCGAAACATATCGCGGGCAGCGCGTCCAGAAGTTTGTGTATAAGGGCGTTGCGGCGGTGACGAAGGCCGATCAGGGCGTGCTCTGGCCGAAGTCCGCGAACAGGTAGAGGCGCGCCATGCGGAAGAATGCGATTCGAGTAAGCCTCGGCGCGGTGGCGGCGCTGTTAATTCTTCCCGCGCAGCAGCCGCCATGCAATCATTGCTCGGCGACCTATATCGGCAACGATAAATCCAAGCGTATCTGAAACGGGCGCAAGAAAACGGCCTGGTGGATCAACAAACGCGCGCGGTTGACATCGGAAAGGCGAACATCGGCATCGGAGTGGTGTACCGCGGAAAGCTGACTGCGCCGGCGCCGGATTCGGTGGCCGAGCACGATCAGGTCAGCGAGGTGTATCACATTATCGATGGATCGGCGACCCTGGTGACGGGGCCCGATATCGCCGATGAAAAGCGCAGACCTTCGACTTTACAGACGGTTCGCGAGTTCAACGGTCCGGGCAATAGCGGCTCGACAATCCGCAACGGCGTGACGCATGAGCTTAAGGCGGGCGATGTGATCGTCATTCCGGCGGGCACCGGCCACTGGTTCACGAAGATCGACGATCACATCCGCTATGTCATGGTGCGTATCGATCCCGATAAGGTTGTTCCGCTGAAGGACGAGGCCGCTTCGCAGGCCTATTTAAAGAGTCCGGCGCAGGGCAAGGGGAAGAAGTGGGGCGAGTTGCTACCCTGAGTATGCATGAGACGAATCGCCACAATCCTCGGGATCGTTGTTATTCTCGTGGTGCTGATCGCGCTCGCCATCCCTGTTTTCGTGAATGCGAATCAGTTCCGGCCGGCACTGGAAGCGAAGCTGAGCCAGTCTCTCGGGCGCGAGGTAAAAGTCGGTAATCTAAGCCTTTCGGTTCTTTCCGGATCCGTCGCCGCCGATCAACTCTCTATTAGCGACGACCCGGCGTTCGGAACAAACCCATTTGTGCGCGCGCAAAACCTGAAGGTCGGCGTCGAGGTTTGGCCGCTGATCACATCGCGCAAGCTAAGCATCAATGGGATCGCTATCGATAAGCCGGAGATCGAGCTGGTTCAGAATGCGGCGGGTGTCTGGAACTTCTCCCGTCTGGGTGCGAGTTCGCCGCCGAAGCCCGCGCCGCGAGCCGCGCTCGCGCCTGACCGGTCCGGTGCGGATGTGGGCGTCATCGACACCGAGATTTCCGACGTCAAGATTAGCGACCTGAAAATTACCGATGGCCGAGTCACGATGCGAAGGCTCGGCAGTAAGGCGAAGCCCGTGGTTATGGATGGCGTGGGGATGGAAGTGAAGAATTTCTCCGAGGGGTCCTCGTTTCCATTTACGCTCGCGGCCGCGTTGCCGCCGGGGGGAAGCCTGAAAATGAACGGAAACGCAGGCCCGATTAATGCCGAGGACGCTATCGACACGCCGTTCGATGCGAAGCTCAGCGTTGGGAACTTGGATGCGGTTGCATGGGGAATAGTCGATCCTTCCACCGATATCTCGGGGATGGTATCGATGGACGCTACCGCCAAATCACAGGGCGGCGTGGTCGCGATAAACGGTAAGCTCAAAGCCGAGCAGTTGAAGCTGGCAAAGGGAGCAACGCCCGCCAAACGCCCCGTGGACGTGGACTTCGCCGTAACGGACGACTTGAAAAAGCTAATCGCCGATGTGCGCCGCGCCGACATTCACACCGGCAGCGCAACGGCCACGCTTACGGGCACAATTCGGTCGCAGACTGAGCCGGCCACTCTTCAGGCGAAGCTCGCCGGATCGAATATGCCGGTAACGGATCTGGCCGCGTTGTTGCCCGCGCTCGATATCGTGCTTCCCAGAGGCGCTTCCATCGAGGGAGGGACCGCTCAGGTGAACGTTATCTCGCAAGGGCCCCTGAACGCGCTGGTCACAACAGGAACGGTCGGCTTCGAAAACACGAGGCTCGCGAATTACGATCTTGCCGGCAAAATGAAAGTGATCGAGGCACTCTCGGCCATCAAAGCGGAGCCGCATACGACGATTCAGACGTTGAGCGCGAGTTTCAAGAATTCGCCGGCGGGAACTGCCGTCGATAACGTTCAACTCGTCGTGCCGTCGATCGGCCAAATGGCGGGCGCGGGGACAATCAGTCCTTCGCATGCACTCGATTTCAGGATGAGAGTAAACGTGAATGCGGCCGCAGCCACGCTTGCGTCCGCGGGCTTAAAAGGCGGTATTCCTTTTAGCATTACCGGGACCTCGGAAGATCCTTCGTTCAGGCCGGATATCAAAGGCGCCGTTCAGCAGGAATTGGAGAATCTTACGAAAGGCGCGGGTCCGGCATCCGGGATTGCCGGGCCGGCATCCGGTATCATCGATAGCCTGTTTGGCGGGAAGAAGAAAAAGTAGGTGCGCGCCAGTGTTCTTTCCGTTCCGGTCCGCCGGTTTGACGGTGGGGCGGCGAACGAGCTTCAAGATCTGCTTGCGGTGGAGGAGCCCCTCCAGATCCGCATCGGCGAGCGAAATATTTCGATTACGATGCGGACGCCCGGCAGCGATGCCGAGCTGGCCGCGGGCTTTCTGTTCACCGAAGGCCTGATCCGAGAGGCCGCGGATATTGCCGGGATCGAGTGCGCGGATAATCGGACGACGGTTACATTGGCGGCGGGCGCCGAGATCGACCCCGAGCGGTTCCAGCGCAATTTTTACATGACGTCGAGCTGCGGCGTCTGTGGGAAAGCTTCGATCGAAGCGATCGAGTCGGCAGGCTGCACGATGCTGCCGCGCGATGTGCCGCGGGTGAGCGAATCTGTCGTTATTTCCCTGCCCGATAAGCTTCGAAAAGCCCAGGCCGTTTTCGAATACACCGGAGGGCTGCATGCCGCTGGGCTTTTTTGGGGCGAAGGTGAATTGATCGCGCTCCGTGAAGACGTCGGCCGGCACAATGCGGTGGATAAGCTGATCGGGCGGGCGATGCTGGATGGTTTGACGCCGCTCCATAATCACGTTTTGCTGGTGAGCGGCCGCGCCAGTTTCGAGCTGGTGCAGAAGGCGGTGATGGCCGGGATTCCGGTGCTGGCGGCGGTGGGGGCGCCTTCGAGCCTTGCGGTGAAGACCGCGCTGAGGTTTGGAATGACGTTGATTGGGTTCTTGCGGGGAGGGCGGTTTAATGTGTATGCGGGCGGGGGGCGGATTGAGTAGGGAGGATCGGCGTCTTGGGCAAGCTGAAGCTTGCCCTACTGCCTGAAGGCCAACTTCTGCGATTGCGTACTAGCGCAATTTTAGGTTTTTCATTAGGCGGTGCAAATAGTTTGGGTGCACATCCAGGAGCTTCGCGGCTTCCGTGATCACGCCGTGAGCGCGCTCCAAAGCTTCGCGGACTTTGCACCTCTTGAACTCCGTCACCGCCTCCTGATAGCTCCCGGCCCAATCGGCGGGCGCGGAGGGGATCGCCTCCAGCACAGACTCGGGTAGATCTTCGCGAAGGATCATATCGGAGACGCCCATTACCGCGGCGTGCTCGATGGCATTGCGCAGCTCGCGAATATTGCCGCCCTCCCAGTCGTATTTCATGAGCGCTTTCAGAGCCTTCTCAGAAACGCCACTCACGCTCCGCTTAACCGTCTCGCCGAATTTGCGCGCGAAGTGGTTCGCCAGGGCCGGAATATCCTCGCGGTGCTCGCGCAACGGCGGCAAGATGATGGAAATCACATTGACCCGGAAATAGAGATCCTGACGGAAGGTCTTGGCTGCCACGGCAGCTTCGAGGTCCCGGTTGGTGGCGGCTACTATGCGGACGTTTACTCGGATGGAGCGCGTTCCGCCGACGCGCGTGAATTCGCGAGTCTCCAGCGCACGGAGAAGCTTGGCTTGCAGGCCGGGCGCGAGCTCGCCGATTTCGTCCAAGAATAGCGTTCCCCCGTCGGCGACCTCGAACATGCCCTTTTTCAGGGCAACCGCCGAAGTAAAGCCGCCCTTTTCATGGCCGAACAACTCGCTTTCGAGCAGGTTTTCGTTCAACGCGGCGCAGTTTATCGCCACGAACGGTTTTCCCTTCCGCGGACTATTCTCGTGGATCGCCCGGGCGACCAGTTCTTTTCCCGTGCCGCTCTCCCCGCGAATCAGTACCGTGGACTCGCGGGCCGCAACCCGCGCAATGAACTTGTGAACCGCGCGCATCGCCTGGCTGTCACCCACCATGTCGTGCTCGATGCGAATTTCCTGTTCGAGGATCTGTTTTTCGCGGCGCAACTGCTCCACATGCACGAGATTATGTAGGGCCACGCCCGCGATGGAGCCCACGGCCGATACCAGTTCGAGATGGCCGTTATCGAACGCCGCCTCGCTATATAAATGGAGAACTCCTTCCACGTGGTCAAGGCACACCAGCGGAGCCGCGATAAAGGAGCGATCTCCTTCGCGCTGGAGAACGGCCTTGCGCTCTTCGAAAACCTGGCGTGAAATGTCGGGATCGAGCGGAACCGGGTCTTCCGTGGTGGCGCGATCCGCTCCACGATTCAGAGTAAAAATCGAGCGGGAACCGTTCGTCAGCACGACCGATGCCCGCTCGGCGGGAACGGCTTCGAACAGCAATTGGAGCAGATGACGCTCCAGATCCTCCACCGTTTGCGCGACCTGAAGCGCCTGGCTTACGCGCAGCAGAACGTGCACGCCTCGCGCGGTGCGGTCGGTGACCGGCAGAGTCTCGTCCAGTTTTTGAGGATTTAAAAAAATGGAATCGGTGGTGCGAATGGCGCTGACTTGCGGTTCGTCTTTGTGTTCGCGGCGGAACAGAAAGACCGAGCCACCCACCCGGATTTCGTCGTTGTCCTCGAGCACGCGCTCGCGCACCTGGGCGCCGTTGACAAAGGTGCCGTTGCGGCTATCGAGGTCGGTGATCAGGAACCGCTCACCGGACGAGCGTATGACGCAGTGGTGCTTGGAAGCCGCCACGTCGTCAATGGCCACCGAGTTGTTTTCATGCCGGCCGACGGAAACCTCTTGCGTGCCGAGCAGGACCAACCGTCCTCTCGATGGGCCGTCTGTGCCAACCAGCACCGCACCCATTTGGAGTCCAGTGTAATACAGGGCGCTAGCTGAGGGACACGATTCAAGCGACTCCGAGACGTGAATCGTCATTGATCATCAACATCAAGTTCTGGGCAGTTGTTAATCGCATAAACAACGCCCGTTGCGCCGTCGGTGACGAAAACCTGATAGTGAAAATTACCCTTGACCGCGGCAAGCTGGGGCCCTGACCTTTCGCTTAAAGCTGAAAGCTTCGGGAAGGGCGAGACCGCGGCAAATGAAGCACCCGAGAATGGCGAAGCATCTGGAAAACTGACCACAAATGTGTCATTTGCATTCACCCTTACCAAGTCCCATTGGACATATGAGAATTGCTGGACTCTGACGAGCGGGGGCGGCTGTTTAAATGTTCCGCGTAAGACCGCCCCATTGTCACCTCTGGAGACCTCAATCGCGATAGTTGTGGTCGCTACTCCTGGATTGCGGCCTTGGGTAGTAGCAGATTGCATGGATTTCCTCCTCCGTGGGTCTATTTTATGTCTTTATTTGTCCGCGTTGTTACGTCGAAAAAGCGCGGATCCTTCCGGAACTGTCTTAGAGCAGGCGTTTTCTTGAGTTCATCCAGCGTGGCAGGAGCCGTATCCCGGAGTTTTTCGAGCGCAGGAAATGCTTTGTCCAACTTCTCTAATTGAGCATATACAATCACTTCCCGGAACAAGATAGCCGACTCGATCGAGCTTTGCGGGGGCGATGCGGGTAGGCGGGCCGCCGCGATTTCGGCTTCGGCCGCCTGACGGTCCTGAGACGTCAATGACCCGTTGTGCCGAATTGAGACATAGTACATAGCCAAAGTTGCGTGCCTGAGGGCTGTGTCGATTTGATTGTCTTTCTTTAAAAGCTCGATTGCTTTTCGATAACTTCCCGATGCCTCGTCTTCGTGCCCTGCCCATCGGTAAGCGTCCGCCAGGTTACCCCAGTTTTTGAAGTTTTCGCCAGATTGCTCTATTGTCTTTCGGTATGCCTCGACCGCATCGTCGTAATAACCTGCATAGTAATATGCAGTGCCAAGATTGCCGTAACCCAGGACACTTGGGGCGATTGATATCGATTTCTTGAACTCTTGAATCGCATCGTTGTAGCGTTCCATCTTGAGGTAGACAGCGCCAAGGTTGGAGTGGGCGACGAAGTTGTCGGGCGCCCGGTCAGTCGCTTCAAGGAATGCACGGGCAGCATCCGGTAGAAGTTGTGGCAACCTTCGCTGGTAGTAGAAATTACCCAGGCGATTGTAGGCTGCTGCGTCACCGGGACGCATCTCGATAGCTTGGCGATAAGTCGCCTCTGCCTTTTGATAGTCGCCTTGTTCGAAATAAAGCTTGCCTAGAGCCTGATAGGCGCGCCCGTTGGCTGGCTCAAGCGCAATCGCAGCCCTCAGTTCCGGCTCTGCCGCTTGCGGCATTTTTTGGTCCAGCAGGATCTCCGCCATTGTAATGTGAATACCGGCATCTCGCTTTTTGCTATTTTCGAGGGCCCGCGCTGCGCTTTGCGCCGCTTCATCCAACACAGCGCCGTTACGTTCGAACCGGTACTTCAACCGAAGGGCATCAGCTAATCCAGCCCAAGCGAATGCGAAATTTGGGTCCCGCTTGACGGCGTCACGAAAGGCAGCCTCGGCCTCCTCGAATTTCCCGTTGTTCAAGGATCCACGGCCTTCAACATAGAGGCGCGCTGCTTCCGTGTTCGAGGACGTGTGGGACAAAAATGCCAGACGCAGCCGGGCACGGGTACCCAATTCCAGCATGTTCAGAAGCTTGGTAGCTGCGGCCGGAAGGTTGTCCCGCGCGATATCGATCCCGATGGAACGTAGTTCCTCCGACCGGGCCGGGTCATACAGACTCACGATCAAATGCGGCTGTTCGCCAGCCTGAACCAACTTGCCCGCCAAGACCAAATCCGCGCCCAACCGGCTTCGCGCGTCGGAAGGAGAGGCGATCTGTTGATCTTTGCCGTCCTCGATAGCTAACAAAGCGATACCCGAGCCCCGTGGCCGCTCAACACTAGTAAGCTCGGCGTTGAGAAGGTCGCGAAAGCCGTCTAGCGTCGTTTGGGCGCTCTTGTCCTCACCCGCCTGGAACCGCAAAATCGCCAAGCGGGTTTCGGGTACTGGCCGAAGCCACACTCCCAAAAGGATCGCGGCGATCAGGGAAAGCGTTCCCGCTCCGGTTGCGAGCGTGCGCCGCGAGCACCGTGGCCACCAGCCGCGCCCCTCCGTCTTGGCGCGGCCGGTAGTCATCACCACGGTGTCCAGCGAGCCGCCGGCCGTGGAGCTCCCGGTCAGGAGATCGCGGCGTAGCGCGCGTAGATCCGAAGCCAACCCGGCGGCGTTTTGGTATCTTTCCTCCGGGTGCTTCGCTATTGCTTTGGAAATGATTTCTTGCAGAGCCTCCGGAAGGCCGGGCCGGAACCGGCTCAGCGGCGCAGGCGCTTCGTGCACCACCTGATACATCACGGCAGCCGGATTTGCGCCCTTAAACGGGAGCTCACCGGAAAACAGCTCGAACAGCACTACGCCAAGAGAAAACACGTCGGAGCGCTCGTCGGCCTCCTGCCCCTGCGCCTGCTCGGGCGACATCGTCGCCGGAGTTCCCATCACGGTTCCCGGCTGGGTGAAATCGATACCTTCTCCGATTTTGGCCAACCCGAAGTCGGTCAGCTTCAGCGTGCCGGATTCGGCAAACATGACGTTCGCGGTCTTGATGTCGCGGTGAATAACCCCTTGGCGGTGCGCATAGGCAAGCGCCTCGGCGAGCTGAATCGCGTAGTCAAGTCCTTGCTCGATCGAGATTTGCTGGCCAGCCGAGCGAAGCTGATCGAGCGCGGACTTAAGCGTGCCTCCGGCGAGATATTCGAAGGCGAGGAAGTGGCGGCCGCCGGCACGATCGATCTCGTGGATGGTGGCGACATTGGGGTGATTTAGAGCGGCGACAACGTGCGCCTCATGCTCGAAGCGCGCGACTTGGGCTTCCGATTCGCATAGCGAGGGGCGCAGAAACTTCAGCGCGACGGGGCGCTGCAGGTTAAGGTCCCAGGCCTTGTACACCTCGCCCATCGCGCCTTCGCCGAGTTTTTCGGCGAGTTCGTAATGCGAAATGGGGTTGCGGGGATCCATTGTCGTCCAGTCTCACCATTTGGTGAGTCCCTATTCGCTTATATAAGCGTTAAGGCGGGTGTAAGTCCGCCAAATGTCTAAAAAATAAGAACGGTTATAGAACCTGCGTACCGGGGAGCAATCGGCATGCCGCGCCTTAAGCTGTAAGAGAGAAATACGCGCTTCAAGCCACTGATCAGCTATGATGGCGTCAAAGATGCTAGCGACAGCTTGTCAGGCAATATGAGCGACCCCACGGCTGTGAATACGGCGCTTACTGTCGGCGTACCGACGCTCGCTGTGCTATTCGGGATCCTGGTTAACAATTCACGACTGAACGACCTTCGGTCTCATATCGACGCGCGCTTTAACGACATGCGGAGCACGTGGCAATCGGAGTTGCGGCGGGTGGAAGAGGTGCTAGACGCACGTTTGAAGCACCTGGAGGAACGCTAGCGTCTCGGGGGGCTGAACCTCAGCCTACCTCACCCGGCTTACCGCACCCAGCTGGGCATCACGTAGGCGAAGAACAGCGTGACTAGCCCGGTCATCGCCGCCAAAAAGATGCTGTGCTTCACCGTGAAGCGCATGAGCTGCGCTTCCTCCGCGCGCTTCAGGCCCGTGGCGGCGCCCGCGACCGCAATGCTTTGAAGACTGATCATCTTGCCCATCACGCCGCCGGCCGAATTGGCCGAGGCCATTAACGAAGGGTTAAAGCCCAGGCTGTTGGCAGTGACCACTTGCAAATTCCCGAACAGAGCGTTGGCGGAAGTATCGCTCCCGGTTAAGAATACGCCGATCCAGCCGAGGATCGCGCTGAAAAACGGAAACGCCGCGCCGGTCGCCGCAATCGTCAGACCCAGAGTCGCGGTTGCGCCGGAGTAGTTCATCAAGTACGCCAGGCCCAGAACGCTCGCGATCGTGAGCGTGGGCATGGCGAGTTGCTTCATCGTCTGCCAGAAACAATTCGCGAGCTTTCGCGGCGGCACGCGCAGCAGGATTGCGGTAGCGAAAACCGCATAGAGCGCGGCGGTGCCGCTGGTGGTGAGCGGATTGAAGGTGTAATTGGCGGCATAAGGCGATGGCGCCTTTACCACCGGCGGCATTTTTTGAACCAGATTGTGAAGGCCAGGCCATCCGAAAACCGAGGTCGTGGTGTTGTTTAGAAACGCCTTGAACGCGCCGAACTTCGCAGCCGGCCACAATACGTCGTATGGTTTCGGCAGCACGATCTGATCGCCGTTCAGGATGAGCACGAATATTACGAGAAAAATATACGGCGACCAGGCCAGCAGCATCGCGCCCGCGGAATGACGGCTAGCCGCGTGTTCGCCCGGCTTGCGCCGGAGTATGCAAATGACGACCATTGCGCCCATAGCGGCCAGCGAGCTAAGGATGGCGGTGAGATAAGGACCGATGTAACTCGAAACCAGAAACTGCACAATGGCGAAGGCGGCCCCGCAAGCCAACGCCGCGGCGCCCGCCTGCGCGAGCGCCTTTTTTCCGCCCATCACCGCGATGACATATATCGGAACGAACAGCGCAAGCGGCGCGCAAAGGCGGCCCACGTTGGCGGAAAGGTCCATCATGGGCAAATTCGTCACGCTTTGCAGCCCGACGATAGGCGTCCCAATCGCTCCAAAGGCGACGGGGGCGGTGTTCGCCAGAAGACAAATCGCGGCGGCTTCGAATGCGGGCATCCCCAAGCCGACCAGCATCGCCGCAGCGACCGCAACGGGGCTTCCGAATCCCGAAGCGCCCTCGATGAAAGCGCCGAACGCGAAGGCGATTACCAGAGCTTGCATGTAAGTATCGCTGGTCAGGTGGCCGATGGAGTCCTTAATGATTTCGAACTTGCCGGTGTCCACAGCGAGACGGTAAAGAAGTATCGCGGTGAACACGATCCAGCCAATGGGAAGCAGTCCGTACGCCGCGCCGTAAAGGAGCGAATTGAACGCGAGATTCCATGGCATGCGGTACACGAACAGCGCGATCAGTAGCGCGGTCCCACACCCAGTAAGCCCGGCGATCCAGGCCCGTTTTCGGGCAATGCCGAGCAAATAAAGCATGACTGCGATCGGAAGAGCCGCTACCAGGGCCGAGGGTATCAGGCTTCCTAATGGCGTGTAGGTCTGAGGCCACATGGTGTACCATCTTACCTGAGATTTTTCCCGCCGCTCAGGCACTAATAAGCAAATCCTTTTTAATGTCCTCCGAACCTGGATGAGGGCGTTCCCCGGATGTACAGCCCGGCCTGAAAACGCGGGCCGAGCGTAGCGATACGTTACGGTGAGGAACGCCTTTCCAGATCTCCTTGGCGCGATTCCGCTACGATATGTCGTATATGCGAAACGCCACCATGCTGCTAGTTTTTGCCGCTACCGTGCTGGCGCAAAAGCGTCCGATTACTCACGAAGACGTGTGGCTGATGAAGCGCACGGGAGCTCCTACTGTAAGCCCGGATGGCAAATGGGCGGTAATGCCGGTAACCGAACCGTCTTATGACTCGGCGAAAACGGCATCGGACCTCTGGATTGTCCCGGTCGACGGCAGCGGTCCGCCGCGGCAGTTGACGCACACGCTGGCGCCGGAGACCAGCGCCGTGTTTTCGCCCGATTCAAAGCGCATCGCCTTCGCGACCAAGCGCGAGGGTGACGAATTTCCGCAGATCTACGTGCTTCCGCTGGACGGCGGCGAGGCCATGCGAATTGCGAATGTAGCCACGGGAGCTTCCAATCCGCAATGGCGTCCCGACGGCAAAGCGATTCTGTTCGAGAGCCGCGTGTACCCGGGCGCGATGACGGATGAGGACAATCGCAAACTCGCGGCCGAACGAAAAGCGCGGAAATACAATACCCGTGTGTTCGACAGTTTTCCCGTTCGTTACTGGGACCACTGGCTGGACGAAACGCGGCCGCACGTTTTTGTTCAGAGCCTGCAGGAGGGAGCCAAGCCGCGCGACCTGCTGGCTGGCACGAAACTGGCCGCGCAACCGGGCTTTGAAGGCGCTTTTTCGGAAGAAGACACGGAATTAACTCCCCAATGGAGCCCGGATGGAAGCAGCATTGTTTTCGCCGCGACAGCGGATCTGAACCGGTTGGCATCGGCTCCGTTCACGACCGAGTTGTATCGAGTGCCGGCGAACGGAGGCGAACCGGCCGCGTTAACATCCGGCCCGGACAGTTATCTTCATCCAGTTTTCCGGCCTGATGGTAAAGCGCTCTACGCATTGCGCGAGCGCAGCCTGCAGGTTTCGACGTACAGCTTGGACCGGCTGGTCAAGATCGATTGGCCGGAAACAGGACAGCCGAAATTACTTACGGGCGAGTGGGATCGCTCCGTGGCTTCGATCGCATTCACGCCCGATAGCCGGACCATCTATGTTACGGCGGAAGATCAGGGGCATGACAAGATCTTTCACTTGCCGGCGGACGGAGGCGCCGTGCAGCCACTGTTTGATGCAAAAGACGGGACGTATTCGGACCTCGTAATCCCGAGTAACGCGAGGCAGCCCGTTCTGATTGCGCGGTGGCAATCCATGCTGCATCCCGCAGATGTGGTGCGGGTGAATGCTACCACGGGGACCAATCAATTCCTGACTAAATTCAATGATGAACGGATCGCGCAAGTCGATTTGCCGCCGCCGCGCGAGTTTTGGATCACCGCCAAGTCCGGCAGGCGTATTCAAAGCTTCGTCGTGCTTCCGCCCGCTTTCGATCCCTCCAAAAAATATCCGCGATTGTGTTCCCCCATGGCGGACCGAACAGCATGATCAAGGACCAATTCTTCGTGCGCTGGAATTATCATCTGCTGACGAGTCCGGGTTACGTGCTGCTGATGCCGAATTACACCGGATCTACCGGTTACGGCGAAGAGTTCGCATCGGCAATCGAAAAAGACATACTGCGCGGTCCCGCAAGCGAGATCGAAGAGGCCGCGGACGAGGCCATTCGCAGGTTTCCGTTTATCGACGGAACGCGGCAAGCGGGCGTGGGCGCCAGTTACGGCGGGTACCTGATGGATTGGTTTGAAGGCAACACGAAGCGATTCAAGTGCCTGGTGAGCCACGCAGGGCCATTACAGAATTCGTCATTTTGGGGGATCACCGATTCAGCCTACGACTGGGAGCGCTTCATGGGCGGGCCCGTGTGGGAACAGAAGGGCGCTTGGATCGATCAGAGCCCCGCAACGTACGCCGCCAATTTTTCAACTCCGATGCTGGTGACGCAAGGCGAGCGCGATTTCCGCGTGCCGTATGATCAATCGCTGCAAATGTACAAGCTGCTTCAGCGCCGCGGCGTTCCGAGCAGGCTGGTGGTGTTCCCCGACCAGAACCACTGGATATTGAAAGGGGAAGACGCCCGCGAGCACATGCGGGAAGTACTAGCCTGGCTGGCGAAATACCTGTGAAGGTGCGGGAATTAGCGGGCCGGCTTAGTGCTGAGTGGGAAGGCGATGGCGAGCATGAGATACGCCGGGTTGCAGCATTGGAAGACGCCGGACCGGATGAACTGGCATTCGTTTCGCGGGGCCGCGCGGAAAAGCAAGCGGAGGCTTCGGCGGCGGGATGCCTACTGGTTTCCGGAAACTACTCGAACCTATTCGCGCGAACGGTGATCCGGGCACGCGATCCACGAGGGGCCGCGGCGAAAGCAATCTCGCTCTTGCACCCCGACACAAATGCCCGCGCCGGAGTCCACCCCACGGCCGTGATCGGCGCGGACGTTCACGTAGGCGATGGCTGCTCGGTTGGACCCGGATGCACGATCGGCGACCGCGTGACGATTGGCGACGGCTGCGTGTTGCATCCTCGCGTCACGATCTATCACGATGTCCGCATCGGCGACCGAGTGATTCTTCACTCGGGCTGCGTGATTGGCGCGGACGGCTTCGGTTTCGTATTTACCGATGGGCGTTATGAGAAATTTCCCCAGGTCGGGCGCGTGGAGATCGGAGACAACGTTGAGATCGGCGCGAACTCCTGCATCGATCGCGCGGCGCTTGGGGTGACCTCGATCGGGGAAGGAACGAAGCTCGATAATCTGGTTCACGTGGGCCACAACTGCCGGATCGGCAAGCATGTGGTGGTCGCGGCACAAACGGGATTTTCAGGCGGAGTGGTGGTTGAAGACTATGCCGTGATCGGGGGCCAGGTGGGCGTCGGAGACAAGGCCAGGATAGAATCGCGCGCGGTGGTCGGCTCGGGCAGCGGGATTCTCACTTCGAAGATCGTCCATGGGGGACAGGTGGTGTGGGGCACGCCTGCCCGGCCGTTGAAAGAATATCTGCAACAGCTCGCGGTGCTTTCGCGGCTGGCGAAGAAGAAGTAGCCCGCTGAGGCCGCCATATCTGAACCCACGGGGCTTATCCTTCAGCGTGGTACTGACTGGACTTTTTCATAGCCGCAGAGTTACCCTCTGAGCTTAGAAAAAAATAAATATGAGCGTTGCCCCACTTGTGGATATCATCCACTCGTCTAACCAGGCGTCCTGGTCACAGCGGAATAAAACGGCGTTTGAAGCCCTATTTGGAGCCTCTGAAGGACGCTATCCGAAAGCTGCTGAAAAGGCTGTGACTCCCCGCGCGCCAGAGATGAGCGCGGACTCCGGCGTTCCGTTCGCCGCATATATTCATCCCTCGAACCCGCCTTCGGGACCATACAGCGGCCTCTCGTTCGTGGTGTTTCCCGTCACAGGCGCACCTTGCCTCGTCGGGTTGGTCGTCGGGACGCAAGGCTTGAGCCCCGATGAGGCGATACTAGGGCGGCCGGGACACGCGCGCAAGGCTCTGGCGATTTGTTCTTGGCTCAATAAAGAATTCGGAGCTGGATCCTTCGTTGCTTGGGCGAAACAGGATCCGACTCGGACCGACGTGCAAGTCCCGGAAAAAGTGAGGGACAAATGGCCTGCATACAAGAGCGTTTTCGACCGGTATGGAAAGGAAATCTATGCGGTTTATTGCCCGACGGCCGATCGGACCGGCACTGAGTCAGCGGTGATAGCCTTCCTTGATCTTTTGTTCGAGGAGCGAGGCCATCTGCCAATCACCTCGTGTCGGACGAGCTATGAATCCATCCAAGGGGCCTGGTTCGATCACCTGATGCCAAGTGTAGAGCGCGCGCAGGTCGTTGAGCTACTCGAAACGCGGCGGTACGTTATTGTTCAAGGGCCGCCAGGAACGGGCAAAACCATGATGGCTACCGAACTCCTGCGAGAAGACTACGGCGGTCGGGGCCGAAGCATCCAGTTTCATCCCAACACGACTTATGAGACCTTTATCGGTGGCCTGGCACCAGCGACTTCGAGTGGCGAATTGGGATTTCGCTTCGAGCCCACGCGGGGTTTTCTAATGGAAGCCGCGGCGGAGGCTCTCTTAGACCCAACCCGGAAATACTTGCTGCACATCGACGAGATCAACCGCGCCGATCTCGGGAAGGTTCTAGGCGAAGCCATCTTCCTGCTGGAGCCGACGTCCACTTCCGATCGGAAGATTTCCCTGCCTTATGACTTCGGCGAGCCGTTTCATCGCACCTTTTTTCTACCCAACAACCTGCATATCGTGGGAACAATGAATAGCGCGGACCGGAGCATCGCTATGGTCGACGTGGCAGTGCGGAGGCGGTTCGCGTTTGTACCGCTTTGGCCTCGAATGAGCGTAGTCGAGCAATATGGGTGCGATACGATGCGGCAAGCGTTCAAGGACCTGGTTTCTATTTTCGTCGAGCATGCAACGGAAGACGCCTTTCCGCTGGTGCCCGGGCACTCGTATTTTTTAGAGGCGGACGGTGCCCGAGCCCGGCGGAGCCTTCAAGTTAATCTGCGCCCACTCCTCGATGAGTACCTTGCGCAGGGATACGTCGGTGGTTTCGCGGAACCAATCCGCGGGTATTTGCAGCGGATACATAGCTTGGCAGTTCGCTCGTGACGCGATCTCGGGCTAGGCATCGTATACGATCCGCGCCGCTTTTGCCGACGCAGCAGGCAAATGAGGTCTGCCTTGAGGTTGAAGATTATTCGATATGCCGGCGATCGGCGATCGATTTCTTCCACCTGCGGAAATCGCGAGACCCCGCGCCGCAAGCCGCACGGCTGGCTGAACAATTCATCACTCAGAATCGCTCTCTGATGGCGCTGCTCGACGTCAGGATTGATCGCGACTATGACGGAAGCGACTTGCATCTCTTGATTCAGTCCGGAAGTGCAGTAGGCGCTATTCCCTTGGTTTCGCCGACAACTGCCCGGCCCGATTACGGCCTCGTGGTCCAGCCTCGGTTTCCGTGGGCGGGTATTGGTCCGATGTTAGCGGAGACGGGCTGGCGTGTGGCGCCAAGGCCGCTTCGGCTACCTTTGCTCCGGCGGTCGGAGCGTCGTGTACCGGTATGGGTCCTTTCATTCATGATTCTGACAAGGCTGAAGCTACTGATCGATTCTTTGGATCGACGCTTCGAGTTGACCACAGAAATGCGCCCGGCTCCACGTGGCGCTGTGCGTTGGGCGGAGTACGCGACGCGGAGCTTGCAGCACGTAAAATTCTTATCAATCCCTTGTACATTCCCGGACCTGCGCGACGACCGGTTGCTCCGAGGCGCAGTTCGTCACACGGTGGAGAGACAGTTACGGGCATTGGAAACGCAGAAAGAGCACGGCGCTTTTGTCCATAGATTGATCGAATTCGGGCAACAAATATTGCGTCGCGTCCAGGCGGTGCCGCCGTATATTCCGTCATCAACGACACTGACTAGCTGGCTTCAACGTCCAATGCGGACCGACCAGTTCATCGACGGACTGCAGGCCATCGAATGGACCATCGATGAGCGCGGCTTGGCGGGTCTGAGCGATCTCGAAGGCATTCCTTGGACGTTGCCGATGGAAGAATTCTTCGAGGCATGGGTCGAGACTGTGTTCCGGGTTGTCGCGCAACGAACCGGTGCCCAGACGCGCGTCGGACGGAAGCGTGAGACGGTTCACTCTATCAAGTGGGAGCCACCCTACTTGGGATCCCAAAAATCACTGGTGCCGGACATTTGGCTAGAGTGGGATTCTGCAACGCTCATCGTGGACGCGAAATACAAGCGCCACTGGGAGGAGCTCCAACAGCGATCGTGGATAAATCTCGGGAATGGATTGAGAGAGCAGCACCGAAATGATCTGCTCCAGGTGCTGGCGTACGCGAATCTGGCGCGGACACCGAAGGTGATCGCATGCCTCGCTTATCCGTGTTCGCCCTTTAGCTGGAATTCACTGCGCGATCGGGGGCGGCTGACCCATAGGGCTGAATTAACTGCTGGCGGCCGCACGGTACACCTGTATCTGACTGCGGTTCCGATGGCGGCAGATTTGGAACGGATCGCGAGCGGGCTAACGGACGAGATCAGGAATGTTGCGCTATCGCCTCAATTTGCCGCCTGAATGCGCAAAATTTCTCCGACCCGTCCCACATCCAAAATCAAATACCCCGCATCGGACACGTCGAAAGCTGGAGCAAAGCGCGCGGACCACTCAATCTCATCCCAGCGATACGAATATCGCGCGTGCACGACCTGCGAGAAGGCGTCGTCGAAACCGCGAATCAATATAAGCAATTCGGCTTGCAGCCGCTGCATGTCCTCGCGGGCTTTCCCGAACAGCGGACTGCGGTCATCGATCGGATGCACCACTGTCCAGGTGAGGGCGAGGAAATTGATGCCTTTGCGCTCCATCGGAAGCTCCGTGAAGTTACGTTTGAGCTGACCGTTGGCGTCGCGCTCGACGGTCATCAGCATCAGTTCGGCCTGGACATCCACCAGCACATTGTTGCGCTGGTTCGCGATGCGGAATTGCAGACTGGTGATGCCGCGATAGGGCGCGACCACCATCTTGTCGCTGAACACCAGGCGCGCGCTGGGTCGGGAGAAGCGCGCGAAGATCAAACCCGTGGCTAAGGCGAACCCGGCAAGCCCAATCGCAGCCTCAAACGACGCGACCATGCTCGCCGCCAAGCCAAATGGATATTCCGAGCCGTAACCCACGGTGGTGAGCGTTTGGGCGCTGAAGAAAAAATCTTCCGCGAACGACGATAGCCCGGGGTTGCGTTCGCTCGCGTGGACCGAGTCGCGCCCGAGCTCGGTGTAAATGATCGCGAAGATACTGTTCGCTACCAGGTATGCCAGTACGACAAGGCCCAGAAAACGGGGCCATGACATACGCACGAGTGCAACGTAGGCGCTCCCCGCAGCCGCGCGAAATCCTTTTCGGTAGACATTGAAGCTCCCATCTTTGTTGATGGTGCGGAGGAGCGCTCCAGTGTACTGCTGGGTTAAACCCGGGTCGAAGGCCGGCGGGGTGGGATGGGGCGGAGTCGTCATGTTTCGAGACTACCGCGATGTTGTTGGGCGCCTGGCGATAATTGCGGCGCTCTGGCGGGCTGAAGCCCGCCGCAGGCTCAAGCCTGCCCCACAAATTAAAACTGGAGGCGGCCTACTATTGTGCCCTGTCTCTCACCTGCCACGACCCCCGTAGTATTGATCGTCCCAAAGCCGCTTGTATAGCGCCCATCCGGCGCGCGGACGATGGCCGCATTTCGCGTCGTACTAGGGTTCACGTATGTGCCGGCTGTGGTGTTTAGGAATAATGTCCGATTGAAAATATTATTGAACTCCGCGCGGATTTGGAACGTCATCCGCTCCCGCATCCGGAATGTGCGGCCGATGCTCGCGAGTTCCGATGGGCGCCGCTGATAGCGGAAGTCGTTGTAATAGGCAGCGGAGGGGCTCCACTGGCCATTGGGAGTATCGGTCCAGGCCGCGGGATTCAGGACGATCGTGGTGCTCGGGTCGAAGCAGTGGCAATTGAGGTCCTTCAAGAAGAGCGGCTGTCCTGGCACGCGGGTGGCCCAGGTCCCGCGAAGCAAAGTGCTGGAATTGTTGTTACTGATATTCAGCGGCGACTGGATCGGCAACCCGCTTCCGTACTGTAAGACGGCGCCAACCATCCAATCGCGCACCGCGTATTGCATCCAGCGACTCGGGCCCCACCTCGGCGTTGAATAGTTGAACGCCATGGCCATCCAGTTAGGTCTCGAGGACGCAGAAAGCTGCTTGTTGTTATCGCGATTGAAAACGTCATTGATGACGCCCAATCCGGTGTAATCTTCGGCGCCCAACTGCAGCTCCTTCGAGCGAGTATATGTCCAGGTGAAGTCCAGGCCATGCGACAGGCGCTTGGTCGCTTTGAGCTGGAGCGCGTCGTACCAGGTTTTGCCCAGAGGCGCGCCAGTGGCTACCAGAGTGCTGCTGAACTGCGGAAACGGGCGCAGCGACTGCGCTACGGTAGACGTCACCGGAAATCCGGCATACGGAATCTTGTTCTGGAACCGGCCGGCCGCGGGGCTATTCAGTTGCGCGGCCAGAATCGCCCGGTCCGACGGATTGCTCCAATCCAGGCCATACTGGCTCAGCAGCCCTTGCGGTGTTAAGGCGTTGTAGTCCACTAAAGAGGCGCTCCGCCACCAAACGCCGCGATTGCCGACGTAGCTGGCTTCTACGACTAAGTCGTTCGTGATCTGCCGCTGAAGACCCACGTTCCACTGCCATAGGCGAGCCGGGCGGCCATAGTTCTGATCGACCACCGGCGGAGCTCCCGTGGTCCCGGCGGTTGGATACAGACCGGCGCGCAGGTCAGGCCACGCCGGCTGGAGCGGGATGCCCTGGCTGAGAATCATCGCGGGATCGGCAAAGTTGGGATTAATGGCGCTTGCATTCGCGCCGGCCGCCCCCTGGCCGCCGCCCTGAGACATGGAGTAACTCAATCCGAAAGCGCCGCGAAGCACCGTTTTGGGGAGCACCTGATAAGACGCTCCCACACGCGGCGCGTACGCCCAAGGATAGTTGTTCGCGAAGCGGCAGTTGCAAGTAGCTTCGAAAATCGTGGCGCCCGGATGGCCGCCCGCCGTGGGATTCGCTAGCGCCGGCGCAAAACTCGGAGCACGCCCGTATTGTTCCCTCGGATACGTGAACAGGTCCCATCGAAGCCCGTAATCGAGCGTTAGCCTGCGAGTGATCTTCCAGGTGTCCTGCGCGTACCAGGCATAAAACCCGCGCCCGCCGCGGGTGTCTGTTGGCTGCGCCAGCGTCACATTGCTCACGCGGCCAAGCAAGAGGCTTGCATAAGGGAATCCCGCATAAAGTCCCTGGAGCGCTTGGCCCTGAAAAAACGGGTTGGTGGTCTGATCGGTGCTGAACGTGAAGTTCCCGCTGGTATTGCTCACCGTATGCGTCGGGTAGCCGTCGAACCGGATTTCGCCGCCAAATTTGTAGCTGTGGTTGCCCCTTACCCAAGCTAAGCTCACGTTGCCTGTCGGCCGTTGTAATAGCGCCCGCACCTGTCCGGTAAGCGGACCCATAACAGCAACACCGCCGGAGCTGTTCGGCCCTAACAGGCCCTGCCAAATAGGAACGCGCGCGCCGTTATTCGGCCCGAGAGTGCCGCCCGTAATTCCCAAAACTCCGGCCATATCGAAATTCGTAATCGGCGCCGTGTCGCGAAAATCGTTCACAATATAGCCCGCGCCGAAATGCAGCAGCACGGTCGGCGTTACGGTGTAATCCAAATTGCCGCGATAGGTTCGCGAATAAATATAGGTCCCGCGCGTCTGCGTGATGGTGTCAGGAAACCCTTCCGAGAGCGCGAACCCACCCGGCGAGTACTCAACTTCCGTCGTCGTCGAGGAGAAATATCCCGAGATCTTCAGCTTGGTGCTGATCGAGTGATCGACTTTGATGGAAGGAATCGGCGTGACACGGTCGCTGGGGAACGGATTCACATAATTGTTGATTAACTGCGTGGCCGGCCCGAGGTCCGGCAGCGGGATCAGGTTCTGTAGTTTGACCGCGGCGGGATCGAATCGCGTCAGAGGAATTTTATTTCCCGGGAACTGCTGGCGCGCGCGGCCGGTGGGCGTGAGGGTCTCAGTCAGCGGATCGAAAATTTGACCCTCCATCATCTTCTGTCCCAAGCCGTCGACGGACAGCGCGCCGGTAAAGGCTCGCCCCGTCAGCAGACCCGAAAAATCGCCCTGCCGGTATGCAGTGGTTGGGACGGTTGTGATCTGGTTGCTTACGATGGTCGCTTCCCGGAATTGTTCATAACCGAAAAAAAAGAACGTGCGGTCATGCCCGTTGTACAGCTTCGGAATAACGATCGGACCTCCCAGGGTGCCGCCAAAATCGTTGCGCCGCGCGCGATTGCGCGCGTGATCGAAAGATTGGTGCGCGTTCAATGCTTCGTTCACGAAGTAGTCATATGCGGAGCCGTGGAAGGAATTCGTGCCAGAGCGAGTGGTGTACTGAATCAAACCGGAGCCGGCCTGCCCGAATTCCGCGGCGTAATTGGAAGCTTGGATTGTGACCTCATCAAGTGCATCCACGCTCGGCTGTGTCTGCGCCTGCGCGGTCGAGGTATTCACACCATTCGTAATGTCCTGGCCGTCGAGCTTGATGCCGAACGTGTTGGTCGGCGCGCCATTGACGCGCATGGAGGTGTTCGGGACCCAAAAGACGCCGGCGGATAGCACCGATGACGCAAGCGGATTGCGAACCCCGTGCGTGCTTGCCGTGGCTGGTCCGACGCCCAAGACCGGCAATTCATTAAGGCGATCGGTGGTGACGTTGGAGTTGACCGCGGCGCTTTCGGTGCTTAACATCGGGGCCTCGGCCGAGATCGTCACAGACTCCTGCGCGGTGCCGACTTCAAGGATTAGATCGACCCTGATCGTCTGCGCGGCCAAAACTGCAAGGTTCTGCCGGACGTAGGTCTTAAACCCGGAAATGGAAGCCGTCAGTGCGTATGTGCCGGCCGGGAGTTGTGAAAACGTGAAATTCCCGGTTGAACTGGAAGCGACTTGATAAGTGGTTCCTGTTTCACTGTTCCTCAGCTGCAGTGGGGCGTTCGCGACCACCGCTCCTCCCGGATCGGCAACTGTGCCCGTAATAATACCTGTCGCAGTTTGCCCCCACGCCGCCATTACGAGAATCGATAGCGCACACCCCACAAGCAGATACCGCATTCATTTTCCTTTCGCTAAACGTCTTGCCCCTATCCGTTTTTTTGGGAGCACAGACAAGTACGATGCGCTCGCCGGCAGAAATTCGGATTGAATGATCTTATACCAACCGCGAAGGTTTTGCGATTAGGAATCACACAGGATCTCGCGGGGCGTTGTGGCCGGGTGCTGGCCTATAGCGGCAAAAAACCGATGTCGTTCCGCCATTCCTTGGCCTCTGATGCCGCCCAAACAATCAGAAGATCGTCGATGATTTCACCGATGTTTGGAGCTTGCGGAACGATGATCAAACCTGGACTGGAAGCATGCGTTATGAATTTTCCAAAATGGCGGGGCATCGTACTGCGATCGTGTGTCACCAGGATACGATCCGAAGAGGCTGCTCCCCTAAGAACCTCCGAGTCCGGTATGCCTATAACACCACCTTCGCGGGCGTCCTAAAATCGATTGCGGGCTCTCTGCGCCGCAAGCCAATGACGATTTTGCGATTAAAATCAGCGTCCGCCTGAAAGCGTGGCCTCACCGGGAATTAAGTGTGTGGCACGCAGCCTCCAGCCTGGCATAAAACTCAGGACGCTTGCGCCGCGCTTCCTCCCGGAGCCGCGCAAAATCAGCCCTCCCCTTTTCAAGGTGAGCTTCGACATCTACACGATTCGCCAGGTAATACGCCAGCGCTCCAAACACCTGCTCGAGATTTACAGCCGGAAAGGACTCAACGATGTCTTCCGGCGAATCGCCCTGAAGGAACGAATGCACGAGCGAGTCCGGTGACACGCGAGTTCCACTCACGTAAAGGCTATCATCGCGTTTCTCGACGTACTCCTGAGGCATACGGCAGTTGTAGTATAGCGCTTACTTCAGGAGTCCCTCATAATCTCCCGCGCGGCGTTGTGGCCGGGGGCGCCCATCACGCCGCCACCCGGGTGCGCGCCGGAGCCGCATAGATACAAGCCTTTCACGGGAGTCCTGTAACGCGCCCAACCGGCTAGTGGGCGCAGCACGAACATCTGATCCAGGCTCATTTCGCCGTGGAATATGTTGCCGCCGGTGATGTGGAAACGGCGTTCCAGGTCGAGCGGCGTGAGCGTCTGCTTGTCGACGATGATGGATCGAATGTTGGGACAGTACTCTTCGATCACGTCGAGGATTCGTTCTGTGTAGCGCTTGCGCTCGCGGTCCCAATTGGAGTCGCGCAAAGTGTAGGGAGCATATTGCAGAAAGATCCCCATGATGTGATGGCCTTGCGGGGCGAGGGTCGGGTCATACATGGTGGGGATGGTCATCTCGATCAAGGGAGACTGAGAGGGGCGCCCATATTTCGCATCGTCCCAAGCGCGCTCAATATATTCGACCGAAGGGCAGATGTGCATGGTCGCGCGATGCTGAGGGCCGGGCGCTCCCGGCAGCGCGGTGAATTCGGGCAATCCGCGGAGGGCCAGATTCATTTTCAGCGACGTCCCTTCGATGCGGAATTTGCGGATGCCATCCACGAAGTCCGGATCGAGATCGGAAGGATTCAGGAGCTCGAGAAACGTCTTCTTGGGATCGAGATTGCTGGCGACGATCTTTGCCCGGATCTCCTCTCCTTCCGCCAGCGCTACCCCATAAGCCCGCCCATCGCGCACCAGGATTTTCGAGACGGTTGCATTGGTACGGATCACCGCGCCCTTGCTCTTCGCCGAATCTGCGATGGCATTTGAAACCGCGCCCATCCCACCGCGCACGAAGCCCCACAATCCACGGTGGCCGCCGACGCCGCCCATGCAGTGGTGCAGCAGAATATAAGCCGTGCCCGGGGAGCGCGGGCCACCGTTCGCGCCGATAACTCCGTCGGTTGCGAGCGTAACCTTAACCTGCTCGGATTCGAACCATTCATCGAGGAAATCCGCGGCGCTCTGGGTGAAAATCTTCACCAAGCTGACGACTTCCTTCTTGGAAAGCCCGCGCATGCGGCCTGCCAGCTTTAAATACTCGATAAAATCGCCAGCCCCGCTGGGCGGAAAATTCGGAGGCGTGGTGAGCAGCAGCGATTCCGCAACTTGCGCGAGCCGCTCCAGACGATCTTCGTATTTCGGGTACGCTTCGGCATCGCGAGGGGAAAATTTGGCGATCTCGGCCAGCGTCTTAGCGCGGTCCTGCCACATAAAGAAGTAGCGGCCATCGGGAAAAGGAGAGAAGAAAGCGGGGTCCTTCGCATCGATTTTATAGCCGAAGCGCTCCAGCTCCAAATCGCGGATCACCTTCTGCTGCAAAAGGCTAGCCAGATAGGACGCCGTGGAGACTTTGAAGCCCGGCCAGACCTCTTCGGTTACAGCGCAGCCGCCCACTAACTCACGGGTTTCGAGGACTAGTACCCGGCGCCCGGCGCGCACGAGGTACGCTGCCGTAACCAGGCCATTATGGCCACCCCCGACAATAATGACGTCAAATGTATTGGCCACTGCCTTCATCATAGCCACCGCCGAAAAACAGGCAGCGCCGAAAAAATAGCGCGAATAAAGTTCAGGCTGGATGAAACGTTTGAAGGCGTTCGTGCGTCACCCCTCAGCAGAACAGCTTCACGTTTAGGGGTTCAGTAGACCGGGCGGCTTCCGCTAGCACGCGTATTTTCGTCCTCCGAGCGTGAAGGACGAAGTAAAGGGGTCTACGTACCATGAAGTTATACGTGTGTCTCGCGGGGACAATTCTCGCCGCGGCAACCGCATTTGGACAAGCGGGAACCGGGACGATCACAGGAACGGTTACAGATCAAACCGGGGCAGTTATTGCAAACGCATCGGTAACGGCTAAAAACACCGATACCGGCATCGTCTATCCGGCCCAAACCACCAGCACCGGCAACTACACGCTGACGCAGTTGCCGCCCGGCACATACGAGGTAACCGTCATGGTGACGGGCTTCAAAACGTATGTGCACAGCAAAATGCAGGTTCCGGCCGCGCAGGTTGTGCGCGAAGACGCCAAGTTGGAAGTGGGAGCGTCGGGGGAATCGGTCACGGTCACGGCCGAAGCGTCGCTTCTTAAAACCGAGACCGGCGACCTGGCGCACAACGTGAACGCTGAAAGCCTGGTCAACTTGCCGATTCTCGGAATCGGCGGCGCGAACTCCGGCAGTTCCGGTATTCGCAATCCGTACAATTTGACCACGCTGATTCCCGGAGTGGTTTATTCCCCGAATAGCACGCTGATTGTCAACGGCGCGCCCGCCAGCACCGAAGCTATGCGGATTGAAGGCCAGAACATGACGAATCATTTCGTCAATTTCGCGGTGCAGGAAATGCAGCCGAGCGCCGACGCGCTTCAGGAAGTTGCCGTGCAAACCAGCAACTACGCGCCGGAATACGGCACAGCCGGGGGCGGCCTCTACAACATGACCGTGAAGTCGGGCACCAATCAATACCACGGCACCGCCTATAATTACTTCGTCAATGAAGACCTGAATGCCGCATATCCGTTTACTCTCGATCCGGCGGGGAACAAATTTCGTCCGCGGAACCGCCGCAACGATTACGGCGGCACGCTCGGCGGCCCGGTGGTGATCCCCAAAATTTACAACGGCCATGACCGGACCTTCTTCTTCTTTAACTGGGAACAGTTTTTAGAGAGCTCCAACATCACTTTCCCGCTGACTCTGCCGAACGCGGCATATCGCAGCGGCGATTTCAGCGCCATTTCGCCGAACGGGACCTGCAGCCTTTGCGCGCAGCTTGGGATTCCCACTGCGCCACTGGCCAAAGATGCGAACGGCAACCCGATTTACGCCAACGAGATTTACGATCCGCTTACGCGCAACCCGGCCAACGGAACCGCGCTCCCATTCGCCGGAAACATCATTCCGGCAAACCGGCTGGATCCGGTGTCGTTGAAAATTCAATCGCTCTTTCCGCTGCCGACGAGCAACAGCCTCACGCAAAACGGCTCGGGGTCCAACTCCAGCAATCGGAACACGATTATTCCCGCGTTGAAGATCGACCACTCGATCGGCAGCAAGGCCAAGCTGTCCTGGTACTGGTCGCGCACGGTTACCGATAGTCAGTACTCGACTCCGAACGGGAATGCGGACGGATTGCCTCCCGAAATTACGAATGCCCGCGGCACGTTTTTTCATTATTGGATTACCGCGCTGAATTTCGATTACACGATAACGCCCACAGTTCTGCTACACCTCGGCGGCGGCTACAATCAAATCCGCGGATACGATGACGCGCCCTATTTGACCTTCAACGCTCAGCAGCAGCTTGGCCTTTCGGGATTCGAGCAGAATCGCAACTTCCCCTACGTATCGGGCATGGTCGCGACCACTGGGCCGCAGGCGGCTTTGGGAGGCATGCAATCGGTGGGCACTGCGATAGGCATTCAAGGGCACCCTATTCCGCAGGAGATGCCGACCTTCAACGCGAACACAACCTGGGTGAAGGAAAATCACACGTATAAGTTCGGCATGGAAGGATATCTCCAGGGCAGCGTGCAGCGCCCATTCGGGGCGGTGCTGCTGAGCACTGGAACGAATGCAACATCGCTGCCGCTCGGCGGTCTGAATCTGGCCGGGCAATCGATCGGCTTCGGATATGCGAGCTTCCTGCTGGGCGATTACAACAGCATCCAGCAGAGCGCTCCCGCGGATTACCATTTGGGAAAACAGCAGTGGTCTCTGTTTGCTCAGGACTCCTGGAAAGTTTCGCGCAAGCTGACGTTCAACTATGGCGTGCGTTGGGACTACGGTACGGTTCAAACGGAAACTTACGGCCGCGCGGGATTCCTCGGGATTAATACGCCCAATCCGTCGGCTGGTGGACGGCCGGGAGCGACGATCTATGGCGCGACGTGCCATTGCTCGTATGCGAATAATTATCCGTATGCGATTGGCCCCCGCATTGGAGGCGCGTATCAAATCACTCCCAAGACGGTAATTCGCGGAGGGTGGGGCCTGGTATACGGGTTTGTTCCGGATCTGAACATTTCGCCCCCGCTGGTAGGAATCAATCAGCCCGGCGGAATCAATCCATTCGTGAGTCTTGGCACCGGAGCACCGATTCCGCAGCCGGTATTTCCGACCCTCGACCCCGGCGTGTATCCGACGGTTCCGGGATCGACAAACTCCGCTCCGACCGCGGTCGACCGCAATGCCGGACGCCCGCCGAGGCAGAACCAATGGAGCATCGGCGTGCAGCACGAGTTTTTCAACAATGTCGTGCTGGAGGCTTCGTATGTGGGAAATCGCGGCGTGTGGTGGACCGGCACGGGCGCGGGCGCGAATCTTGGTCTTTTACAACAAATCTCCCCGGCTACCTTCGCCGCCTACGGATTGAACCCCTATACCAATCCGGCGGATGACGCTTTCTTGACTAACGTCGTGACTTCTCCGGCAGTCATCCAAAAGTACGGGCATCCGCTGCTTCCGTATGGGGGCTTCAACGGAACGGTTTTACAAGCTCTCGAAGCTTATCCGCAGTTTGCGACCGCGGGTATTTTCGGCGGCGCATATGCGGTGACGGGCGCGCCCACCGGCAAAACCTGGTACGACGCGCTACAGGTGAAAGGCACCAAGCGCTTCTCGCGCGGTTTGCAAGCAACGGCTACGTTCACGTGGTCGAAGGCATTGGTGAATACGCGCCAGGATTTCTTCAATCCGGATAGTTCCACGAAGACCCTACAAACCACGGATCAGCCGTTCCTATTCAACGCGAATATCGTCTACACCGTACCGAAATTGTTCGATCACCCGAGTGCCCTTTCGTGGGCGGTTCGCGACTGGCAGTTCGGCGCGTTTGTGCAATACGGCAGCGGATTCCCATTGACACCTCCGAGCGTGACCAACGGCGCTCTGAATCCGTTATCGCTGGTCAACGGCAGCACCAGTTACATGCTGCGCGTGCCCGGCCAGCCGCTGTATTTGAAAGACCTCAATTGCCACTGCGTCAATCCTTATTTCGATCAAGTGTTGAATCCGGCGGCCTGGGTGAATCCTCAAAACGGGCAGTGGGGAACTAACGCGCTGTACGGCGATTTTCGCGCCGCGCGGCGTCCGCAGGAAAACTTTAACATCGCTCGGAATTTCCGTATTACGGAGCGGGTGAATTTGCAGATTCGCGCTGAGTTCGTGAACATCTTCAACCGTACGTATCTGGGGGTGCCGAGCACCACCAACCCGCTTGCGCCGGTGAGCCACAATGCTTTGGGTCAGATTACAGGCGGCTTCGGAACCATAAACGCGACCGTTCCGCCTCACACCAATACCATCCCGACCGCGCCCACTACCGTGAACGGCACCTGTTCGTCGGCGAATGCGTTGTGCGGTCTGCCCAGGACGGGTACGCTGATCGCCCGGTTCTCGTTTTAATAGGCCCGGTTCTCATTTTGAGGTAGGACAAAGCTCAAGCTTGGCCGGGACAAGCTGAAGCTTGTCCTACTTCCACTCGTCCATCGCTTTCTTTGGAAGCGAGCCTTCGAGGAAGTCCAATAGCTCAAGCCGGACGCCGTTAGGGTCGGTCACATTCGTGATGCTGGTCTTGGTGGACCCGGTGCGTGGGTCGTCGACCTTCACTCCGCGCATCCGCAGAGCCGCGACGGCCGCGTTCAGATTTTCGGGCCAGATACCGATATGGCTGAGTCCGACGGGCCGTTCGGGGGTGGAAGGGGCGATCTCGAGGAACGTATCCTTGGTTATTTGAAGATAGGCGAGCGTGGGTTTGCCGGCGTTGTCCCGGATGGTGAAGGCCTCCTTAAAGCCCATGGTTTGCGTGTAGAAGCTCATCGACTCGTCGAAATCTTTCGCATAGATTCCGACGTGATTTAGGCGCAGCCCCGGATTGCGATTCTGCGCGGCCCCGGGCTGCATGAGCAGCACTCCGGCTCCGATGCCCGCTACAAAGATAGTCAAACGGCCGATCCAATTGCGCATGGAGGTCTCCTTATTGGGGTCATTATATTGCGCGATTGGCAATCGCGCGCAGGATGGCATCCTGCCCTACAAACTATAATCGACGTTTAAGGTGCTGGTCGAACTCGTAGTCGAAAACTACGCCGTGATTGAGCGGGCGCGGGTGCGTTTTCATCCGGGGCTGAACTTACTCACGGGCGAAACCGGTAGCGGCAAGTCGCTGGTAGTGGATGCGCTCGGACTGCTTTTCGGCGGGCGAGCGTCGGCTGAAATGGTGCGCAGGGGCGCGGATCGCGCGCGCATTTCCGGGATTTTTGAAATCGCTTCGCCGCGCGCGCTCACTGCGCTGCTGGATGAAGCTGGTGTGAGCGCGGAAGGCAACGAGCTGATTATTGAACGCGAAATCCACGCCAACGGCAAGTCGCGGGGGTTCGTCGGAAATCGCCCCGCCACCGCCGCTCTGCTGAAAGCTCTCGCTCCGCACCTCGGCGATATCCACGGGCAGCACGATCAGCAGCAATTGTTTTCTCCGCAAGTGCAGCGCGAAATGCTCGATGCATTTGCCGGGGCCGAGGCGCTGGTGGAGGAAACCGCCGCGCTGTATCGCCGGTGGCGCGCCGCGAACGATGAACTCGAACAACTGAACCGCACCGAGCAGGAACGCCTGCGCATGACGGATGTGTGGCAATTTCAGCGCAACGAGATCCAGACCGCCGCGCCGAAAGCCGGCGAAGACGCCGAGCTGGAAAACGAGCGCCGGGTCCTGCGCAACCTGGTACGCCTCCAGGAAACCTCGGCCGCGGTTTACGCGGCCTTATACGACGATCCGCAAAGTGTCGCGACCGTTTTAGGCACGGTGGAAAAACGCCTGGAGGAGCTTGCCCGCATCGACAACAGCGTGGAAGAAATCATCGGCGCGTTGCGCCCCGCTTCGGTTGCGGTGGACGAAGCCGCTCGCGCGCTGAATCATTACCTGGGTAAGCTTGAAGCGGACCCTGGCAGGCTGGAGGAAATCGAATCGCGACTCGCCGCGCTCGAGAAGCTGAAGCGTAAGTATGGCGCCACGCTCGAACAAGTGCTCGCGTTTTTGGCCACGGTTCAAGCCGATCTCGCGGCAGTAGAGGATTCAAGCAGCCGGCGGGAGGCTCTGAAGAAGGAAACCGCCCAGCTTGCGGCGGGGTTCGAGGCCATTGCCGGAAGACTTTCGCAAAAGCGCAAGGAAGCCGCTGCGCAACTCGGGAAGCGGATGGAGCGCGAACTGGCCGCGCTGGCCATGGAAAAAACCCGCGTGGAGATTCGTGTGGCGCCCGTAGCATGGTCCGAGTACGGGGCCGACACGGTGGAATTCCTAATTGCCCCAAATCCCGGCGAGGAGCCGAAGCCGCTGGAAAGCATCGCTTCGGGCGGTGAACTCTCGCGCGTGGCATTGGCCCTCAAGGCGTGCGCGGGGCCGAGCAAACCCGCAGATCGCGAAACTCCGATGACACTGGTGTTCGATGAAGTCGACGCAGGCGTGGGTGGGAGCGCGGCAGAAGCCGTGGGCCGCCGCCTGAAGAATCTGTCCCGGACCGCACAAGTGCTGTGCGTAACACACTTGGCGCAGATCGCCGGGTTTGCCGATCACCATTACTTCGTCGAAAAGCACTCGGCCCGAGGGCGCACCATCGCCACTGTTGAAGAATTAGACGCGGATGCGAGGACGCGAGAGATAGGCCGCATGCTCTCGGGCGAGCGGGTTACGCCGGAAGCGCTGCGCCATGCCGAACAATTGATCAGGATCGCGGCCGAATGAGGCCACGCACCAAAAGTGGGGCAGGCATTGGCCCGCGGCGGGCTTCAGGCCGCCCCGAGAGTTGGCGGACTAACGTCCGCCGCAGCCTGAAAAGCTGCCCCACCCATGAGGCTATCCCGGCGTTTCCGATGCTGGCGGTACTTCTCTTTCTTTCACCAGCCGTGTTCGGATGGAATGCCACGGGTCATCGCATCGCTGCAGCCATCGCATACGATCACCTCACGCCCGCGGCGAAGCAGCGAGTAGACGCGCTGCTTGAAAAACACCCCGACTATGCAACGCTCTTCATCCGCGACGCGCCTGCCGAGCCCGAAGCGCGTGCCCGCGCGGCTTTTCTTGCGGCTTCCGTTTGGCCGGACGTCATTCGCGGCGACAGCCGCTTTTACGACGACACGCGCGAGAATGCCAAACCGACGCCGCTTCTCCCCGGCTTCCCGTACATGGCCCGGCACACGAACTGGCACTATATCGATATTCCGTTTTCGCCCGATGGCGCCGCGCTTGAGGCGGTAAAGCCGCCGAACGCGCTCACCGAATTGCGCCGCATCCTGAAGGAGATTAATCAACCCGGTAATGATTTGGTCGCCTCCTACGACCTGCCCTGGCTGATTCACCTGGAGGGAGACGTCCATCAGCCGCTCCACTGCACCAGCCGGTTCGTGCAATCGCAACCGAAGGGCGACGCGGGCGGCAACAACGTCTTCGTCACTCCCGGACGGAATTTGCATGCGTTGTGGGACGATGCGGCGGGCTCGGATGCCAGCGATGCGTATGTTAACCGGTTCGCGGCCGAAATTACGGCTGAATTTGTGAAGCGCCGGGGCCGGCATCCCCGCGTGTCGAAAGACCCCAAGCGGTGGGTGCGCGAGGGGTTTGAGCTGGCCAAAAGCGACGTTTACACCTTCGGGTCCGGGACGGGTTCGCGGGAGCATCCCCTTGCCTTGCCAGAACAGTACTTCGCCGATGCCAGGAGGGTAGCTCGGCGGCAACTGGCGCTGGCTGGATTCCGGTTGGCCGCCATTCTTAATGAGCAGTTTAAATGACAGAATAGAAACAGCTTATCGGAATCCCCAGAGGCAGGGAAATTTTAGCTCTGTACAGCGGGAAATCAGGATGCTAACATAAAACTGTCCAGTTGTGACCTTTTTAAGGTTCAACGCGTCTCTTTCCGTAGGGAAGGCTGGCCGACTGCCCGGCTAAAGTCTCCCCGAAAGTTCGGCACGCCATGACCTCGCGGTTGTGGTGGCCGGCCGGTGAGTATCTTCCTCCGAGTACTCACCGGCTTTTTTCGTTTCACCCACCCGTAAACTCTGTCACAATCACGACATGAAAGCCGTTTACGTTCAACAGACGGGCGGACCGGAGGTTCTGGAATTCGGCGACTGCCCCGAACCTGGAGTTTCAGCCGGAGAAGCGTTAGTGAAAGTCGCCTACTCCGGCGTCAATTTCACGGATCTAAACCAGCGGAGCGGAGTGAACAAAATTCCGCTTCCGGCGATTTTAGGCGCGGAGGGCGCCGGTACTATCGCACGCGCCTCCGCCGACGGGTTTAAGCCGGGAGACCGCGTTGCTTGGGCCATGGTGCGGGGAAGCTACGCCGAGTATGCATCGGTACCGGCCAACATGCTGGTGCGGATTGCCGACCCGATCGATTTCCGCACGGCGGCTGCTGCCATGCTTCAGGGTATGACGGCGCATTATCTTACTCACTCGACATTTCCCATCACGCCGGGGCACACGGCGCTGGTGCACGCGGCCGCGGGTGGAACGGGGCGGCTGCTTGTGCAGATCGCGACAATGATGGGCGCGCGCGTGATCGGAACGGTTGGAAGCGATGCGAAAGCGGAACTTGCCCGCCAAGCGGGCGCTACCGATACGATCCTCTACAACCAGCAGGACTGGGTGGCCGAAGTCAAGCGGCTCACAGGCGGCGCGGGTGTAGACGTCGTCTACGATTCGGTGGGGAAGGCGACATTCTTGAAGGGGCTCGATTGTCTGAAGCCGCGCGGCACAATGGTCCATTTTGGGGTGTCGAGCGGACAAATCGAGCCGTTCGATACGCGAAATCTGACGCAAAAGGGATCGCTCTTTCTCGCCCGCCCCACTCTGAACACGCACGTTTCGATCCCCGACGAATTAGCATGGCGCGCAGGCGACATCTTCCGCTGGATCGATGAAGGTAAGCTTCACCTTCGGATCGATAGGGAGTACCCGCTATCGGGAGCGGCCGAGGCGCACCGCGATCTGGAGGGGCGGAAGACGGCGGGGAAAATCCTGCTGGCGATTTGAGAGCTTACCAAATGGCCTTTTTATAGTGCTCCCGGATCTTTTCATCCGAAGTTATTAAGGGAGCTGCGCTGTCCGACTTGGCATGCGCGACGATCATTCGATCAAAGGGATCGCGCGTCCAGGTCTCGAACATGGCGCTCCGTATAACCACCTCCAAAGCGCCATCCTTAACCGCTAGTCCCAGCTGGTTCTCTAACTGGTTCAACAGGGCCAGGGGTTGGCGCACAATTCTTCCGATTTCATATAAGTACTGCAACTCAAGCAATACGATTGGCGAGACTACCAGCTCATAGTCTTCCATTGCCGCGGCAGCGGAATCGGTTAGCTTCTTGAGTTGGCCTTCGCAGAGCCATACGACGATTTGGGTGTCGAGATAGGAGATCACAATTCCGCCCAATCCTTCTTCCACTCCGCTTCCATTTCCCGAAGGAGATCTTTGCTTGCCCGTCCAAGACCTCCCGGCGCGACCACCGGCTCGCCGGATATTCTCGACAGTTTCGATAATTTTTGTTCCGGAACGATCCGAATAAGGTTGCCCTTATAAGAGAACTCAATGTTCTCCCCGGCCAGAGCGAGATCGACGAATTCGAACAGGTTTTGCCGTAGCTTGGTAATCGTGACCTTCATGTACATATATACTATCGCACTATGTACATCCGGTCGCCGTTCCTAAGCACGCTGGGGTAATCCACCCGATTAGACCGCCCCATTTGGAGGGGACTGGTTAACTTTCCCGCGAGCGTTTATCTTTGAGAAACACGGACAAATTCGGGAAACACACGATAAATTCGGAAGCTAATAATGCATGCTGCGGAAGCACGGCACGTGCTGGTGGGGCAATCGCCCGGCATACGCCATATTTGGGATTTGATCGAAAAGATCGGCGATGGCCGCTGGCCGGCGCTGCTGCTTGGAGAAACGGGAACGGGCAAGGAAGTGGTGGCGCGCGAAATCCACGCCCGCAACCCACAAGGGCTATTTGTGACGATCGATTGCTCCTCGATGGTTGGGCCGCTGATGGAAAGTGAGCTATTCGGGCACGTGAAAGGAGCTTTCACCGGCGCGGCCGGGTCGAAGATCGGGCTGATCGAGGCGGCCAATGGAGGCACGGCATTCTTCGACGAGATCGGCGAGCTCCCTCTGGACCTTCAAGCCAAGCTCTTGCGCGTTTTGCAGGAAAAGGAATTTCGCCCTGTCGGGTCGCTAAGTGTAAGGCGCTCGGATTTTCGAATCATCGCTGCCACCAACCGGGATCTGGCGAGTGAAGTGGAAAAGGGGACCTTTCGCCGCGATCTCTTCTTTCGCCTGAATGTTACGAAGATTCGTCTGGCTCCGCTACGGGAACGGAAAGAAGACATACCCGCGCTGGTAGAGCACTTTTTCGCACGCGCCGGAGCCGGTAAGAGCCTGACACCGGAAGTAATGGATGCCCTGCTCTCGTACGATTGGCCCGGAAACGTTCGCGAGCTGGAAAATTGCGTTCAGCACATGATCGCTCTCAGCTCGGAGTTTCTGGTGCACACGGTTGATCTGCCATCCTCGATTCAAAATCACGTAGCGCAGAAGAAATCTCAATCGCTATTTGCCGTGGCCGGAGCACAGCACACTGGTTTTCCGGCGAGAGTACCGCAGCCGCCGGCTTCTAAGCCGGAAGCTGTGAGTTCTTCCGCTATCATTCCTCTGGCGGAGGTGGAAAAGCGCGCGATTCTGCACGCACTCGAAGTCACCGGCGGCGATAGGGCCTTAGCTGCCGCGTTGCTGGGAATAGGCCGAACCACGCTTTATAGAAAGCTCAAAGAGTACCAGGTCGCGGGATAACCCCCCAGCGCGTTACTTCGGCGCGGCCAATTTCCGCTTACGGCGGCGCATGTAATCCTGGATTGCCTCATCGAACGACGGCATTGGCGAGACACCCAGCCTCTCCGCCTTTGCATTGGACAATGCCGAGAATTTGGGCCTGCGCGCGGCTGTGCGAAATTCGCGCTCGTTTGTGGGCGTGATCGAAGGCTTCAGCCCCGCGGCTTCGAAAATCTTTACCGCCCAATCGAACCAGGAAATCGGCTCGCCGCCGCCGAGATGAAAAATTCCGGTGGCGTTGAGCGCAATTAACTCCGCCGTGCGCGCCGCCAGGGCCAGCGCATACGTCGGCGAAGCCAGATGATCGTTCAGCACGCGAATCGGCTGGCCATTCCCAGCCATGCGCAACATCAGCTCCACGAAGTTGCCGCGCGCGGTGTCCAATCCACCGGGCCCATACACGCCGGATGTGCGCAGAATCAGGGGGTGCTCGAGATATGCGCGCGCATACAGTTCGCCGGCCAGCTTGGAAACGGCGTACGCGCCGATGGGATGCGTGTCGTCTTCTTCGGTGTATGGGCGCCCGGCAGTTCCGTCGAAAACATAGTCGGTTGAAAAGTGCACGAGGTTCGCTTTCCGCTCGCGGCACGCGACTGCCAGGTTCCGCACCGCCAGGCCATTCACCTGGAGCGCGGGCAGCGGCTCGCGCTCGGCGACATCCACTTGGTTATACGCCGCGGCGTTGAGCACGATTTCGGGATCGGAAGCCGCGAATGCTTGTTCCACGGCGTCCGCATTCGTGATGTCAACCTGACTCCGATCGAACGGGGTGACGCTATGACCTCTGGCGGTGAACTCCCGGACTAATTCCACGCCGAGTTGCCCGCGGCCGCCGAAAATCAAGACCCTGCCCATGTCTTTACATTATGGCTGCCGCTGGTCCAGGTGGAGCGGGCTTTAGCCTGCGACGGGTGCTTCAGCACCCGCACGGGCGGGCTTCAGCACCAACACGGCGGCCTTCTTCGCTCGCAACGCGCGCTTCAACACTCGCAGCGCGCTTCAGCACCCACCCGGCGAGCTTCAGCGACCCGCAACGGCCGCTTCAGTACCACCCGGGTGCCGGGGCTGAAGCCCCGGTTGCACGCTAAAGCGTGCTCCACCATTCAATCCCGCAGGGGCTTGCTATGCTCGCTTGCGCGGTATATCTTAGAGCAAGTTGCAGATGGAGGATGATCGATGAAACCAGGGCGAGGACACCTGTGGCAGTGCCTGCCGCCGATGCTTGGGCTGGTTGTGTTTGGATGGATGCTGGCGCGACCCAATGCGCGTCTGCATGCTGCTCCCAACGCAACGCCCATAGTTGATGCCGCGAGAGCCGATAGTCTGCCGGCGGTTCGCAACCTAATCAAGGAACACGCAGATGTAAATGCGCTCGCCAACGACGGTTCATCCGCGCTCTTATGGGCGACATACCACTCGGACCTCGAGATGACGAAAGCGCTGCTTGCGGCGGGAGCAGTGGTTGACGCCGCGAATCATTACGGCGTAACCCCGCTGCTTCAGGCGAGCCGCAATGGCGACGTCGAGGGCATTCGGGCGTTGCTGGATGCGGGCGCCGATCCGACGCGCTGGCACGCCGAGGGGGAGACGCCGCTGATGGCCGCGGCGCGCACGGGCCGCGTGGAAGCGGTCCAACTGCTGCTTTCCCATGGCTCGTTCGTTAACGCCGCGGATCCTTTTCAGGAAGAGACCGCGTTAATGTGGGCATCCGCCGAAGGTCACGTGGACGTTGTGAAGGCGCTGCTGAAGGCCGGAGCGGATCCGAACCTGAAGGCACACGTCTCAACGATCACGGGCCGCAAGAACGCGGACCATCCGTCAGGCGGCTTCACCGCGCTGATGTTCGCAGTGCGTAACGGACACGAGGACGTCGCGAAGGCGCTGATCGAGGGCGGCGCCGACCTGAAACTAACGAATGCCGATGGCGCTACCGCGACTATCGTCGCCATCGTCAACGATCGCTTCGATCTCGCCAAAGAATTGCTCGACCTCGGCGCAGACCCCAACGACGGATCCTTGTTCTTCGCCGTTGACATGCACGACGCAACCACCGATATGCGCGCGCACGACGGCTCACGGCTGCAACCCAACCATCCGAACAACCTGACGGCGCTGGCTTTGGTCAAGTCTCTGCTCGATCTGAACGCCGATGTGAACAAGCCCTTCGCCGGCGCGTTGCATTCGACCACGCTATGCTGCGGCGCGCAGATCAACAGCACGCCTTTCTACCGCGCTGCGACCGCAGCCGATGTGGAGGTGTTGAAGCTGATGCTGGCCCCGCGCACCGCGAATGCCGCGCAGCTTGAATGGACCCCGACCGAAGCCAAGCCGAAGGACGGCAAAGGTCCTGGCCGGCCGAATCCGAACGCGGGCCGCACGCCTCTCATGGTGGCCATAAAAGGCGGCCAGGGCGCGCCCATCGCGGGCGGACCCGGATTCACCCGCATTGGCCCGCCGCAGTTCCGCGAACCCGGCAATCGCGACCCGCTGGAGGCTCTCAATCTCCTGCTTGCGGCGGGGGCCAATCCGAACGCGAAGGCGGCGGATGGCTCGACACCGCTGCACCAGGCCGTGCAGGAAAAGCACGTGGGAATGATTCGCGCGCTCGCCGCGGCAGGCGGGAAACTGGACGCGGTCAATAAGGACAATCAGACACCTTTGCTACTGGCCGAGGCGCCCGAAAAACCGAACCCGCTGGATATGGGCGATTTGGACGTGTATAAACCGAAGCGCAATTCGAAAGAGGAGGTCGTCGCGGCGCTGCGGGAATTGATGCATCTTGGCCCGAACGACCCCGCGCCTCAGCCGCCGCCGTTGCCGGCAAAAGAGGAAAAGCCCTCAAAAGATGACAAGAAGGTTAGCGGCGACAAGGAGCAAAAGAAGAACGCCGAAGCACCGGCTGCGGCGGACACGCAGTGAAGGATTATACGCCGACGCTCTCCAGCGTCCGCTCCGTATAACGGCGCTCGACATAGTCGTTCAGGATCGCGATAAACTCCTGCACGATGCTATCGCCACGCAAAGTACACTTCAGCTTTCCATCGACGTAAACGGGCGCAACAGGTTCCTCAAAAGTGCCCGGCAGCGAAATGCCGATATGAGAGTGCTTCGACTCGCCGGGGCCGTTCACTATGCACCCCATTACCGCGACCTTCATCTCCTCCACCCCCGGCCGGGTTTCTTTCCATACGGGCATCTGCTCGCGCAGATAAGTTTGGATCCGGTCGGCCATGTCCTGGAAGAAGGTGCTAGTGGTACGGCCGCATCCGGGGCAAGCCGTTACTTGTGGAGTGAAGCTCCGCAGCTCGAGCGCTTGCAGGATTTGTTGGCAGACGATTACCTCTTCCGTGCGATCCCCGTTGGGAAGAGGCGTGAGCGATGCGCGGATCGTGTCGCCGATACCTTCCTGCAACAGCACCCCCATCGCGGCCGTGGTGGCGACGATGCCTTTCGATCCCAGGCCGGCTTCGGTTAGGCCAAGGTGCAGGGCGTAATCGGATTCCGCGGCAAGCATGCGATAAACGGCGATCAAATCCTGAACTCCACTGACCTTGGCGCTCAGAATGATATTGTCGCGTCCAAGCCCGTACCTCTCGGCGGCCTTCGCCGACTCGATCGCGCTCACGACGATGGCGCGCAAGGTGACGGCCTTCGCATCCAGCGGCTCCGGCCGGCGGTTGTTCTCATCCATCATGCGCGTCAGCAGCGCCTGATCGAGGGAGCCCCAATTTACGCCGATGCGCACGGGCCGGTCATATTCCACGGCGGCCTCGATCATGGTGCGGAAATTGTCGTCGTGTTTCTTGCCGATATTTACGTTTCCGGGATTAATGCGGTATTTGGCGAGGGCTCGCGCCATGGCAGGATATTTCTTCAGCAGGATATGGCCGTTGTAGTGGAAATCGCCGATCACGGGCACGCGGCAGCCGAATTTATCGAGGGTTTCAACGATTCCGGGAACTGCGCGCGCCGCTTCTTCCGTGTTCACCGTGACGCGCACAAGCTCCGAGCCGGCGTTCGCCAGCGCCATCACCTGGTTCACCGTCGCGGGCGTGTCGGCCGTATCGGTGTTAGTCATGGATTGGACAACGATTGGATGTCCTCCCCCGACCATCACCGAACCAATGCGAACGGGCACCGAGTTACGGCGCGGGCTAGCAGCCATCGACATTCCTCCCGAATTCTCTATTGTATCGTCGGGTGCTTTCGTCAAAAGCCGAAGCCCATCGTGAATGTTGCCATGTTCCTGTTGGAATGAAACAAGCCTGAGGGGTCTTGAATGTTGGTCACCGTAAAGCCGTTGTATCGGACCTCGGGTGAAACACGCAGCTTAAGGATCCTCACCTCGATACCTCCGCCGAGCGTGATGCCGAAATTCGACCGATGATTCAGGAATGGAGTCTCCCCGATCGCCGCTACAAAAGGCAATTCGCCATATATGTCGGCGGTGTGACTGAAGGTGGGACCGCCTTCGACGTACGGACGGATCGGACCCTCTAAGAATTTGTACTTCAATACAATCGGAAACTGCCACGTGGAGCCGCTACCGCTCCCATTGGTCACGTTTCCATACAGCCCGCGTTGATAGAGCGCATCGCCTTCCACCGCCAAACCCAAGGGCAGACGAACCTCCACGTATGGACCCACGATGAAATGGTTTGTGTTCTGAATGGGGAACGATGGGAGCGATGAAATCGCATCCGTGAGCGTTGTGCCCAGCTTAATTCCTGCCCCAATCGGCTGTGCAGCGGCAAAAGATGAAAAAACAATAATGAAAACAAATGTTGTGGCCTTCATACACGTCTACTTTACCGCCGCTGATGTTGCCGGGCCGCGCGGGTGGCGAGTTCGTCACAGCGGTTATTGTCGTCGTGATCCGCGTGCCCTTTGGTCCACGTCCACTTGACGTTATGTTTCGTAACTAGTCGATCCAATTCCGTCCACAGATCCCGGTTCAGCACCGGCTTTTTTTCGCGAGTGATCCAACCGTTGTTCTTCCAACCCCGAATCCAACTGGTGATTCCATTTTTCAAGTACTGCGAATCGGTTACCACCTCCACATCACAGGGTTCGCGTAGCGCTTCCAGGCCGCGGATGGCGGCCGTGATCTCCATGCGATTATTCGTAGTCTCCCGTTCCCCTCCGGAGAGTTCCTTTTTGTGGTGGTTATAGCGGAGAATGCACGCCCATCCGCCGGGTCCGGGATTGCCGATGCAGGCGCCATCGGTGATGATCTGTACGAGCTTCATGTGGCTTTTTCTCTATCATAGGGATTGACCATGGCAACATCGCCCGGAACGCCGCTAGATCCGACGGCATTCATCCCCGTTACCGCCGAAGATGCAGCCAGGCGCAAACGGCGCATTGTGTTGGCGTGGATCACGGCGGTTCTGGTGCTCACAGCCGCAGCGCTATGGCTGCTAAAGCGCTGGACGGATCCCATAAGAGCCGAACAGACTTTCCATGCCGGCCGCCAGTTAATGGACGCCGCGCGGTACAACGAAGCGATTCTCACATTCGACCGCGTGATCTCATTGCAACCGTCGCTTGCCGAAGCTTGGGTGATGCGCGGGCGGGCGCATATCGCGCTTTACGCGACCGAGGCGGCCATCGACGATTTCACGAAAGCGATCCACGCGCGTCCTCGAAATCCAAGACCACTGGTGGAGCGCGGGCAGGCGTATCTAGCGCTGAAGAACTATTCGGCCGCGATCGAGGACGCGAGCGCCGCCGCTAACATAGATCCCGATCTCTCAGCCGCCTACAATCTGCGCGGAGTTGCGGTCCGCGAGACCGGAGACGCCCGCAAGGCGCTGGAGGATTTCAATCGCGCGGTTCAACTTGCGCCCAGCGCCGATAACTATTTTCAGCGCGGCGCGACCTATGTGAAGCTTGGGGATTACGCTCGGGCCATCGCAGACTTCACGCGAACAATCGCCTTTCAGCCGGATTTGGCGCAGGCCTATTATGCCCGCGCCCAAGCTGAGCGCGACGCTGGAGATTTGAAGAGCGCCGAAGCGGATCATCTACGGGGACGAAAGCTGGACGGGCAGTAGGGTTTTTAGGACTTACCGCATCGAATCCGCGAGCGAGAAAATAGGCAAGTACAGCGAGACGAGTACGAAGCCGACAAATATTCCCATGAAGATCAGAATCGCGGGCTCGATGAGGCTGAGGGCTGCCGTTACACGGGTGGCGACGTCGTCTTCATAGAACTCGGCGACGCTGGAAAGCATCGCCGGGAGCGCGCCGGTGGATTCGCCCACTTCGATCATGTCTATGGAAAGTCCGGGAAAAATTTTGGTGACGCGCAGGGCCTGTGATAAGGCTTGGCCTTCCCGCACCAGCTTGGTGGCTTGTTGAAGGACTTTTTTCAACACCTGAGTTCCGAGAGAATCCGCGGCCGTGTCGAGCGCGGCCATCAAAGGGATGCCGCCGACCAGCAGCGTTCCCAGGACTCGGGAGAACTGCGCCACTTGGTATTTCAGCCATACTTCACCCGCCACTGGCGACTTCAGCAATACGCGGTCTACTGCTTCGCTCCCCGACGGCGTGCGCGACCAGTAGCGAAACAACAGACCCGCAATAACCAAGCCAACGAATCCTAAAACCACATAACTGCGCGCCGTGGTGCCGACGGCAATTAAGATCTGCGTAGGCGCAGGCAGCCGCGACCCCATACTGCTGTACAATTGCGCGAAATTCGGCACGACATAGGTGACCAGAAATACGATCAGCCCAAATGCCAGGAAGATCATCACCGCCGGATAGAGCATCGAAACAATCAGTTTCTTGCGCACCGATAACGCCAGCTTCTGGTACGTGACGTAACGCTCCAAGACCTCCGGAAGGGAGCCGCTGCGCTCACCCGCGAGCACGCTGGTAACGTACACCGGCGGGAAAACACGTTGACGAGCAAAGGCGTCCGAGAGCAGCGCGCCATTGCGCACCTCCTCCCGCACGCCTTTAATGTATTTCGAAAGCTTGGGATCGGTCAGGCGTTCGGCGAGCAGGTCCAAAGACTTCAAAATCGGCAGGCCGGCGCGTATCAGCGTTACGAACTGCTGGTTGAAGATCAGAAATTTTTCAACATTGAGCTTGCCGGCGCGGCCGCCGAGCTTCGCGGCCATACTGCTTGCTTCCGAGCGGGGCTTGATCGAATAGATCAGGAAACCCTGCTGCGTTAGCCGGTCGCGCAGCTCGCGTTCGGAACCGGCTTCGGCGACCTGCTGATGCATTTCGCCGCGCGAGTCGGCATATTTAAGCGACCATTCAGCCATACATTTATCGTGAGACGCTTTAACAAGAATATGACGCTTAGGCGCCCCCGGGCGTGCAGTACGCTATTAATCGATGCTCAGGGATCTGTTTTTTGCCGCTCGCAGCCTTCGGAATAGCCCGGGTTTCACGTTAGTCGCGATCCTTACTCTCAGTCTCGGTATCGGGGCGAACACGGCGATGTTCTCGATTGTGAATTCCGTGCTTTTACGGCCTCTGCCCGGCTATCGGACGGACCGTTTGGTGAATATTCTCGATCCTCGCGGCAACGGCCATCTGGATCCGAAAGCGTTCCGGCAGATCCGTGAACAGAGCAAGTCCTTCGAGCAGGTCGCGGGGCTTCAGTTCTGCACTTCCAATCTCACCGGGTTGGCGGAGCCGGAGATGTTGGTCGGGCCATGCACTACGTCGAACTATTTCGAGCTGCAGAAAATTCAACCCTTTCTGGGCCGGACGTTCCTGCCTGACGAAGACAAGCGCGGCCGGAGCCACGTCGTGATTCTGGATTACGCCTTTTGGCAGCAGCGCTTCGGGGGCGACCCTAAAGTGCTGGCATCAACTATCACCCTCAACCAGCAGCCCTGGCACGTGATCGGCATTATGCCGCGGGATTTTAAGCCGCTCGGCGTGGTGAAGCCGACTCTATTCATTCCGTTTGTGACGGAAGACAATCCAACCGGGATTATCGGCTTGGGCAGGCTCAAACCCGGCGTCGGTCTGCAGGCCGCGCGGGCGGAAATGAAGCTGATCTCGGCGGAGCTGGCGCGGCTCGATCCGGCCGACTGGAAAGATGTCGAACTGAGACTCGAACCCGCGCTCGATAACCTCACCGGGGCGCAGCGTCCGCTTCTATTGATCCTGATGGGAGCCGTCTCATTCGTGCTGTTGATCGCGTGTGTAAATGTGGCGAGCCTGTCGCTGGCTAGAGCGACCGGGCGGCAACACGAAGTTGCGATTCGCGCGGCATTAGGCGCCACGCGCTGGCATATTATCCGGCTAGTTCTGGCGGAGTGCTGCTTGCTTTCAATCGCGGCCAGCGTGCTGGCCGTCGCGCTCGCACAGCTAAGCCTGGGTGCGATGAAACCGCTGACTGCGAATCTTCCGCGCGTGGACGAGCTGAATATCGATTGGCGCGTGCTGCTGGCCGCGCTTTCATTCGGGCTCACGGCGGCCGTACTCTCCGCGCTTGTGCCCGCGCTCCGCTCCGCGCGAGGCGAAGGAACCGCGGGTATGCGCGCGCGGTCCGGCGCCGCCTGGCAAGGCGCTTTGTTGAGTGGAGAAGTCGCGCTGGCTTTCGTGCTATTGGCGGGCGCAGGTCTGATGATCCGGAGTTTCGTGAACATGCGAGGCGTGAACCTCGGCTACGATCCGCATAATGTCTTGACCGCGTTTCTCGCCTTGGCTCCCTCATCGCAGCAAACAACCAGCGGGGCCGAATCGCTCTATGGACGCATTCGCCAGCGCCTCAGCGCGCTGCCGGGAGTGACCGGGGTGGCGACTGCAAGCGCGACGCCCGCGGGAGGAGTGATGATCGCGATGGATGTTCAACCGGCAGGCCAGCCGGCGCCGCCCAACGCGCGGCGGGCCAGCGTGAACGTCGTAAGCGACGATTATTTTCGGGTCGCCGGTATTGCGCTACGCGCAGGCCGATACTTCGCCGCGACGGACCAGACTGGGTCGGCCCCCGTCGCCATCGTGAGCGAATCGATCGCGAAACGGTATTTCGGCGGCATGGCTATAGGTAGAAGTATGGTAATTCCACAGATGGCGTTCAATCTCGATGATTCAAAGGACGTTCAGGGAGAAATTGTGGGAGTCGTCGGTAATATCTGCTCCGGCTCGGTCACGAATTGCGAAGCGGAACATATTTACTTACCGGAATCGCAAAGTGCCCTGCGTTTGAATTTCATTCTCGTGCGCACGCAAGGTAATCCGATGCTGCTGGCACGAGCGGTGCGACGCGAAGTGGCGGCGGAGTCGCCCGCGGCCCCTATCGATGAGCCGCGCACGCTCGAGAGCCGCGCCTCCAATCTGACCGACGCGCCCGCTCGCGGAATGTGGTTGCTGGGCGTATTCGCCGGGCTTGCGCTGGTCCTGGCCGGAAGCGGTATCTATGCCGTTTCCGCTTATCTTGCCGAACAACGGCGGCTGGAAATCGGAATCCGGAAAGCGCTGGGCGCGCGCACCGGCCAAATTGTGACATTGCTGTGCCGGCGATCGCTGATTGCGGCCGTGTGGGGTTTGGCGGTTGGCGCAGTCGCGGCCTTCGGGCTTTCAAAATCGCTTAGGTCACTCCTGTTTGGCGTTAGCCCGGCCGATCCAGTCACGAATACGGTTGCCGCGGCGGGTATTCTGGCGCTGGCGATTGCGGCGGCGCTCGGCCCGGCTCTGCGAGCCGCCCTGCGCCTGGCGCATGATAGCCTGAGAGCGTCATGATATGTCCGCCAGCGAAGAATTACAAGAAGGCGTAGAACACGCGAAAGAGCCCTTCGATAAGAAGGTCGCGGTCAGCATGGCGATCATCGCCGCTTTTCTGGCGATTGTTTCCGTCGGAGTGCATTACTACACCACAGAGGAACTGCTCGCGCAGCAACAGGCCTCCGACCAATGGGCTTATTATCAGGCGAAGGACATCCGCCGGTACGAGTCCGAGATCGCGCAGGACGTGCTTAAGGCGGCGGAAAAGGAGTCTCTCGGCAACCGCGTTCAGCACTATGGCCAGAACTCAGATCGATATGACAAAGAGCGTAACGAAATCCAGGACAAAGCGCGAGAGATCGAGGCCGAAAGAAATTTAGACGGGAAGCGCGCGTTCCGGCTGGAATTCGGCGAGGTCTTTTTAGAGATCGGGATCGTGCTCGCGTCTTTGGCGATTTTGGCGAAGATGGCGAAGATCTGGTATCTAGCGCTATTGAGCGCGGCTACTGGACTGGCCATGTCCGCGACGATGCTATTTATTCGCTGATTTCGGAGCCCGTTCATTGCAGAACTTCGCGTAACCGCTCAGAGGCGGGCTGAAGCTCGCCGCAGGCTGAAGCCTGCCCACAATTGCCTTTGTGCCAACTTTTTGCAACTGGGCCTACTTCACGCTATTTGCAATCTGCCGCTGGTACTCTGATGCTTTCGCCAGCACGGCCGGCACATCTAGTGTCAGCATTTTGCGCTCGCGGACAATCGTGCGTCCATTCACCATAACGTCTTCCACGTCCGATGCCTTCAGCGCGTAAACCAATTGCGAATAGACGTTGTACATCGGGGCGGCATGCGGCGAATCCAGGCCGATCATGATCATGTCCGCGCGCTTTCCTTTTTCGAGCGATCCAATGAGTTTATCCATGCGCAGGGCGCGGGCCCCGGTTATTGTGGCCATTGCGAAGGCTTGCTCGGCCGGTAGCGCCCGCGGATCGCCGGTTGCGACTTTCTGCAATTTTGCGGCGAGGTCCATCTCCTCCATCATGTCTACGTCGTTGTTCGACCCGGCGACGCCGTCCGTTCCAAGCCCCATCGGGATCGCGAGATTGAGAATTTTGACCACCGGCGCGATGCCGCTGGCGAGCTTCATATTGCTGGATGGATTGTGCGCCAAACCCGTGCCGCGAGCTTTTAGGATGGCCAGGTCGGTATCGTCCAGCCATACGCCGTGCGCGGCAACCGTCCAGCCGTTCAGGAGACCGAGTGCATCTAACGCCGCCGTGGGTGTTTTCTTGCGCTGCTTGAGGGAATCATCATTTTCCGCTTTTGTCTCCGAAAGGTGAATAATCAGAGGCTTCTGATATTTGTCGGCCAATTGTCGAGCCGCTTGGAGGGTGTCGTCGGAGTTGGTAAAGATCGCGTGCGGCGCGACCGCGGGTACAATCAGCGCATCGCCGCCGTACGCTTCAAGAAACGACTCCGCGCCGGCGAGCGCTGCTTGCGGCGTCTTGTAGTCGGGAGCGGGAAAGCCGATGATCGTCTGGCCCAGCACCCCGCGCATTCCCGCAGCCTTCGTTTCCTCCGCAACGGTGTTCTCGAAATAATACATATCCGTGTAGGTGGTGGTCCCCGAAAGGGCCATTTCAAGCAGCGCCAATCGAGTTCCCCAGCGCACGAACTCGCGATCGACGTTCTTGGCTTCCGCCGGAAAGATATATTTTTCGAGCCACTCCTGCAACTTCAAATCGTCGGCGACCCCACGGAATAGCGACATCGCCGCATGCGTATGCGTATTGATGAGACCCGGCGTGAGAATCGCGCTGGGCCGGTCTAGGAGATCGCCTGCCGTATATTTTGCATCGATTTCCTGACGAGTGCCTGCATCGACGATATGATCCCCGTTAACGGCAACCGCGCCGTTTTCGATCACGCGGCGCGCGGGGTCCATTGTGACCACCCAGCGCGCGGACCAGATCGTATCCACACGAGTGCGGGCTGAACCGCACGAAATCAAAAAGATGAACAGCAGCGCGGCGGATGCCTTAAAGGAACGATGCATCAAAAGCCCTCGGAAACACATCTTTCAGGCGCAGCGTTTCCGTCTTGCCGCCCGGATTTCCCAATACCAGTTCGATATCGCCGCAGAACTCCCACAGAATCTGCCGGCATGCGCCGCACGGGGGTGTGAGAGTTTCCGTATCGGCCGCGATGGCGATGCGGGGAAACTTGCGCGCGCCTTCGGAGATTGCTTTCAGCACGGCTACGCGTTCGGCGCAAACGGTCAACCCATAGGTCGCGTTTTCGACGTTGCAGCCGGTGTAAATCCGGCCGGATTCGTCTTCTAGCGCGGCTCCGACGCGGAAATTCGAGAAGGGCGCATGCGCATGTTCTCGCGCGGCGAGCGCCGCCGCTAATAGCCGATCGTGCATTGATAGCTTGTAGGGCAGGTTGCCAACCTGCGGCGGGTTGCTAACCCGCCTGCCGACCTTTTCGCCAGCGCCGCCGAGCGCGATTGGCAATCGCGCGCAGGATAGCATCCCGCCCCACCCAGCACTAGAGTAACGCGTCAGCAAGCTCGCTGAATTCGCTAGGGGTCACTAAATGAAAGCGCAGCTCGAGCGCCGTGAAACTCTTGAGGGCTTCGTTCACCTCCGTGTCCGGGATTTCGGGACCGGCGAGAAACAGGCTGCCTTCGGCGACCTGAAACGGCAGCACTTTCCATTCGCGAGCCGCATGTTCAGGCAGCGCGCGGGCGATGCCGAGGTCGATTGCATCAATTTCGATTCGCGCGCGAGGAAGACCTTGCTGAAAGCTCAGCCCCTCGTAAATGTCGTCTTCGGTAACAAACCCTTCGTTGACCAGATGCTCTCCCAGGCGAACCTCTTCGGGAAGCGTTTCCAGCGCCGCGGCGAGCTCTCCGGCTTCAAGAAAGCCGGACGCGACCAGGATCTCGCCCAGCCGCCGTTTGTGCTCCAGAAGCGCCGCGCGGGTGGGATAAGCGTGATCGGTTTTAAGCCACTTCAGAGGCTCGCGCCGCGCGCGCGCCTGCGCATACGTCGCAATCGCGCGCAGCGTGGCGGCAGAGTTGAGGACATTCGAATAAACCACGCGGATCGGAACCCCCAGCGCGAACCACCATCCGTAGATTCGCCCGGTGCACGCCATGCGAATGGCGATTCGCAGTAGTTGCAAGCCGAGCGTTACCGCGGCAACGCGCGCGAACGAAGGTGTCATGCGCGTCCACATCTGCGTGCCCAGGCCGTATAGGAACACGAAGTTCGCGGTCAGGCTCAGCGGGTTCCCTATCAGCCCTTTGCGGTCGCGCCACAGCCAGTAAACTTCCGCGGGTTTTCCTCTCCATCCGAATTGCTGCCATCCCTGAAGGGCGATACCGGTGACCCACCGTGTCCGCTGGCGTAGCGCGGCGCGCCAGCGGTCGGGGAAATACTCGCGCGTGGCGACTCGGTCGCGCGACAACGGAATAAACGCCTGCGTGCATCCGAGCCGGAACATGCGCAAACCGACGGAATAATCTTCCGTCAGCGACACAGGATCGAACAGGCGGTTTGCCGAAGCGACCGCCAGTTTTTCGAGGGCATCGCGGCGGAATCCGGTTCCGACGCCGGCACTCGGCAGAAATGCGCCGAATCGCGCCCGCACGGGCATGTCGCGCGTATGGTTTTCCGCAAACTCATCGCAGTAAATTCCGTGCATGAGCGCGAAAAAAGGCGTTTTGAGAGCCAGCACCGGAGTCTGGATGAAATCGAAGCGGCCAGAGTAGTAATTGATCCAACGCAGTTCTTCGGGATGAATCAGGTCTTCGGCGTCGTGGGTGATTATGACTTCGAATCGGCCCCCACCGCTTTCTTCAACCAGCAGCATGTGTTGGAACGCCCAGTTCAGGCAGTCGGCCTTCGATGTCGGACCGTCATGAGGACAAACCGCGAGATGAACATTCGAAAAGCGCTTCGAAACTGCTCGGACGGCTTGCTGCGTTTCGTGATCGTTGGGGTATACCCCGGCAATAATGTCGTAATCCTGGTACCGGATCGCGGCAAGGTTGTGCTCCAGCATGTTGCGGATCACCTTATGCTCTTTCCATAGCGGGATAAGAATGGCGATCCGGCGCCGCGGGGCGGAATCGAGCTGGCGCTGGCCGGGCGGGAACAGCCGCGCCGCGGGCCGCAGCTTGTCTTTAAACCAGCCATACGCCCAAAGCAGATCGACAACCAAATCGTCCATGCTGCTCAATAGAATGGCGATGGAAAGCGGCGCAAGTAGCCACAGCACCACGCGGTCTACCGGATTCAGCCAGGTAGGGAAATAAGCCATCGGCGGGCGAGCCTAATCGATTGAGGAGCCTAATTTATATAGTCGGCCAGGGTATGCCACAATCTCACGGATGCAGCGGCAGCACGCCATATTTTTCGTTTTTTCGGGTGCGAGGTTTAGGGCTGGCCTGTTCTAACCAACTAACTAAGCCTGGCGTCGGAACCTGTTATGTCGATACGGTTGTGAAGATCCGGGAGCAGGGTGAGGCCGTGTGCGGATCGACTCCCTTCGGAATGGCAGCGGGGCGGGCTGACGCCGCGGTTCCCTTTGATATCCTTTCGGGCGTGAGCACAATCGCGCGGCATATGTCAGCAACGCGCGTTTTACCGTCAACTTTACCCCGAAGCCGGTTACTACCAGGTGTATCGCTAAACCGTGTGCCGCTAGTGAGCGTCTTGCTGAACTTTGGCCCTTGGCGTTTTATTCGGTTGCAATAGCCTTGTCGAGAACGATTGTCGAAAGTTAATCGTTCCTTAGTGCAACCACGGGATCGACCCGCGATGCCCGCCAGGCGGGAACTGCAGCTGCCAGGATCGAGACGGCAATCAGCAGTCCCGCCGCCGAAAGCAAGGTGGTGACGTCATTGGCTTTCACGTTATAAAGCACGGGTGACAGCAGTCCTGTAGTCAGCAGCACCGTCGGAATTCCGATTGCGAGCCCCGCGGCGGCGAGGCCCAACGCTCCTTTGATGATTTTCCACAAGATCTCTCCCGGACGCGCGCCCAGCGCTATGCGGATTCCGATCTCCGTCGATCGCCGCGATACGGCGTAGGAGATGACGCCGTAGATTCCGATCGAAGCCAGAGTCACCGCAAGCCCGCCGAAGCCGCCGAGCATCAACGCTTCCAGGCGCGGAAGTACAACGGTGGCGCTAACCACATCGTCCATCAGGCGGACGCCATACGTCGGCGCGTCGGCGTCCACCGCGCGAACCGCAAGTTGTACCGATTTCGCTACCCCCAGCGGGTCACGCGCCGTGCGGATCACCAGGTCGCGCGGCGGACTGAACCGGCCTTGCTCGTAGTGGAAATACATTTCGGGATTTGGTTCGATATCGAGTGCATATTGATGCACGTCACCGACGATGCCCACGACCGTGTACCAGGGCGCGCTCCCATCCGGGGGCCCGAGTTTGAACCGCTTGCCGAGCGCGTCGGCTCCGGGGAAATAGCGTTGCGCCATAACCTCGTTGACCACGGCCACCAGAGGCGCGCCTGCCACATCGTGATCGTTCAGATAACGTCCCGCGTTCAAGGGAATTCGAAGCGTCTTGAAATAGTCGGGGCTGACGATGCGATTGTTCGCCGCGGGCGCCTGGCCTTGCGCCGGAGGCGGTGTGCCTTCGACGTAGAAACCACTGCTGCCGCCGCGGAACGTCAGAGGGAGCAAGTTGATTATCCCTGCCGATTCCACTCCGGGTACGTCTCTCACTCGGCGCAGAATCTCTCGAATCGCCGGCGCACGTTTCTCCGATGTCGGATAGCGCGAAGGCGGCAGATTCAGGCTCATCGCAAGTACGCGAGAAGAATCGAAGCCCGGTTTCACGCTCGCCAGCGCCGTGAAACTGCGCAGAGTGAGTCCGGCGGCAACCAGCAGTGCGAAAGCCAGGGCGGTCTCCGCCACCACCAGCACAGAGCGCAAACGCGCTGGGCCTCCCGCGCTCAGGCTGCGCGAACCAGCCTTCAGAATCTCATTGAGATCGGTACGGCGGCTGCCGAGCGCCGGAGCGAGTCCGAAGAGCACACCCGTCACGATTGAGATTCCGAACGCAAAAGCGGCCACGCCAAAATCCACCGAACCGGCAAGACGGTGCGGCGTCGGGTCAAATTTGCCGATCACCAAATCGGCGGGAACAATCCTCAAGAGACCGGCAAGTGCCAAGTATCCGATCGCCAATCCGACGATCCCACCCGCGATCGCCAGCACGGAGCTTTCCGTAAGAAGCTGGCAAAGTACCGCCCCGCGCGAAGCTCCCAGAGCCGCGCGCATAGCCATTTCTCTTTCCCGCGCCAGCGCACGCGCCAGCAGAAGGTTCGCGATATTGGCGCAAACCAGCAGCATAACCAGCCCCACGGCGGCTGCGAGTAGGAGCAAAATTTGGCGGAGATCCCCGTTCAACTGCTCGCGCAAGGGCACGACCGTTGCGCCAATCCCCGTGTTGGTTTCCGGGTAGTCGAGCTCGAGCCGTTTGGCGATGCCTTTCATCTCCACCGAGGCACGCTCAAGCGTCGCATCCTTATTTAGCCGGGCCACCACCTGAAGAAAATGGTCGCCGCGAGCGCGCATGCGAGCAGTGTTCATTGCCACCGGCGTCCACACTTCGATTCCGCTGGTGGGGTATGCGAAAGCAGGAGGCATGACACCGGCGATCGTGAACCCAATTCCATTGAGCGTAATCCCCCGGCCAACTACATCGTGTGCAGCGCCGAAGTGACGCCGCCAAAGCGAGTCGCTAATAATCGCGACCGTGGCGCCGGATTGATCGTCGTTCTCTTGGAAGTCGTTTCCGAGAACGGGGCGGACGCGTAGAACACGGAAAAAATTGGACGAGACCTGGGCGCCGTGGATCTGCTCGGCCTCCCCCGCGCCGCTGAGCGCGACATCGCCGAAGATCCCGCCCATGAACGCCGCCATGCTCTCGAACACGTGGTTTTGCGCGCGCCAATCGAGGAAGTTCGCGGGCGCCGGCGTGTTGCGCGGGATGTCCCAACGGGGCACATCCTCCCAGACCATGACCAGCCGGTCGCCTTCGGGATAGGGCAAGGGCGCGATCAGCATCGCCTTCACCAGGCTGAAAATCGCGGTATTCGCCCCAACACCCAAACCGAGAGACAGAATAGCCATGGCAGTAAACCCCGGATTCCGTCGCAGTTGGCGCAGCGCGAATTTCAGGTCACGCAATACGAGCTCCAGCCCGCTCCAGCCCCACATCTGACGCGTGGTTTCGCGAATCAGCGCCTCGTTGCCGAACTCGCGGCGCGCTGCCGCGGCGGCTTTTGCGGGCGTCTCACCCCGTTCCAGCCGTTCTTGCGTGGCCATGTTGAGATGAACCCGCAGTTCTTCGTCGAGCTCGTTTTCGAGCTGGTTACGCCGAAAAAGACGGGTCCACAAATTCATGCTTCACCTCGCGCCATCAGCCCGGCGATGGCGGCGCTCATCCGCGCCCAACGCCCCTGTTCTTCAGCGAGCTGCTTCTTCCCAGTCGCCGTCAGTCTGTAGAACTTGGCGCGCTGGTTGTTTTCCGTTTGCCTCCAATCAGCCTTCACCCAGCGCTGCCTTTCGAGGCGATGGAGCGCCGGATAGAGCGAACCCGTCTCCACTTGAAGAACATCTTCTGTCCCGGAGCGTATGGCTTGCGCGATCCCATAGCCGTGTCGCGGACCCCATCGTAGTGTTTGCAGAATCAGCATATCGAGGGTGCCTTGCAGCAGCTCGATCCGGTTGCGGTATGTGTCCCGTTTACTCATGATGTAGAAAGTCTACACCCATAAGCAGTAGCGTGTCTACAGCCTAAAGTTCGTCTTGAATGCTAAACGCCCCGAGGAAAATTACTGCGACAGCCCGCAGCCGAGTCGAGGCCCCTCACCATTGAGGCTGATTGCAGGCAATACCCGTAAACCGGCGAAGCCCCCAACTTGACGGATCGTCGCCATGTCGCTAAGTTCCCTCCGCGCCGAGTTGGCGCACCGGACAATCGTGAGCCTTAGAGCTAGAAGCGAGTTTGCGCGGGCTTCCTAAATGAGGGAACTCCTCCCGGCTTTAGTTCTTGGACCGTATTGGTTCCCAAAGATCAGCGGGTATTCCTTCACATCAGCTCAGAACCAGAGCGAGCTTGCCGAGGTAATGACTATCAAGCGCCCGCTGGGCCTCGGCCGCCTCTTCTAACTTAAACGTCCGTGCAATGTGGACTTCAAACGGCCCGGCACCGATCAATTCATTCAGTTTGGCGAACGTCCGCGGGTCGGGTTCTCCGTTGTACTTCATAACTTTCACGCCATCAGACGCCTGAGGGGCATCCTCCACGCCGTTCGGGTAAGCGGCCCGGCCGCCTTCCCGCAGCGCTGCAATCGCCTGCTCCGCGGGTTTTCCGCCAGCCGTCAACAAAGCTGCGTCCAGACCCTTCGGAGCAAATTCATGCGCCGCTTTGAGAATATCCTCTCCGTGACCGTCGATGACCTTATCGGCTCCCAGCCGTTTCACAAACTCCACGCCATCTTTACCGGAGGCCACGGCCAGAACCCGTGCTTTCATGCGCTTGGCCAGTTGAACCGCTAAATGGCCGATGCCGCCGCTGGCGCCGAGTATCAGAATCGATTCACCGGCTTCAAGCCTAAGCGTTTTATCCAGACCATCCAGCGCGGTGACGCCATCGACTGCCAAGACCCCGGCGTCTCGAGTGGACAATGCCCGCGGGATCATCGCCGCATTCTTCGCTTTGATCACGGTATATTCCGCATAAAAGCCGCCCTTTGGACTCATCAAGTTAATACCGTATACGCGGTCGCCGCGTTTGAGATCACGAACATCATCGCCCACGCCTTCGACAGTTCCCGCGCCATCTGACCCCAGGACAAGAGGAAAGTTGGCTTTCAGACCGAACTCTTTCGCGAACCCGCCCTCGCGTTCAAACGGATCCCAGACGCCGACTCCCGCGGTATCCACCCGAACCAGGATCTCGTCGTTCGCCACCTTCGGCACGGGTAGTTTGCGCGGTTTCATCTTCTCGATCCCCCCAAATTCATCAATCGCTACCGCCCGCATCGTTTGAGTAGGATTGTTTTCCATGAGAATCGCCTTTCTGCATGCATCACATGCTGATGGTTTGGTTTCTTAGATGTTGACACTCCGCGGGAGGACTACGTTACGCGAACGCCTGCGATGCCGGACCAGCTATGCGACGGATACTTTCCGGTAAGTCACTGTAACTTTCTCCCTCCGCCTGGCGAATCAAAAGTCGTGAACAACGGCCAGCTCTTCGCCGGACCAGGTCACATGCTCGCCTTTTGGTCCGGCTCCCTGATGGTTGCTTCCGGAGTTGCATTACACGCGCCCATGTTCCTCATGGGACGCCATACCGGCTGGCGGCTGGCTGGCATGCCCATGGGCGCCGCCATGCTCATCGGCATGGGCGTGATCATACTCGGCGGAGCCGCGGCCGCCTATGGCCTCCTTCCTCGCCGTCCGGCGCAAGACGCACGCCACGGCTCCATCCTCCCGCCCGAAGATGCGCCGCTCACCAAAGCCCACGTAATTCAAATCGCCGTGCTCGCCATCGCGCTCGTCATCGACATCATGAAAGCGTCCAGCCTCGGCTTCGTCATTCCCGGCATGCGTGTCGAATATGGACTCAACGCGGCCCAGGTGGCGATCCTTCCCGTGTTCGCGCTTCTCGGCACCACCATCGGATCCTTCATCTGGGGGGCGCTGGCGGACATTTACGGCCGCCGCGCGTCCATTCTCCTGGCCGCCGTTTTCTTCATCGGCACCTCCATCTGCGGAGCTATGCCCTCCTTTGCCTGGAACGTTTTCATGTGCATCATGATGGGACTTGCCGCCGGCGGCATGCTTCCCGTCGCGAATGCCTTGCTTGCCGAGATCATGCCTACGCGCCACCGGGGCTGGTGCCTGGTATTGATAGGTGGGATTGGCACCATCGGCGGATATTTCGCCACCAGCGCCTCATCCGCCCTGCTACAGCCTTATTTCGGATGGCGCATCATGTGGCTGATCGGATTCCCCACCGGACTCATGCTCATCGCCCTCAGTCCCCTGCTTCCGGAATCCGCGCGATTCCTTCTCGCGATGGGCCGCCTCGATGAAGCCCGCCAAATCCTCGCGCGCTACGGCGGCACAATCGACGCTGCGTCCCAGCCCACTCCAGGCCGCCGCGCGGAATCCAAGCCGCTCCTCGGCGTAACCCTCGCGCTCACTCTCGCCGCTCTCGCTTGGGGGTTTGCGAATTTCGGGGTGCTGCTGTGGCTGCCGAGCGCGCTCGTCGCCGAGGGCCGCAGCGTCGGCCTCACCAGCGCAGTCATAGCTCGATCGTCGCTGATCGCGATACCCACTATCGCCGCCGTCACCTATCTCTACAGCCTCTGGAGCACCAAGCGCGTCTTGATCCTCGCCATTGCCGTCACAACTCTCGGCCTAATCGCGACGCTCCTCCGCAACAATGGCGCGTTTTCGTTGCTATCCAACCCGCTTATCTCCGTTTCACTCCTCGTCGTCGGAACCAGCGCTGTGATCTCGATTATTATGCCCTACGCCGCCGAAAGCTTCCCCGTCCGCCTGCGCGGCCGCGCCACCGGTTGGATTGCCGGATGCAGCAAAGTAGGCGGCGTCATGGCGCAATCTCTTGCCGTCTTTTCCCTCGTACCCGCCTTCGGACTCGCCGCCGGAGCCGTGGCCCTTCCAACCGTCGCCTCGCTGATCCTGATCGCGGCCTTCGGACATGAAACCCGCGGACGCGATCTGCGCGAACTAGAATCCGAAGTCAAAGGCTCCGCCGCCGCGTCATAATCCTTCCGATCACCGCCCCCGCGGCAATCAGTCCCGCGGCGGTTCCTCCATGCCAAAGCAAAAGGTGCGGAGCCTGCAAGAACATGCACTGCGCCTGATCCGCCATGAGCGCCAGGCAAACCGCCGGCGCCAACAGCGCCGCTCCCAAACCTGGCGACGCAAATAACGCGCCCCGCCGAGCCATTGCCCAGGCCATCGCGGCCGCCGGAATGGCAATCGCCAGTTCCAACACGGCGCACGGCCAACCTTCTGCCACGAACGCCGCCGGCATGCGCCACGGGAACAGCAGCGCGATGGCCGCAGCCACGCCGAGCAGAACCAGCGCCAAGCCAAACAGGAACGGCAGTTCTATTCGATTGCCCGGAATCATCCGGCTCACCAGATCGAGCGAGAAGAACACACCGCCGCTCGCAAGAATCGCCGTCATCCCGCCCACCTGCGCCACCGTCATTGCGTGAATCCCAACCTTGTCCAGAATCGCAATCACTACTGCGGCGCACGCCGCGAAGGCCAGCAGGAACTGCAATACCAGCGCGCGATTCGAGGGCAGCGGCTTCACCAGCTTGAGCGACGCCCCCAGTGCCCTGCTCAGCTCACGCTGAAGCTCGGCGCGCGCTTCTATCGGGTCGGCCTCCGCCCAGGCATCCAACCGCCGCTCCAGCTCCGCCTCAGTGGGATAACCCGCCATCTCCTCGTCCCTTTCGCAATGCCCGCCTCAGCGTCTCATACGCCCGGTGCGCCCTCTGCTTCACCGCTCCCACGGTCGACGAAGTCGCCCCCGCCACCTCTTCCAGACTCATGCCCGCCACCTTCAACATCACCAGCGTCTCGCGCTGTGACTCCGGAAGATCCGCGATCAGTCGATCGAAGCCGCTCTCCTCTGGCGCCGTGTCCGGCGCAGCCTGATGCAGCACCTCAGGAACGCCCGCCACCAATACCTCCCGAGCCTCCATCCTCCGCCGCTTCCGGTACGCGTCCAGTCGCGTATGCCTTGCGATCGCGTAAATCCACGGCATCATCGGCTCAGAAGACCGATACGTGTGCCGCGACCGGTGAATCCGGATCCAGCAGTCTTGCAGCAGATCGTCCGCGTCTTGCGGGCTTATCCGCGTGCAGGCGAAGTATCGTAGCAACAAAGGAGAAACGCGCCGGACCAGCTCGTCAAGAGCGGCCGCATCGGCTCGTTGATAGCGCGTCATCAAATCCCTAAGCTCGCTGTCGTCGATGGGCTTCCCATTCATCTACTTCGAATCCGCAGCGCCTTAAGTTACGCCCTTCTCAATCATGCCGTAACTTTCCGCTCGCCCCGAACGAAACCAACATAGATGAACCTCCAAGCACTGAACGAAATCCAACAGCAAACCTGGACTGCGGGCGACTTTCCCAAGATGGGTGTCGAGCTCTCGATTGCCGGCGAACTCCTCTGCGAGTCGATCCCGGTCCATGCCGGTGACCGCGTGCTCGACGTCGCCACAGCTTCCGGCAACACCGCGCTCGCGGCCGCCCGGCGCCGAGCCATTGTCACCGCCGTCGACATCACTCCGGCCCTGCTTGAACGCGCCCGGCTCCGTGCCGCCGCCGAGGGCCTGCAAATCGACTTTCAGGAAGGCGACGCGAACGCGTTAACGTTTCCGGATGCTTCCTTCGATGTCGTCATGACCACCTTCGGCGCGATCTTTGCCCCCGACCCCGAAAGGACCGCCGCCGAAATGGCCCGTGTCTGCCGCCCCGGCGGAAAGCTCGCCATGGCGAACTGGACTCCCGATGGTATGCTGGGCCAACTCTTTCGCCTTCTCGCCCGCTACTCGCCTCCCGGCACGCAGGTCGACCTCCCGGTCACTTGGGGCGAAAAAGCCGTATTAAACGAACGTCTCGGGCCCTACGTCAGCGATCTACGCATCAAGCGCGAGGCGGTCCGCTTCCGCTCGCCCTCCGCGGCGCAATGGGTGGAGTTTATGAAGACTCACTTCGGCCCCGCGATCAAGGCCTTCCAGCATTCTTCACCGGATGCTCAAAAAACGCTAATCAAGGAGATGGCCGATCTCATTGGCGACTTCAACCGTTCCAACAACTCGACGATCCTGAGTGAGAGCGAATACCTCGACATCGTCGCAACCCGCCGGTAGCACAGTGGGGCAGGCTTCAGCCCGGCTTCAGCCTGCGGCGGACTTGAGTCCGCCCCCGGCAGCGTGACTCGGGTTCGTTTTTCGGCCTTCATCGTGCGCCAACCCACTCCCGTCTCCCGACCGGTCACAATCCCTCCAAATTCCTGCCGCTCCTTAAAAACCAGCAACTTTGCCAATTTTCAGTGTTCCTGCACGCGGCTCCGCTTGCTTCCCTCCGTTATCGTGGAAGCGGGTTCTCGGGTTCAAACGACTACCGGACTTCCAGTTGCGCCGGCCGGGCGGTCGAGTTCACATCCGGATCGTAATACTCGTAGACGCGCGAGGGGAACGTGCGGGCGCGGATGGGATATTTGGCGCGCAGGCGGTAGCGGAGAGTAACTGTATCGCCGGACGCGATCGAATCGAAGTACAAAATCGCTTGTGTCGCAGTGAGGCTGAATTTTTCCAGCCGGCCGCTCTTCAAGTTCGCGCTCTTGTCCTGGTATAGCTGCAAGTCTTCGGTCAGCAGGTCGAAGCCGGGAGGAATTCCAAGATCGACCATGACCATATTCGCGGACTTGGAGAGATTGTTTTTGACGACGGCTTTGGCGGTGGCGATGTCGTTTTGCGCAAGCTGGTTGCGGTCGTAAGTTACATCGATGGAAAGAGGCTCTTGCGCGGGCTGGGCGCTCCATGGGACGAAATAATCGCTTGCGACCTGATAGGCCAGGTTGCCCTTGCCTTGAAACTTGATCTCGACGGTATTGGCGCTTTTAACGTCGACGCTCTTCAGCACGAACTGATGGAACAGGTCGTTGTTTTCGGGCGTCAGCATAAGCTGTTGTGCCGGCGCCCCATTGAGTGAGATTTGAACGGCGCCTTGCACGTCCGAGGATCCTTTTGACGTGGAAAGAAGCAGAGCGCGCAGGGCCATGATGGTGGCCTGCGTCGTGCCCCATGTCCCCGAAGCGTCCTTCTTCGAGGCGATGTAGTTCAGCGCTTTGCTCGCAATGGCGGACGCTTCGCCCCATTTGAGCAAAGCTTGCACCGCGAGCCCAGTGGTTTCGACGGCCGCGCTCGAGCCGGTGGCGAAGACGGCGGTTTCCTGCGCGGTCCACCAAACCTGGTTGTCCTTTTCTGTGCGCGCGTCGAGGAGGAGCTGCATCGCCTGGCGCTCGAAATCACGATCTTTTCCGTAATCGGCGGCGAAGTTGGCGATGACGGCGAGGGTGTAGGCGTCGAGATTTGCGTTCAGGCGTTGCGCGACGAACTGCTTGGCCTTGTCGATCTGTGGGCCTTGATAACCGGTGTTTTCAAGCGACCACGCGACGTAAGCGGCGATGCGGAGCAGATCGGAATTGAAGCGGTTGGTAGCGCCTTCGTTGATGAATGACGAATCGGCCTTCCAGCTTCCATCGGGCTGCTGCTGGCCGGCGAGCCATTGCTGCGTGCGGCGGATGACTGCGGGATCGACGTCGTGCACCTTCGACATGTCGGAGAATTCCATCAAGCCGTAAGACGTGAGGATCTTATTGGCGGGGGCCTGGCCGAACCAGGAGAAACCGCCGCCGGGGACCTCGAACGTCAGAAGCCGCTGATAGCCGTTCGCGATGAAGCCCTCGGCTTTGGCGTGTACTTCCGGCGTGAGCTTTTTGGTGTTCTTCATGTAGTCGAGGGAGAGAATGTTGGGGTACGTCGCCGAAGACGTTTGCTCGAAGCAGCCGCCGGGCATGCGGAGAATGGCGTCCATTCCTTCGACAATTTGGCTCAGCGGGCCCGGATAGAGGCGGACGTAGATTTTGCTTGCGTCCGGGATGGAATTGGCGGGGAAGCGCACTTCGTGCTGAACGGCGGTTTCCAGGCGGCCGTTGAAGACTTGAGTTTGCTCGCGGCCGTTGGGGACCACTTCAATTTCGCGGACCACGATGTCGGCATTCGGCTGGCCTTTCACGCGAGCGCTGAGGGTGAGCTTGAATTTGCCGATCTTTTGGGCTTCGATGGTGAACTGCGATGCTCCGACGCGGCCGGATTCGACGGCGACGGTTTTGGAAGCCGTATCGCCGGCGAGCGAGAACCAATCGGCGGGCTGCAATTGCAGCGTGACATCGCCGCCGTTCGGCGAGTAGTTATACACCGCGACAGGGATTGACACGCGGTCGCCTTGGGTCAGCGTGACGGGAAGATCCAGATCGACGAAGAAATCCTGGAAGACCTTGATGCTGGAAGTAGCGCTGCCGAGCGCGCCGTGAACAGTGGACGCCAGCATCGCCATGCGCCAGGTAGTGATGGAGTCGGCGAGCGGAATGGAGATGGTCGCCCGGCCGGAGCTATCGGTGATGATTTCGGGGTTGATGTAGAGGGCTTCGGGGAAATAGGAGCGGACGCGAGGTTGAGGTTCGGGGGAGGAGATGCGGCCAGTGGTGAGCGCGAGGGACTCGGCCATTTCAACCCGCCCGTTCAACGCGCGAGGGGCCATGGCGAAGTGGGGCTGCGGGGCGAACCCACCTCCGCCGCCCCCGGCGATGCCGCCCGCGATGCCGCCAACCACTCCCCCGTCCACGCCAAACTGCTGGATATTGCCGCCGACGCGGAAACGTCCGCCGGCAAAGCCTTGGCCCATCACGTTGGCAATTACTCTTCCGTTCTGTAACTGTAAGGATCCGGCCAGGTCGTCCGCAGTGCCGTTTTGTTTGTCCGGGCCGGCGCTGCGAACCTGCATGAATGTGCCCGCGCCGATGAACCACAACTCGGATCCCCATGCGTCGCGAGGCTTCGGAGCTTCGGCGGCCAGCTTGGCAAGATCGCCGGTGTGAGGATTGACGGCATAGAGACGGGTGAGCTCCTCGGCGAGACGACTCAGTTGAGCTTGGAACGTCTTTTGGTATCGGCCGATATACTCCTGGAACTTGGCCTGTCCGAGGTTCTGGCCCGCGACCGCGTCGAATTTATTGGAATTGACCAGCTCGGTTGCCGAAAACAGGGCCCGAGCGGCGCGGTCGCGCTGATCGGCTTTAGCGAAAGCCACCGGCTCGACGATTTCCGGCATGCCAATGGAATGGACCTCGTAGCGCGGCTTCATGGCTTCCTGCTCGAGATAAAAGAAGACCTTGGCGAAGCCGGGCTGCTTTTCGGCGAGAGCAAAGACCGCTTCATCCACCACCTGCAAGCCGAGCGCGGCCTGCACGCCTTCGCCGCGCGAATTGGTGACGCGGAAGCGGATGCGGGCGTCGTCGCCGGGCTTGTATGCGGCCGCGTCGGCCATGGCTTCGATTTTGAGATCGTCGGCCGGTTGCACGAAGATCAGCCGGTGATCGCTGACAGGCTGGGCGTTGCCGCTGAAGATGTAGGCGCGGATATCGACGGCGCCGGCAAGATCCGCCGTCGCCGCGAGCGAAAGTTCGGCTTGGCCGTTATTAATATCGAGGTCGCGGGTGAGAATGGTTTGGCCTTCTTTAACCACGTCGATGTAGGCCGCGCCTTGCTTTTTCGTCGACAAGATTTTGAGCGGGATGCGGTCGCCGGCGCGAAAGACGGCGCGCTCCGCGCGGAG